>NZ_JBEZBX010000024.1:0-84182 GCF_040647275.1 Lentzea sp. NPDC042327
CAGCCGGGGCCGACGAGGTTCGAGGCGGGGTCGGCCATCGCCGACGAGGACGGCGGTGCCATCGAGGTCGCCGACGTGGTCGCGGTGGTGGAGCTCGAGCTGGCCATGTCACCCGAGCCACAGGCCGCGCCGAAGAGGGCGAGCGAGGCGGCGCCGACGGCCAGGACGGTCTTGCGGACGGTCTTGTTCATGACGGGACATCTCCAAGGGGTTTCGAGCAGTTGATGTGAGTAGTTCGCACCGCACGGCCGATCGGATGGGTGCGGTTATCGGTTCGTTACCGAAGAATCCGCAAATCGCGCGTGACCTGCACAAATGAGTTTTTCGTCCACAGTGGACATACAACCGGCGTGGAATCCCGTCTGTCATGCACTCTTCCGTGGACCAATCCATACTCGGTACGGACCCGAAGACCCCGGGTGGAACAAGGAGACATCGCACCCGACTTCACCCTCACCGACGACAACGGCGAACCGCGCACCCTGTCGGCCTTCCTGGCCACGGGCCCGGTCGTGCTGTTCTTCTACCCCGCGGCGATGACCGGCGGCTGCACCGAGGAGAGCTGCCACTTCCGCGACCTGGCGGCGGAGTTCGGCGAGGTCGGCGCACACCGGATCGGCATCAGCCCGGACACCGTGTCCAAACAGCGCACGTTCGCCACCACCTACGGCTTCGACTACCCGCTTCTGTCCGATGCGGACGGTGCGGTCGCGAAGCAGTTCGGCGTGTGGCGGCGGTTCAGCCCGCTGCGCGCGAAGCGGCGCACGTTCGTCATCGACATCGACCGCACGGTGCTCCGCCTGATCAAGGGCGAGCTGAACTTCACCGTTCACGCCGACGAGGCCCTCGCGGTCCTGCGAACGCGCGCGGCCGAGATGTCTTGACCCGGCCAGTCGGCACGGCGCCGGATTTCACCTAGTCTGTGATCATGGCCGAGCTGACCTCCCCGACGCCCCAGGAAGCCTTCGAGTTGCTGCTGTCGGGCAACCACCGGTTCGTCGCCGGTACGCCCGAGCACCCGAACCAGGACGCGACCCGCCGCACCGAGATCGCACCGGCGCAGCGCCCGTTCGCCGTGCTGTTCGGGTGCTCGGACTCGCGACTGGCCGCCGAGATCATCTTCGACCGCGGTCTGGGCGACCTGTTCGTGGTCCGCACAGCGGGCCACGTCGTCGGCGCCGAGGTGATCGGCAGCGTCGAGTACGGCGTGGACGTGCTGGACTGCCCGCTCGTCGTGGTCCTCGGCCACGACGCCTGCGGTGCGGTCGCCGCCGCGTGCGCGGCCCTCGACGAGGGCGCGGTGCCCGCCGGGTACATCCGCGACGTCGTCGAACGGGTGACCCCCAGCGTGCTGGCGGCACGCGCCGCCGGCCGCGTGGAGGCCGACGAGGTCCTCGCCGAACACGTCAGCCGCACCGTGGACCTGCTGCTCGACCGCTCCCGCCTGCTCGCCGACCGGGTCGCCACGGGCAAGGCGGCCGTCGTCGGCCTCTGCTACCGGCTCGCCGACGGCAGCGCACGCCTGGTCGCGGCGCGTGGGCTGGACGCTCCGGTCACGGCGGACTAGTCACGACCGCCGGCGGGACTCCTGCAGTTGGGGCGTCCTGCTGTCGGCGGGAGTCCTGCGGTTAGGGCGTCCGTCACGACGGCATGGCCCGGTGTCGGCGGGAGTCACGCGACCAGGGCATCCCGCCACCGACCGGACTCACGCGGCCCGGGGCGTCCCCGTCACAGCGGACATCCGCCGCCGACTGGACGCCCCGCCATGAGCCGAACTCCCGCCACGTCCGCGCCCACCCCCGGCCGCGCCGCCTCAGTCGGTCGGCCGGGGTCCCGCGGCGCGGTGCAGCCGGTTGGCGATGGCGAGCCCCAGCCCGGCCTCCTCCGGCGGCGAGGCCACGACGACGTCGCAGTCCCGCTGGTCGAGCTCCCGCAGGAAGCCGTACAGCCCCCGCGCGTAGGCGGCGTCCGAGTCGGGGACGCGCACCACGGCGTGCACGTCCGGCTCGGCACCGGTGTGGGACGCGGGCACCAGCACCCCCACCCGGTGCCCCATGCCCTGCACGAGCTCCGCCTCGGCGACGACCTGCTCCGGCTCGACGAGGACGACCCGTGCCCGCGGCGCGTAGTGCGAGGGGTGCTGGCCCGGCACCCGGACGCTGCTGGTCGAGTGCACCGCCACGGGCACGCCCAGCACCTCTTCGAGCTCCTCCCGGGTCACGCCGCCGGGCCGGAGCACGCTCGGGACGTCACCGGTGGCGTCGACGATGGTCGACTCGACGCCGACCGCGCAGGGGCCGCCGTCCAGGACGAGGTCGACGGCGTCGCCGAGCTCCGCGCGGACGTGGTCGGCCGTGGTGGGGCTGACCGAGCCGAAGCGGTTCGCGGAGGGGGCCGCCACGCCGCCGCCGAACGCCGAGAGCAGCGCCAGCGCCACGGGGTGGTCGGGCACGCGCAGGGCCACCGTCTCCAGGCCGCCCGTCGCCTCCAGCGGTACTCGGGCACCGCGGCGCAGGACCAGCGTCAGCGGTCCCGGCCAGAACCGCTCCGCCAGCAGCCGCGCGGTGGCGGGCACGTCCTCCGCCCAGTCGGCCAACTGGCCGGCGCTGCCGATGTGGACGATCAGCGGGTGCGTGGGCGGGCGGCCCTTGGCCTCGAACACGCGGCGCACCGCGGCCGGGTCCTCGGCGTTCGCGCCCAGGCCGTAGACGGTCTCCGTGGGAAGGGCCACCAGGCCTCCGGCGCGGAGCACGCCGACCGCCTTCTCGATGTCGTTGGTTCCTGCTGACACCGGACGATCCTCCCACCCGGCGCGACCTCACCCCGCGGCACGGGTGGAGGCGGGGGGCGCGGCCTGCCGGTCACGCCCCCGCCGATGTCGACCGCCCGACGCCCCGGTCCACCGGCGCCTGACGGGACTCCTCTCACCGCACGCGGCGAGAATGCCCGGACCGCACCCGGCCAACCACGCTCCGGTACACACTTTCGTGTGCGATCGGTGCTGCTCAGGCCTGTGAAGGCGGTGCCGTTCGTATCGTCGCCGGAGTGGGAGACGAACGGTCAGCCGGGCAGGACGTGTCGGAACTGGGCATCGAGATGCTGCCCGTCGCGCTGGCGAACCTGCGCGCCGAGCTCGCCGAGGCCCGCGGCTTCATCAGCGACCTGGCCGGGATGGCACCGGAGCAGGCCGACAGCTCGTGGTGCGACCGGCTCGACGACGAGTACCGCGACGCGGGTGCCGGGCAGGCGGCGATGGCGCGGCAGCTGGAGCGGTGGCGCCGGGACCACCCGGACGCCGCCGGCCTGGACGAGCTCGCAGCGCTCGTCGCCGACGTCGAGCCCGTCCGCCAGGAACTGCTGCGGCAGCTCGCACGGCTGCGCTGCGCGCGGGCCGTCCCCGACCCGCGCCAGGCCCCCGATCCGCGCCAGGCCCCCGACGCGCGTCTGACCGCGCCGGACGAGGCCTGACCCACACCGCCCGTTGATCGACAACCCGTGCCCGGCGTGACAGGCTGGAAACGGGGATCTCGGGAGGAGTGACACCAGTGGAAGCCAAGACCGACCTGCGGGACAACGCAATGGTCCTCCAGATCACCGGCGAGGTCGACACCTACACCGCGCCGCTGCTGCGCGAGCACCTGGACGAGGCGTTCGCCCAGGCCGCGGACCGCCGGCTCGCGGTGGTGCTGAACGTGACGGACGTGTCGTTCATGGCGTCGTCCGGGCTGTCCGTGCTGGTCGAGTACCACCTGCGCGGCGTCGACAAGGGCACACCGCTGCGGGTCGTGGCACCGGCCGGGAGCGTCCTGCGGGCCCTGCGCGCGACCACGCTGAACGAGATGATCGAGCTGCACGCCAGCGTGCCGGAGGCACTTTCCGGCCGCTGAGGCCGAAAAAGATGTTTGCGCTCGAAGAATGCGGGAACCAGGCAGGCAGCCGACAGCCGACAGGAAGGCCGCCATGCCGCCGGACCGCCTCCTCGCCGACAGGTACGTGCTCGCCGAGTTGCTGGGCACGGGTGGCATGGCCGACGTCCACCGCGCCTGGGACACCCGGCTGCAACGGCACGTGGCGGTCAAGCTGTTCCACAACGGCTCCGAGGTCTCCCACGAGCGGAGGTTCGACAACGAGGTCAGAACCCTGGCCTCGCTGTCGCACCCCAGACTCGTGGACGTGCACGACGCCGGGACGAGCGACGGCACGCCGTTCGTCGTCCTCCAGCTCATCGACGGCTGCACGCTGCGCGAGCGCATCAACAGCGCCCCGCTGACAGTCGGTGAGGTCCGCCTGCTCGGCGCCGACCTGGCCGAGGCGCTCGCCCACGTGCACGAGACGGGCGTGGTGCACCGCGACATCAAGCCGTCCAACATCCTGCTCGACGAGGACGGCAACGCCCACCTCGCCGACTTCGGCCTCGCCCGCCTGGTCGGCACGACCCGGCTCACCAGGTCCGACCAGGTCGTCGGCACCGCCGCCTACCTGGCCCCGGAACAGGTGCGCGGCGAGGACCCCGGCAGCGCCGTCGACGTCTACGCGCTCGGCCTGGTCCTGCTCGAATGCCTCACCGGCCGCCGCGAGTTCGAGGGCAGCGAGATCGAGTCGGCCGTCGCCCGCCTGCACCGCCGGCCCGCGGTCCCCGACGACCTCCCCACCGACCTGCACCGCCTGCTGACGCTGATGACCTCGCTGTCCCCGCGCCGCCGCCCGACCGCCGCGGACTGCGCCCGCATCCTGCGTGCTTCTGACGACTCGGCCACGCACATCGCCCTGCCGCAGCCCCGGCGCCGCCTGCACCACGTCCTCAAGGCCGCGGCCGTGGCGACCCTGGTCGCCACGGCCGGTCTGACCGCGGTCGCGCTGGCACCGCAGCCGCCCGTGGAGTCCGCACCCGCCCCGTCCACGCCGTCGGCTCCCGCCGCGACGACCACCGCTCCCCCCGCAGCGGTTCCGGTGCCGGTGGCGGTGGCGGTCGAGCAGCAGGCCGAGGTCACCAGCCCGCAGCAGGTCCAGCCCGTCCCCCAGCCGAAGGCGGGCAAGCCCGCGTCGCCACCCGGCAAGAAGGCCGAGAAGGCCAAGGGCCCGCACGGCAAGCGCTGACGGTCACCGCTGCCGCTGGCGCTCCTTCCACCAGTTCACGGCGAACCCCGCGGCCAGGAGGGCGACGGGGACGAGGAGGATCCAGGGGCTGTCCGGAACGTGGTCGTACCGTCCGGAAACTTCAGCAAGGATGACCATGGACCCGGCGTACCCCCGTGCCGCGAACCGGCAAACACGGGGGCGTCCAGGTGGCCGAACGGACTGCTCCGCCCGGCCACCCGGCTACGACCTGGCCGACGACGGCGCTACCCGCGGAGCCGTGGGTCGCAACATCGGCACGAACGCGTCCCGGTGCACCCAGGCCAGGTGGACCTCGGCCGCCGCGAGCACCACGGCGAGCACCGCACCACTGGGCTCCAGCAGCACGTGGAACCCGAAGATCCCGACCACCAGCGGCGCCAGCAGCGCCAGTGCGAGCGGCACGAACCTGTTGACCAGCAACATGATCCCGGCCACCAGCTCGACGACCTTGGTGACGGGCACGATGAACCCGCTCTCCCCCAGCGCGGTGGCGAACGCGACCGCCTCGGCCGACATGCCGTCGGTCGACTGCGACCCGATCCCGAACAGGCCGGTGAACCCGGAGAACGCGAACAGCGCTCCGAACAACACCCGCACGACAACGTTGATGTACTTCACGGTCTTCCCCATGCGGATCATCCTGGAACCTCCACGAAACTGGAGGTAAAGGCCTGTTCGCCCGCAGCAGAAGGCACTGGCCGGACGCACGGGGTCAGGACTCATCCGGTTCCCGTCAGCACCTGCCTGTCCAACGTCCGCACCAGGTCGTGTGCGCGGCCGAGGTGGCGTTCGGCGGCGCCGGGAGCACCGTGCCGCAGTTCCAGCTCCCCCAACGCTTGCAGGCACTCGGCCTCGTTGCGGCGGTCGCCGTTGCGGCGGAAGACGCCGGCGGCGCGTTCGAGGGCGGGACCGGCCCTGGTGGGGTCGTCGAGGCCGGCGTACACGCTGCCGATGCGCTGCTCGGCGTAGGCGGCGCAGCGCTCGTCGCCGATCTCGTTGAAGATGGTGAGCGCCTGGACGAGGCAGCGCAGCGCCTCCGTGCTGTTGCCGCAGGTCTGCCGGTACTGGCTCATCGTCCGCAGGATCACGGCCTCGCGGTGCCGGTCGCCGAGCTCCCGCGCGATGCGCAACCCGTCCGCGATCACGGCGCCGGCGTGGCAGCCGTGGCCCTGCTGGAACCACATGAAGCCGATCGAGCTGCGCAGCTGGGCCTGCATGGGCGGGTGCCCGACCCGGTCGAGCAGGGCCAGCGCGTCACCGGCGCAGCGCAGGGCGAGGTCGGTGCGGTCGAGCACGCGCCACACGGTGGACAGGCCGGCCAGTGCGAGCGCTTCCCCGCGCCGGTCGCCGAGGTCGCGGTACAGCCGCAGGGACTCCTCCAGCGCCGTCCGCGCCTCGTCCAGCTCGTCGAGGTAGACGTGGACCTGGCCGATGCCCTGCAGCAGCGCGGCCTGGCCGTGCGCGTTGCCCGCGGCACGGGTGGCGTCGAGCGCGATCCGGTGGCTGCGCCGCCAGTCCTGGTAGAGGCTGCGGTGGTCGTAGTACGGCACGAACGCGAGTGCGAGCTCCCACACGAGCTCGTCGAGTCCCCATTCGGCGCCGAGCTCCACGGCCCGCAGCAACGTCGCCCGTTCGACGTCGAACCACGCGACCGGGTCGGCCACGACGTGGTCCGGCTGCCAGCGGTCCGACCGTCCGGGGGTGTGCTGGAACAACGCGGGGTGGAACAGGTCGCGGGCCTGCTCGGCCAGGGCGAGCCAGGCGCCCAGCACCCGCCGCACGGCGGCACGGCGTTCGGTCTCGCTGTAGTGGTCGGCGGCGGCGCGGGCGGCGTAGGTGCGCAGCAGGTCGTGCAGCCGGTACCGGGGTTGGCCGGCGGCGTCGGTGCCGACCAGGCGGAGCAGGTTGGCGTCGACGAGGGCGTCCAGCACGTCCTCGGCGTCGCGCTCACCGGTGAGCGCGCCGACCACCCACCCCGGCAGGGTCTCCGCGCCGAGCAGGCCCATCAGCCGGAACGCCCGTCCGGCCGCCTCGGGCAGCTGCCGCACGCTCAGCTGGAAGCTGGCCCGCACGTCGAGGTCGCCCACGCGCAGCTCGGCCAGCCGGCGCGACTCGTCCTCCAGCCGTTCGCGCAGGAGCCCCAGCGTCCACGCGCCGCGGCTGGCGAGGCGTGCCCCGGCGATCCGGATGGCCAGCGGGAGGTACCCGCACAGGCGGACGATCGCGTCCGACGCCTCCGGTTCGCGGTCGATCCGGTCCGCGCCACCGACCCGCGCCAGCAGCGTGCGGGCGTCGGCGGGAGGCAGCACGTCCAGCTCGACGTGGTGCGCGCCCTCCAGGTCGGTGAGCCACCGCCTGCTGGTCACGAGCACCGCGCACCCGTCGGACGGCGGCAGCAGCGGCCGCACCTGACCGGCACCGGCGGCGTCGTCGAGCAGCACCAGCACCCGGCGCCCGGCGAGCCGGGAGCGGTACAGGCCGGCCCGCTCGTGCAGGCTGTCCGGCATCACCGCGTCGGTGACGCCCAGCGCGCGCAGCAGCTCCGCGAGCAGCGCCGCGGGATCTCTCGGCACGGCGGCCGTGCCCGCCAGGTCCAGGTACAGCTGGCCGTCGGGGAACCGCTCGCGCGCACGGTGGCCGGCCTTGACGGCGAGCATCGACTTGCCGGTGCCGGGAGCGCCGACGACCACCGGCACCCGTCCACCGGTGAGCAGCCCGAGCACCGCGTCCAGTGCCGTCTCCCGGCCGGTGAAGTCGGCGATGTCGGCCGGCAGCTGGCGCGGCTGCCGGGTCTCCGGCTCGCGGATGGCGCTCACCAGGTCGAGCGCCGGGTCGGCCCGCAGCACCTGGGCGTGCACGCGTTGCAGGCGGTGGCCGGGGTTGGCGCCGAGCTCGTCGGCGAGGAGCCGGCGGACGTCCTCGTACACGGCGAGGGCGTCGGCTTGGCGTTCACCGCGGTACAGCCCGATCATCAGCAGTTCGCGCACCCGTTCCCGGTACGGGTGCTCGGCCGCGAGGCGGGACAGCTCGGCGACGGCGAGGCCGTGCTCACCGCGCAGGAGGTCCAGCTCGGCCAGGTCTTCGAGGGCGGCCAGGCGGTACTCCTCCAGCCGGATGCGCTCGGTCTCCGCCGCGGGCGTGTCGATGCCGCTGAACGCCGGTCCCCGCCACAGCGCCACGGCCTGCGACAGCCGTTGCCACGCGGAGGCGAGGTCACCGTCGTTCCTGGTCGTCCGCGCCTGGGCCAGGCCTCGGGCGAACACGGCGCTGTCGAGCTGTTCGGGCGCCACCCGCAGCCGGTACCCCGAGCCCACCGTCTCCAGCACGCCGCCGTCGTCACCCAGCGACCGGCGCAGGTCGCCGACGCACTTCTGCACGAGGTTGAGCGCGCTGCGCGGCGGTCTCGTCCCCCAGGCGCACTCGATGATCCGGTCGCGGTCCACGCAATCGTTCGCGTGCAACAACAACAGCCCGAGGACCTGGCAGCTCTTCCCGGGCCTGAGCCCTACCGCGTCCGATCCCCTCCACACGACCACGGGTCCGAGGACCCCGAACCGAAGATCTGGCATCGCGCTGTCCCTCCCCGTCGCCAACGGTACGCCGACCAGTGACTTTCCGTGAGATTTCCGTGACGGTGCAGCACCGCCCTGCACAGTCCTGAGCAGACCGGAAACCGTTGCGAAGGGGACAGCGATGAGCTTCGTCGGAAGAGCAGCACGATCGGTGATGACCGCACTGCCGCTGGCCGCCGTGGTGGTGGGCGCGGGGGTCGTGTCGGCGGCACCCGCGAACGCGGCGGTGTCGTGTTCGGGCACCATCAGCTACAGCGACACCATCGGCGGTGTCGGTGAGCTGACGATCTTCTACAACAGCTCCGACGGCGGCACGAACAGCGCCTGCTTCTACCACCGGGGCGCGGCCTACGGGGTAGCCGCACCGACCTACGTCCGGACCTTCCGCTGCGTCGAGAGCAGCGGCGAAGGCCAGCCCTGCACGATCGACCGCTCCTCCACCCCGGACCTGGACAACTACCGCTACTACGCGGGGCCCAGGGGCGTCACGGGCACGGCCAGCCGCTGCGTGGCCGCCGTCGGCTACATCGACTGGCACGGCTTCCGCTACCAGATCAGCAGCGGCCGGCAGGGCTGCTGACCGGCACCGGGTCCGCACGTCACGTCCGACCACCAGCGAGGAGAGATCATGTTCGGGAAGTCCACTCGCAACTGCGGGATCGCCGCCGCCGTCATCGGGCTCATCGCGGCGGTCCCCGTCCAGGCCGGCGCGGCACCGGGGGTGCGGGCGTCGTTCGAGGGGCGGACCATCAACCTGGCCCGGAGCTGGGACGGCGCGCAGGTCTGCGCCGAGCTCGCCCTCGGCGACGTCCGCTGTTTCCGGACGCCGCAGCAACTCGCCGCCGCCACGCGCGAGGCCGGCATCGCGGCGGCGGAGGACTGCAAGAACACGTGGGTCTGCCTCTGGGCCGACATCAACCACACCGGCAGGCGGCTGCAGTGGAACCTGCCGGGCAAGAAGAAGCTCGCCGACTGGGGGTTCCGCGACCAGGCCAGCAGCGGGGCGCTGCACCGCATCCAGGGCGGGGCGACGCTGGTCAACTACCGCACCGCGCTCCCGAACCAGGAGGCGTTCCTGCGCGCGGGCGGCATCTACTCCGACTTCCGCGAGTTCGGCTGGAACGACAAGGCCGACGAGATCTAGGTCGGATAGGTCGCGGTCGCTTTCGCCGGCCATCGGGGGAACGTCGGCCCGCGGTGCTCCCCGGCCCTTTCCTGAATTCGCCATTCGACATCCTTGGCGGCAGTTTTGCCCACGCGCGCAGCTTTCGTGCCGATCCGCGCACCCGGTACTGGATCTTCCGGCCGCATCCGGACACCATGTACCGAACCGTCGGAACGAGGGAGTGTGCGCCCGTGGTCAGGGTGGGCAGCATGGACGAGGCCGAGCGCCTCAAGAATTCGCTGCGGGACGGGAGCGTCGCCGAGGTCGTGGGGTCGGCCGCCGGCATCGGTGTGGGCGGCCTGGTGGGCGTCCCGACGACCGGTGCGGACCGCATCGAGGTCGACCCCGCCGACTTCGACCAGGCCATTCGCCAGCTGCACCGGCGCAGGGACGAGCTGGCGGGGCACCTCGCGGACAGCGCCGTGCTGGCGGCACCGCTGCCGGACGGCAAGGGGCCGGTCGCACGGCAGATGCGCAAGGCGTTCGGGTTGCGGGCCCGCGACGTCGAGGGTGGCGTGCGGGCCGCGTTGCAGTCCTACGTGCAGCAGCTCGACCTCGTGATCGACGCGCTGGAGAACGTGAAGAAAATGCACGTTGCCGTTGACGAGAACACCGCGGCGGCATTCAAGGGGCAGGCATGAGCGGGCGCGACAAGGGTTACCACTCCGAGGAGCACAAACCCACCGCGAAGCAGCTCAGGCGCGAGCGGAGGCGCAGCAGGGAACGCCGCGCGAACCTGCGCGAGGAGGCGTTCGACTCCGGGACCATCCGCTGGGAGGTCTACACCCACCAGCAGATGTGGAACATGGTGCACTCGGCTGACCTGCCGGGGATGTCCGTGCGGACCGCTCAGTGGCAGGAGCTCGCACCGCAGCTGCGCCACACCTCGCGCGCCGTGCAGGAGGTCGTCAACCGGCTGACCGCGTCGTGGCGCGGGCCCTCGGCCGAGCTCGCGGCCCAGGCGGCGACGGCGCTGACGTCGTGGGGCGAGACGGTCGGCGACTCCGCCGAGCGGGTCGCCAGGGGCATGGACACCTACACGACGGTGCTCCAGGAGACCAAGCGGCGGCTGCCGGAACCCGTGCACTACTGGGCGGAACGGCACTTCCGGGAGGGCTACGACGTCAAGGTGGCCGACGGGCCGCAGGGGCTGAACCTGCTCGAACAGCTCACCGACGACCACATGCCGACCAAGACCGAGGCGCGCAACGCCAAGGCCGAGGCGGTGGCCGTCATGCAGGTCTACGAGAACGAGAGCCGGCACACCCGCTCCACGCTGCCGGTGTTCGACACGGCACCACCGACCGCGCAGCAACCGGGTCCCACCACACCGCCGCCCACGGTGGTCCTGGGGCCCGACCCCGTCCCGCGCCCCGATCCGGCGCCGAGGCCGGGGCCGACGCCCACGCCGCAACCACCGGAGCAGGTACCGGACGTTCCGGTGCCGCCCGCCGCCGACGACGACACGGGTGTGGCCTCGGTCGGCCCTTCCGCCACGGGAACGCTCAACGGCACGACGACGTTCGGCGGACCGTTCGGCACCTCTGGACCTCAGGGAACGCACGGGACGCACGGCTTCCTCGGCGGCGCGTCCGGCGGCACGTCCGGTGGCACCGCGCCGGGGACGCCGGGCGCCGGACCGGGAGTGCCCGGCGGCGCCACCGGTGTGCTCGGCCAGCAGGCCGGCCGGGGCACCGCGGCGAGCCTGGGCGGCCGCGGATCGGCCGGTGTCCCCGGAACGCCGGGGTACGGCATGGCGCCGCCGTTCGGTGGCGGCAACGACGAGGAACGCCACCACACCAACCGGTACGCGGAGAAGATGGACCTCCTCGACGACATCCCGCCGGGTGCGCCGCCGGTGCTGGGCGAATGAGCGACGGCTACGTCACCGACGTCGCCGCGGTGCGGGCCGCGGCGACCCGGCTGGACGGCACGGCTGCCGAGGTCGAGGCGGTGACCACCGCGCTCGGCCAGGGCTCCGGCGGCGACCTCGGCCCCGGCGTCACGGCGGCGGCGGACGAGCTGCTGCGGTCGTGGGCGGACCGGACCGCGGCGCTGCGCACCGAGCTCGCCGAGGCCGCCGACGAGCTGCGCGCGGCCAGTGCCGCCTACCGCGACGCCGACGAGCTGCACCATGGCTGACTACCGGGGCCTCGGGTTCGACCCGGTGCCGGGCGATCCGGGCACCGTCGCCGCGGCGAGCGACCGCTGCCGCCACCGCGTCGAGGTCCCGGCGCCGCCCACCGGGTGGACGGGCGCGGCGGCGGACGCGTTCACGGCACGGCTCGCGCAGGTGCGCGACGAGCTCGAAACCGCGCAGCGCACCCTCGGGGCGGCTGCCGATGCGTTGGACGACTGGGCGGGGACGGTGCTGGCGAACCAGCGCAGGGCCGAGGAGCTGGACCGGCGCGCACGGGCGCTGCGGGGTGCGGTCGACGACGCGGACAACGCCGTGGTGATCGCGTCGTTCCGCGGCGGACCGGAGCACGTGGCCGCCTCCGCGCGGCTGGAGGAGCTGCGCGGCGAGCTCGACGGCGTGCTCGCGGCCGCCCGTGACCTGGAGGCCGACCACCGCAGCGCCGCCCGGCGGGTCGAGGAGCGGTTGCGCCGCCTCGTCTCCGGCGGTGTCGAGGCGGCCGGGCACGTGCCGAGCCGCGCCGACCTGTTCGACGGGATCGTCCGTGCGTTGAACGACCACTCGGCGCTGGCCGGTGCGCTGGCCGGTGTGCTGGTCACGACGCCGCGCACCGCAGGCACACCGGCGGGCGGGGCGGCCGCCTTCGCGTCGGCACTCGGTCAGCGGTGAGACTCACGCCGGTACGGGGCGTCATCCCGGTCGCAGTGGGCTCGGTCGAGACGACCTCCGCCGAGCTGTTGGCGTTGCTGCGGCAGCTGCGCGGCCCAGACCGGGCACGTGACCCCGGCCTGGAGGTCGCGGCGACGCAGGCCGCCGAGCTGGCCCAGCGCCACCACGCGAGCTTCGTGGCGGTCGTCGAGCACCGCGACGCCGACCCGGCGGTCCTGGTGGCCGGCCTGGTCGCGGTGGAGCGCGCGCTCAGCGCGGAGGCCGCGGAGGAGCTGTGCTTCCACCTCGCCGACGCCGGTGGCCCCGGCATCAAGGAGCTGACCACCGCCACGACCGGCACCGGCTACCCGGTGGCGATCGTCGAGCGGGTTCCGGTCGACGGCGTCGGGGCGCAGCTCCAGATCGTCGTGCCCGACCCGGCGCGCCCGCGGATCGCCGTGTTCACCCTGCACTCCCCCAGCGGGCGCGGGTGGCTGGAGCTGGCGGGCATCACCGGGCGGTTCGTGAACGGGGTGGAGTTCACCTCGCCAGAGCGCGCCGGCGGTACTCCGTCGGCGGCTGCCCGACCAGCGCGCGGAAGGCCCGGGAGAAGTGCGTCGCACTGACGAACCCGCAGTCGCGGGAGATCTCACCGACACCGCGGTCGGCCTTCGCCGGGTCGGCCAGCAGCGCCTTGGCCCGGTCGATGCGCAGCACCTTGATCCGCTCGGCGACGTTCGGCTCCCCCTCGAACACCTGGTAGAGGCGGCGCAGCGAGATGTTCAGCGCCTTGGCGACCCGCCCCGGCGTCAGGTCCGGCTCACCGAGGTGCGCGCGGATGTGCTCGAGCGCGGCACGCCGATGCCCGGTGGCGATGTCGGCGCGTTCCAGCTCCTCGCGCAACGCGCTGCGCAGCACCAGCTCCGCCAGCCCGACCAGGTGGTGCGCCGCGCCCACCGGGTCCAGGACGTCGCGCGCGGTGACGAGGTGGCCGACCGCGCTCGCGAACGCGCTGCGCAGACCGGCACCGACCGCGACGGGCTGGAACATCAGCGGCCGCAGCTCGCGCACCCCCGTCGACAGCCGGGTCTCCGGCACGGTCAGCATGATCGCGCCGACCGGCAGCACGTGCAGCGAGCAGTCGCCGAACACGTGCACGGCCTCCGGCAGCGACCGGTGCACCGGGCACCTCATCAGCAACTGGACGGCCGCCGGCGTCCGCGCGGACGGCGCACCGGTGAACGCGGCTTTCGCCGCGGCGGCACCGGAAGCACGCACGACCAGCACACCGCTCGCGACCTCTGCGTCGTGCTGCACGCGGTCAAGACTAACCACGGGAGTCCTCATGGCACGGCGTTTGCCCGCAACCGGCGCGGTGGTCCTGTCCCACCTGGAGTTCGACCTGGTGTGGGAGGACCTCGGCTTCGGTGACCTGCCCGCCGCGCTCGACGTGCCGTCCCACGGCGCCACCGAGGACGAGCGCGACCAGCTGGCCGTGGACGTGTTCGCGGAACTGGCCCGCGCCGGCCTGGCGGACGACCACGGCGACGTCGTCCCCGAGCTGGAGGAGCTGCTCGGGATGCTGCGCCACCACGCGGTGTCCGTCGACGCTCTGGTGTTCGGCGACCAGCCGTGGCGCGTCCTGGCCGCGGTCAGGGGCAGCCGCGGCGTGCTCGCCGTGCTGAACAACGAGGAGCTGGCCCTCGAACCCATCGCGCGCACCGACCTCGTGCGGGCCGTGGCGAAGCTGCTCGGCGACCACCCGGCCGGACCGGGCGACCAGGTGCGGCTGCCGCGCCCGGCGTACTCGGCGGCCCTGCGCGGACACGTGGAGAGCGGGTACCACGGCCTGGAACGGGCCCTGGCCGACGCGGGTGTGCGCGGCAGCGCGATGCGCCCGCTCATCACCATCGCGGAGGCGGGCCGGCTCGGGGCGGGGCAGCTGGCCGTGACCGGCAGTCGCGGGCGCTCGCCGGTGCTCACCTGGTCGGACACCAGGGCGGGCCGGTACGTCATCACGACCGAGGCCATCCGCGACGAGCAGTGGGTCCGGGTGGTGCCCGCCGACCTGGCCTGGATCACCCGGCGCCTCACCGACATGCTGGCCGAGGCCTCGTAGTCCGGTCCGGTCAGACCGGCACGAGCTCCGCCAGGACCGCCTCGTCCAGCACGGCCGCCAGCACCGCCTCCCCTTCCTGCAGCGCCTCCTGCGCGGCGCACTCGACGAGCCGGTGGATGCGCGCCGCCAGCGCCGCGGGCCGCACCGCCATCGCCCGCGGACCGAGGTCGAGCCCGACGAGCTTGCCGTGCAGGTCGACCGTCACCACCACGTCGTCCTCCCGCGCGGAGCAGGTGATCGCGTCCAGCGCGGCACGGACGCCGAGCGGTTCGCGGTCGTCGTCCTCGGCCAGCATCTCCTCGACGGTCTGCGGTTCGTGCGTCATCGGACCATCCAGCTCTCGGGTGTCGTGGACTCGATCTCCTCGACGAGCGCGGGGTCGGCGTGGATGCCGAGCGCCTCCAGGTGCTCGCCGCCGAGCACGTGCCTGGCGCGTTCGCCGGCCCGCGCGGTCGCCGTGCGCACCAGGGTCAGGATCTCGTCGGCGAGTGCGGCGCGGCCCAGCCGCATCGACCGCTCGGTCAGCGTGATGGCGCGCAGCCCGCCGCCCACGCCGACCTCGATAGCGATGCCCGTGGCGTGGTGGGCGTGTCCGGTGGTCACGGGTGCACTCCTCCGTAGAACTTGGTGCTGCTGAGCTGGTGGGTGTTGCGGCGCACCTGGTCGCCGGAGTTGCCCTCGATCAGGGTGACCGTGTTCCCGTCGACCTTCTCGACGATGCCGATGTGCTTGCTGGTGGCGGGGCTCTGCGGCCCGGTGCCGAACAGCAGCACGTCGCCGGGCCGCACGTGCTGCTTCAGGTCGCCGTTGCCGTAGGCCTTGCCGTTTCGCTGGCCCCAGCGGTAGACGTCCCCGGTGAACGGCAGGACCGGGATGTCCACACCGGCCCTGCGCCACATCGCCGTGGCGAACGACGAGCACCAGAAGGTCGTCGGCCCGTACGGGTTGCGGTTGCTGCCCGGCGGGTTCTCCCGCGTGCCGATCTCGCCGCGGGCGGCGGACACGATCTTGCGCACCTTCGCACCGGACAGCTTCGTCGCGCCACCGCCACCGCCACCGCCGCCGCGTCGTGCCGCGCGCGGATCGGCGATGCCGTCGTCCTGGATCTCCTTGGTGAGCGCGCGCAGCTTCCGCCCGGCTTCGTCGAGCTCGGCCTTGACCTGTCGCACGGTGCGCACCGACTCCCGCGTGTACTGCGGTTCCAGGTCGGCCGCGGCGGCCACCGCCTTCATCAGCGCGGCCCGCGATCCGCTCGCGACCCCCGCGTCGAGCAGCGCGGCGGCCTTGGTGACGTACTCGTCGACCAGCCGTTGCGCCGCGGTGTGCCCGGTGAGCAGCGCGCTGCTCGCCCCTGCCACCACCTTCTCGGCCTCGGTGCCGGCCGCCGCCGTCATCCTGAGCTGCTTGCCCAGCCGGTCGGACCGCCGTTCGAACTGCTCGGAGTTCGCCCCCTGCCAGTGGCCGAGCGCGGTCCCCGCGGCCTTGCGCACGGCGTCGCGCTGGTCCTCCAGCGCACTGCCCGCCTGGTGCAGCGCGAACTGCACGCGCATCGCGTCGTCCGCCTTGCCCGCCAACGCGTTGCGGTGCCCGACCATCCTCCTGGCGAACTGCAGCGCCATCGCTCGCGTGTCCACGTCATCCTCGCTTCAAGTCGTCGGCGATCGCGTCGTCCTGCGCCCGGTAGGCCCCCGCCATGCGCCCGGTGGAGCGCGCCAGCCGGTCGGCGTTGCGGCCGACCCCGTCGACCTGCCGGTGCAGAGCCGCGCCGAACGCCTCCAGCGCCGACGCGAACCCGGTCTCCTTGCCGATCCGCCCGAAGCTGTCGTCGGCGATCTTGCCGACCTGCCGGACGTGCCGGGTGCCGATCGCCGCGATGTCGTCGGCGATGCCCCTGCCCTGCCGCACATAGCGGTCCAGCGCCTCCGGGTCCACCGCGAACCCGCCACCGCCACCGCCCCTGCCCCCGCGCTCCGGCCGTGCCGGCGCCCGCCGCGGGCTGTCCTTCGCCGCCCGGCGCGCGATGTCGAGGTACTTCCGGTAGGCACCGTTGGTGTAGGTCGACCACGGCGTCCACGACTTGCCGTCACCGGAGATCGCGTTGGCCACCTTGGCATTGGTCCGCGGGTTGAACAGGTCGCGGTTCGAGTCGAGCCCGTGCTGCCGGCGCCGCTCGGGCCCCATCGCGCCCAGCATGTTGATCTGCCACAGCCCGTAGGAGTCGTCCGGCGGCCGGCTGTTGTGCGCCCGCGGGTCCCCACCGGACTCCGCGAGGGCGACGGCGATCGCGATCGTGAGGCCCTGTCCTTCGAACCCGGCGGCACGGGCGTGCTGTGCGATCTGCTCGGGGCTCAACCTGCTCATGCCGGTGAGCTTGGCCGGTGGGCGATCACCGCGACAGGTGCGTTGCGCGCTGGGACAGCTCCAGTGCACGGCTGGACCAGTGGCCGTGCACCGGAGCCGTGCGACCGCCGGTTGATCCAGATCACACAAGTCGTTGCGCCCCAACGCCTCCCTCCCGGGAACATTCGCCGGCCCCGCTTCGTCTTCCGGGTGAGTGTTGCTGCGACTGGAGAGGAGCAGGGGGAAGTGGAGCTGTTGCCGCTGCGAACCGACTTCGACGTGCGCTGGCGCGGCTACGACCAGGACCAGGTCCAGCACTACGTGCACGCGGCGGAGAGCGAGACGACAGCGCTCACCGCCGACCGTGACGCCGCCCTGGCCCAGGCCGAGTCCCTTGCCCGGCAACTGGAAGCCGCCCGCACGGAGATCGCCGAGCTGCGCGCCCGCGTCGACCGGATCTGCCGGACACCGATCGACCCCGAGGCGCTCACCGAACGCACCCGGCGCATGGTCGAGCTGGCCCACGCCGAAGCCGAGGAGATCACCACCCGCGCCCGCAGCGCCGCCGAGCAGGACTGGGCGAACGCCCACCGCGCCGCCGAACGCCTGCGCCAGCGCGCCGAGCACCTCGTGACCGACCTCGACCGGCGCCGCGCGGACGTGGAGACCGAGCACCGCGAGCTGATGACCCGCGCCCACGCCCAGGTCGAGACGATGACCCGGCACGCGGAACGGCGCCGCCGCCAGCTCGACGACCAGGCCGCGCAGCTCCGCCGGCAGGTCGAGGCGGACTTCGAGCAGGCCATGACCCAGCGCCGCGCCGAACAGATGCGTGCGCTGGAGGAGCAGCAGCGCTCCGCTCAGGCCCGCGCCGAGAAGACCGTCCGCGACGCCACCGAGCACGCGCGGCGGATCGTCACCGAAGCCGAGCACCGCGTCGAGGTCCTGCGTCAGCACCGCAAGCGCATCGGCGACCAACTGCTCGCCGCACAGGCACTCCTGGCCGACATCGAGCCCGTGCTGGCGGCGTTGCCCGAGGAGAACCTGCTGAAGATGGACGTCATCCACCCCGATCGGCGCGCTCGCGAACCCGTTCACCGCTGAGCACTCCGGATCGTCGCCTCAAGCACCGCCACGGACGGGTCGGCACCTTCCTCCAACCGCTGGGGTTTCCGCGAGGAGGGCGAGGCCGGGTGGCAGCCGCTGAGCACGTCGAGATCAAGGTGGCCTGGCGACAGCGCAACGCTGGGATCTCCCACACCGAACCAGTGGTCAACAACGAGCTCTACTCATGCGCCAACCTGTTGCCGTATGTGCTTTACCTGGGCAAACGATGACAGTTCATGGTCCGGCAGACTCCGAGACCTTCACCGGAAGGAGCCTGCCGTGAAACATGTTCTCGACGCGTACTACTTCTCTCCCGAGAACCGCGGCCGGACCCCTGTGGGGGTGGACTCGGAGGCGAAGCTCGACCAGGTGCTTGCCGATGTCCTGGCCAACGAACAGCCCCACCCGACTGTCGTGTACCTGCGGGATCGCCCGAAGGTCGGTGCGCTCAAGCTCCCGGACCACCAGCTGAAGTTCGACATCGATGTGCCACACCGGGTCGCGGCCATGCACGCCATGGACCACCGAGTTTCGCGGCCGACGATGATCCGGTGTCACGACCCGGATCAGGCCGTCCTGTCTCGTCCGAGATGAAGGACGACGAAATGTGTGCGTGGGTCACCCGCCGGACCGATGAACACCCACACGGGAATTCGGCCACCCGTCCCGATGATCGGGACATCACGCTGTACGTCGACGTGGACACGCGCACCCGGTTCCCCGCGGATGCCCTCATCCCGTTGGCAAAGCTCAGAGAGGCGCTGCTGGAGCTCGCGGAAACAGGTCAACGCCCCACCTGCGTGCACTGGCAGGAGTCGGACGTCTCCTGATCCACCCCGGGCCGGAGCTCAGAACGCGTACCGGACCCGCAGGTACGGAGCCTGCTCCGCGACCAGTGCGAGGAACGAGTCGAGCAGTTCCCGCTTGAGCCCCCGCCGGTACCGCACGTTGACCCCTCCGCCCTCGCTGCGCTTGACCTCCTGCAGGTCCGGGCGCCACAGCAGGTCCTCCGCCCGCGGGTGCCAGCGCAGGTTGACCTCGTGCAGCGGCTGGTTGTGGGTGAGCATGATGACCTCGGCGGCCAGCTGCGCGCGGGTGGCGGGTGAGACCGCGTCGCCGAGCGACTGGAACAGCTGCCGCCAGTCCTCCAGCCAGCCGTCGTGCACAACGACCGGGCTGAGGTTCACGTGCACCTCGTAGCCGGCGGCGCGGAAGTCGTCGAGGGCGGCGAGGCGGTCGGCGACGGGGGTGGTGCGGATGTCGAGCAGTTTCGCGGTGCGTTCGGGCATCAGCGAGAAGCGGACGCGGGTGCGGCCCCGCGGGTCCCAGTCCAGCAGGTCGCGGTTGACGTACTTGGTCGCGAAGGACGCCTTGGCGGTGGGCAGGCCGCGGAACAGCCGCACCAGGTCCCGCACGTTGTCGCTGACCAGTGCGTCCGCCGAGCAGTCGGAGTTCTCGCCGATGTCGTAGACCCACGCGTGGTCGTCGATCTGGCCGGGCTCGGTCAGCGGGCCCTGCCGGGCGACGTGGCGGGCCAGGTAGCCGGTGATCTGGTCGATGTTCGCGAACACCGTGATGGGGTTGGAGTAGCCCTTGCGCCGCGGCACGTAGCAGTAGGCGCAGGCCATCGCGCAGCCGTTGGCGGTGGACGGGGCGATGAAGTGCGCGGAACGGCCGTTGGGGCGCGCGCTCAGCGACTTCTTCACCCCGAGCACCAGCGCCTCGCGCTTGATCCGCACCCACCGCTGGGCGTTGGCCTCGTCGCCGTGCAGATCGGGGATGCGCCAGTGGCTGTCGACCTCGACCCGCTGCGCGTCCGGGAACCGGTCGAGCACCTCGCGGCCGCGCGGCAGCAGCGCGGCAGCGGGCTCCACGTAGATGCGGGTCGGGTTCAGCAGCGGTGTCGAGGTGCTCACCCCTGCAGTGTCCACACGGCACCGACAAAAACCGCGCGCATGCGCGCTACCAGGGTGAACACGTGGCGCAACTCTCCTCCGGCGACCCGGTCACGTCTGCTGGATCTCGGAGATCTGCAGGTGCCGGGCGCCCTGCAGGGTCAGCGGGATGTTCAGGTAGTCGGCACCGGAGCGGGCCATCCAGATCCACCCCCGCAGCACGCTGTTCGGGTCGAAGACGTGGCAGTCGTGCCGGGTCCAGGCCAGGCTGCGGCTGAAGCCGTTGTACTCCTCGACGTCGAGGAGGTCGATCTTGAGGCTGTCGCCCTCGGTGCCGGCGACGCGGCCGGTCTCCCAGCTGACCTCGGAGAGCACGGTCGGGCAGCACTCGACGGTGACCAGGCCGAAGCGGGCGGTGTGCAGGCGTCTGCCGAACGGGGCCAGCGCCACCTTGCACGCGAAGACCAGGACGCTGGAGGCGTCGGTGTGCTCGCCGAACAGCAGGCCGGTGTGGAAGCCGGCGATGTGCACGTCGCGCAGGTAGACGACCGCGTTGTTGCCGCCGCCGGGCAGGACGACGCCGGTGGACCACGGGATCTCCGGCTCGACCACCGCGGGCAGCGGGTCCGGGGTGCACACGCGGACGCCGCGCAGGCGGACCTGCGGTGCCCACAGCAGGTTCAGGCCGGCCAGCGACGGGTTCGACGGCACCTGGACGGCGATGTTCGTGACCGCCACGGCCACGCGGTTGAAGCCGCCCCACACGTTGCCCTTCGGCGAGGCGATCACGGCCGGGGGCATGCCGGTCGCAAGACCGTCCCAGGTGGCGGTGACCGTCGACTTCAGCATGGTGCCCGCCGCCGTCTGCCGGCCGTCCGGGATGAACTGCAGGCCCTGCTGGGTGCCGGCGCCGGCGAGCTCGACCGTGATCTGCGGGCCGGAGGTGCGTTCCGGGAACAGCAGCTGGCCGGCCGCGTGGGTGGGGCCGGGGCGAGGTCGGGCCGGTGGTGTGGCGAGCAGGTAGGTCCTGGCGTCGAACTCGACGCGTGCGTAGCCGTTCGCGCGTGCGGCGAAGGCGCAGGCCGCGTCGATCGCGCGCTGCACGGCGGCGGTGTCGTCGGTGCGGCCGTCTCCCCTGGCGCCGAAGTGCGCCACCCGGAAGACGTGCGAGCCGGTGGCGGCCTCGGCGGCGGGGGTGGTCGCGGCCAGCAGGCCCGCACCGCCCGCGGTCACCACGCCGGCACGGAGGAAAAGGCGACGATTCGTGTGATCGCCCGTTTCGATCATGAATCTGATCATGATCGAAACGGGCGATCAGCGTCAATTTCCGACAGCTCCGCACGGGGAAAGCATCAACTCATCGAGTGAACGAACCCCATTCTCCGCACATTCGCCCGATCCGGTGAGCACCATTGACGGCCACCTCACGAATCGGCCCTCGCGGGCACCGGCGTCACGGCCCAGGGCGGTCTCCACCGAGCCGCCGCCGATGTCGAGCAGCAGCAGGCGCCCGCCCAGACGCGTGCCGGTTCGAGGCGGGCCGTCGCGGCAGCGGCGTGCCGGACGGAAATCCGAAGAACATTCCCGGCCGATTGAATTCGCCGCCGCGCACCGGACCGGCGCGACCGCCGGGATCGTCGCGGAGAAGGACACCACCGGGCTTCCAGTAATGTCATTCGCGTTCGCTGAGGTGAGCTTGAGCAGACAGGTGCCCACCTCCACGTGGTTTCGCCGTGCAGTGGAGGATTCTGGATGAGTGGCACGAGTGCGCCGGCCGATGTCCTGGCCGGTCAGGACGCCGCGCGAAGAGCGGCGGAGCTGCCGGAGCTGCGGCAGCTGCTCGCCGGGCTCACCGCCGTGCGCGACGGCGACTTCGGGATCCGCCTGCCCGACGACTCCGACGGGCTGCTCGGCGAGATCGCCACCGTCTTCAACGGCATGGTCGACCAGCTGTCGCTGTTCACCTCCGAGGTCACCCGCGTCGCGCGCGAGGTCGGCACGGACGGGCGCCTCGGCGGACAGGCCGAGGTGCCGGGCGTGTCCGGCACGTGGAAGGACCTCACCGACTCGGTGAACGCCATGGCGGGCAACCTGACCAGCCAGGTCCGCGACATCGCCCAGGTCGCCACCGCGGTCGCCCGCGGCGACCTCAGCCAGAAGATCGACGTCGACGCGCGCGGCGAGATCCTGGAGCTGAAGAACACCGTCAACACGATGGTCGACCAGCTCTCCTCGTTCGCCGACGAGGTCACCCGCGTGGCCCGCGAGGTGGGCAGCGAGGGCCGGCTGGGCGGTCAGGCCGAGGTGCCCGGCGTCGGCGGCGTGTGGCTGGACCTCACGAACTCCGTGAACTTCATGGCGGGCAACCTGACCGACCAGGTCCGCAACATCGCCCAGGTGACCACCGCCGTCGCGCGCGGCGACCTCAGCCAGAAGATCACGGTCACCGCGCGCGGCGAGATCCTCGAACTGAAGAACACCATCAACACGATGGTCGACCAGCTCTCCTCCTTCGCCGACGAGGTCACCCGCGTCTCCCGCGAGGTCGGCACCGAGGGCGCCCTGGGCGGTCAGGCCGACGTGAAGGGCGTGTCCGGCACGTGGCGCGACCTCACCGACTCGGTGAACTTCATGGCGGGCAACCTCACCGCGCAGGTGCGCTCCATCGCCCAGGTCGCCACGGCGGTCGCCCGCGGCGACCTCAGCCAGAAGATCACCGTGACGGCCCGCGGCGAGATCCTGGAGCTCAAGGACACCATCAACACGATGGTCGACCAGCTCTCCTCCTTCGCCGACGAGGTCACCCGCGTCTCCCGCGAGGTCGGCACGGACGGGCGCCTGGGCGGCCAGGCGGACGTGAAGGGCGTGTCCGGCACGTGGAAGGACCTCACCGAGTCCGTCAACGTCATGGCGGACAACCTCACCGCGCAGGTGCGCTCCATCGCGCAGGTGACGACGGCGGTGGCGCGCGGTGACTTGAGCCAGAAGATCCGCGTGGACGCGCGCGGCGAGATCCTGGAGCTGAAGGAGACCATCAACACGATGGTCGACCAGCTGTCCGGCTTCGCCGACGAGGTCACCCGCGTGTCCCGCGAGGTCGGCACCGAGGGCAACCTCGGCGGCCAGGCGACCGTGCGCGGTGTCTCCGGCACGTGGAAGCACCTGACGGACAACGTGAACGTCATGGCCTCCAACCTCACCAACCAGGTGCGGTCGATCGCCCAGGTCGCCACGGCGGTGGCCCGCGGCGACCTCAGCCAGAAGATCACCGTCGAGGCCAAGGGCGAGGTCGCCGCGCTGGCCGGCGTGATCAACACGATGGTCGACACGCTGTCCGCGTTCGCCGACGAGGTCACCCGCGTGGCCCGCGAGGTCGGCACCGAGGGCATGCTCGGCGGTCAGGCACGGGTGCCGAACGTGGCGGGCACCTGGAAGGACCTGACCGACAACGTCAACTTCATGGCGAACAACCTGACCAACCAGGTCCGCAACATCGCCCAGGTCACCACCGCCGTCGCGCAGGGCGACCTGACCAAGAAGATCGACGTCGACGCCCGCGGCGAGATCCTGGAGCTCAAGACCACGATCAACACGATGGTCGACCAGCTCAGCTCCTTCGCCGCCGAGGTCACCCGCGTGGCCCGCGAGGTCGGCAGCGAGGGCCGGCTGGGTGGTCAGGCCGAGGTCGAGGGCGTGTCCGGCACGTGGAAGCGGCTCACCGAGAACGTCAACGAGCTGGCCGGGAACCTGACCCGCCAGGTGCGCGCGATCGCCGAGGTGACGAGCGCGGTCGCCGAGGGCGACCTGACCCGGTCGATCACCGTCGAGGCCTCCGGTGAGGTCGCCGAGCTCAAGGACAACATCAACTCGATGGTGGAGTCGTTGCGCGACTCCACGAAGGCCAACGAGGACCAGGACTGGCTGAAGTCCAACCTGGCCCGCATCTCCGGGCTCATGCAGGGCCGCAGGGACCTCGCCGTCGTCGCCGAGCTGATCATGGACGAGCTGACGCCGCTGGTGTCGGCCCAGTTCGGCGCGTTCTACCTGGCCGACGACACCGAGGACCGCCAGGAGCTGCGGCTGATCAGCTCCTACGGCCACCCCGACGACGGTTCGCGGACCACCCGGTTCCGGTTCGGGCAGTCGCTCGTCGGGCAGGCCGCGCGCAGCCGCCGCACGATCGCCGTGGACGAGATGCCGGCCGACTACGTCGCCATCACCTCCGGTCTCGGCCGCACCGCGCCGGTCAACCTGCTGGTGCTGCCGATCGTCGTGGAGGACCAGGTCCTCGGCGTCATCGAGGTCGCGTCGGTGCACCGCTTCACCGACATCCACCGCGACTTCCTCGACCAGCTGATGGAGGCCATCGGCGTCAACGTCAACACCATCATCGCCAACGCCCGCACCGACGAGCTGCTCACCGAGTCCCAGCGGCTCGCGGAGGAGCTGCAGTCGCGCTCCGGTGAGCTGCAGGCCCGCCAGGAGGAGCTGCAGCGCTCCAACAAGGAGCTGGAGGAGAAGGCGGAGCTGCTCGCGATCCAGAACAGCGACATCGAGACGAAGAACCTGGAGATCGAGCAGGCGCGGCAGCAGCTGGAGGTCCGCGCGCAGGAGCTGACGCTCGCGTCGAAGTACAAGTCGGAGTTCCTGGCCAACATGAGCCACGAGCTGCGCACCCCGCTCAACAGCCTGCTGATCCTCGCGCAGCTGCTGGCCCAGAACCCCAGCCGCAACCTCACCCCGAAGCAGGTCGAGTACGCGGGCATCATCCACTCCGCCGGCTCCGACCTGCTGGGGTTGATCAACGACATCCTCGACCTGTCCAAGATCGAGGCCGGCAAGATGGACATCACGCCGGAACGCGTGTCGCTGCGGCGGCTGCTGGACTACGTCGAGGTCACGTTCCGCCCGCTCACCTCGCAGAAGGGGCTGAGCTTCCAGCTGAGCACCTCGCCGGGCACGCCGCCGGAGCTCGTCACCGACGACACCCGCCTGCAGCAGGTGCTGCGCAACCTGCTGTCCAACGCGGTCAAGTTCACCGAGACCGGCGGTGTCGAGCTGCGCATCGGGCTCGCCGACCAGGACGAGCTGCCGCACGCGGTCCGCGCGCACGGCCAGGCCATCCGGTTCCAGGTCAGCGACACCGGCATCGGCATCGCCGAGCACCAGCTGGAGTCGATCTTCGGTGCGTTCCAGCAGGCCGACGGCACCACCAGCCGCAAGTACGGCGGCACCGGGCTGGGCCTGTCGATCAGCCGCGAGATCGCCTACCTGCTCGGCGGGTCGATCACCGCGGAGAGCACCCTGGGCAGGGGCAGCACCTTCACCCTGTACCTGCCGGTGCACAGCAGCGAGTTCGCCGAGCCCGTGCAGGAGGCGGCGACGGCGGCGGCCGAACCCGCTGTCGCGGCGGAGGAACCCGCACCGGCCGCCACGCACCAGCGGCGGCTGCTGGTCGTGGAGGAACGGCCGCAGGGCCTGCTCTCCCTGGTCGCGCAGAGCGCGGTGACCGACCTGTCGGCGAGCAACGACCCGCGCGGGCCGGTGGAGGTGGTCACCGCCGTCGGCCGCGAGGAGGCGGCGGCCGCGCTCGCGACCGAGCCGTGCCACTGCGTCGTGCTGGAGCTGGACATGCCCGACGGTGCCGCGCTGCGGTTCCTGGAGGCGCTCGACGGCGACACCGCCACCCGCACGATTCCCGTGCTGGCGCACAACAACCGCAGGCTGCCGGCGCAGTACGAGCAGCAGCTGCAGACGCGCAGCAGCACCCGCCCGCTCGAGCTGCTGTCCAGCCTGGACGAGCTGCGGGAGCGGATCGCGTTGCACCTCAACGCGGACGGCCCCGAGGACGTGCTGCCCCTCGTGCGTCCCGAGCAGCCGCGGCCGCCGGCCGCGCACCGGGTGAACGGGCAGCTGGCCGGTCGCACGGTGCTGATCGTCGACGACGACGCCCGCAACCTGTTCGCGCTCAGCAGCATCCTGGAGCTGCACGACGTGCGGGTGCTGCACGCGGAGAACGGCAGGGAGGGCATCGAGGCGCTGGTCAGCCACCCGGAGATCGACCTGATCCTGATGGACGTGATGATGCCGGAGATGGACGGCTACGCCGCCACCGCCGCGATCCGCTCCATGCCCGACCACGCGGAGGTCCCGATCATCGCCGTCACGGCGAAGGCGATGCCGGGCGACCGGGACAAGAGCATCTCGGCGGGCGCCAACGACTACGTCACCAAACCGGTCGACGCCGACGACCTGGTGGCCTGCGTGCACCGGTGGATGCGCACCCGGTGACCGCCGACGAGGCCGGTGTCGGCCGGCTCGCGGGCACCGTCGCCCGCCTGCACCGGGAGATCGAGCAGGCACGGGCGGCAGCGGACGGCCGGGCGCTGGTGGAGCTCGCCAAGGGCGTGCTCGTCGAACGCCTGCGCTGCGGTCCCGCGCAGGCGGCCGAGCAGCTCGCCCTGCTCGCGGACCGGGCGGGCACCACCCAGTTGCAGCTCGCCGTGGAGATCATCAACGAGGTCTCCGGCGACGAGCTCACCGCGGTTCCCGCCGCGGCCGGCGACCACACCGCCACGACGGCGATCCGGTTGCGGACGGCGGAAAGCGGCGCTCTGCACGCCGACGACACGCAGTCGGTGGCCCAGTCGCTCTTCGACCACGCGCTGGCCCCGCTGGGCGCGAGCGCCGTGGCGATCTGGCTGGCCGGTGCGGACGCCTCGCTCACCCTCGCCGGACACGCCGGGTTCGGCACCGGTGAGGCGCACCGCTGGCGCTACGTGCCTCCCGGTGTGCCGACACCCGCACGCCGGGCGCTCCTGGAGCGGGAGGCGGTGTGGATCGGCGACCTGGGCGCGTCGGGGCTGCCGTCGATCGGTGCCGGCCTGCTCGGCCGCGTCACCGTCCCGGCCGGCACCGGCGGCCGCATCACCGGCGTGCTGGAGATCTGCTGGCCCACCGGGCTCGCACCGCAGCCGTTGAGCGTGCACAAGCAGGTGGAGGCGCTGGCGGAGCTGTGCGCCGCCACCCTGGACAGCACCGCGGTCGTGCGCGTGGCCGACCACGCGGCACCCGCGCCGGCGGAGCTGGTGGACCTCGCCGACGGGCTGCTCGACCCGGCGTTCGTGCTGGGCCCCGAGGTCTCGCCGGAGGGCACGATCACCGACTTCCGCATCCACCACGTCAACAGCAGGTTCGTGGACCTCGCCGGACGGCCGCGGGCCGCGGTGGCGGGCCGGTCGTTGCTGGAGGCCTACCCGCTGGCCGCGACCGAGGGCGGCCTGTTCGACAAGGTCGAGCACGTGCACGCCACCGGTGAGCCGTTCCGCGCAGAGCACATGAACCTCGCCGCGCTGATCGACGAGGTGCCGCTGACGGTGACCGCCGGGGTGAGCATCACCCGGCACGGGGTGCTGGTGCTGGTCGTGTGGCGGGTGCAGGACGAGACGACCCGCCTGGCGAACCTGCTGCAGCACGCCCAGCGCCTCGGCCGGGTCGGCGGCTTCGAGGAGGACCGGCTCACCGGCGCGATCGTGTGGAACAGCCAGCTGCACTCGCTCTACGGACACGCCCCCGGCGCCGATCCCGTGCCGCTGGCGCAGATCGCGGCGCACGCCCACCCGGACGACGTGCCGGCGCTCAACGGGTTCGTGCAGACCGTGCTGCACGACCACCGGCAAGCGTCCGCGGCGTTCCGCCTGCAGCGCACCGGCGGTGTCACCCGGCACGTCCGCGTGATCGCCGAGCCCGTGCTCGACCCGCACGGCACGCTGCTCGCCGTCCGCGGTGCCTACCAGGACGTGTCCTCCCAGCACTGGACCGAGGTGGCGCTGTCGGCCACGCAGGACCAGCTGGCGATCACCGCGCAGGAGGCTGCGGAGCGCAACAGGCTGACGCTGCAGCTCCAGCAGGTGATCATGCCGCCGACGCACCCCACGCTGGAGGCGTTCGGGCTGCGGGTCGCGGTGCGCTACCGGCCCGCCGCGCAGGAAGAGCTGGTCGGCGGCGACTGGTACGACGCCGTCGTGCTGCCGTCCAAGCAGATCCTGGTGTCGGTCGGCGACATCACCGGTCACGGCATCAAGGGCGCGACCGGGATGGTGGTGCTGCGCAACGCGTTGCGCGGGCTGGCCGCCACCGGCGCGGGACCGGGCCAGCTGCTCACCTGGCTGAACCTCGTGGCCCACCACCTCGCCGACAACATCTTCGCCACCGCGATCTGCGGCGTGTACGACCCGTTGACCCGCGTGCTGCGCTGGGCCCGCGCCGGTCACCTGCCGCCGGTGCTGATCAGGGACGGGGAGGGCGAGCTGCTGCCGATGCTGCCCGGCACGATGCTCGGTGCCCTGTCCGAGGCGACCTACGTGGAGGGCGAGGTCGTGCTCGAACCCCGTGACACGCTGCTGCTCTACACCGACGGCCTGGTCGAGCGCAGGGACCTGCCGCTGGACGAGTGCCTGGAGCAGCTGTGCGCCGCCGTGCGGGAACCGCGGGCCGACCTGGACGACCTGCTGGACCACCTGCTGACCCAGAGCCGGTCCGACACCGACGACGACACGTGCGTCGTCGGTGTCCAGCTGCCGTGACGAGGAGGTGCCGACCGTGTCGCTCAGCCACCCCGGCCACCAGGCCTTCTTCCGCAGCTTCGACCTGAAGGACTACCACGACGACGTCGCCGGAATCCGGGCCCGGGCGCGGCTCGCGCTCACCGGGTTCGGCGGCGACGACGTCGGGGACGTGCTGCTCGTGCTCAGCGAGCTGGTGTGCAACGCCTTCGACCACGGCCGGGGCCCGCGCCGGTTGCGCCTGCACGTGGCGCCGGACCCGTGCGTGGTGCGCTGCGAGGTCGACGACACCGCGCCTGAGCTGCCCGTTCTCGGCCGGTCGCGGCTCGGCGGCTGCCGCGGCCGCGGGATCGTGATGGTCGACCGGCTGGCCACGTCCTGGGGCACGAGCCCCGGTGACGGCTGCAAGACGGTGTGGGCGGAGC
Source organism: Lentzea sp. NPDC042327 (assembly GCF_040647275.1). NCBI lineage: Bacteria > Bacillati > Actinomycetota > Actinomycetes > Pseudonocardiales > Pseudonocardiaceae > Lentzea > Lentzea sp. NPDC042327. The sequence goes on from NZ_JBEZBX010000024.1 coordinate 29,091, forward strand.
TGCGGTGTGAGCTGGGTCCGTCCTGACGGTGCCGGGTTTCGCCGCCCCCGGCCGAGGTACTCCAGTCGTGCGATGCCGACAGGGAGGAGGCCGCGACGTGGCTGCCGAGTGCTCTGTTGACGGCTGGCACACGCTGGAGCTCGTCAGCGCCGTACCGGACACGGCGAAGATCCGCAGGTGGACCAGGTCGATCCTGGGCGACCTGGGTGAGGACGACCTCCTCGACGTGCTGATGGTGATCACCGAGCTTGCCGCCAACGTCTTCGACCACGCACGTCTGCCCGCCAGACTGCGGTTGCGGCGGTCGGACGAGCCGTGCGTCGTGAACGTCGTGGCTGAGGACGCCTCGCCTGACTCGCCTCTGCTGCGGCCGTCCACGCCCGACTCGGTGCGCGGCCGCGGCATGGTGATCGTGAACCGGCTGGCCGAGCGCTGGGGCGTGGTGCACCGCACCGTCGGCAAGGCCGTGTGGGCGGTCATCCCCTGCGCGCCGGCGCGGTGATCAGCTGACCAGCCGCAGGTTGCGCTGGTCCAGCAGCCGTTCCAGCGCACGCCGGCTGCGGCTCACCGGTTCGTCGATCAGCAGGCGTTCCGCACCGTAGGCGCGCACCAGCGGGTGCAGCTCGTAGAGCCCGTACCCCTTCTGCTCCACCAGGTGCGCCTCGACCAACGCGTCGAGCAGGCCGCGCGTCGGCCGCCCGCTCAGGTCCGCCAGCGCCGCCACCGCGTGCACGTCGAAGGTCGTGCAGGGGTGCAACGTCAGCAGGCGCAGCAACCGGCGCGCGTCCGGGGGCAGCGCGCGGTCGGAGAGCGCCAGCGTCGCCCGCAGGCCGCCTTCGAGGGCCAGCGCGGTGAGCGGTTCCAGGTAGTCGGTCAGCGTCCAGCCGGGGTGCTCGCGCAGGTGGCGGCCGATGACCGACACGGCGAGCGGGTGGCAGCCGAGGAGCTCGACGATCGAGCCGACCGGGCCGGCGTCCGCGGTGCGCGGCGCTGCGCTGAGGCGCAGCAGTTCCAGCGCCTCCCCGGCGGTGAGCGGGGGCAGCGTGGTGGAGCCGAGGCCGGGTAGAGCGGTGCGGCTCGTGATGAGCGCGTGGCAGCCGGGTGGGGGCAGCAGCGGCCGCACCCGGGCCGCGTCGGCCGCGTTGTCGAGCACGACGAGCGCGGAGGTCGCCGCGACCTTGGTGCGGTACAACCGGATCCGGTCGTCGAGGCCGGGTGGGATCAGATCGCCCGGTACGCCGAGCACCCGCAGGAACGACTCCAGTGCGGCGGCGACGGCCACGGGCGGGCGCACGGGGTCAAGCCCGCACAGGTCCAGGAACAGCACCGGGCCGCGGACCAGCCCGCGGCGAGCCCACGAGTGTCCCAGGTGGACGGCCAGCGCCGTCTTCCCGATGCCCGGCATCCCGGCGAGCGCCACGACACCGCCGGAGGCGAACCGCTGGAGCAGGTCCCGCCTGCCGACGAACGCGGGCAGGTCCTCCGGCAGCTCGGTGCGCACGCGGGCGCAGCCGGTCGCGTCGGTCTCCCCCAGCACCCGGCGCAGCGCCTGCCGCCACTGCCCCAGCAGCGCGACGTCGCCGTCGACGAGCACCTCCACGACGGCCAGCACCAGGTCGACGTTCGGCCGCCGCCGCCCGGTCTGGAAGCAGTTGCCGACGGTCGAGCGGGCGGGCCACTCGCTGCGCGGGCGACCGGCCCTGTGCCACGACGCGTGGATGCGCCGGGTGATCTCGGTGATCGACGGACTGCCCGCGTCGACCTTCAACCCGCGCAGCTGCACGACGTACTCGTCGAGCGTGCGCGGTCTGCTCGGAGTGAACACCGAACGCCCCCTCAGCGAACTTGGAACACTCGTTTCAAGATAGTCGGGCTGTCAAGCACCTCCCGTGCACCGCACTCGGGAGCCAAGGGCTGGACCTTGGAGGGATCAGGGAGCTCCTGGACGACATCAAGGAGGTCGCCGTCCAGCAGGGGTTCACACGAGAGCGCTGAGTGCGGCCTTCACGGTCGCGTTCAGCGCTTTCCGGTCGGCACCGGCACGAGAACGCAGGTTCACCCCGTAGGCGAGCATGGCGAGCATGTCCGCCGCCTGCGCGGGGGCGAGCCGCAGCCCCGGCTCCCGTTCGAGCGCCGCGCGCAGCGCCTTGCCGAGCTGGTCGTGGTGCTCGTGCAGCACCGCACTGATCTCCGGGTCGTCGTTCTCGCCGTTGGCGTGCGCGTTCGCCACCATGCACCCCCACCGGGCGTGCGGACCCGTGCACCGGACCTGGACGAGCCGGGCGAAGAACACCTCGACCGCCGCGAGCCCTGACTCCTCGCCGGCCAGCTGGTCGAAGACCGGCTGGGACCGCTCGCGGACGTACCGGCGCAGCGCCGCCAGGTAGAGGTCGTGCTTGCCGCCGAACGTCGAGTACAGGCTCGACCGGTTCAGGCCGGTGGCGGTCACGATGTCCTGGATGCCGGTCGACGCGGCACCTCGCTTCCAGAACAACGCCATGACCTCGTCGAGAACGGCGTCCGGGTCGAAGTGCTTCACGTCGGGCATCGTTGCCACCTCAGGACTAACTTGAACCAACCGTTCCAAGTTAGTCCTGCCGGCGGGCCCGCGCAACCGCCGTCCAGAGTCGTCCACGAACCCCGGCGCGCGACCGGTCCCGGCAGAGCATCGAACCATGATTCCTCAGCTCTGGACCTCGGCCTACGGTCGCCGAGGCAACGCCCTGACCAGGTTCGCCGCGCGGCTCGCGGTGCGCACGACCGAGTTGCTGCGCGCTCTGGCCCGCCACGACCGCAACACGTTCATGTCGCTGTAGGAGGCCGGTCAGCGTCCGAGGGGCTTGCGGAGCTCGGTCGCCTTCGCGGGCCCGTACATCGCGACCAGCGTCTGGTCGAGCAACTGCTCCGGGGTCAGGTTCCGCTGCTTCGCCACCTCGGCCAGCCCGGTGTCGGCCAGGTCCAGCAACGGGCGCAGGTCGATCTTCCAAGCCCCGTCCTCGCGCGCGAACTCGAACCGGTACGGCGCCTGCTGCCCGCGGGCGATCACCTCGGTCGACGCCTTGTCGCCGTCGACCTCGACCTCGCCGACGGCGAGGTTGGACACGCCCTGCTCCCCGACCAGCCCCCGGTCGACCGCCGCCTTCACCACGTCCTTCGACGACGCGGTGCGCAGGACCGCGGGGTCCAGCGCGCCCCGCATCACGTAGACCGCGAGGCGCACGCTGAGCAGCGAGGTGGCGAGCTGCTGCTCGGTGGCGGTGAGCGCCAGCGTCCGGTAGTTCTCGTAGACGTCGAAGATCGGGCCGGCCAGCACCGACACCGCCGCGGCGCCGTCCTTGGCGAGCACGGCCTTCTGGTAGGTCTCGAAGGCGGCGCGGACCGCCGCCGACTCGTCGGCGGAGGGCCGGGTGCTGGTCGAGCCGGACGCCGCGGTGGGGGCAGTGGCCGGTGCTGGGGTGCCGCAGGCGGCCACGAGCAGGCACAGCGCGGCCAGCAGGAAACGCTTCACCCGAAGAGCCTAGTCGGTCAGCGGTGCACGTAGGCCGCCAGCCCGCCGAGCTCCTCGCTCGCGATGAACACCGACCGCACGTTGATCAGCGCCTCCTCGACGTGCGCGGCGCAGCCCCAGGCCGCGTCGCCCCACGAGTCGGCGACCTTGATCTCGGCCGGCGCGCCGCACCCGGCGGTGCCGCCGAGCTGGCACTGCTCCGGGCGCGGCGTGCGGGCCTGGTTCTCGGCGGCGGCGCGCATCTTGGCGTTCAGCTCCGCGGCGGCAGCGGCCCGCCGTTCGGCGTCGGCGCGCAGCTCGCGTTCCGCCTCGACGGCCTTGCCCAGCTCCTCCAGTGCCGCTTCCGCGCGGGCCTCTGCGGCACGTTTGGCCTGGTCGTCGTGGTGGCGTTCGATGGCGAGGGCCGCGGTGCCGGTGAAGACCTGGATGAGGGCGAGGTCGGTGTCCTGCGGCACCCTGGGCGTGCGGTGGTACAGGGCGAAGGTGCCCAGCAGGCCGCCGTCGCGGGCCAGGATCGGCGTCGACCAGCAGGCCCCCAGCCCGGCGCGCTCGGCCAGGTGGCGGAAGTCGTCCCAGAACGGGTCGGTGGCGATGTCGGCGACCACGACCGGTTCCCGCCGGTGGGCCGCGGTGCCACAGGAACCGACGCCCTCACCGGTGGCGATGCCGTCGATGGCCTCGTTGTAGAAGCCGGGCAGGCTGGGCGCGGCACCGTGCCGCAGGTGCAGGCCGTCGGGATCGGCCAGCAGGACGGACACGAACAGCTCCTGCGGCACCAGCTCCTCGATGGAGCGGGCCATCCCGTCGAGCACCTCGGTCAGCGGCGCCTGCCGGGCGATCTGCTCCAGCAGGGCGCGGTGCTCGGCCATCAACCGCTGGGCGTGCTTGACCTGCGTGGTCTCCACCCCGATGACCCGCACGCCGACCACCTCGCCGGACCGGTCGCGGCGCGCCTCGCAGGTGACGTCGAAGAACGCCTCCCGCGCGTCCGGGCCGTCACCCAGCACGACCCGCACGTCACGACCGGTGCGCGCCTCGCCGGTGCGGTGGACCTCGTCCAGCAGGGCGCGCAGCCCCTGCTCGGCCGGCTCGGGCAGCACGTCCGCCAGCGGCTGACCCGGACGGGCCCTGCCCTGGCCGATGGACGCCGTGAACGCGGGGTTCGCCGTCCCCAGCACGTGCTCCGGTCCCGAGAACGACGCGAAGATCGCCGTCGACTGCCCGAACAACGCGCGCAGGTCTTCCTCCGCGCCACCGCCACCTGCCGCCACCCGCGACACCTCGACCTGGTCCCGACCGTCCAAAGCGCTCACGCCCGCATTCCCACCCTCATGCGTCGCAGGCACGCTGCTGGACCTCGGACGCTGTTCCACTGTTACCGCACTCCTGTGAGCGGTGCGATCGTACGCACCGCCGGTGTCCCCTCAGGTCATCGCACCTCGGAACCGGACACCGAGGAGCACGGTGTCGTCGGTGTACAGGACGATGTCGTGCATGTCCGCCACGATCGTGGACAACGCCAGGTCGAGCGGCTGGTCCGCGTACGCCTTGGCGGCGGAGGAGAGCCGGAGCTCGCCCTCGTCCACGTCGCCGCGGCTCTCGACCAGCCCGTCGGTGTAGAGCAGCAGCAGGTCCCCCGGTGCCAGCACCGTGGTGTTGATGCCGGTGCTGCCGGGCACGGGGAACCCGACACCGCGGCCCTTCGCGGGCAGGTAGGCCGTGTCGCCGGTGCCGGGCACCAGCAACGCGGGCGGGTGGCCGCCGCCGGCCAGGCGCAGCGCGCCCGTGCGCGGGTCGAGCCGGGCGACCAGCAGGGTGGCCATCAGACCCTCGTTGATCTCGGCGGCCCGCCGGACCAGGTCTTCGAGCGGGTAGCCGTCGAGGGTCAGGGTGCGGATGGTGTGGGTGACGTTGAGGGCGTTGCGGGTGCAGGTGACGCCGTGGCCGACGGCGTCGACGACGGTGATCTGCAGGGTGCCGTCGGCGAGCACGAACCAGTCGTAGAGGTCGCCGCCGGTGGGGGCGTCGCGGTCGGCCGGCCGGTAGTGCACCCCGAGCTCGACGCCGGGCACGACCGGGGGCGGTGGGCGCAGGGCGTCCTCCAGCTCGCGGAAGATCACCGCGTGGGCCCTGCGCAGCTGTTCGTCCCGCTCCTCCAGCTCCACGTACATCGCCACGACGCCGCTGTTGGTCTCCGCCAGCTCGTGCTTGAGCTGCAGGTGCTCGCGCTCCAGCGAGTCGGTGCGGGCCAGGAGGGCGCGCAGTTCGAGGTCGGTCGCAGCCTGGTCGTCCGCCGGGTCCGCCCGCACGGCGACCTGCGGTTCCACCTGTGCGGGCAGGTGCCACACGGCGGCGGGCGCGTCGACCGGTTCGGGGAGCAGGGGCAGGTTCAGCGGCCGGGTGCGGTCGAGCGGCTCGACCAGCGGCAGGGTCACGACCAGGGTGGCCGCGCCGCCCGGCTCGACCCTGAGCTGCCCGTCGACGGCGGCGGGGTCGGCGGGGTAGGCGGCCAGGTGGTGCTCGCGCGCCAGGATCGTCGCGCTCTGCACCAGGCGGGCGCGCAGCTCGATGGACACGCCGTGCTCGTCGCACAGCGAGCGGAGCCGCGCGCGCAACGCGAGGACGCCGTCGGTCGTGGCGGAGGTGACGGGCTGTTCTGCGGTCACGACGCCCATCCCACCACGGTCACGGTGGTGCCCTCGCCCACGGCGGTGTCGAGGGTGAACTCGTCGACGAGCAGGCGGATGCCACCGAGCCCGTGGCCGAGTCCCGCGGACGTGCTGAAGCCGTCGGCCAGCGCCGCCGTGACGTCGCTGATGCCGGGCCCGTGGTCGCGGACCTGCAACCGGAGCCCGCGCCGGCCGTCGAGCCCGACGAGCCGGGTGATGGTCATCGCCCCACCACCGCCGTGGACGTAGGCGTTGCGCACGAGCTCACTCGCTGCCGTCACGACCTTCGTCTGACTGACGAGGTCGAACCCCACCGCGAGGGCCGCGGCACGCACGGCGTGCCGGGCGGCGAGCAGGTCCGACTCAGAACGGATGGGGCGGACGGTCTCGCCGGTCGACGCAGGCCGGTCCCCGGCTGGGAGGTCGACGCGCACCTCACCTGGCCGCACGGGGCCGGTTCCGGTGCGGTCGCGCAACCTCGCCAGTCGCCACTGCAGCCCCCACCGCCGGATGTTCCCGTCACTAAACTATTGTCGCACGACAAAAGTTAGCAGAAGACGCCGACACGTGGGCGCGGTCGTGGCACGGGAGCACCGATGGGGGGACGACGGTGGTCAGGCAGTCTGCGTTCCCGGCTGGTCGTCGCCGTCGTCGACGCCTTGGACGGACGTGGCCGCGTCCCGCAGCTGCCGCAACCCGCTGACGAGCGTGGACCGGGCGCACGGCGGCAGCGTGTCCACGACGTCGCGCAGGTGCTCACGCCGCCGTTCACGCAGGTCGTGCAGATACGCGCGGCCGCGATCGCTCAGCGAGAGCTCGACCTCGCGGCGGCTGGTGGCGCTCAGGCCGCGTTCCAGGAAACCGACCGCCTCCAGCCGGTCGCACAGGCGGCTGACCGAGGACGGTGCGGCGTCCAGCGCCTCGCCGAGCGCGCGCAGGTTGGCGCCCTCGGACTTCTCGAGCACGAACATCACGCGCAGCTGGGACACCGACAGCGGAGCGGGCGACACGTCCTTGCTCCGTTCCCACATCACCTCGATCTGTTCGACCACCTGGGTGAGAACCCGGAGCACGTCGTCGACGGAGGCGTGTGGCCGAATCCGGTTCACGTCCCCCACTGTCGCATCCTTAGTGTTCCCGTGTCATGTCCGGCCGCGCCCGCGACACGGGATCGACACCCGGCACAGAAGGCAGGCACCCCGTGACCGCACAAGCGGTGAACAGATACCTCGTCGTCGAGCAGGCCCTGCGGGCCGCGGCACCGCACGAGCTGCTCGACGTCACGCGCACCCAGCTGAGACAGCTGTACCAGGCCGAGGCGGTGCAGCTGCTGCTGGCCGACTACGCGCTGCTCATGTTGCAACCGGTCGCGGAGCTGCCGTACACGAGCAGCCCGATCCCGGTGAACGGCAGCACGCCCGGTCAGGCGTTCGGCGCCCAGCAGCCGTTCGTCGAGCACCGCGAGGGCACCGCCGTGACCACCTACCTGCCGGTCACCGTCCGCGGCGACCGGCTCGGCGTGCTCGCGGTCGACCTGGCGGACGTGCCCGGCCAGGACGACGTGGCGGAGCTGGGCCGGATCGCGCAGACGCTGGGCCACGAGATCGTGGTCGCCGAACGCGACACCGACCTGTACCTGCAGGCGCGGCGGGCGACGCGGCTGACCCTCGCCGCGGAGATGCAGTGGCAGCTGCTGCCGGGCCGGTCCTGCCGCCGGTCCGAGTACGACCTCGGCGGCCAGCTGGAACCCGCCTACGCCATCTACGGCGACAACTTCGACTGGTCGACCAACGCCGAGCACCTCACGCTGACGGTCACCAACGGCATGGGCGAGGGCATCGACGCCGCCCTGCTGACCAACCTCGCGGTCAACGCCCTGCGCAACGCCCGCCGCGCCGGCGTCCCCCTCGCCGACCAGGCGGCGCTGGCCGACCAGGCGATCTACGGCCAGCACGGCGGCCGGGTGCACGTCTCGGTCCTGCTGCTGCAGTTCGAGCTGAAGACCGGCAGGGTCGAGGTGATCGACGCGGGCTCGCCCAGCATGTGGCGCCTGCGCGGCAACACCGCCGAGCGCGTCACGTTCGAGGACCAGCTGCCGCTGGGCATGTTCGAGGACACCCAGTTCTCCCCGCAGGAGTTCCACGTGCGCCCCGGCGACCGGCTGATCTTCGCCAGCGACGGCGTCTACGACGTGGCCTCCCCCGCCGGCGAGCGCTACGGCGAACGCGCGCTGGCCCGCGCGATCAACCTGACCCGTCTGCTGCCCGCCGCGCAGGTCCCCAGGGAGGTCCTCCAGCAGCTCGCCGGGCACCGCAGCGGCCTGACCGTCGACGACGACGCGATGGTGCTGTGCCTGGACTGGCACGGCGCCGACCGTTCCTGACCGAAGGTCCCGCGCCGACGAGGACCTTGGCCTCCTGCCAAGATCGCGAACGGGCCCTAGCGTGATCAGGAGACCTGTCACCGGCACGAGGACCGAACTTGAGCGACGCCACGCCGGACGTCACCGCACCCGGTGGTCAGTGGGCCACCATGCGGCTGATCCACCCCGCCCCCAGCCTCGCGCAGGTGCGCTGGTGGGTGCGCCGCGCCCTCGCCGACGAGACGACCTCCAGCTCCGAGGCCGTCGTGCAGGTCGTCAACTCGCTGGTGAGCAACGCCTACCGGCACACCTCCGCGCCGCGCGCCACCACCCTGATCCGCCACCGCACCAGCCCGTACGTCCGCATCGAGGTGGAGGACGGTGAGCGCACGGCTGCCCTGGTGCCGACCGCCCCCGTCCGGTTCCACCTCGGGCTGCGGCTGGTCGCGGGGCTGAGCACCGCCTGGGGCGTGCGGGCCCGGCACAACGGCAAGGTCGTCTGGGCCGACGTGACCAGGACCGGACCGGTGCGCATCCCGGTGCAGCGCGGCTGACGCGGCCTTGCCTTGACGTGGGCGTCAAGGTTTAGCGTCTGCGGTCATGAGGATCGGCGAACTGGCCAGGCGAGCCGGCACCACGACGCGGGCGCTGCGGTTCTACGAGTCGCAGGGACTCCTGGAGGCGGACCGCAGCGCCAACGGCTACCGCGAGTACGACGAGCACGACCTCCGGCTGGTCGCGGAGATCCAGTCGCTGCAGTCGATCGGGCTGTCGCTGGAGGACACCCGGCCGTTCGTGGCGTGCCTGCGCGCCGGGCACTCCTCCGGCGACTCGTGCCCCGACTCGCGGGAGGTCTACCGGCGCAAGCTCGCCGAGCTGGACGCGTGCCTGGAGCGGCTGGGCGCGGTGCGCGCGTTCCTCGTGGACAAGATCGAGGCCTTCGACCCGTGCCGGGTGGACGAACCCAGGGAGTTCAAGTGCAGCTGACCGACGCCACGTTCGGCGAGAGCGTGCGGACCGGGACCGTGCTGGTCGAGTTCTGGGCGCAGTGGTGCGGGCCGTGCCACATGCTGTCGCCGGTGCTCGACGAGATCGACCGGGAACGCGACGACCTGACCGTTCTGCGCATCAACGCCGACGAGAACACGGCGACCGCCCGCGACTACCAGGTGATGTCGCTGCCGACGATGCTGCTGTTCCGCGACGGGGTGCCGATCCGGTCGATCGTGGGAGCGCGACCCAAGTCGCGGCTGCTCGCGGAGCTGGATGCCGCCCTGACCGCGTGAGCGTCCTAGATTGGGCACATGCTCGGTCTGGAACTCGTGGTGGTGCTGGGCGTGTGCGTGCTCGTGAGCAGCGTCGCGGCCGGGCGGTTGCGCGTCGCCGCACCGGCCCTGCTGGTCGTGTGCGGCGCGGTGCTCGGGTTCGTGCCGGCCCTGGAGTCGGTGACCCTGCCGCCGGAGGCGATGCTGCTGATCTTCCTCCCGGCCCTGCTGTACTGGGAGAGCCTCACCACCTCGTTGCGCGAGGTCAGGTCGAACCTGCGGGTCATCGTGCTCACCAGCACCGTGCTGGTGATCGCGACGGCCGCGGCGATCGCGTGGGTGGGGCACGCGCTGGGGCTGCCCTGGGGACCCGCGTGGGTGCTCGGCGCGGCGCTGGCCCCGACCGACGCGACGGCGGTGGCGGCGATCGCACGCGGGCTGCCGCGGCGCACCACCACGATCATCAAGGCCGAGTCGCTGATCAACGACGGCACCGCGCTCGTCATCTACGGCATCGCGGTCGCCGTCACCGTCGGCGAGGCGCAGTACAGCGCCGGGCTGGTCGGGTGGCGGTTCCTGCTGTCCTACGCCGGTGGCGCGGCGGCGGGCCTGTTGTGCGCGTGGCTGGTGGTGCTGGTCCGGCGGCGGCTCGACAACCCGGTGCAGGAGAGCGTGGTCAGCGTGCTGACGCCGTTCGCGGCGTTCCTGGCGGCCGAGGTCGTGCACGGCTCCGGCGTGATCGCCGTGGTGGTCGCGGGGCTGACGCTGAGCCAGATCGGGCCGCGGCTGGTGCGGGCCGACGCGCGGCAGCAGTCCGAGGCGTTCTGGCGGTTGTCGACGTTCCTGTTGAACGGGTCTTTGTTCGTCCTGATCGGACTGCAGGCCCATGGTGCCGTGCGCGCGTTGGACGGCCCGGAGGTGTTGGCGGCGTTCGGCACCATCGGTTTGGTGGCGCTCACGGTCGTGGGCTCGCGGGTGGTGTGGAGCTACACCACGCCGTACATCATCCGTGCGCTCGACCGGCGCCCTCAGCAACGTGCGCGACGCGTCGGCGCACGGCAGCGCATGGTCACCACGGCAGCCGGTTTCCGCGGTGCCGTGTCGCTGGCGGCGGCGCTCGCGGTGCCGGAGACGACCGCGTCCGGCGCGCCCTTCCCGTTCCGCGGGGAGATCATCCTCATCACGTCCGGTGTCGTCGTGCTGACGCTGGTCGTGCAGTCGCTGCTGCTGCCCGTGATCGTGCGGGCGTCGCACCTGCCCGAGGACACCGCGCTGGACGAGGAGCTCCGGCTCGCGCAGTCCACGGCGTCCGAGGAGGCCTACGAGGCGTTGCCCCGGCTCGCGGACGAGGTCGGCGTCAGCGACGTCGTCTACAAGCGAGTGCTCGCCGAGTACGACCACCACCTGGAGGTCATCCGATCCGCCGCGAACGGTGACGAGGAGGCCACCCAGGCCGAGGCCGAGTACGCGGCGCTGCGGCTGGAGCTGATCGCGCACAAGCGGGCCACCGTGGTGCGCCTGCGCGACGAACGGGCGATCGACGACATCGTGCTGCGCACGGTGCAGGCACGGCTGGACGTCGAGGAGGTCCGGTTGTCCCGCCGCGAGGTCGAGGACTGACCAAAAACCCCCTGCTCTTCCGGCATCTGCAAGGGGGTTAGTTGAACAGGGTGCGGGACAAAGTGCGCACGGACGCCATGAGCGAGCGGTCCGGTGGGGACGGGGGTGGTGGCGGCAGCATCGCCAGCGCCTCCTCGTCGGTGGCGGAACGGGCGGCGAGCGCGGCCGTGCGCAGGACCTCGCGGTCAACGCCGGGACCGCCCCTGATCTCGAACTCACGGCCACCCTCGGTGCGCACATACATCTGGCCATCGGTGAAGCGCTCGTAGCGCAACGCCGGCGACTCGGTCTCGCACACCTGCGCGCCGAAGGTGCACTCGCCGAAGCCCGCGCCCAGCCGGGGTCCGACCGAGACGTACCGGGCGCCGGGCAGCAGTGAGCGGTCATCGGGGGTGAAGTGGGTGCCCTGCGGCGAAGCGGACCCGGCCGAGTAACCGGGCACCACGGCGGTCGCCACGCCGTCGGTGACCCGTGCGGTGAGCACCGCCTCGCGCAGCACGGCCCGGTCGAACGACGGCGGCGCGGTCAGCAGCAGGCGCGTGGTGCCGACGCGGTGGGCGTAGCCGATGCGGACCGGCGTGCCGTCCAGGAAGAACAGGCCGGGGCGCTCGACCTCGCAGCGGTCCGTGAACGGGTAACGGGAGTCGTGCGGCTCGAACCGGCAGTCCGGGCCGTCCGGCAGCGCGTGCAGGGAGACGTCGGGCGACGGCGCGTTCGGGTCGAGGTCGTCGGGCACGAGGTGCCACACCCCCTGGGCCGGCACCAGGTGGTAGCCGGGCACCGCGGTCACCATCATCGACGTGCGCGGCACCTGGCTCGCGGCCAGGCGTTGCTCCACATCGGACGGCAACGCGCCCGCGAGTGCGCGCAGCATCAGCAGCGCCACCGCGACGAGCACCGCGAACGAGGTGAGCGCCAGGTACCAGCGGCGCAGCAACACCCCCGCCACCAGCGCGAACAGCAGGGCCGTGGCGGGCCACCACAGCCACGGGGACTCGCTGAGGCCCAGGCGTGCCTCGTCGGACACGCTCCAGGCGAGCAGCCACGCACCGGTTCCGGCGCCGCCGACGAGCAGCGCCCAGCACACCCGCCCACCGACGTTCCCGGTGAGCCACGACTCCCCCGGCGCCACGGACGCCGCGGCGGTCAGCGCGGCGACGAGCACCACGACCAGGACCCCGCCGACGACGACGGCCACCACCGGGCCGCCGAACAGCGACACGACCACGGGCCCGATCCCGCACGAGACGACCAGCGCGCCGGCCACTCCCGCCAGACTCACCTGGGCCAACGCCGGGCCCACTCCGTGCCGTTCCCCCATGTGCACCACGCGGTCACCCTGTCAGCTCCCCGGCGCGACGGGAACCGCAGAACTGCTCAACCGGTGGAACCTGAGGCCGCGTGCGGGGAGAGCGCTCTCACAGCCTTCCTGTCGCACGGTACGACCAGACGTCCGCGCTGTCAAAGAACCGGTCTTGACACCTCGCGGACCGGAGCGGGAGCCTGAGTGGGAGAGCGCTCTCCAAGCCGGTACCCACCATCGGCAGGAGGACACAGTTGTCCAGAAAGCTCAGCGCACTGGCGGCAGCGGCCGCCCTCGTGGCGGCAGTTGTCGTCGTTCAGCAAGCCCAGGCCGACGACCTGGTCACGCACCACGAGTTCCAGGCGAACTGCTCGGTCACGCACCACCTCCCGGACGACCCGATCGTCTTCCCGGGGCTGGCGGGCGCGTCGCACCTCCACACGTTCCTCGGCAACCCGTCCACCAACGCCCGCACCACCACCGACTCGCTGCGGGCCGCCCAGACCAACTGCAGGACGCCCGACGACAGGTCCGCGTACTGGTTCCCGTCGGTCTACAACGGCGACCAGGTGGTGCCGCCGAACTTCCCGCAGGTCATCTACTACAAGTCCGGCATCCTGAGGTACCAGGACGTGGTGCCGTTCCCGCCGGGCATCCGGTTCGTGGTCGGCAGTCCCGGTGCCACCCAGGAGCAGTTCCGCACCGCGCCCGGCGCCGTGGAGGGCTGGGAGTGCGGTGACAGCTCCCACAACTGGGACATCCCGGCGCACTGCCCGCCCGGCACCCAGCTCAACATCCGCTACCAGGCACCGAGCTGCTGGAACGGCCGCGACCTCGACTCGGCCGACCACAGGTCGCACATGGCGTACCCGGACCGCGCGACGCTCGTCTGCCCGTCGTCGCACCCGGTGGCGGTGCCGATGATCGAGTTCAAGATGGCGTTCCCGGTGTCCGGTGACATGTCGCGCGTCCGGCTCTCCAGCGGCCGCGGCTACACCTGGCACTACGACTTCATGAACGCCTGGGACGCGCCCACCCAGGCCGCGCTGGTCCGCCACTGCATCAACGGTGGTCTCCAGTGCGACCCGCGTGGATATGACCTGTACAAGCCGCAGAGGGGTGCCGCCCTCGGCCTGGACTACCGGTTGCCGAGGTAGCGTTCCCCCCTTCCCCGCACCCCGGGGCGGCGCGTGCCCTGGGGTGCTTCCCCTTCCACCGCGGAGCAGGACGGGCGCCGCGACCGGGGTGGCCGCGGCGCCCGTCAGGCGCTCATCCCGCTGTCAGGGGTAGCTCACGACGTAGCGGACCTGGTTCGCGAGGTCCGCCTGCCCGCCGGTGCCGTTGATGACGTTGGCGATCGTGCCCACACCGCCCAGCGACACCGCGACCAGGTGCGTGAACCGCACACCCGTCCGGTTCGGCGCCTCGAACGCGTTGTCCGTGACCACGCTCGGGTTGGCCTGGTTGAAGCAGTACACGCCGACGCCGAACGCCTGGTGCGTGGTCACCGAGTCGGCGACCTTGTAGCCGGCCCAGCCGCGCTTGGAGCCGTTCATCCACGCCGCCTGGTTCGGCGGGTCGTACGGCAGCTCGTTCTGGTAGAGGTACACCCGGCCGCCGTTGCCGTTCCAGATCAGGTTGTGCTGCTGGTAGTGCTCGACGAACAGGCCGTAGGCGATGACGTTGTCGCCGTTGACGACCACGCCGTTCTGGCCGGGGTTGGCGGTCCAGCTGACGCCCTCGCCGTGGTCGGCGCGCCAGACCCAGGTGTGGTCGATGATCGTGTTGCGGCTGTTGACCCGCATGCTGACCGTCGCCTTGCCCGCCTGGGAACCGCCGACGCGCAGGTACACGTCGTGCAGCGAGGTCGGGTTCGCCGAGTGGTCCGCGGTGCCGGCGTCACCGATCTCCAGCAGCACCGGGGAGTTCTGCACGCCGGCGTCGACCAGGAAGCCGGCCAGCCGTACACCGTCCACATCGGACGTGGTGAGCGCGGCCTTCCCGGTGGTCGGCGTCAGCGTGGCGAGGCCCAGGCCGAGCACGACGGTGTTCGGGCGGGTGATGCGGATCGTGTCGTCGACCTGGTGCACACCGGGCGTGAGCAGCAGGTGCTTGCCCTGGGCCAGTGCGGCGTTGGTGGTCGCGACCGGCGTGCCGGGCTTGACGATGAAGAAGTCCGCCAGCGACACCGACGTGCCGGGGTTGCCGTTCTCCCAGCTGGTGCCGCGGGAGTTGGTGCGCAGCGCGGGCAGGAAGACCCGGTACTCACCGGAGCCGTCGAGGTACAGGTACGGCTTCTCGCGCGTCACCGGAGAGGTGTCCACGGTCGTGTGCGACGGGTTCGGGAAGTGGTCGGCGGGGGCGCCCTGCGTACCGGCGAACACCATGTTCCACACCGAGCCGGACCAGCCGCCCGCGAGGTTGCTGTTGCGGGTCAGGAACTGCTGCTGCGAACCGGAGACGACCACGCCGTCGATCTTGCTGTCGACGATCAGGCCACCGCTGGCCCAGCCGTCGTAGCCGTTCCACAGGTGCGCCTGGCCACGCAGGTGCATCCGCCGGTACGCCGTGGCCTGCGACACCGCCCAGCGTTCGATCTGGTTGGCCGGCAGCGTCACCGACAGGTTCTCCGCGCCACGCCAGAAGTTCTGCGTCGCGTTGCCGAGGTTGTTCGGGTCGTCGCCCTGCTGCAACCAGTCGGCCTCGACCCGGATGTGGCCGTTGATGTTCACGTCGTCCGGGTTCAGCCCCAGACCCGCGACCTGCGTGTAGAACCGCAGGTTCACATCGGCGTTGTAGCTGCCCGGCTTGAACAACACGGCGTAGCGCTGCGGGCCGAACTGGTTGGTCTTCATCTGCGCGGAGATCGCGTCCAGCCGCGACTGCATCTCCGACTGCGACGACCCCGGCCCGTACACGAACACGTTCGGCCCGAAGTCCGGGTTCCGCGGGTCCGTCGGCGGCACCCCGGTGGAGTCGGTCACCGCGTTGACGCTCAGCTCCCACAACGAGTAGCCGTACCCGGTGCCGCGCTGGGTGCCCAGCACCCGCACGTACCGGCCAGAACCGTTGACGTCGAGCGCCTGCGTGCCCCCGGTACCGGTCGTGGTCGAGTACAGGGTGCTCCAGGAGCTCGCGTTGTTGCTCACCTGCACCTGGAACGCCTTGCCGTACGCCCCCTCCCAGGCCAGGGTCACCCGGCAGACCTGCTGCGTGGAGCCGAGGTCGACCTGCAACCACTGCGGGTCGGAGAACTGCGACGACCACCGCGAACCCGCGTTGCCGTCGACGGCGGCGGACGCCGGGGTGCCACCGTTCTCGGTCGAGGACGCCGTGGCGGTCTTGTTGAGGGCGACGTTGGCGGTGCCGCACGCGGCGGCACCGGCGGAGGTCGAGGTCGTGGCGCTGACGGTGGTCACGAGACACAGGGCGGCGGCGGAGAGCGCGGCCACCCTGGACAGGGGTATGCCCATGATCCTGCCTGACACGAAGGGGCGTTGAGCCCGGGACGGGTGGCGACCGGTCGCCGTGAGAGCGCTCTCCCGAACGTTAACCCCGTGTGTCGGACAGGTCAATCAAGCAGAGGCGCGGACGACGAGTTCCGGTTCGAAGATGACGGATCTCGGGCGTTGTCCCGGTTTTTCCAGGTCGGTGAGCAGCAGCTCGGCCATCGCGGCGGCCATCTGCTCGACCGGCTGCCGCACGGTCGTGAGCTGCGGGCGGCACGCGAGCGCGGGCGTGCTGTCGTCGAAGCCCACGACCGCCACGTCGTCGGGGACGCGCAGCCCGTGCTCCTGGATGACGAACACCGCCGCCTGCGCCATCAGGTCGTTGGCGGCGAAGACGCCGTCGAGGTCGGGGTGCTCGGTGAGCAGCCGGGTCATCGCGGCCCCGCCGCTCTCCGCCGTGAACCCGCCCTCCGCGCTCGGCACGTACGGGAAACCGTGGCGGGCCATGGCATCGCGGAACCCCGCGAGCCGGTCCTGGCTCGCCAGCACGTCGAGCGGGCCGGAGATGGTGACGACGTCCGTGCGCCCGGACGCCACCAGGTGGTCGGCCGCGAGCCGCCCGCCCGCGCGGTGGTCCATGTCGACGTAGCTGACGGGCGTGGGCGCGCCGGGCCGGGCGTAGAGCACCGAGGGCACCCCGGCGGCCAGCAGCCGGGCCGGCAACGGGTCGGCGGGGTGGGTGGTGACGAGCAGCGCGCCGTCGGCACTGCCCTGCCGCAGGAACTCGACCACCTCGGTCCTGGCCGGTTCGGAGTCGGCGAGCATGAGCACCGGGTGCACGCTGTGCGGGCGCAGGAAGTCGACCACGCCCGCCGCGACTCGGCCGAAGAACGGGTCGGTGAACACGTCCGACCCGCCGCCGGCACCGGAGATCACCAGCGCGACCGTGCCGGTCCTGCGGGTCACGAGGGACCGGGCCGCCCGGTTGGGCGAGTACCCGGTCTGCTCGATCGCGCTGCGCACCGTCTCCTGGAGCTGCGGGTCGACGTTGCGGGTGCCGTTGACCACGCGCGACACGGTCGCGCGCGAGACACCCGCAACTCTGGCGACGTCCTCCAACGTGGGTGCGCTCTTGCTCATGCCACCGGTTGTACCACGCAGGGAGAGCGTTCTCCCAACATCAGGACGTGACGCGCACGTCCTTGATCGCGCCAGGCCAGAAGTCGACGTTCTGGCCGTTGTACTTGGCCCGTCCCACGGTGAACGCGCCGGTGCTCACGACCGCCGGACCCGCCGCCGCGGTGGCGACCAGCGCACCGTCCACGTAGAGCCGGATCTCGCCACCCCTGCGCTCGCCCTTCAGCTCGTACCAGCGGCCGATCTCCGGCGTGGTCTCGAACCGGGCCCGGTTGCCGCCCGGCGTGCTGAACGCGAACGCGCCCTGCCCGTACTGCAGGTAGAAGGGGTTCTCCCGCTCGCGGCCGTCCTGGCTGACGGCGGTGGCGTAGTTGCCGGGCACCTCGTCGAGCCGCACCTTCGCGGACACCGCGTAGTCGCCGGTCGTGTCGACCACCGGGCCGTAGGTGTCCGCCGAGCCGTTGTGGAACTGCAGCGCGCCGTCCTTCCAGGTGGCGCCGGTCGGGCTGAGCGTGAGCGGGTTCTTGCCGGTCGAGTCCTCGGCGACGGCTCCCCTGGTCTCGTCGAGCTTCCACTCGCCGCTGCCCGCGTACGGGTACGGCTTGCCCGCGTTCGCCCCGGCCTCGATGACGCGCCGGTTGATCTCGCGGACGGGACCGGGGGCGACCTTGATGCGCTTGCGGTCGTAGGTCCACAGGCCGTTGAGCTCGCCCTCCAGGTCCGTGACCTGGGTGTAGACCGACGCGGACAGCTCGGCGCGGGCCTGGCCGAGGTAGAACGTGCGGGTGTTGTCGACGTACTTCGCCGTCAGCGCCGCCTTGTCCGCCACACCGCTGTAGATCGCGATCGGCGCGCCCGGCCACTGGTGCCCCGGCGTGCGCAGCGTGAAGCCGCCGTGCTCGCCGTCCACCACGACGCGCTTGCCGTCCGGGCGGGCCGGGTCGGTGTTGTTGTAGTCGTGGTGGTCGAGCACGTCACCCCTGCCGCTGTCGCCCTTGGACGCGCAGCAGTTCACGCCGCTGTGGGCGTTGACGATCCGGCTCGGGTCGGCGGCCTTGACCTGGTCGGTGATCTGGCCGGTGACCGTGCGGTCCCACTCGCCCCAGCCCTCGTTGAACACGATCCAGGCGTAGATGGACGGGTAGTTGTGCAGCTGCTCCATCAGCTCGCGGCCCTGGCTGACGAAGGCCTGCTGCGCGCCGGGGTCGTTGCCGTCCTCCAGCGACACGAAGTCCTGCCACACCAGCAGTCCGAGCCGGTCCGCGTGGTAGTACCAGCGGGCGGGCTCCGCCTTGATGTGCTTGCGCACCGCGTTGAAGCCGAGGTCCTTCTGCGCCTTCAGGTCGAAGACCAGCGCCTCGTCACTGGGCGCGGTGTTCAGGCCGTCCGGGTAGAAGCCCTGGTCGAGCTGCATGAGGTTGAAGACCGGCTGGCCGTTGAGGGTCAGCTTGGGCGTGCCGCCGACGTTCGCGATGCCGGTCGAGCGCATGCCGAAGTAGCTCTTGACCTTGTCCTTGCCGAGCGTGACGTCGAGCTTGTAGAGGTACGGGTCGTCCGGCGTCCACAGGTGCGCGTTCGGCACGGGCAGCGCCAGGTCCGCGTTCGCCGGCCCGGTGACGGTGCCGACCTGCTTGCCCCTGGCGTCGCGGGCGACGGCCGTGACGGTCCCGGTGCCGGCGGACCGCACGTTGACCGTGAGCGTGCCGATGGCCAGGTCCGGGGTCGTCTTGATCCCGTCGATGCCCTTGTCCGCGACCGGTTCCAGCCACACGGTCTGCCAGATGCCCGACGACGGCGTGTAGAAGATGCCGCTGGGGTTGGGCGACTGCTTGCCCTTGGGCTGGTGCGGGCCGGTGGTGTCGGTGACGGCGACGACGATCTCCTGCTCACCGCGCTTGAGGGCATCGGTGATGTCCGCGCTGAACGCCGTGTAGCCGCCGGTGTGCTCGGCGACCAGCGTGCCGTTCACCCAGACCTTGGCCTGGTAGTCGACGGCGCCGAAGTTGAGCTTGAGCCGCTGCCCGCTGCCGATCCGCCAGTCGTGCGGCACGGTGACGGTCCTGCGGTAGAACATGTGGTCCTCGTGCCGTTCGAGGCCGGAGAGCTGCGACTCGACCGGGTACGGCACGATGATCTTCTCCGGCAGCTTCTTGCCGAACCGCGGCTGCTCACCGGCCTTGGCACCCGCGAACTCCCACGGCCCGTTGAGGTTGAGCCACCGGTCGCGTTCGAGCTGCGGCCGCGGGTACTCCGGCAAGGGGTTGCGCGCGTCGAAGTTCTCGCCCCACGGCGTCCTGAGCCGCTCGGCCGAGGTGTTCTTCACCGTGCGGGCCGTCTTCTCGACCTTCCGCCCGTCCACGGCGAGCGCACCGGCACCGTCGTAGTAGATCTTCACCCGCTGGCTCTTGAGCACTTCCTCCGCGAGCCGCACGGTCACCCTGCCGCGGCTGGCCGTGACGACCGAGACCGGCATCGGCGTGGCGTCGACCTCGACCCGCAGGTGCTCCCTGAGGTCGGACGTCCCCGTGACGCGCCCGTCGAAGTCCGCGGTGAGCGTCCGCCCGTCCTTCGAGACCTGCGCGCTGCGCGGCACGACCCGGAAGTCCGCGGGCGGCGTGAACGCGGACTCCGGCACGATCTGCTTCGGCGTGGTCGCGCTCGACCAGCGCAGGTACATGTTGGCGCCGCCGACGTCCTGGAACATCTCCAGCCGGAAGTCGTACTGGCGCCCCGCGGTGAGCGCGACCGGCGCACTGGTCTGCTCGCGGTCCCAGTCCCCCACCCAGTGGTCGATGACCGGCTGCCCGTCCACGAAGAGCCGGAACCCGTTGTCCCCGATGGCGTGGAACGTGTAGTCACCGGTCTGCGGCACCGCGATCTGCCCGGTCCACCGCGCCGTCGTGTGCTCGGTGCGCCCGGCCAGGAACCCGAACGTCGAGGTGAGGTCCGAGTGGTTGACCTCGGCGTCGAGCACCGTGCCGGCGAGGTTCGCGAAGTCCCTGGCCCCCGGCGCCGACATGCTGAAGTACTCGCCCTTCAGCCCGTGCACGGGCTCGGCGGCGCCGGCCGGTGGTGTTCCTGGCATGACGCCCAGTGTGAGCAGCAGGGCGAGGAGTGCGGGGGCGGCTTTCCTCATCGGCGAGATTCCCCTTCGAATTTACAACGTTGTAAGAGCGCTCCCATACATCCACGCACAGGGTTCGGAGTCCCTGCTACGGCCGTTCGGAGGTATCAGGCATGTCAAACCGGACAAGTTGCCGGACAGGCAGCGGCGCCGATCGTCACCCCCGTGAGCTATGCCTTCCGTGCGGCCCATACGGAACGTTCGGTGCGCACGGCCAGATCGGTGCGGTGCAGCAGACCGGTGGGGCTGTGCGGGTCGAGGAGGTCGTCGAACGCGGCCAGGTCCTCCGCGGACAGCACGTCGTCGACGGTGCCGCGCATCCGCCGCAGGCCGGCCAGTGCGTAGCGACCGACCACTTCGGACTGCGGGAGGTGGATGGCGAGGGTGCGCTCGGCCTCCACGGTGAAGCCGGCGGCGGTCAGCTTCGGGCCCCAGTCGGCGCCGCGGTGCGGGACGAGGTCGGCGTGGCGGCGGTCGCTGGCGGCGTGGATGCGGTCTTCGAGGTCGGTGCCGAGGAAGCGGGGGAAGCCGGCGAGCTCGACGACCGCGAACAGGCCGCCCGGAGCGAGGACGTCGTGGACCTGGCGCAGGGCGCGTGCGGGGTCGGCCATGTGGTGCATCGAGGCCGATGCCCACACCAGGTCCGGGGTGCCGAGGTCGGGCCAGGTGGTGTCCAGGTCGGCCTGGACGGTGGTCACGCGGTCGGCGAGGCCGAGCTCGCAGGCCTTATCGCGCAAGCGCCGCAGGTGGTCGACGTCCGTGTCGACCGCGGTGACGTGCGCCTCCGGGAACTCGGCCAGCAGCGCGAACGTGCCGGCGCCGGTGCCGCAGCCCAGGTCCACGACCTGGCGGGGGCGGTCGACGGGCAGCCACCGGATGAGGTCGGCGGTGTGCTCGGCGACCACCTCGGCGTCGAGGTCGAGGATGTCCGCCATCCCGTGATCATGGCTGTGGCTGTGGCCGTGACCAGCGCCGTGTCCGTGTCCGTGTCCGTGCTCGTGGTTCATACAGCCCAAACTAGGACCGCCGTGCGTCAGGTGCACGGCATCTTGCGCAGGAAGCAAACAGGTCGTCCTCAGCCCTGCCGGAAGCGCAAGATCAGCCCGTCTTCCGCTCGTTGTGTCCCCGCCGCGCCTCGCGGTCGAAGATGCCCATGACCTCGCATGGCCCGCCTGCGGTGCCGATGGCGTGCGGCAGCATCGTCGGGAACTCGGCGGCCTGGTTGGTCTCCACGCGGTACCGGCGGTTGCCCAGCAGCAGGATCGCGGTCCCGGACAGCACGACGAGCCACTCGTGCCCGGAGTGCGCTCGCAGGCCCGAGGGGCTGTCCGGCGGCGGGGTGGTCATGCGCTGGCGGATGACGGTGATGCCGGGCTCGGCCCTGATCGGCCAGCGCATCTGGCCGTGCGCGCCGTCGATCAGCGGGCTGACGATCACGTCCTCGGTGTCGGTCTCGACGAGCTGGTCCAGCGAGGTGTCCAGCGCCCGCGCGAGCACGACGAGCTGGTCGAGGGCGAGGCGGCGCTGACCGTTCTCGATGCGGCTGAGCGAGGACGGGCTCAGCCGCGCGCGGGTCGCCAGCTCCTCCAGCGACCAGCCCTGCGCGAGCCGCAGCGCGCGGATCCGTTTGCGCACGAGGCTGTCCAGCTCGCCATCTTCTTGCGTCATGCGCACGATCGTATGCTCGATCCGCAAGGCGCACCTACCGTCGGTGCCATGACGAAGAACTTCGACGCCGTGGTGATCGGCGGTGGTGCCGCCGGACTGAGCGGCGCCCTCGTGCTGGCCCGTTCCCGCCGCACCGTTGCCGTGGTCGACAGCGGCACGCCCCGCAACGCGCCCGCTCACGGCGTGCACGGCCTCCTCGGCCACGACGGCATCCCGCCCGCCCACCTGCTCAAACGCGGCCGCGAGGAGGTCGAGGGCTACGGCGGGCAGATCATCGCCGGCGAGGTCGCGGCGACCGCACGGGTGCAGGACGGCTTCACCGTCACGCTGAGGGACGGCCGGGTCCTGCACGCCCGCCGGCTGCTCGTCGCCACCGGGCTGCGCGACGTGCTCCCCGACGTGCCCGGCCTGGCCCGCCACTGGGGCCGCGGCCTGGTGCACTGCCCGTACTGCCACGGCTGGGAGGTGCGCGACGAACCGATCGGCGTGCTCGCGGTCGGCCCGGCGTCGGTGCACCACGCGCTGCTGTTCCGGCAGCTCACCGACGACCTCGTCTACTTCGCGAACGGCACGGGGCTCGACGCCGAGACCCGCGCGAGCTTCGCCGCGAAGGGCATCCGGGTCGTGGACACGCCCGTCGCGGAGGTCGAGTCCGACGGCGACGACATCAGCGGCGTCCGGCTCACCGACGGCGAGGTCGTGCCGCGCCGGGTGATCGCCGTCGTCACCAGGATGCTCGCCCGCACCGAGGGCGTCGAGGGGCTCGGCCTGCCGGTGGAGGACCTGCCCAACGGGCTGGGCCGCCGGTTCGTCAGCGGCGCGGCGGGCACCACCGACGTGCCGGGCGTGTGGGTCGCGGGCAACGCCACCGACCCCACCGCGCAGGTCGGCGCGTCCGCCGCGGCCGGAGCGCTCGCGGGCGCGCACATCAACGCCGACCTGCTGCACTGAGGTCAGCGGAACGACTTCAGCGCCACGTAGTCGGCGATCGCCTGCTGTCCCCTGATGTTCGCGTGCACGCCGTCGCCGGTGTCGTAGAGCGGGTTGATGCTGTTGGGCCGCAGCGGGTCCTCCAGCACCTGGTCGAGGTCCACGACCTCGGCGCAGGTGCCGGAGCAGTCGCCGCCGCGCTTCACGAAGTCGTTGACGGTGTGCCGGTCCACGTTGTTCTGGTCGCTGTAACCGGGTCGCGGCGTGATCGGCGTGACGTGCACGTCGATACCGGCCTTGCGCAGACGGTCGAACACGGCGCGATAGCTGGTGACGATGTCGTTGGCCGTGCAGCCGTTCGCGATGTCGTTCGTGCCGTAGTAGTAAATGACGTCGGTGACGCCGTGCAGCGCGAGAACGTCCCTTTCCAGCCGTGACAACGCATCGAGTCCGACGAACGCATCCGGTGTCCTCGGGCAGACGGCGCTCGTCGTGCCGCTGACGCCCGCGTTGGCCACGGCCAACTGCTGGTCGGCGGGCAGTTCGGCCACGATCCGCCGTGCGAGCACGTCCGTCCAGCGCTTGTTCGTGCCGGGCTCGGTGCAGCCCGGACCGCAGTTCGTGCTGCCGACGCCGTCGACCACCGAGCTGCCGAACGGCACGATCGTCCCCCGCAGCCGCGGGTTGAACACGTCCACGGCGCTGACGAGGTACGTCGACTGGACGCGTTCGGTGTAGGCGGCGGCGCCGGTGTCGGCCGTGTGGTCACCCGAGCCCGCCGGGGTGAGGTAGTTGTCGCGGAACGCCGACTCGTGCCGGCCGGGGACGACGTCGCCGCTGACGTACGTGCTGACCGCGAGGTCGGTGCCCGGCGCCGTGTCGAGCGGGGTCCGGTCGCTCCACACCTCGCCACCGGCCGGGATGGTCACGCTCCGGCGCCCGCCGAACGTGACGTCCACCGGCCGGGAGACCGCCGCGTCACCGGTGCTGAGCCCCGCGGTGGTGCGGTCGACGGTCAGCGGCTGCCGCCCGAACGTGTTCTGCAGCCTGACCCGCACGGCGCTGCCGCCCTGGCTGAGGTGCGTGATCATCCGCAGCGACTGGTCGCGCACGGCGACCGGGGCGAGGTTTTGCTGCGACTGCGCCCACGAGGTGAACCAGCCGGGCCGACCGGCCTCGGGGGCGGCGGGCGCGAGGACAGCGGCGAGCACGACGGCGATCACCTGGATGGGTAAATCCATGCGCCGTAGAGTGCCCACTCACGCACGTGCTGTAATCATGTGCTGTGTCACAGCCGTCTCACTTGGCCGGTGGCGGCACGTCGCCGAGCCGCACGGACTGCGCCCGCGGGTACTTGCGGCCCGCCATCGGCACCGGCGATCCGGTGAACGACACCGGTGTTCCCGCCAGCAGCAGCGTCAGCCCCTCCGGCAGGTCGTCGCGCGAGACGAACCACGACCCGCCCTTGGAGTCGGTGATGAAGCCGTGCGACTGCCCGGACTTCCAGGTCGCGACCGTGCCCCTGCGGCGGCCGCGCGGTGCGCCGACCGGTGACGCCACCGCCTCCGACGAGCGCACGAACGCCCGGCGCAGCGGGTAGTCCGGCTGGTCACCGGGCGCGAACAGCTCGTCGAACCCCGGCGTGAACGGCGTCGCGGCCCGCAACGGCGCGGCGGTGCGCGGGGTCCACGAGGGCATGTCCTCCCCCGACCGCACGTCCACCACCGGCAGCACCACGTGCACGCCGCGCGCGGTCAGCCTGGTCACCAGCGGCGCGAAGTCCGCGTCACCGGTGAGCAGGACGACCCAGTCCAGCGGCACGGTGGTCGCCCGGTCCCAGGCCTCCAGCGCGAGGTGGACGTCGACGCCCTTCTCCTTGCCGCCGTGCAACGGCATGTCGTGCCGCGTGATCCCGGCGGCGTTCAGCACCGCGTCGAACGACGCCGCCGGGGTCTCGATGCGGCCGCGCACGTAGTGGGCCTCCGCGACCACGCACTCGTCGAGCGGCCGGCCGGTCTCGGCGTGGACGAACCAGCGCACGGCGTCGTGCAGCCCGTCCACCGAGATCCGCGCCGCCCTCCGGTGCGCGGTGGCGTAGAAGTCGCTGAGGTAGGCGAACCACGTGCCGTCGTAGAACACGCCGATGCGGACGATCCCCATCGGACAGACATTACCGACCCGGTCAGGGCGTACGGATCGCCCGACCCCGGCAGCGCGCGTCCCGGCTCCGCGCCGGGAACAGTCCACAGTTGATGGTCAGTAGGGTGGCGAGCGTGAGCTACCGCTACGAGATCACGCAGGCGGTCGTGCGGCAGGGCATCATCGCGATCGTCCGCACCACCGACGCCGAGTCCGCGGTGAAGGCCGCCGTCCCGTTGCTGGACGCGGGCCTCACGTCGCTGGAGCTCCCGCTGACCAACCCCGGCGCGCTGGACGCCATCCGCGAGCTGCGCGCGAGCCACCCGGACGCCACCATCGGCGCCGGTTCCGTGCTGGACGAGACCTCCGCCGTCGCCGCCGTCCGCGCGGGCGCCCGGTTCCTGGTGGCGCCCAACCTCGAACCGGCCGTGATCCGCGCCGGTCACCGCTACGGCGCCGCCGTGCTGCCCGGTGCCGCCACCGTCACCGAGGTGGTCCAGGCGCTGGAAGCGGGCGCGGACGCCGTGAAGGTGTTCCCGGCGCCCACCCCGCGGTGGGTCGAGGACGTGCTCGCCGTGCTGCCGCACGCACCACTGGTGCCGACGGGCGGTGTCGCACCGGCCGACGTGCCCGCGTGGCTCGCGGCGGGTGCGGTGGCATGCGGGGTCGGGTCGGCTCTCACCCGCACGCCGTTGGCCGAGCTCCAGGCGCTGCTGCGGCCGTAGCACCACGGGTGGTTCAGTCGATCTGCACGACCACCTTGCCCCGCACACCGCCGTGCTCCAGCGCACCGTGCGCGGCAGCGATGTCGGCCAGCGGGAACACCCGGTCGACCTGCGGGCGGATCGCCCCGGTCGCGACCAGGCGGCCGAGCTCGGCGATCAGCGGGGCGGTCGGGTTGCCGCTGAAGAAGCGGGTCCAGCGGGTGCGGTGCAGCGCGTGCGCCGCGATGTAACCCAGTGAGCGGACCGGGCGGTCGAGGTCGAACGCGATCGCCACCAGCCGCCCGCGCGGGGTGAGCAACCGGCGGAAGGCGGGCAGGTCGGTGCCGACGGTGTCGAGCACGACGTCGAAACGCCCCAGATCGCCGGGCGCGCGGTAGTCGACCGCCTCGTCCGCTCCGAGCCCGGTCACCAGGTCCAGGTTCTTGGCACTGGCCAACCCGGTGACGTGCGCCCCCATCGCCTTCCCGAGCTGCACGGCGATGTAGCCGACGCCGCCCGTCGCTCCCCGGACGAGCAGCCGCTCACCGGGCGCGAGCGCGGCCAGGTCGCGCAACGCGGTGATCGCCGTGGTCCCGACGGGCAACGCGGCGGCCTGCACGGCGTCGAGCCCGGCGGGAACGTGGTCGAGCCGCTCGGCCGGTACGGCCACGTACTCCGCGGCCGAGCCCATCCGCCGCCCCAGCACGCCCCAGACCAGGTCACCCGCCGCGAACCTGCTGTTCTCCGGCGCGACGACCTCGCCGACCAGGTCGATGCCCACCCGCTTGGGAAAGCTCTTGCCGCTGAACGGGCGCAACCGCCCGGCACGCATCGCCAGCTCGCCGCCGTTGACCGACACGGCCCGCACCCGGACCAGGACCTCACCGGGGCGTGGCCGCGGGACGGGCCCGGTGGTCACGGACAGGACCTCAGCGGGCCCGTACCGGTCGTAGGTCGCGAGCCGCATCGAAGTGGAAACCATGCTCCAGTTCTACGACCGGAACCGGACGGTGTCATCCACTTCGCTTAAAGTGAGAGGGGTGTCGACGACATCGCCTCGCTTGCGCACGGACGCCGCCGCCAACCGGACCAGGATTCTCGACACGGCACGGGAGGTCTTCGCGGCGGAAGGCCTGGCGGTCCCGATGAGCGAGATCGCACGCCGCGCCGGCCTCGGCGTCGCGACCCTCTACCGCCGGTTCCCGACCAAGGAGGACCTGGTCGCGGAGGCGTTCTCCGAGCAGATGCACGAGTGCGTCGGCCTGCTCGACACCGCCCTCGCCGACCCCGACCCGTGGCGCGCGTTCTGCCGGGTGATCACCCAGGTGTGCGCGATGCAGGCCAGGGACCAGGGGTTCTCCAAGGCGTTCATCACGGCCTTCCCGCACGCGGTGGAGTTCAGGACGCTGCGCGAGCAGGCCGAGCGGGGCTTCGCGGAACTGGTACGCCGCGCCCAGGCGGCCGGTGCGCTGCGCCGCGACTTCGACCCGGCCGACCTCGCCCTCGTCCTGCAGGCGAACGGCGGAATCCGGGCCAGTACGCCCGAGGCGACCGCGGACGCCTCCCACCGGCTCGTGGCCTACCTGCTGCAGGCGTTCCGCGCAGAAGGGGCCGGCCCGCTCCCTCGTCCCGTCACCATCTCGCTCGACGCGGCGTTGAGCTGAGCCGGTTATCGGGCCGAGTACCGCACGCCGGACCAGTACACCGGCGTGAGGCCGGCGAGCCGCCCGTCACCGGACCGCACCACGGCGAAGTCGCTCTCGACGACCGACCGGTCGGCGCTGGTCGCCCGCAGGCGCAGAACCGCTACCCGGGAGCCACCGGTGGACCCGGCGTCAGGTTCGAACGACACGACGACAGGACGATCACCGCCCGGGGCCTGCCCCGACGAGCGCGCGTCGTCCACCAGCCCTCTGCAGATGCCGGGCACCTGCGCGACCGACTCGCAGAACCGGCCGTGGTCACCCGCCGGGGCCAGCCGCACCGCCTCGTCGAGCAACGCCTCCGCCTCAGCCCGTTCGATCGCGGGCCCGTCGGACGGCATGGCCGCGACCACTCCGGCCAGCACGGACGCGAACACCACCGCCCCGACCACCACACCGGCTCGCCTGCGTGCCTGCAACCCCCCCATCGCACCAGCGTAGTGACCACGCGCAGCGGTCGGCTGGACTTAATCGATACGACACCATCGGGCCATGCGCCAGCAGTTGTGAAGGAGTTTCACGTACTGCACCATCGGCCCTCATGCGCCTGATCACGCTCGCCGCCGCCGTCGCGCTCGCGATCACCGCGGCACCGGCGACCGCCGCCCCCGCCGCGGCCGCCCCGAAGATCGCCACCTACAACGTCTTCATGCTGTCGCGGAACCTCTACCCCAACTGGGGCCAGGTCGCCCGCGCCGACCTCATCGACAGCACCGGCACGCTGAACGGCCAGGACGTCGTGGTGCTGCAGGAGGCCTTCGACAACACCGCCTCCGACCGGCTGCTGGGCAACCTGCGCGACACCTACCCGCACCAGACGCCGGTGCTGGGCCGCAGCCGGGCCGGCTGGGACGTCACGAGCGGCGCCTACCGCGACGAGACGCCCGAGGACGGCGGTGTGGCGGTGCTGAGCCGGTGGCCGATCACGACGCGGGTCCAGCACGTCTACCGCGACGCGTGTGGCGCGGACTGGTTCTCCAACAAGGGGTTCGCGTACGTGCGCATCGAGTCGCCGAGCGGGCCGCTGCACGTGATCGGCACCCACCTGCAGGCGGAGGACTCGGCCTGCACCAGCGCGCCGGGCGGGTACCGGGCCAAGCAGCGGGCCGAGATCAGGGCGTTCCTCACCGCACGCGCCATCCCCGCCACCGAACCCGTTTACGTCGCGGGTGACCTCAACGTCGTCCGGGCGAGCGCCGAGTTCGCGAGCATGGTCACCGAACTGGGCGCGCGGACGCCGGCGATCACCGGGCACCCGTACTCGTGGGACTGCTCCGACAACAGCGTCTGCCGCGACCAGTACGGGCCCGAGTACGCCTCGGAGCACCTCGACTACGTGCTCACGGTCCAGGGACCTCCGCTGGTCAACGAGACCCGGCGGGTGAAGAGTCCGGAGTGGACGATCTGGTCGTGGGGCCGCAAGCACACCTACACCGACCTGTCCGACCACTACCCCGTCTTCGCCACGGGCTGAGCGCCCGCCGCAACACAGCCGCTTCGCTCACGCAGGTTGCCAGCTGTTGTGCCTTCGCCGCCCCAAGTCCCCCGCCCCTTGCTCTGCTGGCGTCTGCAAGCAGGGAGCGGGCAAGGCTTCTGGCCAGGTGCTCAGACGTACCGGCGCAGCAAGTCTTCTTCGGTCTCCCGCCGCACGACCGGCCGCGCCACACCGTCGCGGACCGCGACGACCGGCGGCCGGCCGACCTGGTTGTAGTTCGACGCCAGCGCGTGGTGGTACGCACCCGTCACGGGCACCGCCAGCAGGTCACCGGCGTGCACGTCCGCGGGCAGCGGCACGTCCTGCGCGAGCACGTCGCCGGCCTCGCAGTGCCGCCCGACCACGGTCACCGGCGCCCGGCGGCCACCTCGCCCGACGAGCCGCACCGCGTACTTCGCCCCGTACAACGCGGGCCGCGGGTTGTCGCTCATCCCGCCGTCCACCGCCACGAACGTCCTCGCCGCCGACCGCTTCACCGCGCACACCCGGTACAGCGTCACCCCGGCGGTCGCGGCGATCGACCGCCCCGGCTCGATGAGCAACCGCGGCACCGGCACCCGGTGCACCCCGCACTCGTAGCTCAGCGCCACCCGCACCCGGTGCGCGAACCCGGCCAGGTCGAACGCCGGCTCCCCCGGCAGGTACGGCGCGCAGAACCCGCCACCCAGGTCCAGCTGCTCGATCCGCACCCCGCACGACGCGATCAACCCGACCATCCGCCGCACCGCCTCCTCGTACGCCGCCACGTGCCGCACCTGCGACCCGATGTGGCAGTGCACCCCGACCAGCCGCAACGACGGCTGTTCCACCACCCGCCGCACCGCCTCCAGCGCCGCACCGGACGCCAGCGAGAACCCGAACTTCTGGTCCTCCACCCCGGTGGCGATGGCGGCGTGGGTCTGCGCGTCCACACCGGGCGTCACCCGCACCATCACCTCCTGCCCGTGCCGGGCGAGGGAGCCGAGCTGGGCGATCTCGTCGAACGAGTCGACCACGACCCGCGACACCCCGTACGCGAGCGCGGCTTTGAGGTCCTCACCGGTCTTCACGTTGCCGTGCAGGACGATCCGCGCGGCCGGAAACCCCGCGACCCGCGCCAGCGCCAGCTCCCCCGCGGACGACACGTCCAGCGAAAGCCCTTCGGCGGCCATCCACCGGTACACCTCGGGACACGGCAGTGACTTCCCCGCGAACACCACCTCCGCCTCGGGCAGCGTGCTGACGAACGCCCGTGCCCGCGCACGCACCGTCGCCTCGTCCAGCACCTGGCACGGCGTGCCGAACTGGGCCGCCAGCCGCGAGACGGGCACTCCACCGATGACGAGGTCAGCGCCGTCGAGCCGGGTTCCGTCCGGCCACAGGCCCTGTTCCAGCACCGGTCCGGTGGAGCATCCGGTGCTGGGCAACAACTCAGCGAGTGTCATGCCGGTGATTGCACGCCGGTCACCGGTGCGGTGTCAGGGCCCGCGACGAGTCCCTGACACGGTGGGAGCCCGCTTTGACGCGATCCTGACGGGCCGGGTGGCCCGGACCACATCGGCGACCGGTTGCGCAGGTGGTACCGCACGACTCGGCGCCCAGGTGCTCCCGCCCGCCGTGCAGTTCATCGAGCCGCGGCGACCGGAGCGAGCACCGGACGTGGTACGCGCACCACGCGGTGTGCGCAGGCCTCCAACCTGGCAGCGACCGGCTGGCCCTCCCAGATCAGGACGTCGAACTCGCCGTAATCGGCCAGCGCGGTGAACGCACGATCAGCCGACGCCACGGCGAAGCTGCGGCAGCCCTGCTGGTGGGCATACCGCGCGTGGCACAGCAAGGCGTGTTCGGCGGCGTTGGCGTGCTGCGGCACCCGGCACGCGGCAACCCCGAGCTCCGCCAGCACGCTGAGCGTGAGGTCCTCGTGCGTGCCCGGATGGCTGTAACCGGCCATCACGTGATGAACCGGCCCGGCCGCCGCCACCAGCGCACCCACCCTCGCGCGCAGCAGGCGAGGACGCGGCTGGTTCGGTCCGACCACGTTCTCCAGGTCGATCAGCAGTACCTTGTCCGTTGCCTCCACGAGTCCGATTCTGCGGCCGTAGACGCGCTCCGGCTCGTTGCCGTCCCCGACCGGGTGACACCAGCCCACACGCAACACCGCGTCGCACAGCGTGCCCGCCCGCCGAAAGGGCCCCTGCCCACACCGGTTTCACCGGCATCCTGCACGCTGAAGCCCTTGGCAGCGATCTTCCTCCCTCGACAGGAAGAACGATCGTCCAAGGGCTTCATCCGTGATCAACCAAGGCCCGCACTTCGCCGCCCCGGGCTGAAACTCGGGCTAGTCCTTCCAGGGCACCTCGTCGCGCAGCCCCTCGTTGATGGCGAAGGCGTTCTTCACCGCGGCCTTGAGCGCACCCTCCACCCAGCGGCGGTGGCGGCGGTCGCACGCGTCGTTGGCGAACCACACCCGGCCCACCGGCCGGATCACGTCCTCGTAGAAGCCCTCGCTCATCTCGAACGCGCGGAACAGCGGGCCGATGCCGCACGCGTACCAGTCGAGCGCCCAGTCCTTGTAGACGCCGAACTCGAAGGTGTCCCGCGCCTCCGGGTGGATCTTGACCAGGTCCTCCAGCGCCTGCTGCACGCTCTCCTCTCCGGCCAGCGGCGTGTAGGGCATGCTGTCCTGCTCCCAGCAGTAGGACGCGATCATCACACCCTTGCGGTAGCGGGGGTCCTGGCCGGCCGGCGGGTAGACGATGTTGCGGATGGCCAGGTCGGTCACCGTGAGCCCGTGCGTGATGCCGTACGCGCTCTCCCACCACCGCTCGCTGAACTGCATGAACAGCTTGTGCGCGCGGCCGTAGTAGGTGTTGCGGATCGCGTACCACTTGTCCGGGTCGAGGCCCTGGATCTCCATGTGCCGCAGGGCCGCGAACGGCACGGTCACCACCACCTCGTCCGCGACGACGGTGTGCGATCGGCGACCCGAGCGGTAGTGCACGCGCACCCCGTTCTCGTCCTGGTCGATGCCGTGCACCTGCGCGCCGAGCCGGATGTCGTCCATCAGGTACGGCTCGAACGCGCGGGGCAGCGACTCTGCTCCGTCCACTATGTACGTGAGATCGCCGAAGACGTCCTCGTAGTAGTGGGAGAACCACTCGACGAGCGAGAAGTGGTAGCGACCCTCCAGGTTGAACAGCGGGCCGAGCATGGACAGCGCGCCGTCACCGAGCCCGCGCTCCTTGAGGTAGCCCAGCAGCGTGTACTTGTCGTAGTCGACGAGGATCTTCTGCCAGGCCTTGTCCGGGCCTTCGCTCTCCATCAGGTCGATCAGCGGCTGCACGGTGTGCCGCAGCAGTTCGTGCGGTGCCTTGTCGGCCTCTGCAGTGGACAGGTCGAAGTTGAACGAGGTCGCGTCGAAGTCGCGCCGCCGCACGCCTTTGCCCTGCAGGTAGATGAACGTGTCCTCGTCGTACATCGGGAAGGGCTTGGTCGCGAGGCCGAACTTGTCCTTGATGAGCCACTGCACCAAGGGGTGCTGCTCCGGGAAGCGCATCGCGCCGAACTCGCCGTACATGTCGCCCGCGAACCCGCGGTGGGTGAGGATGCGCCCACCCAACCGGTTCTGCCCTTCCAGGACGGTGACCTCGTGCCCGGCTTCCTTGAGCAGCAAGGCGGCCGTCAAGCCCGCCATCCCGGCACCGACCACCGCGACCCGGCGCTTCGGCGCCGAACTCTCCGGCAACCCGTCCTTCAACAGGTCGAGCACGTCCAAAGCCATGACCGAACCCCTCACTCACCGTCTTCGTCCTGAGCTGGTAGGAGAGGCGGCCGTCCTCGGTTCGACCGTACTGCCGAATCAAACACCGGACTACGACACGATGGGGTGGTGTTGTCCAGGAACCACTCGACTTCGCCGTTCTTCCCAGGTGGTGGAGGTGCGGCTCGGCGGAACGCGTTCCCGCCGAGCCGCAGCCTCAACCGGTGATGGTGTCGGGCAGGTGGTGATCGGTCAGTACTGGGTTGCCACGGTGACGCCCGAGCAGCCGGTCTCGCCCTTCAGGCTGATGTAGACGTAGCCGGAGGACGGGTTGCTCACGGTGATCGCTTCGGTGTTGTCGCCACCGGCCGAGCGCTGAGTGGCGTTCGCGGTGGTCGCCCACGAGCTGGGGCTGAAGAACAGGTCGCAGTTGCCGGTTCCGCCCGAGGCTGTGATCCGCAGCTGCGGCGTGCCCGCGGGCAGGGACAGGAAGAGGTAGTCGTAGTCGCCGTTGCTGACCGACCTGTTGGAACGCTGGCAGTTCTTGCCGAGCGCACGCAGGTCGCTGCCCGTGCATTCGGCCGTGCCGCCGCCGTTGCCGATGGCGACCTGCCTGGAGGTCGTCGCCGTCGAACCGCTGTTGTCGGTGACGGTGAGAGCGACGGTGTAGGTGCCGTCGGCGGTGTAGGTCTTGGTGGGGTTGGTGGCGGTGGAGGTGGTTCCGTCGCCGAAGTCCCACCGGCGGGAGGCGATGGTGCCGTCGGCGTCGGTGGAGCGGTCGGTGAAGGTGACCGTGCGACCGGTGACGGTGCTGGTGAACTCCGCCACGGGGGCCCGGTTTCCGCCGCCGCCTCCGCCGCAGTTGCCGGCCGCGCAGGCCGACAGCCAGGTGTACCAGTCGGTGTCGTACCGGGTGCCGATGGTGTTCTTGAGCAGGGTGCGCGCGGCGTTCCAGTTGCCGGCGCGGTAGTGGTTGAGCACCGCGGTCATGTCGGCGGGGTGGGACTGGAGCATGTAGCGCACGGCGAGGTAGCCCCACCGGTACACGCGTGTGGTGTCGTGGGAGTAGGTCGTGTCGAACAGCGTGCTCAGCGCGTAGGTGCGCCGCCCGGCCTCGGTGATCGCGGCGTCGTAGTTGATGTTGCGGTAGTGGTAGGAGATGTACTCGGCGAACCCTTCGATCCACCAGATCGTCGGCGTGGTCGTTCCGGCGCCGAAGTCGCCGTACATGTTGAACCGGCCGTCGAGGTAGTGGGTGTACTCGTGGTTGAGGTTCCAGATCGCGAACTGCGGGCGCAGCCACTCCGCCTCGTAGGCGATGAACCGCGGCTGGTTGCCCGACGCGGCCGGATTGCCCTCCAGGTACATGCCACCGTTGTTGGTGTCGATGCCGAACTGCGCACCCGCGTAGGTCTGGTAGTCCGTGCTGGAGTCGTACACCACGACCTCAAGCGTCGTGTTGTAGTCGTTGGCCACCGGACCTGGGTCCCTGACCACGTTGTGGAAGTAGGCGTCCTGGTTCGCCAGACTCACACAGGTGTCACGCAGTTGCGCGCTGGTCATCTCCTGGGCCCGGATGTTCAGCGACGCACTGCACCGGTGGGTGATCGGCAACACCGCGGCCATCAACCGGGCCTGCAGGTCGCAGGTGTCGTAGTAAGCGCAGTTCGGCTTGTCGTAGGCATCGGTCATCTCCGCCACCCCGACCCACAGCGGCGCGGTCGGACCCGTGATCGACGACATGCCGAGCAAGCCCTTGACCTTGGGCTGCACGGTCACGCGCAGCGAGGAGTACTGCGAGAACCGCCCGAGCTCCCGGCCCGCGTTGGACGTGAGGTAGCCCTGCTGCCCGGAGAGCAGCCCCAGGTGGCTCGACGCGAAGTTGTACAACGTGTCCAGCACGCTGGTGTCGCGCTGCACCGCCGACACGAACTCCGGAACCTGATGCCCCCGGAAGAGGACGGTGTACACGTTGTTGACCGCGTTCAGCATCCACCAGGAGGCGTCGTACGAGGTGTTGTAGCCCGTCAACATCCGCTTGACGACGTTCAGGTAGCGCGCGTTCTGCTCGGCGCTGTCGATCAGCGTGATCGCCTCGGCCAACACCTCACCGTTGGCGTCGCTGACCTCGAAAGCCCGGGAACTGCCGAAGAACCCGTCCAGACCGGCCTGGATGGCCGTCTGCAGGGCCGGGCCGTACGTCCCGACCGTGGACTGGTTGTACCAGTGCACGTAGTACCCGGCCCGCAAGTACAGGACCAACTGCGCCGTGCCCGTGGAGTTGTTCCCCGGATAGGTCGTTCCGTTGTCGCGCAACCCATGGGCAACGCTGACCATCTGCGCTTCACGGAACGCGTGGTAGGCATCCGACCCGGTGAGGTTGAACAGGGAGTTCACGCAGTCGGTCGTCGAGCTCCGGATCTTGTCGACCAGCGCCACGCCGGTTCGGCTGGTGAAGTCGGCGACGCTGCACACGGCCGCCGCGGATCGGCGATCGCGCATCGAGGGCGGCTCAGGAGCGCGGACTTCCTCCGGCGCGTTGTAGTCGCGCCGTGACTCGGCCTCGAACGCCGGCCTCGGTGCCCGTCCATCGACCGGCAGCGGGGTCTTCGCGACATGTCGATCACTGGCCGCCAGCGGGCGGCCGACAGGGGCAGGCGCTTGCGCTCGGTTGCTGCTTTCCGCAGTGCCGGAAGCCGGCGCCGCACCGGCAGATCCGGCACTGATGCTGTAACCCAACGTGACGATGACGACGAGCAGGGTCGTCCACACGCATCGTCGAATTCTCAATGATGTCATGGCTTGTCCTTCAACATCGGTCGCTCGAACACGACCGTGACGGCTATGGCAGGGACCGTTCCGTGTGCGCAGCGTCACACAGCGCGATAGTCAACGTTCATGCCGAACACCGATAGGGCCGTGCTATGAGGACTGCTTCCAGGGCAGACCTGGCAGCCGTTGGGGCCGGAGCAGGTGCAGCGGTTGGTGCCTGGGGACACGCTGTGGACAGTTACAGGACAAATTCGGCGTTTCGTCCAGTTCGTGCCTGACGAGGGGCAGACTTGCTTCCGGTCCGCTAAAAGGCGGGACGACAAGGCGACGAGATGGGGCTGACGTGGGTGTACGGAAGTGGTTGAGCGCAGCGGCCGTCACGGTCGTGGTCACGTCAGGATCGGCCGGCATGGCTCCGTCGGCGTCGGCGGCCACTCGCCTCGGCGGCATCGACCTGGGCGCCTACTGTCAGAGAACAGTCAATCCGGGGGACGCCAGCATCGCCTACCTGGTGGAGAACCACGCGAGGGGATGGCGCTGCGTGGACTCGATGTGGGTGGGCCCGCCCTTCGGCTGGGCGACCTACGCCGTGCGGGACATGGATCTCAACCACGCCTGCAGGTTGCAGTACGGCGGAGAGGCGTATGCGGTACTTGAGCAGAACCACGCGCAAGGCTGGGCGTGTTACCGATAGCGTACACATCGACTGGCTGAGGCCGACCGACTCGACCGCCTTCTGAAAGCTCCCTCACTGCCGCACTTTCCGCAGAGGGAATTCAGCTTGAGCCGCCCGAGCAGGGCGGATCGCCCTCTCAAGCAAGGCTTCCGCCTCTCGGGTGATCGGCCACGCGCCGGAAGTCGCCACGGGCGGCAGCGGCATGCCTGTTCGGTGTCGTCTTCGCCGTCTTGCCCACCGATCGAACCCGGTTGGCGTGTAGGCGAAAGCGGAGGGTGAGCGGTGCGGTGGCGCCGAGGGCTGCCGGAGCCGGCCGGAGTCGTTACGGTGCCGATCGTGCCGTTCATCGACATCGTTCCGATCGGTCCGGCCGGCTCCGGCAAGACATGTCTGCTGGCCGCGATGAAGCAAGGGCTCGACACGCACTCGTCTGACGCGGTCCCCGTGCTCAGCGCGGATCCGACCACCACCTTGAGGCTGGACCAGACGTGGGGCTTGGTGCGGGCCGACGGGTCGGGGTGGCCCGCGGCCACCGACCGCGACGTGTGGGTGGACCTGTGCTTCGAGGCGTGGTGTGACGACGGGGAGCCGTTGTACGAGGTGGGACTGGTCGACTACGACGGCTCGTGCGTCACGGTGGACGGGCATCCGGTGAGCCGGACGTTGGCCGCGCGCGTCCGCAGGGCTGATGCGGTGCTGTGCGTCCTGGACGGCGCGCGGGTCGCGGCCCTGCTCGGCGGTGAGCGCGCGTTCTTCGAGCACACCATGTCCGGGGTGTGGAAGCTGGCCGCCGGCCGGGGCAAGGTCGTGCGGTTCGTGGTGACCAAGTGGGACCTGCTGGAGGGGCGTGCCACGTTGGAGCAGGTTCGTGACGCGCTGGCGGAGGTGCCCGGTTTCGCGGCGGCGGCACGGCGGTCATCGGGGTGGCGCAACGCGCCCGGCTCGGTTGGGCTGATCCCGGTCAGCGTCGTCGGCGAGGAGCCTGGGCGGCAGGCGGTGGTGCCGTTGTGGTCGGCGCTGGCGCCGGTGCTGCGGGTGGCCGCCGAACGGGCCCGGCGCACGGGGCGGGGTGGTTCGGCGGCGGCCGAGGTCGGGGTGAACTGGTTGGCGCAGGCGGTGACGGCGGAGGCGGTGCGGCGGGTGCTGCACCGCGTGGTGGGCGAGGTGCCGGAGGGACGTGGCGCGCGGCGGTACGCGGGATTCGCGGCGGCGGGGGCATCGATGCTGGCGGAGGCCGCGGTCAGGACCTGGTCCGACCGGGCCACGCGCCCTGCTCACGGACAGGCGGGGCGGGCGAGGTTGCTGCGGCGTGCGGCCGAGGCGTGCCAGTGGGAGCTGGACGGCTTCCGCCACAGGTTCCCGGCCTCCGCCCTGCACGGTGTCGTCTCATCGCTGCCGACGCCGTTGCGGCGCCGGGTCGGTTGAGCGCCGCCAGGACCGCACGCCGAGCAGCGCGCCGGCGACGGCGGCCGCGATCAGCACTGCCTTCCGACGTGTGGTGACCGGGGTCAGCGCGGGTCGTCGGCCGTGGCGGCCGGTCCAGGTGGTCAGGCTGCGGCCCAGGACCCACTCGCGGAACAGCCACCAGGCGTTCAGCGGTCCGGTGAGGTTTTGCAGGACGATCCAGCTGGGCAGGCATTTCACCGTGGTGCGCCATCCGAGCTGCCGGACCGCGACCGCGACCGAGGCGACGGTGACCACGATCCACAGTGGACTCCACCAGCTGCGCAGCCCGCGCACCACGCCGTGGCGGGCCACGTAGAGGGGCAGGGTGCAGATGGCCATGCCGCCGACGAGGGAGTCGACGACCTGGGAGGCGACGATGATGAACGCTCCGCCGTCCATGACCGGAGCACGGTGCTTGACCATGGTCTGGGCGAACCCGGCGGTCCAGCGGTGCATCTGGGAGAGCAGCTCGGACAGCGAGGTGGGTTCGCCGGTGTAGACGAACGCTTCGGGGGTGAAGGCGACGCGGTGACCGAGGCGGTGCAGGGTCCAGGTGAGGTTGAAGTCCTCGGTGATGTTGTCGTCGGGGTAGCCGCCGACCTCGCGCAGCACGTCGGTGCGGTGGCAGTTGGCCATGCCGCTCAGGACCAACTGCCGGTGGAACACGTCTTGGAGTGGCCGGATCCAGCCGTTGGCGATGGCGTGGTAGAGCGTGCGGTAGCGGCTGTAGGGGGTGTCGGTGTCGCGGGGCATGGCCGAGGGGCAGGTTCCGGCGTAGCCGCGGCGCAGGGTGGCCATCATCTGCTCCACCGCGCGAGGGGACAGGGTGGCGTCGGCGTCGAGCGCGACGACGGCGTCGCTGGTGATCCTGGGCAGGGCCATGTTCTGCGCCGCCGCCTTCGACCCGCCTTTGCCTTCTATGACGACCACGCCCAGACCGCGGGCGATGTCGGCGGTGCGGTCGGAACAGTTGTCCGCGACCACGATGATCTGGTCAATCGGATGGCTCTGTGCGCGGCAGGATTTGATTGTCCCCGCGATTGACGCCTCCTCGTTGTGTGCCGGGATCACCAACGACACGCTGCTCGGGAAGTGCGACCACGCCCTTTCCCCGAAATGGCCCGTGACCGTCTTCCGTTCGCCTTCGGTCAGCTTCAGGTGTGCGTCTTCCGCCCTCATTCGAGGGTGTCCCCAATCCGATTCGAACCAATGCCGACACCGTCAACAGGACCGCACCGATGCCAGTGCTGGCCAGCAAGGACATAACCCTCCCCACGTCGCGTCCTACTACACAGCATTGCCGGTTCAGCCGCTGGGTAGCGATACCTCGATCAGGTAGGACCGCGATCGGAAAGCGCCGTCACCAACCGTGACCGCGAAGCGGGACGCCGCAGCTCAGGCTCACCGAATGCGACACCGAATCACCTGCCCGGCCGAGGGAGATCAGACCACCGGCGTGTTCCCGGGAGCGTCCGGAGCGTTGTCGATGCCCTGCACAGGTGATTCCCGCGGCAGGGTGTTGCAGATGACGGAAACGCACACCTTCGGGTTGACCGGCCGGTTTGCCTATTCCTTTGTGAGATCGACGTTGTAATCCTCGGTCAGAGGTCCGCAGTCACGAAGCGGTCTCAAGGCCTGGTCGAGGAGGCACTACGCCATGCCCGTCACCACACCGGTTTCCCCGTCCGACGTCGAACTGTCGACCAACCCCGACTCACCGGACAGCCACCGTGAGCAGGTGCTGGTGCAGCTGCCCGGCTCCGGGGTGGTCCCGAAGATCGACGTGTACTTCCTGACCGACAGCACCGGCAGCATGGGCGGCATCATCGGCGCGGTCAGCGC
Source organism: Lentzea sp. NPDC042327 (assembly GCF_040647275.1). Taxonomy (NCBI): domain Bacteria; kingdom Bacillati; phylum Actinomycetota; class Actinomycetes; order Pseudonocardiales; family Pseudonocardiaceae; genus Lentzea; species Lentzea sp. NPDC042327. Next base: position 68,642 of record NZ_JBEZBX010000024.1, read on the forward strand.
GCGGGTGGAGGACATCCTGAACAGGCTGATCACCGCCGCGAACGCGGTCGGCGCGGACGTGAACTTCGGTGTCGGGAACTACAAGGACATGGAGGACCCGCAACCCGATCGCTTCCGCAGTCAGGTCCCCCTGGGCACGAGCACCGCGGCTGCGGCCAACGGCATCCGGGCCTGGAGCGCCGCCGGTGGTGGTTGGAGCCACGCGGAGGGCCAGTTCTACGCGCTGGACCAGCTCGCGCAGCCCCCCGGCGGGTCGATCGGTTGGCGTGCCGGCACCAAGCGGATCGTCGTCTGGATCGGCGACATGCCAGGGCACGACCCGATCTGCCAGGGGTTGTCCGGCCTGACCTACGACATCACCGAGGCGTCGGTCACCGCCAAACTCCAGGCGCAGGGCATCTTCGTGCTCGCGATCAGCACCGGCCCCAGCGGGCCGGGTTCGGGGTTGAACGCGGATCCGGTTCCCCTGTCCTCCGGTGGAGGCGTGTACGAGAGCTTCTGCGGCGCTTTCGGCGGTCTGGCCGGCCAGGGTTCGCGCATCGCCGCCGCGACCGGCGGCACGTACACCGAGGGGATCACCCCTGACACCGTGGTGCAGACGATCATCAACCTCGGCACCGCGGGCATCTCCACGCTGGGCAACGTCAGCCTCGTGCCGGGCACGGCGATCGCGCCTTTCGTGCGCGTCCACCCCGCCGGCGGTCACGGTCCCTTCACCGGCGCCCATCCCGGCACGCTGGACTTCGAATTGGAGTTCCCCGCCGCGACACCCGTCTCCGGTACGCCGGTGACCCGGGTGGTCGCGGTGGAAGGCGATGTCGACGTGGTGGTGGACGGCGTGCAGACCGGCTCGACCCGGGTGAAGATCACCGTGCCCGACCTGGCCGGGCAGTACAAGATCCAGAGCACGCTCAGCGGCTTGTACCTCCAACTCGACGACCCCGGCTGGACCGGTGACGGCGCCAACGTCGACCAGAACACCTACACCGGCCTGGCCGCTCAGCACTGGGAGCTGATGCCGGTCTCCGGCGGCGGTTACCGGATCAAGAACTGCGACCCGGCCCGCGACCGCTACCTGGAAGTGGTCGGCATGTCCTTCGACGACGGCGCCGAGGTCCTCACCCGGTCCGATCCCAGCGGCCCGCACAAGGAATGGCTGCTCATCCCGGCGGGTTCCTCCGGTGCGGGCGGCCTGGTGTTCCGCATCCAGAACCTGCACACCGGCAAGGTCCTCGACATCCAGGGCGGCAGCACGCAGCAGGACGCGCCGGTGTTCCAGTACTTCTACTGGGGCGACTACCCCAGCTACCACGAGAACCACAACCAGCACTGGCGGCTGGAACGCCTCTGACACAGCGCCTCCCGCGCATCACGCACCGGACCGGTGCGGCCGCGGACCGTGATGCCCACCGGCTCCGGCCGCCCTCCGGAGAAGGACCGCCGACGGTCGACACGCCGACATCCGGGTTGGCCGACCGAACTCACGGTCCCCCTCAACCGAGACCGCGCCGCCGATCACGGATCTGCGACCACCTGACGACCCGACAGCGGAAGAAGGAGCAGCCCCAGCATGCCCATCACCACACCGCCGACCCCGTCCGACATCGAGCTCTCGATCAACCCGAACTCGTCGGACAGCCATCACGAACAGGTCCAGGTGCAGCTGCCCGCCACCGGCGCGATCCCCAAGATCGACGTGTACTTCCTCGCCGACAGCACCGGCAGCATGACCGGCATCATCGACGCGGTCCGCGCCAGGGTGGAGGAAATCCTCACCAGGCTGGTCACCGCGGCCGGCCAGGTCGGCGCGGACGTGCAGTTCGGTGTGGGCAACTACCGGGACCTGGACTACCCCGTCACCCAGCGCTTCCACCACCAGGTCTCGCTGACCTCCAGCTCCCCGGCCGCCGCCGGCGCCATCCACGCCTGGACCGTGGCCGGCGGCACCACCGTCGCCGAAGGTCAGTTCTTCGCCCTGGACCACCTCGCCCAGCCTCCCGGCGGCACGATCGGCTGGCGCGCCGACGCCAAGCGGATCATCCTCTGGGTCGGCGACGCCCCGGGGCACGACCCGATCTGCCAGGCCGTGTCCGGTCTGACCCACACCATCACCGAGCACTCGGTGATCTCCAAGCTGCAGGCCGAGGGCATCGCCGTGCTGGTGATCAGCACCCCCTCCGGGTCGAGCGGACCAGGGCTCGACGTCGACCCGGTGCCGCTGTCCAACGGCGCCCCTTACCAGGGCAACTGCAGCATCGGCGGCACCGCCGGGCAGGGCAGCCGGGTCGCCGCCGCCACCGGCGGCACCTACACCGACGGCATCACCCCCGCCACGATCGTCGACACGATCATCACCCTGGGCACCACGGGCATCACCACCATCGGCAGCGTCAGCTTCGTTCCCGACACCACGATCGCGCCGTTCGTGCACGTCTCGCCCGCCGGCTACGGCCCCTTCCCCGGCACACAGCCGCAGACCCTGGACTTCGCGCTGGAGTTCCCCAGGGCCACGGCAGCTGCCGCCGCCCCGGTGACCCGGGCGATCACGGTGCAGGGCGCGGTCGACGTGGTCGTGGACGGCGTGCGGACCGGCTCCACCCAGGTGAAGATCACCGTGCCGGACCTGACCGGCAGCTACAAGATCCGCTGCACCCTGAGCGGCCTGTACCTGCAGCTGGACGATCCGAACTGGACCGGTGACGGCGCCAACGTCGACCAGAACGTCGACAGCGGCATCCCGGCCGTGGGATGGCAGCTGGTGCCCGTCCCCGGCGGCGGCTACCACATGAAGAACTGCGACCCGGCCCGTGACCGCTACCTGGAGGTGGCCGGCATGTCGATGGACAACGGCGCCGAGGTGCTCACCCGGTCCGATCCCAGCGGCACGCACAAGCAGTGGCTGTTCATCCCCGCCGGGGCGTCCCAGGGCGGGTCGGTGTTCCGCATCCAGAACCTGCACTCCGGCAAGGTCCTCGACGTCCGCAACCAGAGCCTGGACCCCGACGCACGGGTGACCCAGCAGAGCTACTGGGGCGACTACCCCACCTACCACGAGCACCACAACCAGCACTGGGTCCTGGAGCGCATCTGAGATGACTCCCCAGGACGACGCCCACCTCGCGCTGGTCAACGGCGCCAGCGGCAAGGCCCTGACGGCCGATGGCCCGCGGATCCGCCAGACCTGGCCCGACAACACCGCACCGGCGCAGCGGTGGAGGCTGCGCCGCACGGCGGAAAGCCGTCACACCGTCGTGGTGGAGAACACCGCGAGCGGGCTGGTGTTGTCCGTGGCCGGCGCCGCCGGGCACAACGGCGCCGAGGTGGTGCTGGAGGAACGACGGGAGAACGGTCAGCACCAGCTGTGGCGGCTGGTGCCGCTGCGCTCGGGCTGCCACGCCCTGGCGAACCTGGCCAGCGGCAAGTACCTGGACCTGTGGGACGCCGACTCCGGTCACGAGCCCCGGCTGGCCCAGTTCGACTTCTGGCACGGACCACAGCAACGCTGGTGCCTGCGCCCGGTCGCACACCGCCGCAACAGCCGGGCCGTGGTCACCCTGGTCCGCGACGAACCTGACTTCTTCCCGATCTGGCTCGACTACTACTCCCGGTTCTTCGCACCGCAGGACATCCACGTGCTGGAACACCAGCCCGCACCCGGCCTGCCGCCCGACGACCGGTTCACGCGCATCCCGATCCACCACGACGAGTTCAGCAGCGACTGGCACCGCGACATCGTCCAGCAACACCAGCACGACCTCGTCGACCGCTACGACGTCGTGCTCAGCACCGACGTCGACGAGATCGTCACCCCCGACCCGCGCTACGGCGACCTGAGCCGCTACATCGACCAGTTCGACCAGGACTTCGTCAACTGCACCGGCTGGGAGGTCCTGCACCAGCAGGACAGCGAAGCACCCTTCGACGCCGGACGCGGTGTGCTGGAGCAGCGCTCGACCTGGTTCTCCAACCCCCTGTACTCCAAGCCCCTGCTGGCGCGGATACCGATGACCTGGCTGGGCGGCTTCCACGAACGCGCCGACCAGGCCACCAACCCCGACCCGAACCTGTACCTGATCCACCTGCACCGCATGGACTACCAGCTCTGCCTCCGCCGTCACCAGCTGCGCACCACCCACAGGACCGCGCAGGACGACATCGACAACCACCGCGGCTACCAGAACCGCATCGTCGAGCCCGACCAGTTCCACCGCTGGTTCTACCGGGACAGGGTCTGCGGCGAGCCGATCCACCCCGAACCCATACCCGAGCACTGGCGCGGCACCGTGTGACCGCGCCGGCACGGGCAGTGACCCGACCCGACCCGATCGGGGCTATCCGGCTGTGCCCGACTTTCCGATGTTCTGAGCGAGCTCAAGTACCCACCACACCAGTCCGGAGGATGCAGTGCCTCTCACCGACCTGCTCAAAGCCAAGATCGACCACGGCTTCGCCCAGCTGGACGTGGACGGCGACGGTCTGTTGACCGAGCAGGACCACGTCCTGATGGGCCGCCGCACCGCCGAGTCCCTGGGCCACGCGTCCGGCTCGGCGGAGGAGCAGCGCATCGTGGACGCCTACCTGGGCATTTGGCGCGAGCTGCACGCACCCCACATCCCCGGCGGCGGCCAGGCCATCAGCCGCGAGCAGTTCCTCGCCTCCACCGGCAGTCTCGCCGATGACCCGCAGGCCGCCTCCGCGACCGTGGGAGCGCTTGCCAAGGCGTTCCTGGCGATCGCCGACACCGACGCGGACGGCAACGTCAGCCCGGAAGAGTTCCGGAAGTTCCAGCACGGGCACTTCCCGGACCTGACCGACGAGGAGTCGGCGCAGGCGTTCCACCACCTCGACCTCGACAGCGACGGGGTGCTGACGGCGGAGGAGTTCGTCCGGGCGTGCGTGGACTACTGGACCAGCACGGACCCCGACTCGCCCGGGAACTGGTGGGCGGGCCGCGCCCTGGGCTGAGGATTCGCGACGAGTGAGGTCGACGGGCAGGTCCTCCGTCATCCCGGAAGATTTTCTCCGACGGGATGTCGACACAGCGCGCACGGCTCCGACGTCCCAGGCGAGGATGGGGCCGACCGGCTGCGTCCACGACGAAGACCAAGGGGCCGATGGTGAAGTACGTGATCATGATCCACTCCAACCCGCAGCCGTGGGGGCACCCGACCTCCGACCACCTGCCCGAGTACCGGGTCATGCCGGACGAGCAGCGGGAACGGATGAACGCCGACTTCGCGGCCATGCTCGCGGACCTGCAGGAGAGGGGCGAGCTGCTGGGCGGTGAGGCGCTGGGAGCGCCCGAGTCGTCACGGCTCTACCGCTGGAGCGACGGCAAGCCCCTGGTCACCGACGGCCCGTACTCGGAGGCCAAGGAGCACCTGGCCGGGTTCTTCCTCGTCGACGTGGAGAGCCAGGAGCGCGCGGAGGAGATCGCGGCGCGGTTCAGCGGTCCTGGTGAGACCGTCGAGCTGCGTCCCGCGATGGGGCCAGGGGGTTCCGACCAGTGACCGCACAGGTGGTCGAGGACGTGTGGCGGCAGGAGTCCGCGCACGTCCTCGCCGCCCTGCTGCACCGGTACGGCGACCTGGGCGACTGCGAGGACGCGGCGCAGGAGGCAGCCGAGGCGGCGGCGCGGCAGTGGGACCGGGACGGCGTGCCCGGCAACCCCCGCGGCTGGCTCATCAGGGTCGCGTCCCGGCGGCTGATCGACCGGATGCGCACCGACGACGCGCGGACAGCGCGGGAGAACGCCCTCAGCGCCGCACTTCCCGCCGACGCCCGCCTCTCCCCCGCCGCCGACCGGTCACCGCGCGAGGAAGCCGACGACACCTTGCGGTTGTTGCTGCTGTGCTGTCACCCGGGTCTGAGCCGGTCCTCGCAGGTCGCGTTGACGTTGCACGCCGTCGGCGGGCTGAGCACGGCGCAGATCGCCGCCGCGTACCTGGTTCCCGAGCGCACGATGACGCAACGCCTCACCAGGGCGCGCTCCACGTTGCGGGCGGCAGGTGCGGTGTTCCGGCTCCCGGTCCCGGCCGACCTGCCCGCGCGCGTCGCCGCCGTGCTCGACGTCTGCCACCTGATGTTCACCGAAGGGCACACGCGTTCCACCGGTGACGCACTGGTCGACTCGCCGCTGGCCGAGGAAGCCATCCGCCTCACCCGGCAGCTGCACGCGGTCGTACCCGACCACGACGAGGTCGCCGGCGCACTGGCGTTGATGCTCCTGACGCATGCCCGCGCGGCTGCCAGGACCGAGAACGGGAACCTCGTGCCGCTCGCGGAGCAGGACCGGTCCCGGTGGGACCACGAGCGGATCGCCGAAGGCGTGCGAATCCTGGAACGGGTGCTGCCGCGCGGGCACGTCGGCAGGTTCCAGCTGCAGGCCGCGATCGCCGCCGTCCACGCGGAGGCCGAGAGCTGGGAGGACACCGACTGGCGGCAGATCACCCTGCTCTACGCCATGCTGGCGCAGGTGGCGCCCAGTCCGGCCGTGACGCTCAACCAGGCGGTCGCGGTCGGGATGGCGTTCGGCCCCGAGGACGGCTTGGCCCTCCTCGGTCCGTTGCTCGACGATCCCGTGACGAGGCGGCACCACCGCACTCACGCCGTACGCGCGCACTTGGTGGAGATGACCGGCGACCTGCCCGGTGCGCTCGACAGCTACCGCCAGGCGGCCCGTCTCACGGCGAGCCAACCCGAGCAGCGCTACCTCAACGCGCGGATCGGCCGTCTCGACGCGAAGTGAAGCCGGACGTCCACAAGGGAAAATGACACACGGCAGCCACCCGGCACAGCACTAGCGGGGCTTCAGGCCGGCGAGCACGACGGTGACCACGCTGTCGGCCTCGGCACGCCAATGAGGACGGTCGTGCGCCGCGGTGATGCCGTGCAACGCCATCATGACGGCGCTGGGCTCGACGTCGTCCCGCACGGTGCCCTCCGCCACCCCGGCCCGCACGAGCTCGACGACGGCCTGTTCCAGCGCGAGGCCACCTTCCGCCAGTGCGCCGGAACGGGTGGCCATGAGCGTGGCCAGCGTGCGGGCCAGGCCCCGGTGGGCGTCCACGTACTCGACCATGCCGCGCAGGAACGCCGCCAGCGCGTCCGCCGCGGGGAGCTGGGCCCGCAGGTCGCGGACGCGGTCGCAGAGCGCGGCGACTTCGCCGCGGTAGACGGCCTCGGCCAGTGCCTCCCTGGTCGGGAAGTGGCGGTACAGCGTGCCGGTGCCGACGCCGGCGAGGCGGGCGAAGTCGTCGAAGCGCAGGTCGAAGAAGCTGCCGTCGGCGAAGAGCTCCCTGGCCTTGGCGACCAGGGCGTCCCGGTTGCGCCGGGCGTCGGCGCGCAGCGGCTTGGCGGTGTTCACGCGGTGCCTCTCGTTGACAAGTGGAGACCGTCTCCACATCTTCGAAGTGGAGATAGTCTCCGTTTTATCGTACTCCACGGGGTGTGCAGTGAAGATCCTCATGTTCGGTCGTGGCGCGATCAGCACCGGCTGCGGCTGGGCGCTGGAGCAGGCGGGCCACGACGTGGAGTTCTACGTGCGGCCGGGGCGCGCGGCGCCGTACGGGGACGCGGTGCGGCTGGAGCTCGTCGACGCGCGGCGGCGGCCGTGGGGGCGGCGGGTCGAGCAGCGGTGGCCGGTGCGCCTGCGGGAGGAGCTGGCGGCCGATCACGACTACGACCTCGTCGTGCTGAGCGTGCCCCACCACCGGCTGGCGGAGGCCGCCGAGTTCCTGGCGCCACGTGTCGGCGGCGCGACCGTGCTGGTGCTCGGCAACGTCTGGGAGGAACCGGAGGAGGCGGTCGAGCCGCTTCCCCTCGACCGGCTCGCGTGGGGCTTTCCCGGCTTCGGCGGCGCGTTCGGCGCGGACGGCGTGCTGCGCGGGGTGCTCCTGCCGCCGGTCGTCTTCGGCACGGTCGGTGCGCCGCCCACCGAGCGTGAACTGGTTGTGCGCCAGGTGTTCCGCGCGGCCGGGTTCCGCCCGCGGGAACGGCAGGACCTCCGCGGCTGGCTGTGGTTGCACTTCGCGGTGGACGCCGGTCTGCACGCGCAGGCGCTGCGCAGGGGTGCGCTCGCCGACCTGGTCGGCGTGCCGGGTGCCTTCCGCGAGGCGCTGCGCACCGGTCGCGAGCTGCTGCCGGTGCTGGAGGCGCGCGGGATCGACCTGCGCCGGCACCGGGCCGCCGTGCTGGGGCTCCGCGCGCCCGCCTGGCTGACGGGAAGCGTCCTCGCGTGGCTGGTCGCCCACTTCCCGCCGGCCCGTGCCAGCTTCCGGACCCACTGGGACGCGAGCGCCGCCGAGCCGCGGGAGATCGTCCGCGACGCCGTGGCGGAGGCCCGGCGGTGGGGTGTCGCGGTGCCCCGGCTGGAGGCGGCCCTGCTCGGAACTTCGTGAGCCCGCACGGGCCGTGCCCGCCCTGACCAGCGCACGAGCCGACTCGTGTACACAGGAGGGTGGTTGCCGGAACAAGTTCCACCGCGAGCGGTCGGCACGGACCCGGCCGCCGAGCGCGCACAGCACCTGCGAGAACAGGAGGTGTCCCGGTGGAACTCCCCGAGAAGGAGAGGCTCCAGCTCAAGGAGATCGAGAGGCAGCTCGCCGAGGAGGACCCGCGGTTCGCCGCCAGGCTGACCCGCAAGCCCCCGCCGCACCAGCGGCTGTCCCGCAAGGCGATGTTCGCCGTCCTGCTCGTGCTGGCCGACGTCGTGGGCCTGGCGGTGCTGGTGGGTGGTGTCACGCTCGGGTCGGTCGTGCTCATCGTGCTCGGCGTCGCCGTTCTCGCCGTCTTCCCCGTGCTGGTCGTCGTCCGCGCCTGGCAGGGCACGCGCGGGAAGCGGTGACCCCGCCCGCACCGCAGTCCGGTAGCCGCTGACGCCCCACAGGAGCCGACAACTTCCATGATCATCCGACCGGGACACCCGTGCTGGGTGGAGCTGGCCACGACCGACACCGAGCGCAGCACGGCCTTCTACGGGTCCGTGTTCGGCTGGCGGTACCACTGGATCAAGGACGGCGCGGGCGAGGACTACGCGATCGCCCTCCTGGACGGCGAACCGGTGGGCGGCGTCCGGCCGCTGGAGCGCGCGACGCTGGACTGGACGCCCTACCTGGCCGTCGCGGACCTGGCCGCTGCGGGCGAACGGGTGCGGCGGCTCGGTGGCACGGCACTGGAGACCCGGCAGCACGTCCTGCCCGGTCTCGTGGCCAAGGTCCTGGCCGACGACCCGAGCGGGGCGACGGTGGGGCTCGCCCAGCCCGTCGCCGACGGCTGGGGGTTCACCGCAGGGGTGCCGGGAGCGCTCGTGTGGCTGGAGTTCGTCACGCGCGCGCCCCGCCAGGCCGATCCGTTCTACGGCGCGCTCTTCGACTTCCGGCAGCGGCAGGTCGGGGACGGCACAGCCGTCGACCACGTCGTGTACTCCACCGGCGGGGACACGGTGATCGGCCGGGTGCGGATGGCGCCGGACACCCCGGCGACCGTGCCGCCGCGGTGGATCGCGCACTTCGCCGTGCCGCCCGGTCTGGACTTCGCCGAGACGCTGCACCGGGCCCGCACGGCCGGGGCGCGGCTGCGGTTCCAGCCCTACCCCTCGCCGCTGGGTCAGGTCGCGGTGCTGGCCGACCCGCTCGGCACCCGCTTCGCGATCATCGACCCGGAGCTGGCCTCGGACTGGGACGACCACTCACCGGCCGACGACCCCTACGACGACTGACCGTCCGAGCACGGGCCGCAGGTGTCGACCGGGCAGATCACCGACCCGGACGTGTCACTTCTTCACCTGAACGGCTGAACGCACAGGTCAACGCAGCGAGAACGCGACTCGGTCACCACTACAGTCGTGTGGTCCCCTACTTCTTGATTCACCCTCACGGCCTAGGCGGAACCACACTGAACGGCCTACCGACGCGTGCGCTCGGCGAGCTCACGTGACGTCGATGCACACCACCGCCGCCATCTGCCGGGTCCTGGCCGCCGATGCGACCCCGGTGTTCCGCGAAGGCCTGCGCACGGTCGTGCAGCGCACGATCGGCCTGGAGTGGGCCGGCGGCACGGACCACCCCGACGTCATCCGCGACAGCGTGCGCACCACGCTCCCGCACGTGGTCCTGCTGGACAGCGCGATCGACCCGCAGGGGCGGCTGACCGAGGAACTCGTCACGACCAACCCGAGGCTGCGGGTGGCGGTCCTGCTCCGCGAACGCGACCACACCCCCGCCTCCGTGCGCATCGCCAGGGCGGCCGGGGCGCACTGCCTGCTCAGCAGGGAGACCGACGCGTCGAGGATGGTCCGCGCGATCCTCCAGCCGGCGCCGGCCGGCCACTACATCGACCCCGGGCTGCTGCTGGCCCTCAACGCGCCGGGCCCGCACCCGTCCGGCAGCGGGCACGACGTGCTCACCTCACGGCAGTGCCAGACCCTCGCACTGGTCGCCGAGGGAAAGGTGGACGAGGACATCGCCCACGTCCTGGACATCGCCGTGACCACGGTGCGCACCCACGTCCGGGAGATCCGGCGGCGGCTCGGCGCCCACGACCGCGCCCACGCGGTCGCACTGGCCTACCACGTGGGCATCCTGCCGCTGCAACCGTCGCTCAGGACCTCCGTCCGGCGGCCTCGATCGCGGTGAGCACGGCGTCGAGGTCGGCCCGGGTGGTGCGCGGGTTGATCGTGCACAGCCGCACCGCGAGCCGGCCGTCCACAGTGGTCGTCGTGACGAACGCGCTGCCGGACTCGTTGACGGCGGCGCAGATCGCCGCCTGGAGCTCGTCGGAACCGCCGCGGTGGCGCAGGCAGACGATCCCCAGGCTCGGGCCCGCCACCAGTTCGAGGTCCCTGCTGGCGGTGACGCGGCGGGCGACGTGCTCGGCCTGGTCGAGGCCGTGGTCGACGGCGGCGCGGAAGGCGGCCACGCCGAAACCCTTGAGGGACAACCACAGCTTCAGCGCGCGGGCGGCGGTGGTGAACTGCACGCCGTGGTCGGACAGGTTCGTCTCGGCGGCTGCGGGCCGGGAGACGCTGAGGTAGTCGGCACCGGCGCGGTAGCGGTCGACGGTGAACGCCCTGCGCAGCACCTCGGGGTCGCGCACCAGCACGCAGCCGATCTCGTAGGGCTGGAACAGCCACTTGTGCGGGTCGACCACGACCGAGTCGGCCTCGTCCAGGCCGCGCAGGGCGGCGCGGCCGCGGTCGGTCAGTGCCGCGGCGGCACCGTGGGCGCCGTCCACGTGCAGCCACAGGTCTTCCGCCCGGCACAGCGCGGCGAGCTCGGGCAGCGGGTCGATCGCGCCGGTCGCGGTCGTGCCCGCCGTCGCCAGCACCAGGAACGGGCGCAGTCCGGCGGCGCGGTCGGCGTGGACCGCGTGCCGCACGGGCTCCGCGCGCAGCGCCGGCAGCAGCCGCACCTGGTCCCGCCGCAGCCCGAGGACGTGGCAGGCGCGCAGCACGGCGGGGTGGGTCTGGTCCGAGCAGTAGAGGACGCCGCCCGTCGCGTTCGTGCCGAGGCGGTCGTCGCGCGCGGCGGCGATCGCCGTCAGGTTGGCGAGCGCACCACCGGGGGTGAACACGCCGCCCGCGCCCTCCGGCAGTCCGAGCAGGCTCGCGAGCCACCGTGCGGTCACCAGCTCGACGGCCGCGGGTCCGGCGCCGACCGGCCACGCACCGGGCGAGGTGTTGAAGCCGGAGGCGAGCAGGTCGCCGAGCACGCTGAGGAAGTTGCCGGCGCTGGGGATGAACGCCAGGCAGCCGGGGTGCCCGAGCCGCAGCGAACGCGGCAGGACCTCGTGGGCGAGGAACTCGACGAGCAGGCCGGGGTCGGACGGGTGCTCGGGCACGGGGTCGTCCAGCACGTGCCGCAGCTCGTGCGGTGTCGCCGGTGTTCTGACCGGCTGGGCGCGCAGGCCGGTCAGGTGGTCGACGACGAGGTCGACCACCCGGTGCCCGAGCTCGCGCATGCGTTCCGGTGGCAGGTCGAGCCAGCCCTCCTCGTCAGCCATCGTCGACCACCACCGCGCTGCGCACGGCCCTGACCCAGTCCCGCGCCTCGGTCGTGAGCTCCGGAGCCGGCCGCACGGCGGCTGCCGGTCCGCGCCACTGCAGCAGGACGAGCTCCTCCCCCGGCCGGACCCGGTCACCGGGACGGGCGTGCGGCCACAGCAGCGCCTCGCCGGGCCGCAGGCCGACGAGGTCGCCGTCGCCCTGGTGGTGCGGCACGCCGCCGTCGAGCCGGTGCACCCCCGCCTCGACCCCCTCCCGCAGCACACCGCTGCGGTCGGCGGTGACGACGAGCTGGCTGAGCTCCAGGTGCGGCACCTGCACCTCCTCGACGGGCAGTGACGGCGCCACCGCGGCGAGCACGTGCGTGCCGAGGGTGGGCAGCAGTCCCGCGGCGCGTTCCTGGGCCTGCACCAGCGACACGACCGTCTGGAACCTCGGGTTGATCTCGATGGCCAGCACGGCCGCAGCGGGTGTGACGAGCAGGTCGAGCCCGAACGCGCCGAGGAACCCCAGCCCGCCGAGCTGGTCGCCCACCAGTGCGCCCACCTCGCGGCACCGCGCCGCGGCACCGGGTGGGAGGTCGTCGTCGGCGATCAGCTGGTTGCCGCAGTGCGCGCCCCAGTACGGCGTCAGCTCGGGGATGCCCACCAGCTGGTGGGACAACGCGGACACCACCGTGCCGTGCCGCGTCACGCATCCGCTCACCGTCACCGGGACTCCGTCGACGTGGGCCGACACCCGCAGCGCCTCACCGGCCCACTCGCGCAGCACGTCGGCGCGCTGCCGCGGTGTGGTGACCAGGCGCGTGCCCTTGCCGGTGAGGTTGTTCGCCCGGCGCTGCACGACGAGCGGACCCGTTGCGGCGTCGGGGATCTCGCCCTCGACGACCCACGTGCGCGGTGTGTCCGCACCGGCCGCCGCGAACAGCTCCAGCGAGGTGATCTTGTCGGCCGCGGTGGCCACGGCGGCCGGGTCGGCGGCCAGCAGCCGCAGGCCCGCCGCAGCCGCCCAGGCGTGTGCGCCGATCCCGTCCTCGGGTGCGAAGCTCACCGCGAGCCCGTGCGGTTCAGCCGGTCGCGCGGGCGGCGGGAGGTCCGCCTCGCGCCGGTGGTCCCGGTGGGCGATGCGCAGCCACGGGATCACGGGCGCGGCCACCGCGCCGAGGAACGGCGACCGGTCGTGCCACGTCAGGTGCGGCGCGTGCGCCCGCAACAGCCGCACGCCCTCGTCGAGGGGCACGCCACTGATGGTCGGCACGGCGTGCTCAGAGGACGGTGAAGGTGCCGGCCGACGACTGCCGGGTGATGCCTTCCGCGGTGAGGCACCGCGCGAGATCGATCGCGGGGGCCACCTGCACGGCCTGGGCTGACCGCCCGGCGAACACGCCGCCGGTGATCGTGCCGGTCTTGGTGACCACGTCGGCGCCGGGGGCGGACGTGACGGTCACGGTGTAGGTGAACGTGCTGGTCCGCCCGTCCGCCCACCTGATCACGCGGCTCTCCTGCACGGCGGCGAGCGGTTCCAGGCACCCGGCGGTGCGGTCCACGGTGAACTCGCTGGTGCCGCCCGTGACCACACCGGTGCACGAGGTGTACTCGTCCCGCACCGACGTGCGCAGCGGTCGCGGCACCAGCACGACACCGGGCGAGTACGTCCAGGTCGACGTCGTCGTGCACGCCACGACGGGCGTGTCCGCGACCGCGGCCGCACCGGGAACGGCGGGCACGAGCGCCGCGACGACGACGCCGAGGGCGCGGCAGGACTTGGCGAGGTGGCTCATTCGGTCACGCATCCTGATCTCGAAGCACCGGGGGGTGAGCGGATCGTATTGATCACGAGTCGATCCGGGTGATCACCGGATCGGGTACACCGTGCGACACTGCGGTCCCCCTACGAGAGGTGCGCAGATGGTTCCCGAAGACCTCGTCGTGTGGCGCCGCCGGCAGGACGCGGGTCAGCCCAACCCCTGGTCGGAGGGCCTGCGGCTGCTCGCGGACGACGAGCGGCCCGCGGCGCTGGACACCGGTTACCTGACCGCCGCGGACCTCGCGAACCCCGACGTCGCCGCCAACACCAGGGCGATCGAGGAGACGGCCGCGCTGGTCACCTGGGTCGCCGAGGACGAGGACGAGGGCAGGGCGTTCGGCTACTGGCGCGGACCGGGCCACCTCCCGCTCACCGCGGCGCCCGTCGTCGTCCTCGACAACGAGGGCCAGTTCGAGCTCCTCCGCGGCAGCAGCCTCAGCGAGGCCCTCAGCGACGAGTACGGCCAGTGGGCCGACGACGGCTACGCCGGTGTGGTCGCGCGGTGCCGGGCGGAGGGCGTCCCGATCAGCGCCGACGACCCCGACGACCTGCCGGAGCCGGCCGTGTCGCCGACCCCGGACGAGCACCACGGCGCCCGGTACCGCGCGCTGCTCGCCGAAGGCGCGGCTGGATGACCGGTGTCACCGCCGGGCAGCTGGTGGCCGCGGTCGAGCAGATGACCGGGCTGCCGTGGCCGGACGACGGGCGGCTCGACTGGGAGGTCGACGGGCTCGCCGGGCACACGGACGTCCACCGGCACGTGCTGCCCCTTGCGGCCGTGCCGTCGTCCTTCCTCGACCTGGCCGACCGGAGCTGGGGCACGCGCCACCGCGCCGGTGCGAGCCGCTTCATCGACTCCGAGGTGGTGTGGTGGCGGTCCGGGGACGACGCCGTCGCCCTGGTCGGCACCCCCGCCGCCGTGGTGGTGCTGCCGGCGCGGTGGCTGGCAGAGCCACCCGCCGGAGGTGGCGTGTCGCCGGTCGTCGCGGACTTCCTCTCCGGTGACGGCGAACGCGTCCTGTCCTCGGTGTGGGCGGTCTTCGGGACCCGTGACCCCGAGGTCCTGGCCCCGCTGGTCCCCGCGCTGCGCGCCGTCGAGGAGGCGACCGCGGACGTCGAGCTCGGCGGCCTGCTCGTGTCCAACCACTCCAACCTGGAGCACGCGCTCGACCGGGTCCGGCTCTTCGCCGCCGGGACGTGCCTGTGCGCGGCGTACCCCGCGCACCAGTTCTACGACCCGGCGAAGGAGAGCGGGCGCCGGCACGTCCGGGTCGTGCGGACGGTTCCCAATGACCGGCAGTGGGTGCCCGACCGCGTCTGCGAGTGCCTCGACTGCGGCCGGCGGTTCCAGGTCGAGCAGGGCGAGTACCACTACCCCTGGTGGAAGTGGACCCCGGTCGCCGGGTGACCGGGCAGACACGAACCGCTCCCGTGCCCCGCTCCGAACACCAGGTGGAGCGTGCGGCCGAAGCTGAGAGCCGCGGTCTGCGATGAGCGGCTGTTCTCAGCGGCGACCGCCTGCTGCGGACCCACCGTTGAGCGTTCGGCGGGGTGCCCGCTTACGGTGGGTCGAGGAACGAGAGGTCCAACGCCCGCAGCGTCGTCGTGGCTGCTGCGGGTTCGGCGTTCTGGGAGCGTGAGTCATGAGTGCCATCACCACGCCGACGAAGCCGGCCAACGCGGCCGCGCGCGTCGCAGGGGCGGCGGCCAACGCTGCCGATGAGCGGTTCCACG
>NZ_JBEZBX010000025.1:0-81102 GCF_040647275.1 Lentzea sp. NPDC042327
CCCCGCGGCCGCGGGGGCCGCGGGCGCCCCCCCCCCCCCGCCCCGTGGGGGCGCCCCCTCAACCCCCCCCCCCGCGGCCGGGGGTGGTACTTGCAGACGCCCGCTCAGCAGGACGGGGCGGGGGTGCCGGGGTGCAGCGTCACGCTGCGGACCCGGCCCACCGCCCCGTTCTGCTTCTGCGGCAACGGGCACACCCGCACGACCGGCGGCTCGGCGCCGACCCGGTTGCCGTCGTTGTCGAACATGATCGGCCCGCCCGCTCCCAGCACCGCGGTCTCCGGTGAGGAGACGAAGCTGATCTGGGTGTTCACCTGGCTGCGCTGCACCGGTTTGGTCACCGGCAGCTTGTTGACGGCCTCCTCGACCACGGACACGGCGTCGTAGCCGTTGACCGCCCAGCCCGCGTCGGTGTGCGCCACGTCGAACCCGATCCGGGTGAACTGGCGCTCGAAGTCGGCGAACCCGGTGTTGCCGGGGACCTGCTTGTCCGCCCCACCGACCAGGGTGGCCACCAGGCGCAGCTTGCCGGAGGTGAAGGAGGGCGAGGACAACGCCTGCACGCGCAGGTCCTCCAGCCGCGGGTCGAGCTCGGCCGCCCGCACCCGCTGCCCGTCCGACGTGCTCACCACCGTGATCGAGCTCGCAGAGCAGTGGCCCTGCGAGAACTCCTGGTCGAGGCTGTGCAGGAACATCGCCAGGTCGCGGCCGCGGGCGATGTAGCCGACCGTCACGTCCTTGGTCACGTTGCAGACCCGCCTGGCGGTCTGCGACACCGTGCTCGCCTCGTCCGGGTCGAACTTGACCTCGGTGATGTTGCCGCCGAACTGCTTGTGCATCAACGGCAACGCGGTGCAGGTGTAGGGGTCGGTGCCGCCGGTCGGCACCATGATGAAGTCGAGCCGGGTGCCCGGCAGCGCCGCGCCGAGCGAGCGGATCTGCTCGGAGCCGCGGAAGGCCACCCGGTAGTAGTGGTCGCGGCCCACGCCGTTCTGGTAGGTCGTGTCGGGCTCGCAGCCGCTGTAGTCCGTCTCCTGCGCCGTGGAACCGCTCTGGTCGAACCCCTCCGCCGTGACCAGGTCCGAGACCATCGGGATCTTCTCCGCCGCCAGCAGGTCGGCGATCTCCGCCGAGTGCTGGTGGCTCAGCCCGATCCCGGCCACGGCGACGACCTCGGGGTGGTCGGCGAGTCGGCGCGCGACCTGCACGGCCTCCTGCTCCGGCCCGTACGCGCCGATGTTGCCGACCAGCAGCCGCACCGGGTGCAGGCAGCCGGTGCCGTTCGCGCGGGCCTGCCCGGCCGCCATGCCCTCCAGCTCGTGCACGGCTCGCGCACCGGCGTACTGGTCGGTCATCGTGAGCAGCACGCCGACCGTCACCGGGGTGCCGCTGGGGTCGCAGACCTCGGCCGCCGCGGCGTTCTGCTTCTCGATCACCTTCAGCACGTTCGTGAACGCGTCGAGCTCGAAGGCGTAGGGCCCCTGGCTCAGCCCGACGCACTCGCCGCCGGCCGACCACACGTCCGCGCTGGGCAGCCAGCCGTCCTTGCAGGACAACCGCTTCCACAGCCACGGACCGCCGGTGACGCCCCCGGCCACGAGCGCGACGACCGCGAGCACGGCGACCGGGCGCAGCCAGTCGGTCCACTTCGCGGGGTGCCGCAGCGCTCGCGGTCTGGGCCAGATCCCGAGGTAGAAGCGTTCGGTGAACGTCACCGGTGGTTCCTCCCGAACCGTTCGTAGCGCTGTGCGCGCCTGAGCAGCAGCGCCGGGTCCTGCGCGCGGTTGGAGAGCTGCCGCAGGGCTTGTTCCACGTGCACGGCGTAGTCCTGCAGCACGTCGGGGTCCGTGACGCACGGGTCGTGGTCGAACGCGGGCACGACGCCGAGCAGCCGGTGGACGTGGGCCAGGTCGCTGCCGCGCGCGGCACCGCCGATCGAGTCCGGCGCGGTCTCGCGCGGGTTCACCTCACCGGTGACCAGGTCGAAGAGGTCGAGCCAGGCCTTGGTCGCCATGTCCGCCAACGACTCCAGCAGCTCCGCCGCCACCGCCGCGCGGTCGCCCAGCAGCAGCGTGTGCCGCAGCCGGGGACCCTCGTCACCGGCGTGGTCGCGCAGCTTGCCGACCACCGCGTCCCACGACGCCTCGTCGGTGCCGGGCCGCGCGGCCAGCAGCCGCAGGCCGAGGTAGCGGACGAGCGGTGGCAGCCGCTGCTCACCGGACTCACCCGGTGTCCACAGCGTCGGCGACGAGTACAGCGGCGAGCCCAGCCCGACCGGGTCGGGCAGCAGCGGGGCGAGCGTCTGCGCCTCCAGCTTGGTGAGCGCCGCCGACAACGTGACGAGGGCCTGCACGTGGTGCTTGTTCGCCCTGCCCCCGGCGGAGAACTCGCGCACGAACGGTTCGAGCAGGCCCGTCTCCGCGCCGCGCAGCAGCCTGGCGGGCTCACGGGTGCGGCTCGGTTCGTCGTGGAGCTTGCGCAGCAGCGTGTCGACGGACTTCGGGTGACCGCGGCTCAACCGGTGCACGACCTTGCCCACGGTGCTCGCGGCGAGGTCGTTGGGCCACAGGTGGCTCTTGGCGAGCTGCACGACGTCCTTGCTCGTCAGGTCCTCCGACCGGACCCGCAGCCACACGCGTGCTGAGCGGGCGAGGTCGGCGTCCACATCGGACTCGGCGAGCACCGGTGCCTCCGGCAGCTCGTCCTCGGCCAGTTCCTCGGCCAGCAGCCCGCCGCTCGTGGTCACGACGAGCAGCGGGTCGGGCAGCGCGGGATGGCCGCCGCGGGCGGTGTCCGCGATCGCCCTGCGCACCCGCAGCAGCGCGCGGACGAACGTCGTGGCCACCGCGATGTCGCCGTCGTCGAGCAGCATCAGCACGTTGTGCCGCCGGGTGCTGACCGGCGCGAGGCTGTGCCGCAGATCGGCCAGCAGCGCGGCGACGAGCAGGTCGTCGACGTCGCGGCGCACGTCGGGGTCCCTGCTGCGGGCCTGGGCGCTCAGCCGCAACCGGGCGTGGTCGGCGTTGAGGGAGAGCCGCTGGTCCTGGTGCCCGAACCACTCCAGCGCCGCCCTGCTCCAGCGGAAGCCGGACGCCCGGCGCGAGGTCTCCAGCATGCCGCCGAGGTAGTCGGCGATCCGGTTCACCACCGGCGCCGGGTCCACCGGCAGCTGGATCAGCGAGCCGGCCGTGGCGGCGAGGTCGCGCACCAGGTCGCGCAGGTTGCGGTCGCGGTAGTTGTTCGTCTGCCGGTTGAGCTCTTCGAGCGCGGCCTCCTGGTCGAGGGTGTCGGTGTCGACGCGCATGGCGATCTGCGCGAGCAGGACGCGTTCGAACGACAGGGGGAAGCCGGGGACCTCGGTGCTCAGCCCCAGCAGCACGGCCGCGAGCACCGGCCGCACCGCGCTGTCCCACGCGGTGTCCTCGTCGTCGGCGCTCAGCTCACGCGGCCGCACGAGCACCGTGGGCGTCCGGTCCTGCCACTCCAGCACCGTCTGGTGCAGCAGCGCGGACTTGCCGGAGCCTCCGCAGCCCTCGACGACGAGCACCGGTGTCACACCTGCCCCCACGGCCCCGACCAGGCCTTGGACGAGTCCGCGCAGCCGGGTGCGCCCTTCGAACACCGTGGCCTCCTCCGAGGTGCGGGGATCGAAGAACTCTATGCAGCCGTGGAGTTCCTACGGGGGCGAACGACGCAATCTGCCTGCGGTTTCGCCGTGTTGGCCGAATGGATCACCCGTTCGGCCGCGCGGCGGAACGCGCTGCGTCGAAGCGCGGCAGGGGACCACCCCCGGTCGCACGGTGAAGGGCGTCCCGATCGGGACGCCCTTCACCGTGCGCGGTCACGCGATCACTTGATCTCGAAGCTGTCGCCGTAGACCTTCCACTTGAGCGGCGTCTTCAGGTCGAAGTTGCCTGCCTTGAGCCACACGCGCTGTGCGGTCTCGATGCGGGAGACGTCCTCGTGCGCGGCCTCCTGCTTCATCGCCCACACGCGAGCGTCCATGAACGCGTTGAGCCAGGTGGTCTCGTTGCCGCCCTGCGACGGCGGCTTCGCCTTGCCCAGCGCGCGCTTGCGGATGTTGCTGAAGCTGGTCTTGTCGCCACCGTCGCCGTGGACGACGATCGCGTCGTAGTAAGCGAACTGGCCGAGCGCGCGCACTCCGTCGGCCTTGCCCTGTGCCACGGCCGGGTTGAAGTACACGCGGTCGCGTTCGGACTCCTGGGCCGCCTTGAAGGTCGAGTCCTTCGCCGCGGTCTTCCAGTCCCTGGTGAAGTTCGGGTCCAGGCCCGAGTGCGAGTCCGTGCCGTTCACCCTGCGCAGTGCGGGGAGGTACTTCTCCAGCACGTTGCCGGGCTTGCGGGACTTGTAGAGCTCGACCAGGTCGAGCATGTCCCCCGTGCCACTGCAGAAGCCGATGATCCCGGCGGTGTAGCCGCGACCGTCGTCGATGTCCTCGATGTAGCCGAACTGGGCCCTCCAGTCCGTGGAGGAGTTCTCCGCGCTGGACACGATCTGCATCGCGATGTCCTTGAGGCGCGGCTCGTCGAGGTTGGCTGCGGAAGCCGTTGTTGCGGTGGTGGTGATGAGCGCGGCGCACGCCAGAAGCGCGGCCGCGATGCGACCAGAGAGTTTCACGGTTTTCCTCCGGGGCAGGGATGTGTGGGGTCCCGGGCGGCGTGAGGGCAACGGTAAGCGGTCCACACCACTATTGGCAAGAGTCTTTACTAATTCGCGAAACGGACAATCCCCGCAACAGGCCCCGGAAACGGCAAAGGCTCCCGGCCGAAGCCGGGAGCCCCTGTGGTGCAACGGAAAATCAGATGAACTGACCGCCGCGGGTCACCGCGCCGTAGGCGTCCACGATGCCGTGACCGTAGAAGCCGTTGAACTTCGCGTCACCCTCGCAGGTGGCGTCGAACTCGGCGGAACGGCCGACGTTGACGTACGACACCGTGCGCGGGTTCGGGCACGCACGCTGGATCGCCGTCTTGTACAGCACCTTCTCGACCTTGTCGGGGTCGAGGGTGAGGCCGCCGTTCTTCTTGTCCTTCTTGCCGTACTGGCTCACGACCAGCGCGGCGACACCAGCGGCGTGCGGGGCGGCCATCGAGGTGCCCTGCAGGTACTGGTAGTAGCCGACCCTGTCACCGTCGACGGCCTTCTTGACGCCGGCGTCGAGGCCCTTCTGCGTGATGTTCCCGGCCTCGTCGATGTTGCCCTCGGCGAGGGCGACGTTGCGCGGGTAGGTCGACAGGATCATGTTCTCGTTGGTGCGGTACCACGGCGTGCCGAGGCCGTCGCGGAAGTAGCCGCCGGGAGCCGAGAGCGCGGTCTGCTCCACACCGTAGTTGGAGTAGTCCGCCTTGGCGGTCGACGGGCCGAGCGACGAGACCGAGATGACGTGGTTGCCCTCGGTCGGCAGGTTGAGGCAGGTGGCGTTGTCGATCGGGCGGGGACGGGCGTGACCCGGCGGGTAGTTCGGGCTCGCCGTGTCGGTGCGCGGCTTGCCGAGGTCCTCGTGGTTGTTGCCGCCCGCGCCGATCAGCGTGACGCCCTTGCGGTGCGCGTAGTTCAGGGCGCGCTGCACGGTCGCGATGATCGTGCGCTGCTCCAGCTGCTCCTCCGCCGTGGCGGTGGAGTCGTTGGCGCAGTTCATGTACCACGGGTCGACGTAGAACGACATGTTGATCACGTCGAGGCCGATGTCGGCGCCGTAGGTCAGCGCGTCGACGACCGGCTGCAGGAAGAACGACCCCGCGTCCTGCCCACCGCGGATGTTGACCAGCGACACGCCCGGCGCGACACCGGAGATGCCGAAGCCGTTGGCAGCGGCGCCGATGGTGCCGGCGACGTGCGTGCCGTGGCCGCCGTCGTCCCAGTTGGCCGGGTCGACGCAGCCGCGGAACTCGCACGGGCCGTCGAACTCGCCACCGTCGGCGTCGTTCGGGATGTCGACGGTGAAGTTGCGCGACAGCTCGTTGTTGAAGTTCGGCGCGATGTCCGGGTGCGAACCGTCCACACCGGTGTCGAGGATGCCGACGTACACCCGCTTGTCACCGGCCTGCTTGGCGCGGGCGATGTTCGAGCGGACGAGGTTCAGGCCCCACAGGTCGCCGTCGAGCGGGTCCATGCCCGCGGTCGACTTCGGCGCGGCGGGAGCCTTGTTCGCCGCGGTGGTGGTGTTCTCCTTCTCCACGTTGTCGCGCTTGGCCTTCTCGGCCTTCTTCTGCGCCGGCGCGTGGCCGATCGGCTTCGCGCGAGCGGCGCCGGCGACGTCCTTCGACGCCGAGACCTTCTCCACGAAGCCGTTCGCGGGTGCCTTCACGGTCAGCAGGCCGATCGCCTGGTTGTCCCGCACGACCTCGCCACCCGCCGCGTGCACGGCGTCGATCGCGAAGTCGCGGTTGCCCGGGTCCTGCAGGAGCACCGTGTACTCCGTGTCCTGCTGCTGCCCGGCCGCGGCCGGCGCTGCCCCCGCCGCCGATGTGCCCGCGGCGATCAGCGACACCGTTGCCGCCACCGCCATCACGGTTCTGCGCGTTCTCACCTAGCTGTCTCCTCACACCCGGTCAGGGCTGGATCCAACACAGAAGGTACGGCCCCCGATTGCCGCCCAAGTCCAGCACACTAGGTGCGAAATAGGGCGAACATCAGCGCCTTTCGTACGGAATCGAACTGTAGTCGATCGGCCGCAGAGCGTGATGGCCGAGAAGAAATCTTGACTTAACATCTCGCAAGCGATGAACTCCGCGTTTATGCGAAGACGGGTAATGGCGGCGTCGGCATGCGCGCTCCTCCTTCTCTCCGGTTGCGGCGATGCTGACCAGGGCGGTCTGTCCCTGCCCACGCGCGGCCCCAAACCCGTTGTCGGTGTAATCCTTCCGGACCGAACGTCCTCGACGCGGTGGGAAGAACAAGATCGCCCATTGTTGACGCAGGCGTTCAACTACGCCGACATCGAGCCGTTCATCGAGAACGCGGACGGCAACGAGGCGAAGTTCGCCCAGATCGCCGACGAGATGATCCGGCGCAAGGTGAAGGTACTGGTCATCACGCCGTTGTCGTCGGCCGGTGGCCTCGCCGTGCAGAAGAAGGCGAAAGACGCCGGCATCACGGTCATCGACTACGACCGCGTGACGCTCGGCGGCCTGGCCGAGTACCACGTCGGTTTCGACAGCCGCAACGTCGGCCAGCTCCAGGCGGAGGGGCTGCTCGGCTGCCTCGGTGACCGGCCGGGTGCGCAGATCATCGAGGTCGAGGGCGCGCCCACCGACCACAACGCGACGCTGTTCGCGCAGGGCCACAAGGACCGGCTGGAGGCCAAGTACGCCAGCGGGGCGCTGAAGCTCGTGAAGTCGGCGCCGGTGGACAACTGGGACGCGGTCCTCGGCGGACAGGTGTTCGAGCGGATCCTCACCGAGAACGGCGGCAAGGTCGACGGCGTGGTCGCCGCGAACGACGGCCTCGGCGGCGCGGTCATCGAGGTGCTCAGGAAGAAGGGCCTCGCGGGCAAGGTCCCGGTCACCGGGCAGGACGCCACACTGGACGGTCTGCGGGCCGTGCTGCGCGGCGACCAGTGCGTGACCGTCTACAAGCCGGTGCGCGACGAGGCGGAGGCGGCCGCCCGGCTGGCCATCGCGGTCGCCCGCGGCGACCTGGCCGGTGCCGACGACCTCGCGACGGGCAACCTGCGCGACCCCGTCTCCCGGCGGGACGTGAAGGCCGTGCTGCTGGGCGCCACGCTGATCAAGCGCGACACGGTGCGCACCATGGTGACCCAGGGCGTGATCAAGGCGCAGGAGTTGTGCGCGAGCGAGCTGCAACCGGTGTGCGTGCAGCAGGACATCGTCGGCGGCTGACCCCGGTCGCCCGCCACGACCTCCCCGGCACTAGTCGGGGAGGTCGTGGCGGCCGGAGATGAACTCCTGCACGGCGATCTTCGCCCGGATGATCGGCTGCCGGATCCGCGCCTCGCGCCGGTACGCGCGGGCCAGCTTCCGCGAGCCCTCCCGGTAGCGCCAGCGCGCCCACGGCGACCCCGGCCGCGCGAGCCGGACCGCGCCCACCGCGGGCACGACCGGCACCAGCAGGCCCAGCAGCCCGGTCCAGATCTTGCCCTTGAGCAGTGCCGCGATGGCGAAGCACAGGTTGACGCCGATCGCGATGAGCCGCAACGTGAACGTGCTCGCCGGCGTCGTCTCCGGGTTGAGCTGAAGCACCTCGTCGTAGCCCAGCGGCCGCGCGCCCAGCAGGAACAGCCCGGTCAGCCCCACGGCGAGGAACACCGCGTCCACCGACAGCCGGCCCGCCTTCGTCCAGTACACGTCCCGCAGGTGCAGGATCAGCGCGAACTCGTCCAGCACCAGCGCGGCCCCGACGCCGAGCCCGGCCGCGGCCGCGAGCCGCGCGCCGTGCAGGTCGTCCGGGATCACCAGGCTGGTCACGCTGGACAGGAGCAGCAGCACCGTGCCGAACACGACGTGGTGCACGTGCGTGTCCCCGTGCACGACGTTGCGCGGCCACCAGCGCACCTTCGCCCTGATCATGCGCACGCTGATGCGGATGAACACGAACGTGGTCACCAGTCCGACGAAGAAGAAGAGCAGTCGTTCACTGCCGGTCAAAGCCACGGCCCCCCGGGTCCAACGACCCTCCAGGTTACCGCCTCCGGTGCGGCCCGGAGCCGATGTTGATGCCACCGTCGACGTTTCCGGTGACCTGGACCACGTTGCCGGTGACGGTCCCGGTGACGAGGTTCGTCACGCCGCCGGAGGGCCGCGGGGCGAGCTCGGCGGACAGGCTGGTCAACCGGGCGAGCAGGAGGGCGTGCAGTCCGGCGCGCACGCGCGGGGCCACCGCCACCGTGATCGACAACGCCGCCACCTGGGGCACGGCCACCTCCGCGTCCTCGTTCCGGATCTCACGGTAGCAGCGCGAACGATGGCTCGACTGGGAGCGGGAGGTCGTGGTTCACTGTCCATGGTCGTACGTTGTGTGTTCGTGCTTGAGCGTGATCATGCGACGAGGTTGAGAGCGTGTGGATTCTCCAGGTTCCGGAGATGACGCAGTTCCAAGCTTGACCCGGTGGTCGCGAGCGCGATCCGGCACCTGTTAGAGGAGAAGTAGCAAGATGGCAGTACAGGGCACCGTCAAGTGGTTCAACGCGGAGAAGGGCTTCGGCTTCATCTCCCCTGACAACGGTGGCGCCGACGTGTTCGTCCACTACTCCGAGATCCAGATGAACGGCTACAAGGCTCTCGAGGAGAACCAGCGGGTCGAGTTCGAGATCGGTCAGGGCCAGAAGGGCCCGCAGGCCCAGGGCGTTCGCGCCGTCTGAGTCTGACTGGTCAGCACATCTGATCTGTCGCGAAGCCGCTGTCCGTTTTCGGACAGCGGCTTCGCTGCGTCTTGTGCCCGTGCGGGCGCTAATACTCTTGCGGGGCCTCGATCAGGCCGAGCTGGTGCAGCACCGTCGCGGAGTCGCCGTAGACGCGTTGGCAGACCAGCACGTCCTTGTCGAACAGGAAGAACCCGGACATCCGGACCTTGAACGACTTGCCGGTCACCGGTTCGCCGGTCAGGCTGCCCAGGTGCGTGCCCTGCAGCTCGAACTCGACGATCACGGCGTCGTCGGCGTGGTAGACCTCGACGACCTTGCTCTTCTGGTCGGGGAACGCCGCGCGCGTGCGTGTCCAGTAGTCCCGCACCGCCTCGGTGCCGTCGAGGACCTGACCGGTGGCCATGATCTCGAACCGGGGGTGGCTGAAGGGGGCCAGGCCCGCGTCGAAGTCGTACTCGTTCTGCGACTCGATGAGCTCCAGGACGATCGCCTCGCGCAGCGCTCTGAGCGCCTTGGACTCGGTCATGCCGCCCGACCTCCTACGTACGCCGTACGTCGGACGGAAGCTACTCCACGTCGTATGGTCTTCGCCAGTGTCCTCGCCCCGTGAACCGCTGACCCGCGCCCGCATCGTGGATGTGGCGGTGCGGCTGATCGAACGCGAGGGCGTGGAGGCCGTCTCGATGCGGCGGCTCGCGGCGGAGCTGGGCGCGGGCACGATGTCGCTGTACAACCACGTGCCGAACAAGGCGGTGCTGGTCGACCTCGCCGCCGAGCGGATCATGGCGCAGGCCAAGCCCTATCACGTCGACAGCGACGACTGGCGCGACCACGTCCGTGCGCACGCGCGTGCGGTGCGGGAGCTCGCGCGGCAGCATCCGCGGGCGTTCGTGCTGCTCGCGACCCGGCGGCTGAGCGGGGAGGCGGGGTTCCGGACCATCGAGGCCGCGCTGGTGAACATCGAGAAGGCGGGCTTCCGCGGCAAGGTCGCCGTCGGGATGATGCGGGCGATGGTGTCGTACCTGCTCGGAACCCTGATGAGGGAGGTCGCGACGTCGCCGGAGCTCGGCGGGATCGCGCTCTCACCGTTCGAGGGCGTGGACGCGGCGGCGTTCCCGTTGTCGGCGGAGGTCATCGACGAGCTGGGGACCTACGACCACGACCAGGAGTTCGAGTTCGGGCTCGAACTCCTGATCACGGCGTTGGAGCGCTACCAGGGCTAGGGGCGCATCTCGTAGCGGCCGGAGAGCGCGACCACCTGCTGCCACACGGCGTCGAAGCGGGCCTGGTCGACGTGCGGCTTGCGGATCTGCCGCACCGCCCACTGCTGCTGGGCCTCGGTGCTGCTCGGCTTGCCGTGCAACGCGGTCGCGTACCCGGCGAAGTCGCGGACCAGCACGTCGAAGATCTGGTCGACGACGGCGTCGCCGGTGCCGGTGGTCTTGGCCTGCTCCAGCACCAGCTGGCCGTAGACGACCAGGGTGAAGAGGTGGCCCAGGTTCAGCAGGAAGTCGAGGTCCTTCTGCTGCTCCGCGTCCGGTGCCGCGGTGGTGAGCAGGGTCTTGAGCGCGTTCGCCTGCTCGTGGAACAGCGCCACGTTCGGCAGGTGCGCGTGCTCGGTGTAGATCGGCTCCCAGTCGTGGAACTGGACCTTGCCGAGACCGCGCGCGGGGCCCTGGTGCCAGAAGAAGTCGTCGTCGCTCGCGTCGTGGCGGGTCGGGACCTCGGCGTAGTCCTTGGGGTTGAACAGGTAGTTGGGCATGAACTTCAGCACCAGGGCCAGGTTCACGTGCACGGTGCCCTCGAGCTTGGGCAGTGCGCGGATGTCGGCCGTGGCGCGGGTGAAGTACGTGTCCTTCTCGAAACCCTTGGCGGCGATGACGTCCCAGAGCAGGTCGATGACGTTCTCGCCCTCGCTCGTGACCTTCATCTTGGTGATGGGGTTGAAGAGCAGGTAGCGGCGGTCGTCCTCGCCGGCGCTGCGGAAGTAGTCGACGCTGCGATCGGCGAAGAGCTTCATCGCGGCGAGGCGGGCGTAGGCGTCGACGAAGTTCTGCCGCACGTGCGGGAAGTCGGTGACCGGGTTGCCGTAGAGGATCCGGTTGTGGGCGTGGGTGATCGCCTCGTAGAAGGAGTGCTCGCAGATGCCGATGCTGGCCGTGCACAGGTTGAACTTGCCGACGTTGACGGTGTTCAGCGCGGCGGAGAAGGCGTCGGGGCCGCGGTGCAGGACGTCCGCGTCGGTCAGCGGGTAGTCCTCCAGGCGGAACTCGCTGACGAACATCTGGCTGTCGACGACGTTCTTCACCAGCTTGAAGTTCTCGTGCTGGCTGTCCACGGCGAAGAAGAGGTACTCGTCGTCGATCTTGCCGAAGACGCTGACCATGCCGGCGACGTTGCCGTTGCCGATGTAGTACTTGCTGCCGTTGGCGCGGTAACCGTCGGCGGTCTTCGTGACGATCATGTCGGTGCTGTAGACGTCGGCGCCGTGCTCCTTCTCGGAGAGGCCGAACGCGAAGACGGCGCCGGAGTCGAGCAGCGCCGCCGCCTTCTGCTTGGCCTCCTCGTTGCCGCTCATCCAGATCGGACCGAGGCCGAGCACCGTGACCTGCCAGGCGTACCAGTACTGCAGGCCGTAGAAGCCGAGCACCTCGCTGAACGCGGCGTTGCGTGCGGCGTCCCAGCGCTTGGCGGGGTCGACGCTCGCGGGCGTGCAGAAGGTGGCGAAGAGCTTCTCCCGCTTCACGAAGTCGAGGAACTCCGCGTACCAGACCTTGTCCTGGGCGTCGGCGATGAGCTGCCGCTTGCCGCGGGCCTCGAACCAGTCGACCGTGGCCTTGAGCAGGCGGCGGGTCTCGTCGTCGAGGTGCGCGGGGTCGTAGTGGTTCGGGTCGAGCAGCACGGGGGAGCCTCCTTCGTCTCTCCGCCGGACGCTACCAGTGAGTAACTTGCGGGTCTACGTGGCCTTTCCTCCACCACCGGAAATTGTCAGACCCCCGGCGTAACGTGCTCCACATCACATCTTCGAGGAGGCGCGAGATGACGGTGTTGCTGGCGATCGGCACCCGCAAGGGCCTGTGGCTGGCCCGCAGCGAGGACCGCGTGACGTGGCAGGTGGACGGCCCGCACCACCCCATGCAGGAGGTGTACGCGGTCGCGTTCGACACCCGCGGGGGCACCCGCCTGCTCGCCGGGGTGTCGTCCCCGCACTTCGGCCCCGGCGTGTCCACATCGGACGACCTCGGCGCCACCTGGGACGAACCGGAGTCACCCCCGATCGCGTTCCCGGCCGACGCCTCCCTGGAACGCGTCTGGCAGCTCCAGCCCGCCCCCGCCACCCAGCCCGGCGTCGTCTACGCGGGCACCCAGCCCTCCGCGCTGTTCAAGTCCACCGACGGCGGCCGCACGTTCGAGCTCGTCGAGGGCCTCTGGAACCACCCGCACCGCCCCGAGTGGTCGGCGGGCTTCGGCGGCCAGGCCGTCCACACGATCGTCCCCGACCCGGAAGACCCCGACCGCGTGCTCGTGGCCATGTCCACCGGCGGCGTCTACCGCACCGCCGACGGCGGCAAGTCCTGGGAAGCCCGCAACAAGGGCATCAAGGCGTACTTCTTCCCCGATCCGTGGCCCGAGTTCGGCCAGTGCGTCCACAAGGTGGCCCAGCACCCCTCGTCCCCGTCCCGCTTCTACGCCCAGAACCACCACGGCGTCTACCGCAGCGACGACGGCGGCGACACCTGGCAGTCCATCGCCGACGGCCTCCCCACCGACTTCGGCTTCGCCATGGTCGTGCACCCCCACGACCCGGACACCGTCTTCACGTTCCCGATCGAGGCCGACGCCCGCCGCTTCCCACCCGAGGGCAAGTGCCGCGTCTACCGCACCCGCGACGCCGGCTCGTCCTGGCAGGCCCTGGGCGCCGGCCTGCCCGACGCCTTCTGGACCGCCGTGATGCGCGACGCCATGTGCACCGACACCGCCCCCACCCCCGGCGTCTACTTCGGCTCCCGCTCCGGCGAGGTCTACGCGAGCCCCGACGAGGGCGAGACCTGGCACCAGGTAGCCGCCCACCTGCCCGACGTGATGTCGATCCGCGCGGCGGTGCTCCCTTGACGCCCGCCGGCCCACCCGCGGCGCTCCCAACCGCGGCGCCTCCACTCGCGGCGCTTCTAACCGCAGCGCCTCTTCCCGCGGCCCTCTGTCCCGCAGCACCTCACCTCGTGGCGTCTCCACCTGCGGCGCTCCGTCCTGCGGCGCTGGTGCCTGCGGCGCCTCCACTCGCGGCCCTCTGTTCCGCGGCGCCTCTACCCGCAGCGCTCCCAACCGCGGTGTCCCCACCCGCGGCACCCCGTCCCGCAGTGCCCCCATCCGCCGCGACTCCCAGGCCCGCTGCAAGACCCGCGCCTGCGGTGCCCAGGCTCGTCGCGACACCCGCGACACCCGCGACACCCGCGACACCCGGTCGCGCCGCGGTCCCGGCGCGCTTGTCGTCCAGGCCCGCCGCGGCGCCTGCCCACACAGCCCTCAGGCCCGCAGCAAGGCCCGAGTCCGTGGCGCCCAAGTCCGCCGTGGTGCCCGCCCACGCGGCGTCCGCGCTCACCCCGGAGGTGCCCGCATGAAGGTCACCGTCCTGATCCCCGGCGTCCTGCGCACCGCCACGGCCGGCGCCTCCCACGTCGACGTCGACGTCCCCGAACCCGCCACCCTCGGCGCCGCCCTGGACGTCCTCGCCGACACCTACCCCGGCCTGGACCGCCGCCTGCGCGACGAACGCTCCACCCTCCGCCGCTACGTCAACTTCTACGTCAACGGCGAGGAGTGCCGCCGCCTCTCCGGCCCGGCCACCCCACTCCCGGCAGGCGCCGAAATCCAGATCCTGCCCTCGGTGGCCGGCGGCTAGCCGCAGGTGTCCAGGGGTCCGCGGCCACGGGGACGGGTCGCGGACCTCCGGACGGCGCGCTCACGGGTACCGCCCCCGAGGCGGGTGTGCCCGTCATCCGCATTCCTGACCTCGCTGGTCAGTGCGACTGGTCCCCGGAACCGCCCGCACGGGCGGCGGACCTCTGGGTCCACATGGCCCAGCCACCGACGACGGCGCAGAGCACGGTCACCGAAGCGAGCACCACGAGCAGCGGTGGCACCCACGGTGTCGGCTGTTCGTCGTGGGTGCGGCCGTCCTCGAAGACGCAGGTGCTCGTGAGCGTCCACGGGTCCTGCAGTTCTTCCTTGAGCACTGCCCTCTCGTAGACCAGGCCTCGCGCGCACATCTCGTCGTGCTCGCTGATGACGAACAGGATGTTGCCCCAGGCGAAAACGGCCCCCATGAGCACCAGCAACAGCGGGACCGGCACGACGAGCCAGGTCAGCTTCTCCCTCATCTGGCCAGCATCCCGCAAATCGCTCACGTGCCGGTCACATCGGGAGGCGGTTCGGCGAGCCGCAGGTATGCCGGCCGCAGCAGGTCCACGAGGTTGTCGCGCCGAACGGAGATCGGAACCGCGTCGAGCTGGTCGAGGACCGCGTCCGGGCGCACCGCGGCCGTCGGGTCGCCGAGGGGGATGGCGGTCGTGGTCTGGCGGTGCCAGAACGTGTCGAGGCACTGGGTGAGCGGCGGGGCCTCCTCGCGGGTCACCGTCGTGCGGGTGGCGCCGCGGAGGGTGCGGAGGCGGTCGAGGAGGTCCTCACGGCCGCGGCCGCGCCAGGCGAGGATTTCGAACGGGTCGTTGTCGAAGGACTCGGCCAGCAGGTAGCAGGTGGCGGCCAGGTGTTTGCAGGGCACCTCCCAGTCGGGGCAGGTGCAGTCCATCGTCAGCTCGCGCATCGTCGCCGGGAACAGCTGCAGGCCGAGGCCGGCGAAGAGGGTCTCGATGTCGCGGGGCATCTCGCCGGCCAGCAGCTTCGCGGTGTAGAGGGCTTGGCCGGCGAGGGCGTGTTCGATGCGCTGCCACTCGGGTGTGGTGAACGACTTGATCGCGATGCGGGCCCGGTACGGGGTGGGGCGGGAGCCCTGGACCAGGGCGATCACCATGCTCGTGGACAGCGACAGGCTCAGCACCTGGCCCTGGCGCGCGTAGGTGCGGCCGCGGGTCAGGCGGCCGCCCATGCCGAACGACTCCAGGACCTCCAGGAAGCGGCGCGACCACCAGGTAGTGGCGATGTCGCCGCGCTGGCTCTTCGCCCTGATGCCGTTGTCGGCCTTGATGGTCCTGCCGTAGCGGGGGTGTTCACCGGACCAGTGGTCACTCACCGACGGCCTCCCCGGAGAGCGTGAGCAGGTCGCGCAGCTGGGAGGTGGACAGCTCGGTGAGCCAGTTCTCGCCCGCGCCCACGACCAGCTGGGCCAGTGCGCGTTTCTCCTCGATCATGGTGTCGATGCGTTCTTCGAGCGTGCCGATGCAGACGAACTTGCGCACCTGGACGTTGCGGTTCTGGCCGATGCGGAACGCGCGGTCCGTCGCCTGGTCCTCGACCGCGGGGTTCCACCAGCGGTCCAGGTGGATGACGTGGTTGGCGGCGGTCAGGTTGAGGCCGGTGCCACCTGCCTTGAGGGACAACAGGAACAGCGACGGACCGGTGCGGTCCTGGAAGCGTTCGACCATGCGGTCGCGGGCCGCCTTGCTGGTTCCACCGTGCAGGAACATCACCTCGGTGTCGAAGCGGGCCGCGAGGTGGGGCACGAGCATGCTGCCGAACTCGGTGAACTGCGTGAAGCACAGCGCCTTGTCGCCCTCGGCGAGGACCTCTTCCAGAACTTCCTCAAGGCGCGCGAGCTTGCCGGAGCGGCCGGAGATGCGGGAGCCGTCGCCCAGGAAGTGGGCCGGGTGGTTGCAGACCTGCTTGAGCTTCGACATCGTCGCCAGCACCAGGCCCTTGCGGCCGATGCCCTCTGCTTCCTCGATCTTCTCCAGCATGTCGTTCACGACGGCCTGGTAGAGCGAGGCCTGCTCGGTGGTGAGGTTGCACAGCTGGCGCACCTCGACCTTGTCCGGCAGGTCGCTGATGATGCGCGGGTCGGTCTTCACGCGGCGCAGCACGAACGGGTTCGTGATCTTGCGCAGGCGGGCGGCGGCGTCCTTGTCGTTGTGGCGTTCCACCGGGACCGCGAAGCGCGCGCGGAAGGTGTTGATCGTGCCGAGCACGCCGGGGTTCGCGAAGTCCATGATCGACCACAGCTCGGCGAGGCGGTTCTCCACCGGGGTGCCGGTCAGGGCGACGCGGTGGCGGGCCTTGAGCCGGCGCACGGCCTGCGACTGGCGGGTGGCGCTGTTCTTGATGTTCTGCGCCTCGTCGAGCACGACCCGGTCCCAGGTCAGGTCGCCCAGTGCGGCACTGTCGCGGCCCGCCAGCGCGTACGTCGTGAGGACCAGGTCGTGGCTCTCGACGGCCTCGCGCAGGGCGTCGCCGTCGAGGCGGCCGGCGCCGTGGTGCACGTGGACGGAGAGCTCCGGCGTGAACCTCGCCGCCTCGCGCTGCCAGTTGCCGACGACCGACATCGGGCAGATCAGCAGGGTCGGCGGGCGCTTGCCGTTCGCGCGGTTCAGGGCCTCCAGCGCCAGCAGCTGCACGGTCTTGCCCAAGCCCATGTCGTCGGCGAGACAGGCGCCCAGGCCGATCTTGTCGAGGAACGCCAGCCACGCCAGACCGCGCTGCTGGTACGGGCGCAGCCGGGCGCCGAAGCCCGCCGGCGGCTCGACCGGCTCGATCTGCTCGTCGGCCCTGCCGGACAACAGGTCGCCGAGCCAGCCGTCCGCCTCGACCGACGTGAGCGGCAGCGGCAGGCTCTCGTCCTCCTCGGTCAGTCCACTGTGGAGCATCACCTCGGCGGCGGTCATCTGGCCACCGCCGCGCTGGAGGAACGCGAGCCCCGCCGCCAGGCGCTTCTGGTCGACCTGCACCCACTGGCCGCGCACCTGCACCAGCGGCACCTTCGCCCTGGCGAGCTCGGCGAGCTCCGCGTCGGTGAGCGAGTCCTCGCCCAGAGCGAGCTCCCACCTGTAGTCCACGATGGACTTCAGGCCGATCTCGCTCTCCTTCGCCACGGTCCCCGCCGTGCCGCGGCTCTTCGTGGTGAGCTTCAACCCGAGCCGCACCCGCTGCTGCCACCACGACGGCAGCAGCACGCCGAACCCGGCCTGCGCCAGCACCGGCGCCGCGGTCAGGAACCGGTACGCGCCTTCGGTTCCGACCTCCAGCTCCGCCGGGTGCGCACCGCGCAGCGCCTCGTCCAGGTCGGGGTGCAGCCGGCTCGCGCGGCCGAGGTCCGCCAGCAGGTGCTCCTGCGGCGCCGGGATCCAGCGCCGCAGCACGGCGTCGTCGGCGAACCACACCTGGTGCGCGGGCACCAGCACGCTCGGCTCGTCGACGGCCTGCAGCAGGAACTCGACCGCCCACTCGTCCTCGCCGCGCTGCTCGGGCGAGCGCAACCGGAAGCACGTGCGCACCGGGCTCTCGCTGCCCGCGCTCTGCCGCCACCGGTCGAGCTGTTCGCGCAGCTCGTAGAGCTCCACCGGGTCCGCGTCGAACTCCGGGTCCCCGGTCAGCGCGGCGAGCCACGCCTCCGCCGTCGTCTGCTGCCCGCGGCGGCGCGGCGCGAGCGAGGTCTTGTCGAGGCGGGCGCGCACCTGCTCGTCCACCACCGTCGTGAGCGCCGCGCGCACCAGCTCCGCCGGGTCGGCGGCGATCTCCTCACAACGGCACGCGGGCGGCATTGCGGCCTGCAACGCGGCGAACCGCGCCGAGTCCGTGCCCGACAGCACCGGCACCCACCGCGCCCGCGGCCGGTCCGGTGCGACCGAGGGCAGCACGCGCCCGCGCGTGACGAGATCCGCCGCGAAGCCCGCCACGTCGAACACGAACCGCGCCGAGTCGCTCAACCGCACGTCCGGACCCGGTTCCGGCCGGTCGCCGAACCGGATCGTGGGCACACCCCACTGCTTCAGCCCGACCTTGCCGCGCTGCGCCCGCCCCGCCGTGAGCGGGTCGCGCACCAGCTCCGGCGACGCCATCGGACCCGACGCGTAGGAGGGCAGCAGCAACGCGCGCCGCGTCGCCCGTTCCTCGTCGATCCCGAGCGCCGCCGCGAGCGACTCCGCCGTGGCCGCGAACGGGTGCGGCGCGTCCCGGCGGCTGCTCTCACTGCGTGCGGGCAGCCCGGAATCCTCGGCCCACAGCGCAAGCGCGCCGTCGGTCGTGCACAGGCCATGCAGTACGAGCACCTGTGAACCCTATGTGTTCACATTGTCGCCATGGTCGATGACACCCCTGTCGTGCTGGACGGTCAGTCCCTCGGCGGCGACGACGTCCTGCGCGTGGCCAGGTACCACACGCCGGTGGTCCTGCACGCCGACGGGCTCGACCGCCTCGAAGCGTCGTGGCGCGCCAGCCAGCGCCTCGTCGTGCGCAGGCAGGTGTACGGCCGCACCACCGGTGTGGGCGCGAACCGCGACCAGCTCGTCACCAACGAAGGCTGGGCCGAGCACGGTCTGCGCCTGCTGCGCAGCCACGCCGGCGGCCTCGGCGGCATGCTGCCGGAGGAACAGGTGCGCGCCATGATGGTCGTGCGCCTGAACCAGCTCCTCGCCGGCGGCGCGGGCGTCCGCCGTGCCGTGGCCGACGCCCTGCTCGCGGCGTTGAACAGCAGCTGCTACCCCGGCGTGCACGAGTACGGCGCGATCGGCACCGGCGACCTCACCGCACTCGCCGAGACCGGCCTCACCCTGATCGGCGAGCGCTACTGGCTCGGGTCCACGCAAACCCCGGACCCGATCGACCTCGACTCCGGCGACGCCCTCGCGTTGATCAGCAGCAACGCCCTGACCATCGGCATGGCGGGCCTCGCCTGGCACGACGCCGCGGAACTGCTCAGGGCCACCCACGTCGTGGCCGCCCTGTCGTTCCTCGCCGTCGACGGCGCCGTCGAGGCCTACGCCGAACGCGTCCACCTCGGCCGCCCGCACCCCGGCCAGGTCGCCGTCGCCGCCGAGATGCGCAGGCTGCTCGCCGAGCCGTCCCGTCCGCCCGCACGCATCCAGGACCCGTTCGGCTACCGCTGCTTCCCGCAGATCCACGGCCCCGCCGTCGACGCCGCCACCGACCTCGGCCGCGTCCTCGACGTCGAGTTCAACGCCGCCGCCGAGAACCCGCTCATCGTCTCCGACCACTTCGGCCCCGAGGACGACGCCGCCTACCACCACGGCGCCTTCCACAGCGCGTACCTCGGCCAGGCCCTCGACCGCCTGCGGTTGGCCCTGCTGCACACCGGTCACCTCTCGACCGCCCGGCTCGCCACCCTCGTCGAGCCGAACTTCACCGGCCTGCACCCGTTCCTGGCCGAAGGCGTGCGCGGCAGCTCGGGCGTGATGATCCTGGAGTACAGCGCCAACTCCGCGCTCGCCGAGGTCCGCACCCTGGCCGAGCCGGCCAGCATCGGCAACGCCGTCGTCTCGCGCGGCCAGGAGGAGAACTCGAGCTTCGCCTTCCAGTCCGCGAGCCAGGCCCTGCGCTCGCTCGGCGCGTTCCGCCTCGTGCTTGCCTGCGAGATCGTCGCCGCCGTGCGCGCCCTGCGGCTGCGCGGCATCGCGCCCGACACCCCGGAGCTGCGCGCGGCCTTCGAGCTCGCCGAGTCGAAGCTCAACCCGGACATGTCCGACCGCCAGCTCAGCCCGGACGTGGAGGTGGCCTCCGGTCTGCTCGCCGAGTTCGCTTCCTGCTGATTCGCACCTTCCTCTCCCCGCGGTTGGGCGGTGGGGTTGCTGTGGGTTGGGGTGGGCGGCCGCTGGGGGTGTCAGTGGTGGATGGGTTGGCCTGTTGCCGGTGATGGGTGGGGTGAGGCGGCCTGTGGCGCGAAGCGGCGCGGGCGCTGTGCCGGCGACGGGAGTCGGCCGGGGTGCAGCGGGCGCGTCGGGGCCCTGAGAGCCGGGGGAGGGAACGGGCTTGGCGGCGGGACCGGTTCTGTGGCGGGTGCGAGCGTTGGTGAGGCTGGGCGAGCCAGCTGGTGGTGTGGTGGGAGGTGCTCCTCTCGTCGCTGGGTGAGGTGGGCCTGGCGTTGAGGTGCGGGCCTGGGGCGGCACGGGACGTGATGCGTGGCCAGGGATGCGGCGGTCGGCGCGGGCGCTGTGGGACACGGGTGTGGGGCGTGGCCGGGTGCGGCGGGCGTGCCGGGACCGCAGGTGCCGGGATGGCGGCGGACGGCGCGGGCGCTTGCGTGGGCAACGCGTGAGGCGTGGCTGGGCAGCGGGCGCGTCGGAGACCGCGGGGTGCCGGGGGATGGCGGTGGTTGACGCGGGCGCTTGCGGAGCAACGCGTGAGGCGTGGTTGAGGTGGGGCGGGCGGCCGGAAACCGCGGAGTGCCGGGTTGGCGGCGGATGGTGCGGGCGCTTGCGTGGCAACGCGTGAGGCGTGGTTGGGAGCCAGCGGGCGCGTCGGAGACCGCGGGGTGCCGGGGTGGCGGTGGTTGACGTGGGCGCTTGCGGAGCACGCGTTGGGCGTGGTCGGGGTGCGGCGGGCGGCCGAGGATGCGCGTGCCGGGGTGGCGGTGGTCGGCGCGGGCGCTTGCGGGGCACGCGGTGCGGGGCGTGGCCGGGGGAAGCGGGCGCGTCGAAGGGCCGGGGAGGTGGGCCGCGGGGGCGGCGGGCGGCGCGCGAGGCGTGCGGGATCAAGGCACGGGGTGTGCGCGGCGGGCGCCGAGGGCGGGGTCAGGTGCGACCGGGGACCGGTGGCGGGCCGAGGTGCCGGCGGGCTGTGCGACGGCGGTTGGCGCGAGGGCGGTCGGCGGTCGGGAGAGGTGCGGTTTGTGGGGAGGTTGTGCGGTGGGCAAGGC
The DNA here is from genome assembly GCF_040647275.1 of Lentzea sp. NPDC042327. Classification (NCBI taxonomy): domain Bacteria; kingdom Bacillati; phylum Actinomycetota; class Actinomycetes; order Pseudonocardiales; family Pseudonocardiaceae; genus Lentzea; species Lentzea sp. NPDC042327. The sequence continues at coordinate 21,159 of NZ_JBEZBX010000025.1, forward strand.
CGGGTGGGGCGCTGACGGTCCACCCGGCCGGTGGCGGCGGGAAGCCGGCCACGAGGGGTGGGTCAGTGGACGAGGGGGGACCTCGTGCGGCGGTTGGCGAGGGTGGTGACGCCGGCGCCGGCCAGGCCGACCTGGAGGGCCAGCTCGATCCAGTCGATGCCCGCGGTGTCGGCGACGCCGAGGACGGTGGCCGCCGCGGTGCCCAGCAGAGCCGCCGCGATGCCGACGAGGATCGTCGTGAGCAGCGAGACGTGTTGCCTGCCGGGGACCACCAGGCGGCCGAGGCCGCCGATGAAGGCGCCGATGAGCAGGGCGCTGATCAGGCCGGTGATTTCCACGGTTACCCCCTGAAGACTCTGGTGCGTACTGCTCCAGGGTCCGCCGCCGCGGGGTCCGCCGAATCAGGTCTTCCCCTGAGGCTGCCCTGACATTCCCCCTAGCAGTGCGGCGGCGGTGGAGGAGAGCTCGCGGCCGGGCACGTCCGGGTCGCAGCCCACGCGGGCCAGGCGGGCCCGGATGGCGGTCGAGGAGCGCTGCATCTCCTCGCCCAGTGCGCGGATGAGGACGGTGGCGTCGTCGGTGGACGGGGCGAGCCAGGCTGCGCGGAGGTCGGAGTCGAGGGAGTCGGTCCAGGGCTGGTTGGCGTTCGCATGGCGGGCGGGGCGGCCGCGCAGGCGCGTGTGGGCGCCCAGGACGCGGGAGAGCAGCTTGCCGACGGCTGCCCCGCCCTCGGAGGGCAGCCTGAGGCGGCCGTCGGCCACCACCTCCCCCGAGGGGGCGGACCCCAGCAGGTCCAGGACCACGGACTCGTCCGCGTCCGTCGTGGCGCTCAGCCGGTACAGGACCTCACCGAGCTTCGTCTCGTTCTGGTAGGTGCTTGGCATGGGGTTGACGTTAGGGAGGGGGTCTGACGGTTTTCAGCCCCGGTTGCCCCGGGACGGCCCCGGGAAGGGGGAGTTCACTCGAACGGGTACGGGGTCAGCCCCGTGGCACGGCCTTCCGGCCCGTTCCCAGGTCCGCGGCGTCCGCCGCCGCCCGCCCCGCGCCCCACCCGGCGGCCGACCGCACCGTCACGCGCGAGGTCCGCGTCCGCGTGAACATCTCGTCGAACAACGTGTCCACGGCCTTCCTGCGGTTCGCCAGCACCGGCAGCAGCCGCTCGTCCGGCACCGGCTCGTCGGCGGTGTGCAGCCGCTCCGCGATCCGGGACGCGTAGGCGATCAGGAACGACTTGCGGAACGGCCTCGACCGCGCCTCGCTGCCCTTGGTCTCCTTCCCGCCGGCGGCCACCATCGCGCGCGTTGCCTGCACCAGCAACGACGTGGACAGCAGCTCCACGATCTCCAGGTCCACCTCGTCGCCCACGAGCGCGACGAACCCGAACCCGTCGTAGGCCACCGCACGTGCCCGCGATGCCTCCGCCACCACGTGCACGAGCTGCGACTTCTCCTTGAAGTACGCCTTGTCGAGCCACATCCGCCGCGACGTCGCGAGCTGCGGCAGGTCCGCGTCCAGCACCGCCCGTTCGAGCGCGTGCCGGTTCATCAGGTCCTGCGCCTTGGCCGACAGCGCCTCCGCCTCCTCCGGGAACGACGTCGACTCGGCCTTCGCCAGCAGCCCGCGCACCCGGTTGAGCACCTTCGGGTCCACACCCGCGCGCACGAGATCGCTCAGCGCGTCACCGGGCAGCGGCAGGATCCGCGGCAGGGTCGGCAGCCGGTTCAGGAACGCGAGCAGCTCCGCGGCCGTGCGGGACGCGTAGGACGCCGTCTCGATGTGCCGTGCCGCCCACGCCTCCAGCAGCGGTCCCTCCCACCAGACCGCGGCGCCGATCTCGTCCAGCTGCCGTTGCCAGCGCGGGTGCACCGTGCTCGCGGCATGGGGCGAACAGGACGAAGCGATCACGTCCACCACGAGCGAGGTGGCCGACTCGTCGAGCGAACGCGACACGATCTCGCGAACGTCGTAGGGCAACCATCCCCGCTCCCACAGCGCGTCGACCGCTTTCACCAGTTCCACGCAGGGCAGTATGAGACGTCCGCCATGTGCACAGGCCGGGGCCCGCCTGGTAGACACGGGATGTGATCGAGCTCCAGTTCCGCGGCCGGACCGTCGTCCGCGACCACGCGCTGGTGATGGCGATCATCAACCGCACCCCGGACTCGTTCTACGACAGGGGCGCCACCTACGCCGAGGACGTCGCCATGGAGGCCGTCCACCGCGTGGTCGGCGAGGGCGCGGACATCGTCGACATCGGCGGGGTGAAGGCCGGTCCGGGCGACCTCGTCGACCCCGAAGAAGAAGTGCGCCGCGTCGTGCCGTTCATCGCCCGTGTGCGCGACGCGTACCCGGACCTCATCATCAGCAGCGACACGTGGCGCGCCGACGTCGGCCGGCTGGCCTGCGAGGCCGGTGCGGACCTGCTCAACGACACGTGGGCGGGCGCGGACCCGAGGCTGGCCGAGGTCGCGGCCGAGTACGGCGCCGGGTACGTCTGTTCGCACACCGGGGGCGTGAAGCCGCGGACGCGTCCGCATAGGGTGAGCTACCCGGACCTCGTGGCGGACGTCGTCGCGGAGACGACGGCGCACGCGGAGAAGGTGGTCGCCCTGGGCGTGCCGCGCAAGAGCGTGCTCATCGACCCCACGCACGACTTCGGCAAGAACACCTGGCACAGCCTCGCGCTGGTGCGGCACACGGACGAGCTGGTCGCCACCGGGTGGCCGGTGCTGATGGCGTTGTCCAACAAGGATTTCGTCGGGGAGACCCTCGGCGTTGAACTGCACGAGCGCGTCGAGGGCACCCTCGTCGCGACTGCGATCGCGGCGGTGGCGGGCGCCGCGGTGTTCCGCGCGCACGAAGTGGCGCGCACCAGACGAGTACTCGAGGCCGTCGCCCGGCTGCAGCAGGAGGTATGAGGTGGACGACGTCTTCGCCCGGTTCTCGGACGACCGGTGGGACGACTTCCTCGACGAGCTCGACAAGATCCGCGTCACGGCGGTGGACCCCGCGGAACGGCAGCAGGTCAAGGCCACCGCGCGCCGTGACGCACGGGAGGCGGCCGGTCAGCCGTTGCTCGTGCGGATGGCCATCGCGGACCACTACCTGAACCTGCTCGCCGTCGGCGTGTGGGCGGGCGACGAGAGCTGGCGCGCGGAGCTGCGTGACCTGGTCGTTTCTCTCGTGCCCGAGGACGACGAGACGCGCGACGACGGCCTGTTGAGCTCCGTCATCGCCGTGGTGCTCGCACAGCTGCTGCAGGACGCCCGTCTGCGCGGTGGTTCCGAGGCGGACGTCATCGCGCGCACGGCGTGGGAGAAGGCGCAGGAGTGGGCCGCCTACGCGGAGGACCGCCACGTCGAACGGCTGCTGCACCACTCGACGGAGGCCGGCGCACGCGTCGTGACCGCCACCGAGGTGCAGGAGGTCGTGGAACTGGCCACGGCCGCCGCCGACGACCAGCACGCGGAGACCATCGCGGCGCTGGAGGCCGAAGGGCTGTCCGCGGAGCTGATGAACGGCGTCTGGGTCGTGGACGGCGACTTCCGCAACCCGGTCCGCGCCGCCGCCCGCGCCATCACCCTCACGGGCTACGGGTGCGTGCTCGCGCGGAACATCCGCCAGTCGGCCGTGATGCTGTGGCACGAGAACACGCTCGCCATGGCGGACTCCAAGGTCCCGCGCTGGCGGGTCTACCCGATCCTCGCGCCGGTCACCCCGCAGTCGAAGTTCTCCGGCGGCGAGGGCCTGCCCTTCACCCGCGACACCCACCCGCTGGCACCCGCTCCAGAAGTCGTGCGCCGGTTGGCCGACGCCGTTGGTGTCAACCTGTCCCATCTGCTGGCTGCATTGCGGTGAAAGGGTGATCTTTGGCTTTCCGCAACCTTCAGTGGTTAATCTTGGTGCCATGCCCAGATTTGCCGAGTTCGATGTGGAAGGCCTGCGGAAATCCAGCGCCGTCGCGGACTTTCCCTGGTCAGAGACGTGGGTCACGCTGATCCGCGTCGACGCCAAGGGAGTTGTCCGGCAAGCCAGCTCGTTGTCGGAGAAAGTTTCTCTGCTGACCGTTGCGTCGGACAAGGACCTCGTCATCGCCTCCTGTCCGGAGATTTACGCGGTCGACGACCTGTCGGCCGCCCGAGCAGCCGTCAGGGCTTCGGTCGCACGCGAGATGTCGCCAAGCCTCGGATGAAGCACCACCCGCCACTCGGGCTCAGCGGCGAGCACGAGTTCCGGGAACCGCCGCAACACCACCTGGAAGCGCTCTCACCCCCAGGTCACGACTCGTCCGGTTGCAGGCTGTGGCCGTCCCACGTGAACCGCACCGTCGTCACCGCGTCGTCGCCGTCGGTGCCCGTGGTCAGCTGGTGGATCGCGATGCCGCTGAGCTCCTGGTAGTCGCACCACTCGTGGTCCGAGGTGAGGACCAGGTCGAGGTCGAACGCGACGAGCAGCTCCAGGAGTTGGCCCCGGTTCGTGGCGTCGACGCCGACGAAGACCTCGTCGAGCAGGATCAGGCGAGGTGCGGTCGGGGTGGCCTGGTAGTGGGCGGCAGCCGCGGCGAACAGCGGGAGGTGCAGGACGATGGCCTTCTCGCCGCCGGACAGGGCGCCGTGGACGCGTTTGGTGACGGGGATCCAGCCGTCGCCGCGGTCGACCTTCACCACGAACTGGTGCCAGGTCGTGTAGTCGAGGACCTGGGCGAGCTGTTGTTCCCAGCCTGTCGCGGTGCCGTGGGCGCGTGCCTCTTCTACGCGCTCGCGGAAGAACTGGTGCAGGGTCGCGCGTTCGTCGTCCCTGAGGCCGGAGGGGTCGCGGAGCAGGAGGTCGCGGGCCTCGTAGGTGCCGAGGGGGAGTTGCGGGTCCACCTGCCAAACGAGCTGCACGCGGATGTTCGACGCGGTCTGCACGCGCTCCAGGCGCTGGTTCATCGTGTCGACGAGGTCGATGGTGGAGCTGATGCGCTGGGCGAGGTGACGGCGGGTGTCGCCGGTGAGGAGCTGGTCGAAGAGGGCGTGCTCGCTGTCGGCGATGTGCGCGAGCATGCGGTCGCGGTCGGAGCGCAGGGTGGCCAGCAGGCCGGAGGCGCCGGTGCTCACGCCGTTCACGGTGGCGGTGAGCAGGGTGACGTCGTCGTCGGGTTCGAGGGAGAGGTCGACGCGGCCGGCGAGCTGGTGGCGTGCGTCGTGCACGGTGTTGTTGAGCTGGGCCTCGGCGTCGCGGATCAGGCGTTGTTCGAACGGGACGTCCGCCAGCTCCTCGACGAGCCCCGCGGCGTCCGATGTGGACACGAGGGCGTCGGCGGGCAGCCGGCTGCCGATCAGGTGGCCGAACCGGGTCCTCGCGGCGTCACGGGCCGTGGTGGCCTCGAAGGCGCGGGCGGTGTCGGCCTTGCGGCGTTCCTCCCACGTGCCGAGGACGCGCGCGAGCGAGGTCTGCTTGTGCCGCAACGCCTCCTGCGAGTCGAGCAGTGAACGGGCCTGCGCGCGCAACGTGACGAGCTGCTGGTCCAGCTCCTGGTACTCGGCGCCGGAGGAGCGTTCGACGGTCTCCAGGACGATCGCGAGCCCCTCGGCCTCCTGCTGCTGCGTCGCGGCGGAGTCGGAGGCCTCCTCCGCGAGCTCGGCGCTGGTGGCCGCGCGGGCCACGGCGTCGGCGGCCAGTGCTTCGGCGGCGGCCGCGTCGAGGCGGTCGTCCAGCCAGCGCTGGCCCGTGGTGCGGAACGTCGCGACCGCGGCCAGGACCGCGTCGAGCCCCTGCTCGGTCGTGGGCAGGTCGGTCGCCAGCGCGGTCACGGCGCGCAGGGCCTCGGTGACGGCGAGGTCGGCCTCCGCGCACCGGGTGGTCGCGGCGGCGACGGCGTCTTTCCGCGCGGCACAACGGAGCTGGGCGCGCGTGCGCTGCTCCTCGGCGAGCTCCAGGGGGTCGTGGCTGGGCTGGCGGGCGATCTCACCGGCCAGGGTCGCGCGGCGCACGGACAGCAGCGACAGGGCCGCGTCGAGGCCGGAGAGGTCGGTGGCGAGCTCCTCGATCGACGCGGTGAGCTCGGCGATGCGCCGGGAACGGCCCCGCTCCCGTGCCGAGGTACCGATGTAGGTGGGCTCCGGCTTGGTCCAGCGACCGTGGGCCGCCGCGAGCCGCCACGAACCGTCGGCGCCGATCGCCGCCGTGTGACCGGTCGCGGTCTCACCGAACGCGATGCCTTCGAGCAGCTGCCGGGCGCGGTTGTCCTCGCTGGTCAGCACGTCGAGCAGAGTGCGGCCGGGTGCGGGCGCGGCCAGCAGGGGCTCGGCGAAGCGGTCCTCGTCGCTCAGGCCGTACGAGTTGACCGGCGTGAGCCACGCGTCGAGCAGGCCGGACGCCTCCAGTGCCGCCTCGACGGACCCGCGCACCGGGGTGGGCACGTCCGGGTGGAACTCGACGAGACGCCACAGCGGGGTGCCCGCGGCCGTCATCCGGTGGTCGAGGTCGCGGGTGTAAGGCGCCGGAGGTGGCACGTCGACCTGGTTGGCCAGCTTCTCGCGGATGGCGTTGTACTGCGAGAGCTGCCGGTTCAGCGCGTTGCGGCTCTCGTGCAACGTCGCCTCGGCGCGTGCGAACTCCTCACGGGCCAGCGCGGCGGCCTCCACGACGGCGGAGGGCACGATCTCGGTGGGGTCGGCCAGCGTCAGCTCGGAGCAGCCGCGGGCCCACGTCGCGAACTCCTCCGCGAAGCGCGCAAACGCTTGCTCGTGCGCTTTCTGCCCCTGGACCTCCGCCTGCTCGGCCTGCGCCAGCTCGTCGCGGGTCTCCTCCAGCCGCTGCTGCGCCGCCTTCTGCACGTGCAGGGCCACCTCGTGCGCGAGGAGCACCCGCCGCACGTCGGCGACCTGCGCGGTCCTGGCGTCGACGGCCGCGTCGAGCAGCTGGCGTTGCACTCGCACGTCGGTGCCGCGGTCGAGCTCGCCGAACACCGACGGCATGCCCGCGCGTTCGGCGGCGTGCTCGGCCTCGGTGGCGGACTTGCGCAGGTGCTCGGCCCGGTCAGCGGCCGTGGACCTGGCCGCGGCCGCCCGGTCGGCGTCCTCGGCGGCACGGGCGCGCAGCTTCTCGGCGTGCGCGGCGGCAGCGGCGGCCCACGCGCTCGCGGTGTCGAGCTGGCGGCGCAGCCGGTCGACCTGCTTGCCCTTCCGGTAGGCGGGCAGCTCGGTGATGCCGGTGATCTCAGCCTCGACCCCGCTCGCCTCCGCGATCAGGGCGGTGAGCTGCTCCGCGTTCTGCTCCACGTAGGAGACCTGCTGGTGGTAGCGCTGCTCGCTCTCCTCGGCGGCACGGGTGCGTTCGGCCAGCTCCGCCTCGGCGGACGTCAGCGCCGTGGCCGCCGCACGCAGCACGCGCTGGGCATAGGTGCGTTGACGTGCGGCGAGCACGTCGGCCGTGGCGATCTCCTCGTTGAGCCGCCGCAGCTCCTCGCGTTGCCCGTCGAGCAGCTCGAAGCCCTCGGCGATCTCCCCGAGCTCAGTGGTGTCCAGCGGCGGAAGTGCCCTGGACAGCAACGTCGACAGCACGCTCGGGTCGAGCCGCTCGGACAGCTTCGGCGTGCGCAGCTGCAGCAGGGCCGTGATCAACGAGTCGTAGCGCTGCTCGCTCACGCCGGGGAACAACGTCGTGCGGACCGTGTCGCGGTACTCGGCCGGAGACGGGTGCACGGCGCCGTGCTCACCGATCGCGGTCGCGAGGTCGGAGCTGGTCAGCGGCCGTCCGGCCTCGTTGACCAGCGCCAGGTCGCCGACGCGCTGGTCGGTGGTGAAGTAGTGCGTGGTGACGTTGTTGGTGTTCGTGGTCGCCTGCAATCGCGCGCCACAGGTGAACCAGCGCTCGCCCTGCTGGAACTCCAGCCACACATAGCCCACGCGGGTGCTGCCGTGCACACCCTCGCCCATGAGGTTCCAGTGCATGGTGCGGTCCGCGCTGCCGAACGTCGACAGGCGGTGCGGGCGCAGGTTCGCGTCGAACAGGTACGGCAGCAGCAGTTCGAGCGCCTTCGACTTGCCGGTGCCGTTCGGGCCCCTGAGCAGCAGCCGGCCCTCGTGGAAGGTGAAGATCTCGTCGTAGTAGCGCCAGACGTTGATGATGCCGGCGCGGCTGGGTTGCCACCGGTCAGTCATGCAGCTCCTCGACCGCGTACCTGGCTGCCGCGGGCAGCCTGCTCACGTTGCCGTCCTCGACGCGGGCCAGCCCGAACGCCCGCAGCAGCGCGAGCCCGTCCTGCGCGAGCCGGGCGGCGCCGCCGTCCGAACGGTAGGCCTTGGCCCAGTTGGGGAACCGGGTCAGCAGCTCGTCGGTCTCCGCGACCAGGTCGTCCTCGGTCGCGTCGCCCCGCGCGAGCCGGTCGAGCAGGACCAGCGCGGCGACCTTGGCGTGGTCGTCGTCATCGGGGAACCGCGTGTCCGTCGCGATCGCGTCGGCGTCGACGACCAGGAAGCCCTCCGCGCGCTCCTCCAGCGTGCACCCGGCGATGCCGACCGCGGTGTGCACGAGCTTGCGCCCGCTCGGCGAGGCCAGGAACGCACGCTGGTCCTCGGTGAGCTCGTCGCGGTACACGACCGGATCGTCGACCAGCCGCCGCAGCACCGAGTGCCGGGTCCAGGTCGTGCGCTGGACCGCCGAGCTGTCCTCGTGGCGGTTCTCCCGGGTCAGGCCCTCAATGCTATCCACTGTGGACGGTGCGACGGGCGCGGCGAGCAGCCGGGTGACGAGCGCGGCGTCCACCCGGTACAGCACCTTCGCGCCGGGCTGGTCGAGGAAGCTCTCCGCCTTGCCGTCGACCGGCCGTGCGGCACCGTGCTGTTCGAGGAACAGCAGCACGTCCACGAACGCCGACCGCTCGTCCCGGCGGGACGGGTCGAACACCGGCAACCCCTCCAGCGCGGTCGTCTGCCGCACGCGGTCGGCGAGCAGGCCGATCGTCGTCGCCGGACCGGCCAGCAACTCCGCGCACACCACGCACAGCAGCGTGTAGCGGCGGCGGTCGAACGGCGCCCGTCCCGACCGCGCACGCCGCGCCGGCCGGGTCGGGTCGGGCCGCTGCGTGGTCTTGGTCAGCCGGGCGTACCCGGCGCGCGGCTCGACGTGCAGCCGCCAGCCGCAGTAGTAGTCGAACCACTTCGTGATCGGCTCCCGGCGGTGGCGCACCAGGTCGAACCCGTCCGGTTCGAGCGCGGCGGTCAGCAACGGGCTCGCGAGCAGCATCCTGATGCCACGCGCCACCTCCTCGCTCTCCAACCGCGCGAGCTGGTTCCCGGTCCGGCTCATCGGCGCTGCACTTCGATCACGTAGTCCGGGCCGCTCAACGTACCCCTCTGCGTGGTGATCTTCGCCCACCCGCGGGCGTTGCGCAGCCTGATGTGCACCCGGCCGTCACTGGTGGAGGCCGCGCGGGTGCCCGTGCTGTCCGGCATCGCCCCGAGCGCCCTGCCGACGAGGTCGAGCAGCCGGTCGAACGTGTCGTGGTCGAGCTCCTGCAGGCTGGAGATCCGGATCGGGCCGTCGGTCTGCAGCTGCTGCCAGGCGAGCTCCAGCTGCTGCCGCTCCCGCTGCGCCTGCTCCTTGCGCGCCCGGCGGATCTGCTCGACGTCGCGGACCTTGCCGGTCGCGCCGATGTGCTCCTGCCTGCCGGACTTGCGCAGCTGCGGCGACACCGGCACCGCGGGCGTGTTGTGCCACGGCTCCGCGCTCGGGATCAGCTCGCCGTCCGCGTGCTGCAGGTGCGCGTGCCTGGCCGGCCACAACCCGAACGCCGCGTTGAACAGCGCGTGCGCCTCGTCGTCGTCGCTCGTGCGCGCGAACCAGCTCGCGAGCGCCCGGAAGTCGGCGGCGGTGTTGGTGGGTTTGCGGCGCTGCTCGCCGATCCGGTCGAGCTTGCCGAGGAAGTCGACGATGGCGGCGCGGACGACGTCCTCGAGCCGGTCGAGCCGCCGCGACCAGGCGGTGAGCTCCTCGACGCGTTCGTGCAGGTCATCACGGGTGAGCCCGGCGAGCGCGCGGCGGATGCGGTCCTTGCGCGCGTCCAGGTCCTCGACGAACCCCTGCAGGTGGCCGACGGTGTCGGCGGTGGGCACGTGCTCCCCGCGCTGCAGCTCGCCGACGAAGAGCACGATGTCCGTGCGGAACGCGTCCAGGTGCGCTTCGAGCTCCCGGAGCGTCGCCTTCGTGCGCGTCTCGGCGGCGGCCAGCGCTTCGAGGCGGTCGGCGATGGCGTCGAGGTGGGTGGCGTCGAGCGCGCCACGGCTCGTGATCGTCCTCAGCGCTTCCCTGGTGGCGGCGACGGCGGCCTCGCCGTGGCGGGTCAGGACGTGGACGACGTTGTGGCGCTCGTACTCGGCCGCGGTCGTGAAGTGCGCGGCGTGCCGCTGGACCGTCTCCGTGAGCCCCCACCGCCCGAGGTTCCCGAGAGCGGTCTTCAGCTCCTCGTCGCCGACCGGGCGGTGCGTCCTGCGCAGCTCCTCGTGGAGGTCGTCGGTGGTGAGAGCGGTCTCAAGGCGCTCGGCCGCCTCGCCGAACACGTGGAGGACCGCGGTGTGCAGCTCCGCGTTCGGCGCCGTGGTGAAGCGGAACAGGTCCGCGGGCACCGTCGGAAACGTCGTCACCTGCACCACCGTAGCGGGTGCGCCTACTTCTTCCGGGTGACATCGTGGGCTGTCAGGCGATAGTTCGCGTCACTGCGCCATCGACCGCAGGTGGTCCTGGGTCTCCTCGTCCTCGGAATAGACGCAGACACCGCGCATGCCCCTGGTGAGCAGCACTTTGTAGGTGTTGCGGACCAGCCGGGCGAACTGGAGATCGTCAGCCTTCTTCACCGCGGGGTCGTGCGAGTGCTCGCGCCGCGCCTCCCAGTGGTCGTTCCGCCAGACGAAGTCCTTCCCGAAGATCACGCCCGCCCAGTCGTACTCGAACCCCTGGGCGGTGTAGATGCAGCCGACCTGCCCGAACCCGCGTTCGTCGCTGGCCCAGAAGTGCGACGCCGGTACGTCAGGAACGCGCTGTTCGGGTTTGGCGTTCCACGGCCGGTGCCATTCGCCGATCCGTACGTCCGGCACCAGCACCTTCACCCCGTTCTCCACCACGGGGTCGCTCCACCTCCAGCAGTACCCGGCCGCGATGCGCGCGGTTCCACCGGCCTCGGCCTGCCGGGCGAGCAGCCACGACTCCATTTCGCGCGGCGACTCGGCGCTGCGGACCACGAACTCGTCATCGGTGCGCGTCACCAGCTCCGACCACTGCGCAGCCTTGCCCGTGACGCCGAGCAGCCTGGCGACCCACGCGTCGAAGAACTCCGATCCGCCGCAACGGAACTGTCCGCCGAGGGTTACCACCTGCACGTCACACCCCGCCGCCTCGGCCGCGGCCTCGACCTCCACCCTGGACCCCATCTCGCCGGGCCGCACCGTTTGGTTCTCATCGAGCAGGAACACCGGCACCCTGGCGGCGTCGATCAGCTCCTCGATCTGCCTGCGCGCCTTCACCCGGACCTCTCGCTTCGTGTAGCGGTTGAGGCTGGTCTCGCGGATGCGGTGGGCCTCGTCGCAGATGAGGACGTCCAGGTCGAGCGGATCGGCGTCGATGAAGTTGTTGAAGTACTTGAACATCGCCTGCACCCGCCGGTTGCGGCTGCCGGCGTGCTTGCGCATCGTGCTGGTGAACGACGAGGAACCCGTCGCGTGCAGCACCTCCCGGCCCTGCCGCGCGAGCTCGCCGAGCAGGCTCAGCGCGATGACGCTCTTGCCGGAGCCGGGGCCACCCAGCACGATCACCACGGTCTGCTTGCGCGATGCACGTGCCCTCTCCACCGCCCTGCGGACCAGGCTGTACGCGACCTGCTGCTCGTCCAGCAACACGAACTGCTCGCGTTCCTGGATCTCTTTTGCCGCAACGGTGAGCAGTGGCTTCGAGGGTGCGTGCCGCATCGCGAGGAACTCGTCGGCGGCCTCACGAGCACCGTCGCGCGTCGCGGCGTCGGTGTCGAGCAACGTGCGGAGCCGGTTGACCAGCTCGTTCTTGTTGTCGAGCGTGTAGAGCTCACCGAACTCGTCGACCTCGTAGCGCGTGATGTTCCAAACGCCGGCTTTCCGGGCGTTGTGCAGGTAGGCCACTCCGTGCACCGAGTCCGGTTGGTCGGCGAGGGCGGGCGTCGAGTCCACCAGGTACTCGCGGTACCGCCGGACCTGTTCGAGCGGGTGCAGGACGGGCTGGGCGTAGAACTCGACCTTGACCAGGTCGTCGCCGTACGGCTCCGCCTTCGACCACTGCTTCAGCTCGACGAGCACGTACGAAGGCCTGCCGTGCCGAGGGTTCCGGCCGCAGAGCACCACGTCCACCCGCTTCGGACTGTGCGGCAGCTTGTGCTCCAGCAGCACCTCGACGTGGCCGAGACCCGCGTCGACGAGGTCGTGGAGGAAGGCGGGCAGGCTGTTCTGCCAGGACCGCACCTCGCCGGCGCTCACACCGGCCTCGAACTGGATCCGGGCTTGGTCTTCCAGCAGCTTGTGCAGTCGGTCTGCCAGCGCGTCTTCGAGCAGCGACTGGGCGCTCCTGCGGACGAGAGCCACTCTTCGTTCCCCCACCTGGGCATGCGTGATCCACACGCGGGTGGAGGCAGCTACGGGGTCCGGTGCCTGGCGGGCCGCGACCCGAGGTTAGCTGATCAGCTCCTCGGCTGACCGACCATCGCCCGAAGGTGGTCTTGGGTCACCGGGTCGACGGAGAACATGGTGACGCCGCGCATGCCCCTGGTCAGCAGCACGCGATAGGCGTTGCGCACCAACTCGGGAAACAACCCCGGATCCTTCTTCGCCTTCTGGTCGAAGGACCTGTGTCGTTGTGCGACCCACCGGTCGCCGCGCCAGACGAGGTCGGGACCGAAGATCACCCCGGCCCAGTCGTACTCGAACCCCTGAGCGGTGTAGACGCAGCCGACCTGCTGCCGTGATCCCTCCTCCGTGGCCCAGTAGGTGTGGTCGGGCCCATCCTCCTGGGGCTCGCGGAAGTTCCACCACCGCCGCCAGTCCCCGATCTGGATGTCGGGTTCTTCCGCACGGCGATCGAACGGCCAGTCCCAGCAGAAGCCCGCGGTCATGCGTGCCCGTTGGCGGTCCTTCTTGCGCTCGCGGAGCCAGTTCTCCATGTCGCGTGGGCTGTCACCGACGTGGACCTCGAATCGATCATCGGAGGCGAGGTCTGACCAGGCGACGGGTGGCTCGTCGACGATCCCGAGCAGGCAGTCGACCCACCGGTCGAACGCGGCACTGCCGCCGCACCGGAACTGCCCACGCAGGTTGATCTCTTCGACCTCACAGCCGAGCTCGTGGGCGACTCTCGTGATCTCGGCTACGGATCCGACCTCGTCGGCCCGCACCCGCTGGTTCTCGTCGAGCAGGAAGACGGGCACGCGCGCCGCCGTGATCAGTTCCTTGATCTGGGGTTCCGCGTTCTCGTCGCTCCTCCTGGATCCCGGTGGAGTGCTCGAGCGGCGCAGCCGCTGTGCTTCGTCGCTGACGATGATGTCGACGCCGTGATTGCGATTCTCGCGGAAGTTGTTGTTGTACTTGAAGAGGTGCCAGACTCCCGTGCGGCGCTCCGGGTCGAGGTTGCGTCGCAAGGTCTCGGTGAACGACCTGGAGCCCGTCGCGTGATACCCGCGCATGTCGAGTTCCTCGAGGCTGCCCAGCAGGCTCAAGGCGATCGCACTCTTGCCGGAGCCGGGTCCTCCCACGACGACCACGACTTTCTTGCGGACTCCCTCGTTCGCCGTGGTCAGCGCATCCCGCACCAGCTGGTAGGCGGCCATCTGCTGATCCACCAGCGGCAGCAGCTCACGCCGGTGGATTGCGTCCTTGGCGATCTCGACGAACTGCGCGGAAGGCCGCGCCGGGTACTTCAGGAACCGCTCCGCGGCGATGACGTTCTCCTCATGACCGCGCTGTCGGTCGAGCAGCAGGGCCAGATCCCGCAGCAACTCGGACCGGTCGTCTTTCGTGTACATCCGACCCCAGCGATCGGGGGTGTACTGCTGCAGCGGTCCCACGTCTCGCCGACTCGCGTTGTGCAGGTAGGCGAGTCCGCTGACGAGCTCCTTCTCCTCCGCCACCAGCTGGATCGAATGGCAGACGTAGCGGCAGTAGTCCCGCACCTGGTCCGCTGGGTGCAACCTGAGCTCATCATTCTTGTGCTGCCGGACGAGAACGCCCTCGACCGAGTGCACGTGGCTCCACTGCTTCAGCTCGACGAAGACGTAAGAGGGACGACCTGTGCCCGGGTTGACGCCGCACACGATGGCATCGACCCGCAGTGACGAACGCGGCAGCGAGTGTTCCAGCAGCACGTGGCTGTTGCTCAGTCCTGCCTCGGCCAACGCTTCCAACAGCGCCTTGAGGCTGTGCTGCCACGACCGGTACTCGCCCGCGCTGAACGACCTGAAGTAGGTCGCGGAGTAAGCCTTGCCCAGGCGTGAGTGCAGCTTGTCCTGCCGCGACTCCTGCAACAGATCCGCAGCTTTGCCCCATACCAGTGGCACCAGTTCCCCCGCTATTGCTCAACGTGACCGCAGTCACCCGATCAGGTTATACCCAAACGAGTGATGGAGGGAAAGCGGTGAGGTAGCAACCAGTGACAGACAGGTGGTGGTTCTGGGGAAGCCGGCTAGGTGACGCGCGGCGATGTTGATCGAATGCGCACAGTTGCACACCGACGTCGACCGCGCACTTGCTGGAACGCCTCGCGGATCTTGATGGTGCAGCACGCCTCGTGTCCGCGCCGATCCGCTTTGTCGAGGCAGATCGTCAACCGCGACAAAGTACGTGGCTTGGATGTCTTACGCGTATACCCGCATTTCTGTGCCGTAGGCCGCTTCGTCGTTGATTCTCCTGATCACGACAGGAACTTTTGGTTCAGCGCGTCGCGTTCGGGGGCGGTGTTCTCCAGGCGCCGGGCCATCTGGAGGTTGGTCAGCGGCTTGGCGACCACCGTGCCGACGAGGAGCAGGAGCACCGTGAATGCCTTGGCGAACCGGTTCTCGTAGGGCTGGTCGACGGCTTCCCAGGCGCCGTCCACCAGCGTCACCGGCTTTTGCTCACCGCGGTCACCGGGAGTGAACCAGGTGATCGACTCCGTGGTCCTGGCACCGGTCTTCGAGGTGACGTCGACGGTGCAGCGCCGAACCGCGCCGAGGTAGCGCCAGTCGCGGCCGCAGGACTGGACGACGCCGGTGCCGTCGGTGGGAAGGGCGACGATGCCGTTGTCGTCGATGTGCGAGGCGACGAAGACGCCGTGCACGAAGAACGCGCCGTAGAGCCCCAGCGCGCCGATAGCGAGGTTCTTCGGCCATTGCGCGCGGAGGCGGCGGGCTTCAGCGAGACGTGCCTCGCGGGTCTTCGGCCAGCCGAGGCGGTCACGTGGCCACAGCACGACGAGGCCGGCGATGCCGAGGGCGATGAAGGCCAGCGTGCCGACGAGGTTCCACGGCATCGGGGCGAACTCGGCCCGTGCGGTGGTGAAGGTCGGTGGCGACTTCTTCGAGGTGAACTTCTCCATCGCGACCTCGGTGCCGATGTCCGCCGGGGTCAGCAGGGACGAGTCGCTGGTGAAGCGGTACTGCGCGCCGTCCGCGTCGGTCACGGTCGCCGAGCAGCTCCAGCGGGTGCCGAGCAGGAACCAGTTGCGGGAGCACTGGATGTCGTCCGCTGTTGCGACCGCTTTGCCCTCGTCGCTCGCGTCAGCCCAGTAGCTGCCGAGGAACGCCGCGCCGTAAAGGCAGAAGACGAGCCACGCGAGGGCGAAGCTGCGTTTGCGGTACTTCGTCACCTGCGGTCCTTCTCATCCCACTTCTGCTTGTCGTCGGCGACGAACATGTTGTTGTGCTCCTTCATGCCTTCCTTGGTGGGAGCGATCAGGTCGCCCCAGTTCGGCATGAGGTGGCTGATGTCGCGGCTCGAAACGGCGCGGACCCAGTTCTGGCCGTCGAGCAGGCCCTTGCTGAGCGGTGCGTCGATGCGGTCACCCGCGTTCTGCACCGCTGTCCGCGGGTCGGGCAAGTCGTCACGGCGTGTGCTCAGGGGTGGCTGGTTCATGCGCTCGTAGTAGTCCTTGATCGCCTGCTTGCGGCTGGGACCGTTCTCCTTCACGCGGGCTGCCCAGTCGTCGACCTTCTGGCTGGTGCGCTGCGCCCAGTCGTCCACCCTGGTCATGGCGTTGTCGGCGGACTCGCGAATCCGGGTGCCGGCGTCGGTCAGGTTGTCGCCGAGCTCGTCGAGGCCGTCGGCGCGGGAGGTCCGCGTCGCGGCGTCGTGCGCGAGTTCCCCGGCGCGTTGGTTGCCAAAGGGCGAGTTCGGCATCGACTTGCCGAGGGCGGCCAGCTCGTCGGCCTTCTTGCGCATGACGTCGCCGGCGGCCTTGGCGAGTCCGCCAAGCTTGTCGAGCGCCTTGAACAGCTTCGTCAGGAACTTCATGATCTTGGTGCCGATGGAGATCGCCTTCGTCACCGCGCGGGTGATGAAGGCGGCGACCGAGGCGCCCGCGGTGGGAACGGCTGCCGCGGCGGCGGGAATGCCCCAGGCCAGGAGGGTGCCGGCGAGCTCGGCGATCAGGTCGCGGACCAGGGTCCTCGTCGCGGCCACGCAGACGCCCGCGACCTTGATCTTGTTCGCCACCGCCGCTGCCGCTTCGGACGTCTGGTGGAGGCTGCCGATGAGCACGGAGCAGCGCATCCGGTAGGTGTCCGCGGCGGGACCGGTCCAGCCACCGAGGGAGGAGAGCTGGGTCTGGTACCCGTCCCTCTCCTCGCCGAGGCGCTTGGCGATGTTCTCCCAGGTGGTCGCGGCGGCCTCGATGGCGGGTGGGTCACCTGCCAGCTTGTCGAACGGCTCGCGGACGAAGTCGACGTTCTCGATGATCCAGCCGACGACCGACGCGGCCAGGGTGCCCAGCGGGTCGGCCATCAGGCCGGCCACGTCCATCACGGCCGCGGCGGCGTCGATGCCGAGTGCCGTCGGGTCCAGGCCCTTCCCCTCCTGGAACGGCAGGACGACGTCGCGCGCCACGTCCTCGAGGGAGTCGAACGGGCCTGCCCCGGTGAGCCCCTTCGTGTCGTCCTGGACCTTCGCGATCAGCGGTTCGCTCACTGGTGCAGCCCTTCCAACGAGCCTGCGTTGCCGGTGTCGGTGTTCTGGTAGAGCTCCGCGGTCTTGCCGAGCTGGTCGCCGGTCGCCTCCACGACGGCGGGCAGCAGGCCGACCAGCTGCTTCGCCTTGTCCAGCTCGTCGTTGAAGATGAACGCGTAGGCCTGGCAGAGCTCGCCCATCACGTTCGGGCCGAGACTGGTCTGGGAGGCCGTCACGACCTCCTGCAGCGACGGCGCGACGGCGTTGACCAACTGTTTGCCGTGCGCGGCGATCGCATCGGACCGGGCGGCGAATCCTCCGGTCATCGCAGCACCGAGTTCCCGCCGAAGTCGTCGTCGTCGCCCTGCGGCGGGGCAGGGCGGCCGGGTGGTTCGGAGACGGTGCCCGCCGGGTCGATCACGGCGATGCCCCGGTCGATCTGTTCGCGCAGGAAGGCCATGCCCTCGCCGTCGCCGAGGACGGGCTGGAGGGTGGTCTCGATCTTGCGGGCGGCTTCGACCTGGGCGCGGCGGATGGTGTCCATGATGGTGCGGGCCAGGGTGGTGTGGCCGAGGTCGTCGGCGCGCGGGGTGAGGTGCAGGGACTCGATGCGGCCGCCGGAGCCGACGGTGACGGCGACCGAGCCGTCGGGGCTGTGGGCTTCGGTGCGGGAGTCGCGGAACGCGGTCTGGATCGCGGTGGCCTGTTCCTGGGCCTGGGCGAGGCGCTGTTCGAAGGACGCGAGGTACTCGTACGGGTCGGTCACGGTTCGGATGTTCTCATTCCTCACGACTCTCCGCGCACGGTTCGGCACAATGCGTGCATGTTCATGCCGCTGGTGACGAGGGAGATGCGGGAACGGGCGCGGCTCGTGCCCAACAACTGGTTGCACGTGGTGGATCCCGCGTACGACCGGGTCGTGGCCGAGGCGGTGGTCGGGCGCTACCTCGTCGACGAACGCGGGGAGATCACCGGGCAGTACGTGCCGAACCCGCGGTACCGGGCGAAGGAGCTGGTCTTCGACAACGACCTGGAGTCGTTGATGTACCTCGTGCAGCACGGGCGGGCGGAGAAGCGGGAGCTGGTCGACGCGGTGCTGGCCGCCGAGCTGGTGCTGCCCGCGGACCCGGCGCGCAGGGCGCGGGAGCACGTGGTGATGCGCGGGAACGTCATCGACGCGTTCGCGTCGGAGAAGGCGGTGCCGCCGGACTGGCCGCCGCACTGGCAGCGGTTCAGCGGGGTCGAGCTGGCGGTGGTCGCCGACGCGGTCGCGGAACCGGTCGTGGTGGTGATCGGCGCGCAGGGCGGGGTGCGGTTCGAGGTTCCGGGGGACGTGCTGGTCGACGGGCTGCGCGCGGTGATCACGATGTGGTGAACCAGGGGGCGCCGGGGAGCAACAACGGCGTGCTGTTGCGCCGATCGGGCTAACCTCCGGCCGTGCGGACGAGGCTGAACCCGGTGCAGCAGGCGGTGGTGGCCGCCGGACGGCCGTTGCCGCAGCTCACGGACCCGTTGGAGGTCGAGCTGCGGGTCAGTGCCGCGGTGGGGGCGGTGGCGCACGACGAGCAGTTCTGGGAGGTCGTCGTCCGGCACCTGGCCGACCTGCCCAGCCGGCGCAGCGGGGCGTTGCTCACGGCGCTGGGGCACCTGGTGCCGGGACGGGTCGGGGCGTGGGCGCGGGAGGCGGCGCGGGAGCAGGAACGGCCGCCGTGGGACCTCGGGCGGCTCGTGTTCGGGGAGTGCTGGATCGGGGACCGCTCGATCGACGCGGGCTATCTCGCACTGATGTGCACCTATGCCTATGACGACGAGCCGCACGCCATGGTTTTCATGATCGACGAAATCAGCGGGAGCCTCACGCGGCACGCGTTCCTGACGCGGCAGGTGCAGGAGACGCTGGCGCGGGTGGAGGAGCAGGTGCGGCTCCAGGCGATTCCACCGGAAGCGGCGCACTGGCTGCTTTCCCGCAGCTACGACCGGTTCGAACGGCGGCCGGGGCTCGCGGTGAGCGCGGACGTGCACCACACGCGGCTGGTGGCGCGCAGGCGCATCGGGCTCGCCATGAATTAGGGCTGTGCGAATCGCAACGTGCTGGTTCGGCCGACTGTGCAGATTGTCTGTAGCTCGATCGTGACTCCGCCATTACTGTCCGAGTTGTCGATCACAGGGCGGAGGGACGATCATGGCCGCTCTTCTCGGACATGACGACCAGACCCTCACCCGTGTCCCTGACCAGGCGCGGCACCCGTGGTTGTCGGTCGCGACCCAGCGCTTCGGGCAGACTTCCGCGCTGAGCCAGTTGCTGCTGGGCGCGACCCTCGGGTTCGGCATGGAGTTCTGGGACGCGTTCCTCGCGCTGACGATCGGCGCCGTGCTGCTCAACGTCCTCGCCATCGCGGTCGGCGTGATCGGGCAGCGGGAAGGGCTCCCCACGGCGGTCCTCAGCCGCTGGACCGGGTTCGGGCACGCCGGGTCGGCCGTGCTCGGGCTGGTCGTCGCGCTCGCCGCCACCGGGTGGTTCGGGGTGCAGACGGGGCTCGCCGGGGTGGCGCTCGCCGGGGTCGCGGGACTGCCGGCGCCGGTGTGGTCGTTGGTGTTCGGGCTGGCGGTCACCGTCATCGCCGCTTTCGGCGTGCGGTGGAGGGCGTGGACGGCCTACCTGACCGTGCCCGCCTATCTCCTCCTCGTCTTCTGGGTCGTGCACGCGAACGTCGCCGACGTCCCCGCGGCGGTGGCGGCACCGGCGCCGGGACCGGGGATCGGCCTGCCGACCGCGGTCACGCTGGTCGTCGGCAGCTTCGTCCTCGGTGCCGCGATCGCGCCGGACACCACCAGGTTCAACCGGTCCACGGCGGACGTGGTGAAGCAGACCGTCCTCGGCGTCACGGCCGGGCAGTGGGTCGCCGGGTGCGCGGGCGTGCTCCTCGCGCACGGGCTCGGCACCACCGACGTCATGGGCGCGGTCAGCCGGTCGGGCGGCTGGGTCGGCGTGCTGGTCGTCGTCGCGGTGGTGCTGAAGGTCAACGACTGGAACCTCCGCTCCGCCTCGCTCGGGCTCGGCAACTTCTTCGACGCGGTGTTCGACCGGCGGATCAGCCGGGCGCAGGTGACCGTCGTGGCCGGCTGCGCGGGCAGCTTCCTGGCCGCAGCGGGAATCCTGCACCAGTTCACGCACTTCCTGGTGCTGCTCGGCGTGGTGTTCCCGCCGGTCGCCGGGATCATGATCGCCGAGTACTACGTGGTGCGGCGGTGGCGCAACGAGATCATCTCCACCCGGCCGCGCGTGCCCAGGTCGGCGCCGTCGTGGGTGCCCGCGACCGTGGTCATCTGGCCCGCCTCCGCCGTCGTCGGCGAGCTCGTCCCGTTCGGCCAGCCCAGTGTGAACGCGCTCCTGCTCGCGTTCGCGCTCTACGTCTCAGCTGGCCGGTTGGACCTGCTGCGCATGCGGTGCAGGCGTGCCACGAACCGTAGGGTGGCCGGGGAAGCGACCGCTGTCTGAGGGGTTCGTACATGCACATCGGTATCGACGTCGGCGGCACGAACACCGATGCCGTTCTCGTTGACGGACGCCGCGTCCTGGCCGAGTGCAAGAGAACCACGACCGCCGACGTCACCACCGGCATCGTCGCCGCGGTCGGCGGGCTGCGGGCGGCGTGCGCGTTCGAACCCGCGGCCGTGCGGGCGGTCATGATCGGGACCACGCACTTCGTCAACGCCGTCGTCGAGGGCAGGGGCCTCGCGCAGACCGCGGCCGTGCGGCTCGGACTTCCCGCCACGAAAGCACTTCCGCCGTTCGTCGACTGGCCGGACCGGCTGCGGCGGGTGATCGGCGGGCACGCCTACCTGTGCCACGGCGGGTACGAGTACGACGGCCGGCTGATCTCGCCGCTCGACCACGACGAGCTGCGCGCGGTGGCCGCCGACATCGCCGCGAAGGGCGTGCGGTCGGTCGCGATCTCCTCGGTGTTCTCGCTCGTCGACGGCGACCTCGAACGCCAGGCGGCGGAGGTCCTCACCGCCGAGGTGCCGGACCTGGTGGTCAGCTTCTCCCACGAGCTCGGCCGGCTCGGCCTGCTGGAGCGGGAGAACGCGACGATCATCAACGCCGCGCTGCGCGAGCTCGCCGCGCAGATCGCCGACGGGCTCGTGGAGTCGTTGGCGGCACAGGGCATCGACGCGCCGCTCTTCCTCAGCCAGAACGACGGCACGCTGATGGACCTGGAGCACGCACGCTGCTACCCGGTCGCCACCTTCTCCTCCGGGCCGACGAACTCGATGCGCGGCGGCGCGTTCCTGTCCGGGCTGGACGAGTGCGTGGTGGTCGACGTCGGCGGCACCACCACCGACGTCGGCGTGCTGCACAACGGTTTCCCGCGCGAGGCCTCCTCCCAGGTGCAGATCAGCGGGGTGCGCACGAACTTCCGGATGCCCGACGTGCTGTCGGTCGGCCTCGGCGGCGGCAGCGTCGTGCGGGAACGCGACGGCGTCCTCGTCGGACCGGACAGCGTCGGATTCCGGTTGGCGCAGAAGGCCCTGGTGTTCGGCGGCGACACGCTGACGGCCACGGACGTCGCCGTCGCCGCCGGGCGCGCGGACATCGGCGACGCCTCGCTCGTGCGCCACCTGGACCGCTCGCTGGTGACCGCGGTGCTCGGCCACGCCGGCGAGCGCATCACCGGGCTGGTCGACCGGATGCGCGCGAGCCCGACGCCGGTGCCGGTCGTGCTGGTCGGGGGCGGCAGCGTCCTGGTGCCGGAGGAGCTCGCCGGTGTCAGCGAGCTCGTCCGGCCGGAGCACCACGGGTTCGCCAACGCCATCGGCGCGGCGATCGCGCAGGTCGGCGGCGAGGTGGACCGCGTGTTCACGATCGACCCGGCACGGCGCGGCGACGTGCTCGACGCGGCCAGGCAGGAGGCCGTGGACAAGGCGGTGGCCGCGGGCGCGAAGGCGGACACCGTGCGGATCGTGGAGGTCGAGGAGATCCCGTTGGCCTACCTGCCGGGCAACGCGAGCAGAGTGCGCGCGCGGGCCGTGGGCGATCTCGTGCTGGAGGGCCTGCCGAGGAGGGCCCGTGCGTGAGATCGGAGTCGAGGAGCTGCGGTACCTCGCCCGTGGCGCGGCGATCCTGGGCGCGGGCGGCGGTGGCGACCCCTACATCGGGCGGCTCGTGGCGGAACAGGCGCTGCGGGAGCACGGGCCGGTGCTCGCGGTCGAGCCGCACGAGGTGCCCGACGACGCGCTGGTGGCCGGCATCGGCATGATCGGCGCCCCGACCGTGATGGTCGAGAAGCTGCCCTCCGGCACCGAGGCGGTGACGGCTTTCCGGACCCTGCAACGGGAGCTGGGCCGCCCGATCACGCACGTGCTGCCGATCGAGGTCGGCGGGATGAACTCGCTGGCGCCGTTCCCGGTCGCCGCCGCGCTCGGGCTGCCGGTGCTGGACGCGGACTGCATGGGCCGCGCGTTCCCGATGGTGCAGATGGTGGTGTGCACGCTCGACGGCGTGCCGGCCAAGCCGCTCGCGGTCGCGGACGAGAAGGGCAACTCGGTCGTCCTCGACGTGCTCGACAACCACTGGGCGGAACGGCTCGCGCGCTCGGCGGCGGTCAGGATGGGCTGCACGGCGGTCCTGTGCAGCTTCCCGATGTCCGGTGCGCAGGCCCGCGGCACCGTCATCCCGCGCACGCTGACCCGCGCGGCCCGGCTCGGGCGGCTCGTCGAGCAGGCGCGGCGCGACCACGCCGACCCGTGCGCGGCCGTGGCGGACCACCTCGGCGGGCGGGTGCTGTTCACCGGCAAGGTGGCCGGCGTGCTGCGGGAGAACGACCCCGGCTTCGCCAGGGGCGAGGCGCTGCTGGAGGGGTCCGGCGCGCACGACGGGTCGCGCTTCCGGCTCGCGTTCCAGAACGAGCACCTCGTGGCCACCCTCGACGACGTGGTGGTGGCGTCCGTGCCCGACCTGATCTGCGTGCTGGAGGCCGACGGCGAACCGGTCCCCGGCGAGCGGCTGCGGTACGGGCAGCGCGTGGTCGTCGTGGGAGCGCCGTGCCACCCGCGCTGGCGGACGCCGGAGGGGCTTGCGCTGGTGGGCCCGTCGGCGTTCGGCTACCCGCACGGGTACGAGCCGCTCGGACCGGCCTGACCGCCCCGGACGCGCCGTCGCGGGAGCTTCTCGCCCGCACGGCGCGGCACTACTGTTCCGCGCATGCACCTGCTCCAGCCCGACGAGGTCGACCGGCTCGCGCTGGGCGTGGTCGTGCTCGGCAGCGGTGGGGGCGGCGGGGAACGCGAGACGCACGCCTTCGCGGCCATGTTGCGGCAGCAGTTGCGGGAGAGCGGCCCGGTCACCGTCCTGTCGCCGGAGGAGGCGGACCCGGACGGGCACGGCGCGCGGGTCGGGCTGATCGGCGCGCCGTCGGTGGTGATCGAGAAGCTGCCGTCCGGCCGGGAGGCGGAGGAGGCGCTCAAGGCGTTGCGGGGCCACGACGACACGGCCGTGACCGCCGTGATCGGGTGGGAGGTCGGCGGGTGCAACGGCCTGCTGCCGCTCATCCTGGCCGCGCGGCTGGGCCTGCCGTACGTCGACGTGGACGGGATGGGGAGAGCGTTCCCACGGATCGACCAGACGACCTACGACGCGGCCGGGCTGCCCACGACCCCGTTGGCCATCACCGAACCCGGCGGCAACCGGGCCGTGCTCGACGCGACCGGCATCGAGAAGCTCGCGCGCACGGTCATGGTCGACTTCGGCGGCTGGGCGATGATGGTGGCGAAGCCGTTGCGGCTCGGGGACGCGCTCGGCGCGGGCGTGACGGGCTCGCTGATGCGGGCGTTGCGGCTGGGAGAGATCTGGTCGCGCCGGACCGCACCCGTCGCCGACAGGGCCGCGGAGTCGGGCGGGTTCCTGGTGGCACGGGGGAAGGTCGTCGAGGTCTGGCGCGAGTCGAGCGGTGACTTCCCGCGCGGGACGGCGGCGCTGCGGCTGCTGGACGACGACGACGCCTACGTGCGCCTGGAGATGCAGGGCGAGTACCTGGCCGCGCTGGCCGACGGCGAGACCCTCGTGACGACGCCCGACCTGCTCTGCTGCCTCGACGCCGAGTCGGGCACGCCGGTGTCGGCGGAGCGGCTCACGTTCGGCGCCGTGGTCGACGTGGTAGCGCTCCCATCACCGGCGCAGTGGCTGCACGGCGACGTGCTCGGCCGGGTGGAACCGCGGGCGTTCGGCTACGACCTCGACTACGTGCCCTTCGGGGCCGCCCGGTGATCGACGACGCCGACGCGCTGACCGTGCGGGACCTGCTCGACATCGGCGTGCTCGACGACGCCTCTCTGCTCGCCGGTGGACGCGGGCTCGACGTCGAGGTCGGTGACGTGCGGCTGGCGGCGGACCTGACCGCGGTGGAGGCGTGCGCCGCCGGTGACGTGGTGATCCTGACCGGGAACCAGCCGTACCTCGTCGAGGTGGCGCTGCGCAGGGCCTACAGCGCGGACGTGCGGGCCGTCGTGCTGGTGCGGCCGGTCTCCGGCACCCACCAGCCGCCGTCCGCCGCGACGCTGTCGTTCGCGAACCGGCTCGGCGTGCCGCTGCTGCAGACCGGTGCCGCCGATCCGCTGCTGGTGGCCGACGCGCTGCGCACCGCGGTTCGCCATCCCGAGGTGGTCGCGGCCCGGTTGCTCGTCGCCGTCACCGCGCGGCTGGGCCGGTCCCGCCCCGACCCGCGGTCGGTCGTCACCATCCTGTCCGGCGAGCTGCACGTGACGTGCGCGGTGATCAGCGCCGACGGCACCGCGATCGAGGGCCTGGCCCCACCGGGCCTGCCTGCCGACGTGCTGGTGGGCTCGGTCGCGACGACCGTGGAGCTGGCCGAGGGCTTCGCCGCCGCCGTGCCGGTGGAGACCGACCGCACCGGTCACGTGCACCTGTGGCTCGTCGTGCACGCCGGCGGACGCAACCGGCGCTGGGCGCAGACGGTGCTGCAGATCAGCCAGGTCGCGTCCTGGGCGCTGGGCAGCTGGGTCGCTGCCGAACGGCTGGAGACCGAACGCAGGGCCCGCTCCCGCGGCTCGCTGCTGTCGGAGCTGCTCGCGGCCGGTGACCACGTGCCGCCGCTGCTGGTGCAGCAGGCGGTGCTCGCGGGGTGGCGGCTCGACGGCTGGCACACCGGCGTCCACGTGGTGGCGCCCCCGCCGGTGCCCGGTGTGCACGACCCCGGCCACACCGAACGGTTGCGCGTCGAGCTGTCCCGCCGCGGCCTGCACGGCCAGCTCGTCGAGGGTGCGGAGGGCTGGTCGTTCTGGCTCACCAACGACTCGGAGCCACCGCAGTCGCAGCACCGCGAGCTGACCGCGCGGATCGCCGCCGCGCTCGGCCCGAGCCGGTTGGTGGCGGGCATCGGCCGGCCGCACCCGGGGGCGGCCGGTGTCGGGCGGACGCTCGCGGAGGCGCGTGAGGCGGCGGCGATGACCGGCACGGCGAAGGTCGTGCACATCGACGAGCTCGGCGTGCGGCGGCTGCTGTCGATGGCGGCCGAGACGCCGGCGCTGGTCGAGCAGGCGACCCGGCTGCTGGAACCGCTGGTGGGGGTGGAGGACGGGCAGCTGCTGCGGACCCTCGCCGTGTACCTCGACGAGGAGTCCGTGACGTCGTCGGCCGCGGTGCGGCTGAAGGTGCACCGCAACACCGTGTCGCAGCGGATCAACCGGGCGGAGCAGCTGCTCGGGGTGAGCCTGCTGAACGCCGACGAGCGACTGGCCGTGCACCTGGCCTGCCGGGCGGCCCGCGCGTCCGACGAGCTCTAGCCCTCGTCCACGGCACCGGCAGATGCCGGTGAAGCTAGGTCGGGACGAACGCGGGCAGCACGGCGTCCACCTCGTAGCCGCCGTCCGACGTCGGGCCGGCGGTCAGGGTGCCACCGACCATCTCCACGCGGCCGCGCAGGCCGAGCAGGCCGGTGCCCGGTGTCGGCAACGGGCCGGGGGCGGTCGCGGGTGGGGTGTTGCGGATGACGGCGCGGACACTGTTCGGTCCACAGTGGACGGTGATGGCGGTCTCGGCGCCGGGCGCGTGCTTGTGGACGTTGGTCAGGGACTCCTGGACGACGCGGTACATCGTGCGGCGGACGGCGGGGGAGACGGTGTCGGCGTCGCCGTGCTCGGTCAGGGTGACGGTGAGGCCGGTGGCGGCGACGAGGCTGGACAGCTCGTCGGGCAGGACGTCCGGGATGCGGGCGGTGCGGCCCGCGCGCAGGACGCCGACCAGGTCGCGCAGCTCGTCGAGGGCCTTCAGGCCCGCGGTGCGCAGGTCGTCGGCGGCCCTGCGCACGGCGTCGGTCCGCGCGGCCATGCGGAGGGCACCGGCGTGCAGGACCACCAGCTTCAGGCGGTGGGTGACGACGTCGTGCATCTCGGAGGCCAGGCGGGTGCGTTCGTCGGCGCGGGCCTGTTCGAGCAGCAGGGCCTGAGCGGCCTGGGCCTGGCTGAGGCGGTGCTGGGTGCCCTGGTGCAGGCCGGTGAGGGCGGCGATCACGAGCAGGGCCGGGGTGGTGGGGTCCGGTGACCAGGCGCCGAGCGCCCACGCCGCGGGCAGCGTGGCGGCGACCCAGCGGCGGCGGGGCTGGGCGGCGACCGTGACGGCGACCGGGAACGCGGCGTAGCTCGGGGCGAGCAGGCAGAGCAGCCCGACCGCCGTGGCCGAGGTCAGCGGGCGGGAACGGCGCCACCACAGCGCGGCGGCGGCGAGCAGGTGCACCGCCAGGTAGGCGGCGGTCGGGGCGGCCACCAGGTGTGCGGGCGCGGTCAGCTCGCGCCACGTGCCCAGGGCTGCGACGAGCAGCACCAGTGCCAGGTCGCCGGCGGCTTTCACCTCCCTGACGATACTGCGCGGAAGTGGTCCGGATCACCTACGTCAGCAGGCTGTGGACCCTACTTTCGCAGGTGGCGACCGGTCCGGTTTCCGCCTGCCGGACACCGTTGTCCGGCAGGCGGTTCGAGGTCCTGTGTGGACTCGCGTCACGGCCTGCCGAACAGCACTGTCCACAGGAACGACCGGCCGAGCGCCACGGACGAAACCGGCTCGCCGGGTACGAGGACCGGTGTGCGGTTGCGCTCTCGTACACCGTATGGGAGCCTTGACCACATGATCTTCTGACACCACATCCGTGCATCCGAACTTCCTCCTCTCGGTAGTGGGTGGTGTCATGTCAGGTCAGTTGACGCTGAAGAAAATCAGCAAGAGCTTCGCCCACCGGCGGGTGTTCGACGACGTTTCGCTCACGGTCAGGCCGGGCGAGCGGGTCGGCGTCGTCGGTGAGAACGGGTCGGGCAAGTCGACGTTGCTGCGGCTGGCCGCCGGGGTGGACACCCCGGACGACGGCGAGGTCACCGTGGTGGCGCAGGGCGTCGGGCACCTCGGGCAGGTGCTCGACCTGCCGCCCGGCGCGACCGTGGGCGACGCCGTCGACTCCGCGCTGGCCGACCTCCGGTCGCTGGAACGGCGGATCGCGGTCGCGGCGCGGGAGCAGCGGCTCGCGGAGTACGGCGACCTGCTCACGGCGTTCGAGCTGCGCGGCGGGTACACGGCCGACGCGCGGGTCGAGGCGGCCATGTCGGCGCTCGGGGTCGGTGGGATCGGCCGGGACCGCGAGCTCGGCGCGGTGTCCGGCGGGCAACGGGCCCGGCTCGCGCTCGCGGGCGTGCTGTCGGCGGAACCGGAGCTGTTGCTGCTGGACGAGCCGACCAACCACCTCGACGGGGAAGCGTTGCGGTGGCTGGAGAAACGGCTGCTGGCCCACCGCGGCACGGTGGTCGTGGTGACGCACGACCGGCTGCTGCTGGAACGGGTGGCCACCACGATCGTCGAGGTCGACGGCGACCGGCGGACCACCGCCCGCTACGGCGCCGGGTACGCGGGCTACCTCGCCGAACGCAGGGCCGCGCGGCAGCGGTGGGAGCAGGCGTACGCGGAGTGGACGGGCGAGGTCGGCCACTGGACGCGGTGGCGTGGCACGACAGCGCACCGGGTCGCGCCCGGCCGCCCGATCCCCGACCACAACAAGTGCAAGTACAACGGCGACGGGCGGCGGGTGCAGGCGTCCGTCCGGACGCGGGTGCGCAGCGCCTCCGAACGGCTGGAGCGGTTGCGCGCCGCACCCGTGCCGAGGCCACCGGACCCGTTGCACCTCAACGCTCCGCTCGACGCGGCGGTGCGCGAGGGCGCGGTGCTGGAGCTGCGGGACGTGGTGGTCGGCGAGCGGCTGGCGCTGGCGGAGCTGACCGTCGACGCGGGGCAGCGGCTGCTGGTGACCGGGCCGAACGGTGCGGGCAAGTCGACGTTGCTCGACGTGCTCGCCGGGGTGCTGCGACCGGACAGCGGCACGGTCGAACGGCACGGTGCGGTCGGCTACCTGCCGCAGGAAACCGTTGTCGCACAACCACGACAGCCGGTGCTGGCGGCCTTCGGCGGTGACGCCGGCGAGCTGGCGGCGCTGGGGTTGTTCCGGGAGGACGACTTCGCGACCCCGGTGGGCGCGCTGTCGGTGGGGCAACGGCGGAGGCTCGCGCTGGCGCGGCTCCTGCGGGCCGAGTGGGACGTGCTGCTGCTCGACGAGCCGACGAACCACCTGTCGCCCGCGCTGGTGGAGGAGCTGGAGGCGGCGCTCGCGGCCTACCCCGGCGCGGTGGTCGTCGCGTCGCACGACCGGTTGCTGCGTCAGCGCTGGCACGGCGCCCGCCTCGACGAACGGCTGCGGGCCGAGGAGGCGCCGCTGGTGCGCCTGCTCGACCTGACCGGCGGTACCGACGAGGTGCGGCACCGCCGGGCGACCGGCGCCTGCGCTCACGGCCGGAAGATCGGCTCGATCCAGTAGTTGCTCGCGTTCCACGTCTCGGTGGGGAAGCCGCCGCCCTCGCCGTAGCGGTAGACCCCGGCCTCCACCCCGGCGTAGAACGGCGCGTTCGCCACGCCGCCGAGGAAGTAGCCCTCGGAGGCGACGTACCCGCCGGCCGGTGTGTAGTAGGAGACGACGTAGTCGACGCCCGGCTGCACCGGGACCGGGGTGGCGAAGGTGATCCGCTGCGAGTGCGCGGCACCGGGCGCGGCCTGCTGCGCGAGCAGCGTGCCGTCCGGTCCCCAGACCCGTGCGGTCACGGGACCGGTGTAGCCGCCCCGGCGCAGGACCACGGCCGGGACGGAGCCCGCGCGGTCGAACCGGGTGCGCAGGCCGAGCTCGACGGCGGCGAGGTCGGGGTCGAGCTCGGCCGGGTGGCCCGGCTGCGGCGGCAGGACCAGCTTGGTGTCGCCGTGCAGCGGCGGGGTGGTGCTGCCGCCGACGTGGATGGTGGTCGAGGCGGTGACCGCGCCGAGCGCCGAGGCGGTGCGGGCGCGCGCCCAGATCGTGACCGGGCCGGGAACGCTCGGGAACAGCACCGTCGACCACGTCTCGGTGCGCGCGTCGAGCGAGGTCCAGTTGACCCCGTCGGAGGAGAACTCGACGGTGGTGACGCCGCCGGACTCGCCGTTGACCGCGCCACCGGCGAGCACCAGCGGGGTGTTGAGCGGTACCGAGGTGCCCGTGCTCGGCGAGTGGATCATCGCGTACGGGGTGTCCGCCGCGAGGGCGGGCGCCGCCTGGAGCAGGAGCAGGGCCGGCAGGAGTGCGGCTAATCGCTTCATGGTGCGCAAGTGTCGCACCAGCGGCGGACGGCCCCTGCCTCGGCCGAACGACCGACCCCCGCCCGGGTTGCCGTCTGAAAGCACGACTTTTCCCGGCCCGCCGACCGATCCGGCCGGGTGCCGGTGATCGGCACGCTCGTCCACGTCGGACGGCGGGAGGGTGCGGGCGGTGCTGGATCAGGTGGTTCCCCGGTGGGTGGTGCGGATCGACCTCCGCTGGGTGTGGGCGGCGGTCGCGGCCGGGGTGCTGGTGTGGGTGGCGGTGCGCGTTCCCCACGGCGGTTCGCTGGACCTGCGGGTGTACCTCGCGGGCGGGGAGGCGCTGTGGTCGGGCGAGGGCCTCTACGGACCGGACTTCCCCGGCCCGCGGGGGTTGCCGTTCACCTACCCGCCGTTCGCCGCCGCTCTCTTCGGCCTGCTGGCACCGCTGCCGCTCGTGGTCGCCGCGGTGGCGTGGGCGGCGGCCGGGATCGTGCTGTTCACGCTCGCGTGCCAGGTCGCGGTGAGCCGGGCGGCCGCGCCGGGCACCGTGCCGCGGGCCGGGTTCGGGCTGGCGGCGGCGTGCCTGCTGCTGGAACCGGTGCGCGGCGGGCTCGACCTCGGGCAGGTCAACCTCGTGCTGCTGGGCCTGGTCGCCCTGGACTGCCTGCTGCCGCGCACGCCGTGGCCGCGCGGGCTGCTGGTCGGGCTCGCCGCCGCGGTGAAGCTGACGCCGGCGGTCTTCGTGCTGTTCTTCCTGTGCCGTGGGCGGTGGCGCGCGGTGGCGACCGCCGTGGCGGCGTTCGCGGGCTGCGCTGCCGTCGGCTGGGTGCTGGCGCCGGGGGAGTCGCGGCGGTTCTGGTTCGACGCCGTGCTCGACCCGCAGCGCGTCGGCGGCCTCGCGTACACGGCGAACCAGTCGCTGCGCGGGCTGCTGGTGCGGGCGCAGGCACCGGAGTCGCTGTGGGTCGTGCTGTGCGCGGCGGTGGTCGCGGTGCTGCTGCTCGTGCTGCCGCGGTTGCGGGACGACCTGACCGCCGTGGTGGCGGTCGCCGTCACCGGCCTGCTGGTCTCGCCGGTGTCCTGGTCGCACCACTGGGCGTGGGTCGCGCTCGCGGTCCCGCTGCTGCACGGCCGGGTGCGCGTCGCGGTCGTGCTGCTCTTCGCGGCCGGCGTGCACTGGTGGCTGCCCAAGGAGGCCGATCGCGAGCTGCGGTGGACGTGGTGGCAGCACCTCGCCGGCAACGCCTACGTGTGGCTCGGGCTGGCCTTCCTCAGCTGGTGTTTCATGCGAACACGCAAAGTTGCGTGCACGCAAGAATGGCGGCTACTCTCGGCGGCGTCGACCGACGCGGAGGAGAACGGCCATGCGGGGCAAGGGAATCGCGTACAGCACGGGGTTCGTGCTGAAGGGGGAGAACTCGTTGCCGGTGTTCGACCCGGAGGCGGTGCGGCGTGACCTGCGGGTCATCCGCGACGAGCTGCACTGCACCGCCGTGCACCTGGTCGGCGGCGACCCGGACCGGCTGGAACGGGCTGCCCGGTGGGCGGCCGAGCTGGGACTGGAGGTCTGGTTCTCGCCGTACCCGCTGGAGCTGACGGCGCAGCAGCTCACCGCGTTGCTCGCCGACTGCGCCGAGCGGGCGGAACGGGTGCGCGCGGACGGCGCCGAGGTCGTGTTCGTGACCGGTGTCGAGCTGAGCATCATGAACCGCGGGTTCACCCCCGGTGACGACGTCCTGGACCGCGTCGGGCAGCTGCTGGGGAACCCCGCGCGGATGGCGGAGGCGGCCACCCGGCTGAACGAGTTCCTGGCGGACGCGGTGACGAGGGTGCGCGAGGTGTTCCACGGGCGGGTCACCTATGCGGCCATCCCGTTCGAACGGGTCGACTGGGACCTGTTCGACGTCGTGTCACTGGAGCTGATCCGCTCGGCCGAGGTCGCCGACCGGTACGCCGAGGGCATCCGGTCCGTTGTGGCGCAGGGGAAACCGGTCGCGATCACCGGGTTCGGCACGGCGGCGTGGCGCGGGTCGGGTGCGGTCGCGCCGCGCAGCATGGAGATCGTCGAGCACGACCGGGACGGGCGGCCGGTGGGGATCAAGGCCGGTTACGAGCGCGACGAGGACGAACAGGCGCGGTACCTGCGCGAGGTGCTGGCGGTCCTCGAGGTGGAACGGGTCGACAGCGCGTTCGTGTACCTGTTCGCGCTCAACGACTTCCCGCACCGCCCCGGTGACCCGCGGCGCGACCTCGACATGGCGAGCCCGGGCATCGTGAAGGTCCGCGAGGACGGGTCGTGGGAACCCAAGGCGGCGTTCGCCGCGGTCGCCGAGCACTACGCGCACACCGGCTGAAACTCGCTTGGCCGCGCGGAAACCGTGCGGCCACAATCGGCTCATCATGAGCACAAGGCTGAGAGCGATCGCCCATGAGACCGTGGCCATCGCGCAGAGCGGTTCTTACCGCACCGCGGCGGGAACCGTGCCGGTCGACGTCGCCCCGGCGGTCAGCGGAACGCGGTTGTACGTCCCCGAAGACGTCGTGCCGCTGCCCGAGCAGGGCGGTCCGCCGCGCGTCGAGGTCACCGCCGAGTCGACGCTGGTGGCGACCCGGCGGCTGGGCGGGGACGTCGCGGCGCTGGTGTTCGCCTCCGCCCGCAACCCCGGCGGTGGTTTCCTGAACGGCGCGCAGGCCCAGGAGGAGAGCGTCGCGCGGGCGTCGGCGCTGTACCCGTGCCTGCTGGCGGCCGGCGACTTCTACGCCCACCACCGCGCGCACGACGACCTGTCCTACAGCGACCGGGTCATCCACTCGCCGGGCGTGCCGGTGTTCCGCGACGACCGCGGTGAGCTCCTGCCGCGGCCGTACCCGGTGTCGTTCCTCACCGCGGCCGCGCCGAACCTGGGCGCGATCCTGCGCACGCAGCCCGAACGCGCGCCGGCCGTTCCCGGGCAGCTGCGCCGGCGCGCGGTCCGGGTGCTGCACGTCGCGGCCACCCATGGCCACCGGCGGCTCGTCCTGGGCGCGTGGGGCTGCGGTGTGTTCGCCAACGACCCGGCGACCGTGGCACGGGCGTTCCACGACGCGCTGCGGGAGTGCCGCTTCTTCGACGAGGTGGTGTTCGCGGTGTTCGACCGGCAGCGGGACAGCCCCGCGCTGAGGGCGTTCACCGAGGTGTTCGCCGGGAGCTGACCTCCCGGAAAAAATTTCCGGGGTTCTGCTGAACCGCCGCGGCCCGCTGTCCGTGTGGGTGGCGTCGGGCCGCCAGCCGGCCGGTCGACGAACCCCAGGGAGCACCGATGCCAGCCACGCTGTTGGCCCTGTTCGCCATGCCCGTTTCCGGTCGAGGAGCGCGGCGATGAGCGACTACGACTTCGTCGTCGTCGGCGGTGGCACGGCGGGCTGCGTGCTGGCCGCGCGCCTGTCGGAGAACCCGGCGCACACGGTCCTGCTGCTCGAAGCCGGCCACCACGACACCCCGGACACGCCCACGGCTCACGTCCGCGCGCACCGCTCCAGCTACGACGCGTGGGAGGCGGCCGGGGCCACCGGCTGGAACTTCCAGACCCTGCTGCCGCACCTCAAACGCGCCGAGCACGCCGCGGGCATGGACCCGCGGTGGCGCGGTCGCGGTGGCCCGGTGGTCGTGTCACCGGCGCCGATGGCCGAGCCCGGCTCGTTCTACGACGCCTGCTACCGCGCGGCGGAAGAGGTCGGTGCGCCGTTCACCGCCGACGGCAACGGCCGGGTCGCGGAGGGCGTGGCGCGCACCGAGGTCAACCTCGTCGGCTTCACCCCGCAGAGCCCGTTCGCCGCCTACCTGAAACCGCTGCGCCGCCCCAACCTCACCGTCCTCACCGGTGCCCGCGCCCGGCAGCTGCTCTTCGCCGGACGGCGCTGCACCGGCGTCGAGCACGTGGTCGACGGCCGCCCGCGCATCGCGTTCGCCTCGCGCGAGGTCCTGCTCGCCGCCGGTGCGGTCGGGTCGGCGCAGTTGCTGCTGCTGTCCGGTGTCGGACCGGCGAACCGGTTGCGGGAGCTGGGGATCGACGTCGTGCGCGATCTGCCCGGCGTCGGGGAGAACCTCCAGGACCACCCCTTCGGCCACGTCACGTTCACGTCGCGCGTCTCCGCCGACGACGGGCGGGTGCCGGACACACCGCAGGTGCTGCTGCGCAGCGACCCCGTCGCGGACCCGGACCTGCGGCTGGTGTTCACGCACTTCGCGTTGCCGCACGGCAAGCCGGACAACGGCTTCTCCGTCATGTTCTCGTTGCAGCGCCCGCACAGCCGGGGTTCGGTGCGGCTCGTGACCGCCGATCCGCACGAGGTGCCGCTGGTCGACCCCGGCCACTACCGCGACCCGCGCGACCTCGACCTCATGGTGACGGGGCTGCGGCGGGCCAGGGAGGTGGGCGAGGCGGCCGCGTTGTCCCGGTGGCGGATCGGCGAGCACCTGCCCGGTGCGGGCGTCACGTCCGACGAGGAGCTGCGGGCGTACGTGCGGCGGGTGACCGGGACGTTCCTGCACTTCGCCGGGACGTGCGCGATCGGCGCGGTCGTCGACCCGCAGCTGCGCGTGTACGGGACCGGCGGGCTGCGGGTCGTGGACGCCTCCGTCATGCCGACGGTCGTCGCCGCACCCCCGAGTGCGTCCGTGCTGGCGGTCGCCGAGCGGGCGGCGGTGCTCGTGGCGCGGCGGTGGGAGGACGAACGGGCGGTGCGCGCGACCGGCTGAGGCCGGTCGCTTCGGTGTGGCCGGGCATGGGCACAGCCAGGCCGTGCCCGGCCACACCTCGGCACCGGCGCCGTTGTCGGGACGGCACCGGTGGTGATCCGCTCCCGGTCGCGGCGGCGGCGCCGGCGCGACCGGGGCGTGTCAGGCGGCCGTCGACAACCCGGCGGCGCGGTCGAGCAGATCGGTGTAGACCGACGGGTCGTCGGCGTCGATCACCGGGAACCCGGTGCCGAACCCGCCGTTGACCCAGCGGGTGCGGATGCCGGGGTTCGCGAGGTTCGTCCCGTCGTGCAGGAACACGTGCGGGCTGCAGTTCACCCGCCCGTCCTTCGCGGCCTCGTACTGGCTCATGACGTCCGCACGGGCACGGCCGTCGTCGAGCGCGCGAGCCAGTTCGCCGACGTCCACGACACCGGTCGACCCGGCGATGTCGAGGATCTCGTGGCGCAGGGAGATGCAGCGGCCCTCCGCCCAGAACGCCCGGCGCAGCGCCAGGTCGAGCTGTTCGGAGGCGTGCCAGCCCTGGGCCTTCGCGGCCTGCACCGCCTCCAGCGGCGGCAGCATCGTGACCGGGTACGTCCAGTCCGGTCCCTGCCACAGCCGCCAGCCCGCGTCCGGTTCCAGCGCGCCGATCACGGACACCTCGGAGTCGACGCCGGGGCGTTCGTTGACCGTGCGGTTGAACAGCTCCAGCGGGAAGGCCCGGTGGTCGAACCAGATCCGGCCCTCCAGCCCCAGCCTGCGCCGTGCCTCGTGCAACCGGTACACGGCCAGGTGGGCGAAGGAGCAGTTGAGGTCGGTGAAGACCGTGATCGTGTCGTGGCTCGACGGGAGCCGCGGGTCAGTCGGCATGCGCGAGAACCCTTTCCGGGAACAGGCGGCACAGCACGTCGTACAGGACCGCGGCGACCACGAACGGGACCACCGCGCTCAGGTCGATCCCGCCCGCCAGCCCCGCGAGCGGGCCGGTGTAGAGGGTGTTGCCGACGAACAGCAGTCCCAGCAGGACGGACGGCACGAACGCGCACACCGCGCGGAGGTTGAACCCGCCGGTGTACCAGTAGCGGCCCTGGCCGGCGGAGGTGAACGCGAGCAGGTCCGCGGCCGAGTAGCGGCCACCGTGCTGCCGGTAGCCCACCAGCATGATCGCGGCCCACGGCGCCACGAACACCAGCAGCACCAGCACGAACGCCGAGATCGAGTCGATCGCGTCGTACACCACCGCGCCCACGTACAGCGCGCTGACGCCGACCACCGACACCAGGACCGTCGCCACCGGCCGGGACAGCCGCCAGAAGATCGACTGCGCCGACAGGCCCGCCGCGTAGATGCACAGGCCACCCTGCGGCAGGGTGCCCGCGAGCCCGTAGGCCACCACGACGACCGCGAACCACGCCGGCACCACACCGGCCACACCGATGATCCACGGCTTACCGGGATCGGTCAGCAGCGTGGTGACGAACGCGCCCACGCCCAGCGCCACCGCGTTGCTCAGGTACATCGCGGAACCGTTCCACCACACGGCGGTCCGGTCGCTCACCGACCTCGGCAGGTAGCGGCTGTAGTCGCCCTGGAAGGTCGAGTACGAGATCGGCACCGTCGCGCTGAACGTGACCGCGAGCAGCCACGTCCTGGTGAAGTCGCCGAGCGCGTACGCACCGCCGGCGTACCCGGGGTCGAACTCCGGCAGCAGCACCACGACGAGCCCCAGCAGCACCGCGGCACCGATGATCGTCATCACCCGGTAGGTGGCCAGCAGCACCGCGTGGCCGTACACCGCGACGAGCACCACGACCACCGCCACGACCGGTGCGACCACGGCGAGCGCCGCACCGTCCGCGGGCGTGCCGAGCAGGCGTTGCCCGGCGAACAGGATCGCGGTCGCGCCGGTCCACACGGCGATCGAGAAGAACCCGATCGCCGCGCAGACCGTGATGACGTTGCCGATGACCCGCCCGCGCACGCCGAAGTGGGCGCCGCTCGACACCGGGTCGTTGGCGCCGGTGGCCTTGCCGAACCGCACCAGCGGCGCGACCACGACCGTGCCGATCAGCAGCCCGATCAGCAACGAGCTGATGCTCGCCCACCAGCCGAGCCCGAACGCCACCGGCACCGAGCCGAGCACGACGGTGCCCAGCGAGAACTGCGCGGAGTTCCAGATCCAGAAGAACTCCCCCGGCGACGACGTCCGCTCCTCGTCCGGGACGACGTCCACGCCGCGGGTCTCCACCACGACCTTCTGCGGAGTGCTCATCGGGCCTCCTCCGCCGCTGCCAGCAGCGCGCGGGCGGTGTCCGGGTCGGGCACCTCGGCGCCCTCCGCCAGCGGTGCCACCACGAGCTCGCGGCACGGTGGCCCGGTGACCTGCCTGCCGGTGGTGAGGTCGAACGACGAGAGGTGCAGCGGGCAGGTGATGCGCAGCGTGCGGCCGTTGACGTAGCCGTAGCGCAGCCGGCCGCGGCGGTGCGGGCAGGCGGACTCGGTGAGGATCCGCCTGCCCGCGACCTCCACCAGGATCAGGTCCTCCGCGAGCTGGCGCACCACGGGTTCGGCGCTCATGCCGCCCTCGCCCTGTCGATCGCGGCCTCGGTCGCCTCGGCCACGACCGCGCTGGTCAGCGTCACGCCGGTCCACACCTTCGCGAGGTCGACCGGCCGCTCGTCGGCCAGCGCCTTGATCGACGCCTGCATCTGCCTGCTGTGGTAGGCGTCGATGTAGAGGTGCTCGTCGTAGTACCTGCGGTTGACGACCCCCAGCCGGTCGCACGCCTGCGCGTAGCACCGGAACGCGTACAGCACGCTCGACTCGAAGTAGGTGTAGGCGCCGAGGAAGTACTCCGGCGCGGGCGCCCGTTCGGCGAGCCAGTGGAACAGGTTGACGTAGGCGAAGCTCTCGTCGCCGACCCGCTCCACGTACCAGTCGAGGTCGGTCGGCATGCCGAGCTCGGCCACCAGCTTGCCGTACAGCGCCGAGTGCTCCTGCTCGTCGTTGCCACAGCCGAACTCGTCGATCAGCACGCGCAGCACGGCCATCCGCGCCTTGTTCGGCAGCCGCGGCAGGATTCCCAGGTGCGACTGGGACTCCACCAGCCCGTCGACGGCGAACTCCCGCACCACCACGCGGAACTGGTCCAGCGTGGCCTCCTCGGCGAGGAACCGCTCGTGCTCGGACGGACCGGCGGCCTCCTCCTCCTTGAGGAACGCCTCGATCGCCTCCAGCAGCTCACGGCGGTGGCCGAACGACGGCGCCGCCGCCTCCAGCTCCGCGGCCTTGGGCACGACCCAGCGGCTCTCGATGTCGAGCAGGTCGGCGTAGGCGCCGAGGTCGAGGACCGAGCGGTTGTGCACGTAGAGCTGCCGCTGGTCGCTCATGTGCCCACCACCCGGTCTGTCTTGATGATCCCGCGCTCGCGCAGGGCCGTCTTGACGTGGCGGTACCAGTCGTCCTCGAACACGCCGTACTTCTCGCACAGCGCGTTGATCTCGTCCTGCCGCTCCTGCGTGGGCTCGGCGAGCATCTCCGTGCACACCTTCGGCTCCAGGTTGGCGAGCGGGCCGATGAAGCCCGCGACGCCCCGCGCCTCCAGCAGCAGGTTCTCCCAGCCCTCGAACACCGGCAGGCCGGGGCACTCGGCGACCAGCGCGCGGGTCAGCTCCGCGGAGCCGCTGGACTCCTTGACGCCGACGACGTTCGGCAGCTGCGTGCAGACGCGCCGCAGCGTCGCGGGCTCGATGCTGTTGCCGGACACGGCTTTCTCGTTGTAGAGGAAGAGTCCGACGTCGAGCGCCTCGGAGACCTCCCGGTAGTGCTGGAAGATCTCGTCCTGGCTGATGTCCGCGCGGAACGGCGTGGTGACCACCACCGCCGACACGCCGAGCCGTTCGGCCAGCCGCGACCGCTCGACCACCGACTCGGTGTCGGGCAGCTGAACGCCGGCCAGCACCGGCAACCCACCGGAGTGCTCGACGGTCGCGCTCACCATGTCGGTCCACTGCCGGGTGTCGAGCAGCCAGCCCTCGCCGGAGCTCAGCGTGGGCATCAGCCCGTTCACGTTGCCCCGCACCGACTCCACGAGCCGCGCGACGCTGTCGGTGTCCACCTGCCCGCTGTCGTCGAGCGGGGTCACCAGCGGCACGATCGTTCCGGAGTAAGCCATCGTCGTTCACACCCTCTCCGGAGCAACCCGCAACGCCAGCGACTCTTCGTAGAGCCGTTCCAGCGGTTGCGGGAAGTCCACCGTGGACTCTTCTGCGGTGTTCCACACCGACACCACCGCGGCGGGCAGGTCGGTGCGGGCGGTGAGCCGGCTGCTGGCCGTGTGCACGGTGGCACCGAGCCTGGTCGCCATGGCGAGCAGCAGCCGTTCGTGCCAGGGCAGGTCGGGCGGCCAGGCCCGGTCGAGGGCGAACTTGAGGTCCGTCTCCTCGTAGCCGATGCGGTCGATCCGCATGTCCGTGTGGAGGACGTCCATGAACGGGTAGTACGCGTCCTGCTCCGCTCTGGGGTGGCTCCACACCAGGTTGTCGCAAAACCCCACGTGTTCGAGGCTCATCGAGACCCGGTCCGCCATCCGCTGCGCGAAGAAGCTCTTGCAGCGGAGGCGGATCGTGTCGTCGGTGCTGTGCATGCCCATGAACAGCGAGGCGTCGATCATCGCCTCAGCGCTCATCGGACAGCAGCACCTCCCGCATCTTGCGCGCGGCGCCGGCGAAGTGCTCCGGCTGGCGGGCGAGCGCGATGCGGACGAACCGCTCGCCGCGGGCCGGCTCGTTCCAGTAGAAGAACGTGCCGGGCAGCACGTAGACCTCGTGCTCCAGCATGGAGGCCTGCAGCTCGGTGGCCGTCAGGTTCTCGTCCGCGATGCGGAACCACGCGACGCTGGTGTCCACGACCGGCTGGACGTACTCGAGGATCGTGCCCTCGAGCGCCTCGCGGATGGTGGCCCGGTTCTCGCTGATGACGTCGCGCACCGACGCGAAGTCGTCGGCGATGGAGTCCTCGACGTACTGGGTGAGGACGTTCAGCACGAACGGCGAGACGTTGAGCAGCACCGCCGTGTGGATGTTGTAGACCTCTTCGCGGATGTTCTCGCTGACCGTGATCATCGCGCACTTGGCGTCCTGCACCGGCCAGGTCTTGCCGGTGTCCTCGATCGCCATGTACGTGACGCCCGAGTCCTCCAGCAGCTGGTAGACGTCGAAGCGGTCCATGCCCTGGTCGCACAGCGCGAACGAGGCGAAGCAGAAGTCGATGACGAGCAGCTTGTCGTGGTCGACGCAGAAGCGGACGACCTCCTCGAAACCGCTGCGGCCGTCCTTGAGCAGCGTGAACCCGGTGGGGTTGTTGGGATCGACCAGGTAGATCGCGTCGGTCTCGACGACCTTCAGGTTCTCGTAGATCGAGCCGACGTCGTGCAGCGCGGTCTCGGCCAGCGGCCGGGTGTCCACCCGCATGCACTTCAGCAGATCGACCAAGTTGTCGAAGCACGGTTCGACCAAAGAGACGGACATGTTGCGCTGCTTCATGTACATCGCCGCGACCATCGTGGAGACGCTGGCCGAGTAGGACAGCCAGGTCTTTCCCATTGCCAGCGCGGTCGGTTGCTTGTGCAGCCGGAAGAAAGCATCGATGAACTTCTGCTCGAAGTGGGCCTGCTGGTCGCGCTCAGCCTCGTACCACAGGTCAGGAAGTCGAGAAACGATCTTGTCCTGACTCGGCGACTGGTACTGGTGGGTGTGCGCGTCAGCGAGGTTGAACTTTGTTCGAAGAGCGAGCAGTTCGTGCTGTGTGAGATCGACGAAATCTTCCACAGCATTGTTGTTACTCACAGTAATTCCCCCGAGGAATTGTTGTGGGTGGTTTCGCGAACTCCCCAGCCGCGATGGGTGCAAAGCTATCCGAACGCTTCGAGAATTTGTGTAACGGAAAGGTAACGCCAATGTTTCTGCAAAGTTGCCTATGGGATTCCTGAGCTGCTTTTTCGGGAACGCCGAAATGGCGCTGCCCCTGAAGGGGCGCGCCATGCCGGTTTCTGGTGTTCTGCTTGTTATTTAGCGGAGGATGGTTAAGTTTTTTCTGTGTCCGTTTTGACTGGGTTCCGCGGTCAGGCCGCCGAACGCTTCAGGATTTCCTCGTAGACGTCGCTGTCGTCGGCCTCCACGACGGGCCAGCCGACGCCGTAACCGCCCTCCCAGCGCACCTGGATGCCGGGGTTGGCGTGGTCGCTGCCGTCGGGCAGGAACAGGTGCGGGCTGCAGTTCACGACGTCCGTGGCCGCGATGGCCGCCTGGTCGCTCAGCGTGCGGCGGGCCCGGCCGTCGTCGAGTGCCTCGACGAGCTCGGCCACGTCGACCGCACCGGTGTCCTGGGCGCAGTCGACGATCACCTTGCGGTTGCTGATGTTGCGCGACTCGGCCCAGAAAGCCTTGCGCAGCCTCAGGTCGAGCTGCTCGGAGGCGTGCAGGCCCTGCAGCTTGGCCGCCTGCACCGCCTCCAGCGCCGGGAGGACGGTCGACGGGTACAGCCAGTCCTGCACCTGCCACAGCTGCCAGCCGGCGGCGGGCTCCTGCGCCGCCATCCGCCCGACCTCGCTGTCCGTGCCCGAGCGCGGGCTGGAGGCGTTGTTCAGCAGCTCCAGCGGGAACGCGCGCAGGTCGAACCGGACGCGGTCCTGCAGGCCGAGCCGTTCGCGGGTGGCGTGCAGGCGGTGGATGCCGATGTGGGCGAAGGAGCACCAGATGTCGGAGAACACGACGATGGTGCCCTGCTCCGGCGTGAGGTCTGCCTTGGTGACGGTCACTGCGCACTCCTCTGGTCTGCTTCGTACTGGGCGAGCACCGACTCGACCTCGACGTCCTCGTCGGGCAGCCACGGGTCCATCGCGGGCACGCCGCGGACGGTCTCGATGAGCCGCTCGACGCGGTCGGTCGCGGTCGGGCCGTGCGAGCTGAGGACCCGGCGCGGCCGCAGCCGGGCGAGGTCGTCGAGGTTGCGGTCCCACTTGGCCTGGTCGACCAGGGCGGTCCACGGGGCGTTGGCGCGCGTGAAGAGCGCCATGCCCTCCAGGTACTCGCTCTCCTTGGCGTCCGTGGCGTCGTCGACCAGGTCCGGGATGATCGTGCCGAAGCTGTCCGCGCTGAAGAACGCTTCCTCCTGGTGCTCGTACACGGCGAGCGTGGAGGGGGAGTCGTAGGACGGCGGGCGCAGCAGCGTGATCTTGCGGTCGCCCAGGTCGAGCGTCCGGCCGGGGTTGACGAGGCGCACCCGGTTCGGCGGCACGTCCCACTCCTCGCCGAGGCGGGCGACGGCGAGGCCGTTGGTGATCAGCATGGCGTTCGGTGCCGCCATGAGGACTTCCTTGAGGTTCCCCGCGTGGTCGCGGTCGTCGTGGGTGAGCACGATCCACCGCAGGTCCACCGGATCGACCAAAGACCACAGCGACTCCAGGAAGTCGCTGCGGTCGATGCCCATGCCGGTGTCGACGAGGACGGGTTCCCGTGCGCGGACCAGGTGCGCGTTGACGGGCAGCAGGCCCGCGCCGGGAATCGGTAAGTACGACGGGAGGGTGAAGATCTCGGGAGCTGCGCGGTAGGGCTTGCGCATGTTCGGCGGCACGGGTGGTCCCCCCAAGTGCGTGGTGTCAGGTGAGTTGGACGAGTGCGGAACCGACGACCAGCAGCGCGAGGCCGGTGACGCGGACCGCGGTGAAGGGCCGGCGCGGCATCTGGAACAGACCGCGGCTGTCGATCAGCGCGGAGGCCAGCTGCTGGCCGGTGACGGTGAGCGCGACCGTGGTGGCGGCGCCGATCTCCGGGATGAGCATGAACGTCGCGGTGACGTAGGCGGCGGCGCACGCGCCACCGAGCCAGCCCCACCACGGCATCGTCTTGAGCGGCGCCAGCTTCGGCGCGGGAGTGCGGTTGAGCGCGCGCATGACGAGCAGCACGATGGCGATGGCGAGCGTGGCCACCACGAAGCTGATCATCGCGACGGTGATCGGCGCCTTGAGGTCGGCGCGCAGCTTGGCGTTCACCGCGCCCTGGATCGGCAGCACGGCACCGGCGACGATGCCGAGCACGATCCAGCCGGCCTGCTTCACGCTCGTGCCGGACGCGGACTTCGTCGCGACGGCGGTGCCACCGCCCGCGGGCGTGGCCGGTGCGGGCGCGGCGCTGGCGGGTGCGGCTGCCTTCTGCGCCTTGAGCTGACCGCGGATGATCACGGTTATGCCGGCCAGGACGGCGAGGGCGCCCACCGCGATGCCGATCGTGAGCGGCTGCCTCGGCACGCCGAACAGCCCGAACAGGTCCAGCGCGAGCGAGGCGAACATCTGGCCGGTGACGAAGAGGCCGACGGCCGCCAGCGCGCCCAGGCGCGGGAACAGCAGGATGCCGCTGGTGATGTAGAGCGGGCTTGCGAGGCCACCGAGCAGGTGCCACGGCTCGACGTCGGGCACGAGGGAGACCGCGCCGATCGTGCCGACCGCGACCGCGAGGATCGCGAGCAGTGCGGTGGCCACGCTGAGCTGCAGCGTCGAGGCGCCGTACGGCGTGCCGACCGCCTTGTTCAGCTGAAGGTTCACCGACGCCTGCACGGCGAGCAGACATCCGACCAGCAGCGCCGCCGCCAAGAGTGCGAAGTACACGGGACTACCCCCGACCTGAATAAGTGGACAGCGTGTCCATATGACCGCGTCAGCCTAAGGGGCAAGTGGACGAGCTGTCCACTTCCTTGCGGTGCGCGTAGGATTCGGCCATGGCCATCAGGGGCGGACAGGGTGAGGCCCTGCTCGCGGTGACGACCGGGCAGCCGGAGGTCAAGGAGCGCGTCGACGCCGCGCGCAACCGTGCGCGCGTGCTCGCGGCCGCGGAACAGGTGTTCGCGGCCAAGGACGCGCGTCAGGTCACGATGGAGGACATCGCCCGCGCCGCCGGTGTCGGCAGGGCGACGCTGTACCGCCGGTACCCGGACCCGGCGTCGATCGCCGCGGCACTGCTGGACGAGCACGAACGGCAACTGCAGGAGCAGTTGCTGCGCGGCGAGCCGCCGCTCGGTCCCGGCGCGACGCCGTCGGACCGGCTGGCGGCGTTCTACGGCGCGATGACCTCGTTGCTGGACCGGCACCTGCACCTCGTGCTGGGCGCGGAGGTCGGGTCCGCCCGGTTCGGCACGGGCGCCTACGGGTTCTGGCGGGTGCACGTGCGGTCGCTGCTGGTCGAGGCCGGCGTCACGGAGCCGAACGGGCTGATCGAGGTGCTGCTGGCCCCGCTGGCGCCGGAGGTCTACCAGGAGCAGCGCCGCCGCGGCGTGAGCAGGGAGCAGATCGCGGAGGGGCTCACGTGGATGAGCCACCGCCTGCTGATGCCCTGAGCCACGCTGAGCCAGCCTGAGCCGCCGGGTGCCACCCGGCTCGGTCGCGCTGCGGTCCGAAGGCCACTTCCGAGTCGCTGTGGCACCGCGTGAGCCATCCTGCTTCACTGCTGTGAGCTGCGACTATCCTTCCTGGGGCCGGATTTTGAGCCACGGTGATGCCAAATTGAGCCAAAGGTGCTTGTGGGTGGTGCCACCGTGTGCCATAGTGGTGCCATGGATCTGACCCCGTATGTGGCTTCCCTCGGCCGCGAGCTCCTCACCGCCGCCGAGATGGGCAGCGGCGAGGACAGCGCGCTGGTCGAGCGGTTGACCGTGTCGATGGAGTCGGCGATCCGGCTGGCGCTGCTCGAAGCGCTCTCCGCCGCCGCCGACGAGATCACCGCGGACCTGGCACCGGACTCGGTGCAGGTGCTGCTGCGGGGCCGTGACCCCCGGTTCGTCGTGACCCGCCGCGCACCGGAGCCGCAGCCGGCCGAGGTCGCGCCGAAGCCCGCCCCGGCACCGGCCGAGGACGCCTCCGGTTACGAGGACGGCGCCACCGTGCGCATCAACGTCCGCCTGCCCGAACAGCTCAAGGCCGCGATCGACGAGGCAGCCGCCAAGGAGGGCCGCTCGGTCAACGCGTGGCTGGTCCGCGCCGCGACGGCCCAGCTGGCTCCCAAGCGCGACACCGGCACCGACTCCTGGCTGGGCGGCGTCGCCCAGTCGCAGCGGTTCACCGGCTGGGTCCGCTAGCTCCCTGCCGCTCTTCACCTCACGTCTCTGACCTGCGGAGACGGTTTTCCGACACCTTCTGAGGGGACAGCCATGCCTTCTTACGACACGCCAGAACCGATTTCGGTGCTGCTCGACATCTACGCGGGCCACGTCGAGGTCAGGGCGAGCGACCGCACGACGACCTCGGTCGAGATCCGGCCGTCCGACCCGCGCGACACCTCCGACGTCGAGGCCGCGCAGAAGACC
This sequence comes from Lentzea sp. NPDC042327, assembly GCF_040647275.1. Lineage (NCBI taxonomy): Bacteria > Bacillati > Actinomycetota > Actinomycetes > Pseudonocardiales > Pseudonocardiaceae > Lentzea > Lentzea sp. NPDC042327. The sequence continues at coordinate 66,019 of NZ_JBEZBX010000025.1, forward strand.
CGCGTCGACTTCGCCGACGGCACGCTGACCGTCCGCGGCCAGAAGCGCACGTTCGACTTCTCCAAGAAGACCAGGAGCGTCGACGTGGTCATCGAGCTGCCGACCGGTTCGAAGGCCGACCTCGACGTGACCGCGGGCGGCATCCGCACCAGCGGCGTGCTCGGGGAGACCGGCGCCGACATGTCCGCGGGCCACGTCCACGTCGACCGCACCGGCAAGCTGAAGGTCGACACCGGTGCCGGTCAGGTCACCGTCGGCGCCGTGAACGGCGACGCCGACGTGAAGTCCGGCAGCGGCAGCATCCGCGTCGGTGCCGTCACCGGCTCGCTGACGGTGAAGAACTCCAACGGCAACACCGAGATCGGCACGGTCGGCGGCGAGCTGCGGGCCCGCGCCGCCAACGGCGACATCACCGCCGAACGGGTCGGCGCGCTGCTGGACGCCAAGACCGCCATGGGGTCCGTCACCGTCGGCGAGGTCGTCCGCGACACCGCCACGCTCAGCACCGCGATGGGCAGCATCGAGCTCGGCATCGCCCAGGGCACCGCCGCGTGGCTCGACGTCAAGACCGGGTTCGGCCGCGTCACCAACACCCTCGACGGCAGCGACGGCCCCGGCGACTCCACCCAGACCGTCGAGGTCCACGCCAGCACGTCGTTCGGCGACATCACGATCCGCCGGGCCTGAGGAGCAACCCCGATGAACGCGATCAAGGCAACCGGCCTGCGCCGCTCGTACGGCGACACCGAGGTGCTCAAGGGCGTCGACCTGACCGTGCCGCGCGGCACCGTCTTCTCGTTGCTCGGCGCGAACGGCGCGGGCAAGACCACCACGGTCAAGATCCTCTCCACGTTGATCCGCGCCGACGGCGGCAGTGCTTCCGTTGCGGGACATGACGTTGCCGCCGACCCGGACGCCGTGCGCGCCGCCATCGGCGTCACCGGCCAGTTCTCCGCCGTCGACAACCTGATGACGGGCAGGGAGAACCTGAAGCTGATGGCCGACCTGCACCACCTCGGCAAGACCGAGGGCAGGCGCAGGGCCGACCGGCTGCTGGAGCAGTTCGACCTCGTCGACGCGGCGGACCGGTCGGCGTCGACCTACTCCGGCGGCATGCGGCGCCGGCTCGACCTCGCGATGACGCTCGTGGGCTCACCGCAGGTGATCTTCCTGGACGAGCCGACCACCGGGCTCGACCCCCGCAGCCGCCGCGCCATGTGGCAGGTCGTGCGGGAGCTGGTCGCCTCCGGCGTCACGATCTTCCTGACCACCCAGTACCTGGAGGAGGCCGACGAGCTCGCCGACCGGATCGCGGTGCTCGACAACGGCCGGGTCGTCGCCGAGGGCACCGCCGACGAGCTCAAGCGGCGCATCCCCGGTGGTCACGTCCTGCTGCAGTTCACCGACCCGCGCCACCTGGAGTCCGCCCTGCGGGTCGTCCGCACCGCCACCCGCGACGGCGACGCGCTCGCGGTGCGCGTGCCGAACGACGGCAGCGTGAGCTCGCTCAAGGCGCTGCTCGACCGGCTCGACCACAACGCCGTCCCGGTCGGCTCGCTGAGCACGCACACCCCCGACCTCGACGACGTCTTCCTCGCCCTCACCGGCAATCCCGAAAAGGTGGCCCAGCCATGAGCTACGTGCTGACCGACTCGGCGACGATGGTCCGCCGCAACCTGCGGCGGATGGTCCGCTACCCGTCGATGACGTTCCAGCTGCTGCTGATGCCGGTCGTCTTCCTGCTGCTGTTCGTCTACGTCTTCGGCGGCACGCTCGGCGCCGGCCTCGGCGGGCCGTCCGGTGGCCGCGCCGAGTACCTGAGCTACGTCACCCCGACGATCGTCCTGATGGCGATCACCGCGGCGGTGCAGGGCACGTCGATCTCCATCGCGATGGACATGACCGAGGGCATCGTCGACCGGTTCCGCACCATGCGGATCGCACGGGTGTCCGTCCTCACCGGACACGTCGTCGGCAGCCTCGTGCAGACCGTGCTCGCCATGGCGTTCGTCTTCGGCGTCGCCGTGGCCATCGGGTTCCGGCCGCAGGCGGGCCCGGTCGAGTGGCTGGCCGTCATCGGCCTGCTGGTGGGCATGTCGTTCGCGCTCATCTGGCTCTCCGCCGCGCTGGGCCTCGCCAGCAGGTCCGTCGAGTCGTCGAGCAACATCGGCCTGCCGCTGATCCTGCTGCCGTTCTTCGGCAACGGGTTCGTGCCCACCGACTCGATGCCGGCGGTGCTGCGCTGGTTCGCCGAGTACCAGCCGTTCACCCCGTTCATCGACGCGCTGCGCGGCCTGCTCACGGGCACGCCGATCGGCCACAGCGGCTGGATCGCGCTGGGCTGGTGCGTCGTCATCGGGTTCGGCGGCTACCTGTGGTCCAAGAAGCTGTTCAACCGCGAGTCCACCCGCTGAGAAGGAGACTGAACCATGTTGCAAGGCTTGCCGATGGACCGCGACGCCGGCCCGTTCGTCCCGCCCAGCGCCATCACCGCCGTGCGGTCGGAGCGCCCGGTCAGTCCGATGCTCTTCCCCGACGGCCACGAGGGGTGGCTGGTCACCGGCTACGAGGCCGTCCGGCAGGCGCTGGCGGACACCCGGTTCAGCTCCCGCCAGGACCTCGGGGTCCTGCACGTGCCGTACCCGACGCCGGGCTGGCCGGAGCAGACCGAGCCGTCCCCGCAGGAGCCCGGCCTGTTCCTGAGCATGGACCCGCCGGACCACACCCGGCTGCGGCGCAAGCTCACCGGCGCGTTCACCGTCCGGCGGATGAAGGCGCTCGAAGAGGGCATCATCGCGATCACCGAACGGCAGCTCGACGCGCTGGCACAGCTCACCCCGCCGGTCGACCTGGTCGCCGAGTTCGCGCTTCCGGTGCCGTCGCTGGTGATCTGCGAGCTGCTCGGCGTCCCGTACGCCGACCGGGAGACCTTCCAGGTGAACTCCTCCAGGATGATGGAGCGGGACATCACCCTGGAGGACAAGATGGCCGCCTACACGGCCATCGCCACCTACCTGGCCGGCCTCGTCACCGCCAAGCGCGCCGACCCCGCCGACGACCTGCTGTCCGACCTCGCCCGCGACGAGGACCTGAGCGTCCCGGAACTGGTCGGCATGTCGTTCCTGCTGCTGCTCGCCGGGCACGAGACGACGGCGAACATGCTGGCGCTGGGCACGTTCGCGCTGCTGGAGCACCCCGACCAGCTCGCGGCGCTGCGGGCGGACCCCGAGCTGGTCCCCGGCGCCGTCGAGGAGCTGCTGCGCTACCTCGCGGTCGCCGACGTGTTCTTCCGCTACGCAGCGGAGGACGTCGAGTTCTTCGGCGAGACGATCCCGCGGGGGTCGACGGTCGTCCTGTCACTGCTGGCGGGCAACCACGACCCCGCGAGGTTCACCGGCGCCGACGAGCTGGACGTGCACCGCAACGCACGCGGCCACCTGGCGTTCGGGCACGGCATCCACCAGTGCCTCGGCCAGCAGCTGGCCCGCATCGAGATGCGCGCCGGCTTCGAGGGGTTGCTGCGCCGGTTCCCGACGCTGCGGCTGGCCGTGCCCGCTGACGAGGTGAGGCTCAGGACCGACATGAACATCTACGGCGTGCACGCCCTGCCGGTCACCTGGGGGCAGTAGCGGTCAGGCGGTGAACCCGCCGTCGGCGTTGACGGAGGCACCGGTGACGTACGCACCGGCGTCCCCCGCGAGCGCCACCACCACCTCGGCGATCTCCGCAGCCTGCCCGTAGCGCCCCAGCGCGGTCAGCCCGCGGATCGTCTCCGCCATCGGCCCGTCCGCCGGGTTCATGTCCGTGTCGGTCGGACCGGGGTTCACGATGTTCGCGGTGATGCCCCGCGGTCCCAGTTCGCGGGCCAGGCCCTTCGTCATCCCGATGAGCGCCGTCTTGCTCGCCGAGTACAACGCGAAACCGGGGAACGGCGCGTACACCGCGACGTTGCTGCCGATGCTGATGATCCGGCCGCCGTCGCGCATGTGCCGTGCCGCCGCCCGTGCCGCGAGGTAGGGCGCACGGACGTTCACGGCCATGGTGTGGTCGAACTCGGCACGGCCGATCTCGTCCAGCGGCCCCACCTGGAACGTGCCCGCGTTGTTCACCAGCACGTCGAGCCGGCCGAACTCCGCCGCGGCCGAGTCGACCGCCGCGACCACCGCGTCCGGGTCGGCGCTGTCCGCCCTGATCGCGAACCCGTTGTCCGGCTTGGTGTTCTGGTACGTCACCGCCACCCGCGCACCCAGCGCGGCGAGCCTGGCGGCGACTGCGGCCCCGATCCCGCGGCTGCCACCGGTGACCAGTGCTGCTTTGCCTTCAAGTGATCCCATGGGGCAAAGCCTGGTCGAACGGCAGCCGCGGGTCTGGCGGGAATCAGACCGCGGGTTTGACCCGCAGCGGTGCGGCCGCCTCGTGCAGGTGCTCCAGCACGTACCCGTACGAGCGGAACAGCCCGCACTGGGCGTAGGAGATGCCGTGCTGCTCGCAGAACTCCCGCACGATCACCTGGGCGTGCCGCAGCGCCGGACGGGGCATGCTGGGGAACAGGTGGTGCTCGATCTGGTAGTTCAGCCCGCCGAGCAGGAGGTCGACGAACCAGCCGCCGGTGATGTTGCGGGAGGTCAGCACCTGCTTGCGCAGGAAGTCGAGCGAGTGCCCGGCCGAGAGCACCGGCATGCCCTTGTGGTTGGGGGCGAACGAACATCCCATGTAGAGCCCCCACACCCCCTGGTGCACCAGCACGAACGCGATGGCGTACACGGGGGACAGCACCCAGAAGACGACGCCGAGGTACACGACGACGTTCGCGATCATCACGTACCGCTCCCGGCCGGAGTACCTGATCGAGTGCCAGTGCAGCGCAAAGCCTTCGAGCAGCAGCAGCGGGAAGAACAGGAAGGCCTGGCGGGCGGCGATCCAGCGCAGCGGCCCGCGCTTGGCCGCGCTCTGCCGCTGGGTGAACGCCAGCACCGAGATGTCGACGTCCGGGTCCTCGTCCTCGTGGTTGGGGTTGGCGTGGTGGCGGCTGTGCTTGCCCACCCACCAGTCGTAGCTGACCCCCACCAGTCCACTGTGGAAGTAGCCGGTGACCTCGTTCCAGCGCCGGGACGCGAAGATCTGCTTGTGGCCGGCGTCGTGGCCGATGAACGCCAGCTGCGTGGTCATGACCGCCAGCGCGACCGCCACCGCGAGCTGCCACCAGCTGTCGCCCAGCACCGCGAACACCACCCACAGCGAGGCGTACACCAGCAGGTTCGCACCGATGCGGACGTAGTAAGAGCCGCGCCGTCGCCGCAGCAGGCCGGCCTGCTTGATCAACGCGGACAGCTGGGCGAAGTCGCTCGCCTGCCGAAGCACCATTCGTGCAGTTTGACGTGCTTCGGCGGCAAGTCAACGCACAACCGGTGACGGATGCGCAAAGGCCGCCCGCACCGCGCACCGGCGAGTTCGAGCTCGCCCACCACGGCTGGATGTCACCCGGTGTGATGACGTGCGCACGCCTGAGCAGCCACTGCGGCGTCCCGCCCGCCGACCCGCGGGCCGGCCTCCGCGAGCTCACCGCACGGCGCGTCGCGCGACCCGTCCGGGTAGGTTCGGGGGCATCATCGACGCTGTGCGGTCGGGCGGCCGCGGCGGACCGGGCTTGGCTAGTGTGTGCGTCTGGTCCGTGCCGGGTCCGGCACAGTCGACCACGATGCTGGGAGGTCTCCGCCTTGTCTGGGCAGTCGTTCGTCCACCTGCACGTGCACACCGAGTACTCGATGCTCGACGGTGCGGCCAAGGTGGCCCCGCTGTTCGAGGAAGCCGAGCGGCTGGGCATGTCCGCGGTGGGCATGAGCGACCACGGCAACATGTACGGGGCCGACGAGTTCTACCAGACGGCGACGAAGACCGGCATCAAGCCGATCATCGGCATCGAGGCCTACCTCGCACCGCACAACCGGCTGCACAACAAGCCCGTGTTCTGGGGCGACCCGTCCCAGCGCGGCGACGACATCTCCGGTGCGGGCGCCTACACCCACATGACGATGTGGGCGAAGAACGCCACCGGCCTGCGCAACCTGTTCCGGCTGCACACCGAGGCCAGCAAGACCGGCTACTACTACAAGCCGCGCATGGACCGCGGCCTGGTCGCCGAGCACTCCGAGGGCATCATCGCCACGACCGGGTGCCCGTCCGGCGAGGTGCAGACCCGGCTGCGGCTCGGCCAGGTCGAGGAGGCCTACCGGGCCGCAGGCGACTACCAGGACATCTTCGGCAAGGAGAACTTCTTCCTGGAGCTGATGGACCACGGTCTCAGCATCGAGACGCGGGTCCGCGAGGACCTGCTCGCGATCAGCAAGAAGCTCGGCATCCCGCCGCTGGCGACGAACGACAGCCACTACGTCACCAAGGAGCAGGCGGACACGCACTCCGCGTTGCTCTGCGTGCAGTCCGGCAAGATGCTGACCGACCCGAACCGGTTCAAGTTCGACGGTGACGGTTACTACCTGAAGTCGGCCGCCGAGATGCGCGAGGTCTTCAAGGACCTGCCGGAGGCGTGCGACAACACGCTGCTCGTGGCCGAGATGATCGAGTCGTACGAGGACGTGTGGACCCCGCGCGACCGCATCCCGAACTTCGAGGTCCCCGAGGGCGAGGACCAGGCGTCCTGGTTCCGCAAGGAGATCCAGCGCGGCCTGGAGTGGCGGTTCAAGGGGCAGCCGGTCCCCGAGGAGTACATCAAGCGCTGCGACTACGAGGCCCAGGTCATCATCGACAAGGGCTTCCCGGCGTACTTCCTCATCGTCGCCGACCTGATCAGCTACGCCCGCAGCGTCGGCATCCGGGTGGGTCCCGGCCGTGGCTCCGCCGCGGGTGCCGCCGTGTCGTGGGCGATGGGCATCACGAACATCGACCCGATCCCGCACGGTCTGCTGTTCGAGCGGTTCCTGAACCCCGAGCGCACCGCCATGCCCGACATCGACATCGACTTCGACGACCGCCGGCGCGGCGAGATGATCCGCTACGCGAGCGAGAAGTACGGCGCGGACAAGGTGGCGCAGGTCATCACGTTCGGCACCATCAAAACCAAAGCCGCGCTGAAGGACTCGGCGCGCGTACACCACGGCCAGCCGGGCTTCGCGATCGCCGACAAGATCTCCAAGGCGCTGCCGCCGCCGATCATGGCGAAGGACATCCCGCTCAAGGGCATCGTCGACAAGAGCCACCCGCGCTACGGCGAGGCGGCCGAGGTGCGGTCGCTGCTCGAGACCGACGTGCAGGTGAAGGAGATCTTCGACACCGCGCTCGGCCTCGAGGGCCTGATCCGCAACGCCGGTGTGCACGCGTGCGCGGTCATCATGTCGAAGGACCCGCTCACCGAGTCCATCCCGCTCTGGTACCGCCCCGACGGCTCGTTCATCACCGGCTGGGACTACCCGTCGTGCGAGAACATCGGCCTGCTCAAGATGGACTTCCTCGGTCTGCGCAACCTCACCGTGATGGGTGACGCGATCGACAACATCAAGGCCAACCGCGGTGAGGCCGCCGTCCCGGACTTCGACAACCTGTCGCTGGACGACCCGGAGACCTACGCGCTGCTCGGCCGCGGTGACACGCTCGGCGTGTTCCAGCTCGACGGTGGCCCCATGCGCGACCTGCTGCGGCGCATGCAGCCGACGACGTTCGAGGACATCGTCGCCGTCGGCGCGCTGTACCGGCCCGGCCCGATGGGCGTGAACGCGCACAACGACTACGCCGACCGCAAGAACGGCCGCCAGGACGTCAAGCCGATCCACCCGCAGCTCGAGGAACCGCTCAAGGAGATCCTCGGCGAGACGCACGGCCTGATCGTCTACCAAGAGCAGATCATGTTCATCGCCCAGGAGGTCGCCGGCTACTCCATGGGCCGCGCGGACGTGCTCCGCAAGGCGATGGGCAAGAAGAAGGCCGAGGTCCTCGCGAAGGAGTTCGAGGGCTTCCAGGCGGGTATGCGGGCCGACCCGCGCGGCTTCTCCGACGAGGCCATCCAGGCGCTCTGGGACACGATCCTCCCGTTCGCCGGCTACGCGTTCAACAAGTCGCACGCCGCCGCGTACGGCCTGATCTCCTACTGGACCGCCTACCTGAAGGCGAACTTCCAGGCCGAGTACATGGCCGCCCTGCTCACCTCGGTCGGCGACAACAAGGACAAGTCGGCGGTCTACCTCGCCGAGTGCCGCCGCCTGGGCATCAAGGTCCTCCCGCCGGACGTCAACGAGTCGGCGCTGCGGTTCAGCGCGGTCGGCACCGACATCCGCTTCGGCCTCGGCGCGATCCGCAACGTCGGCGCGAACGTCGTCGAGTCGATCATCAAGACCCGTGCCGAGAAGGGCGCCTACACGTCGTTCACGGACTTCATGGACAAGTCCGAGCTCGTGGTCTGCAACAAGCGCGTCATCGAGTCGCTGACGAAGGCCGGCGCGTTCGACTCGTTCGGCCACCCCCGCCTGGGCATCTTCCAGGTCCACGAGGACGCGGTCGACGGCGTGGTGCCGATCAAGCGCAAGGAGGCGGAGGGCCAGTTCGACCTCTTCGGCTCCGACAGCGCCGACGAGCCGGACGACAGCACCTCACCGCTCGCGCACCTCAAGATCGGTGCGGACGAGTACCCGCGCAAGCAGATGCTCAGCTACGAGAAGGAGATGCTGGGCCTCTACGTCTCCTCGCACCCGCTCGACGGCGCCGAGCGCATCCTGCGCAAGCACGCCCCGCGGCCCATCGCCGTGATCCTGGACGACCCGCCCAAGGACGGCGAGCTGATCGTCTCCGGCATGATCTCCTCGATCGAGCGCCGGGTGAACAAGAACGGCCAGCCCTGGGCCATCACCGTGATCGAGGACCTGGACGCCTCGATCGAGGTGCTGTTCTTCCCGAAGTCCTACGAGGTGCTGAAGGACGACCTGGAGCTCGACTCCGCCGTCTGCGTCAAGGGCCGCGTCAACTGGCGCGAGGACAAGATGGCGATCTTCGGCGACGGCGTCATCCCGCTCGACATCAGCGACGCCGAGCTGAACCCCGACGCCGACCCGCCGATCGTGCTGGGCCTGCAGGCGAAGAACCTCACGCCGGAGATCGTCGAGGAGCTGAAGCTGACCCTCAAGTCGCACGAGGGCCACGTCGCCGTGCACCTGGAGGTCCAGCGCCGCGACAAGACGAAGGAGCTGCTGGTCGTGGACAACTACCGCGTCCAGCCGACCCCGTCGTTCTTCGGCGACCTCAAGACGATCCGCGGTGTGACCGTCCAGAGGTGAATTCGATTCGACGAGGACTGCTTTCCGCGTCAGCACCGCAAATGGCCTGAGCGATAACTCAGCCGTATCAGCGGAACTGGTCCGCAGGAGTGACGCACGGGATTTCTGCGCATTGCTGTGGATGATGGGAAATGTGGACCACGGGTCGAGCGCGGTCAGCAACCAGGCGGTGGGGGGACGGGGGCCAGTGGTCCAGGCCGGCACCGTGCACGGGGGCGTCCACGTGCACCCGGACACCGCGCAGCGCCGCCACGTCCCCCGCCAGCTGCCCGCTACCAGCAGGTACTTCGTCGGCAGGTCGGACGCGCTCGCGGCGCTGACGGCGCTGGCGGAGACCCCGGCCGGGCGGGGGAACCGGGTCTGCGTGGTCGAGGGAGCACCCGGAGTCGGCAAGACGTGCCTGGTCACGCGGTGGGCGAGGGACGTCGCCGAGCGGTTGTTCCCCGACGGGCAGATCTACCTCAACCTGCACGGGTTCACGCCCGGACAGCCCGCCGTCAGCCGGGACCGGGCCACACTGGCGTTGTTGTCCGCGCTGCGGGTGCCTCCCGGCGAGGTGCCGCCGGACAGCGACGAGCGAATGGCTCTTTTCCGCGATCTGGTGCACGACCGCTCTTTGTTGCTGGTGCTCGACAACGCGCGGGACAGCGGTCAGGTGCAACCGCTGTTGCCCGGTGACGGGTGTTTCGTGGTCGTCACCACGCGCCGCAGCCCCGCCGCGCTGCACGCGTTGTACGGCGCGGAGGTCCTGCGACTGGGAACGCTGACGCGCGCCGAGTCGCTGGAGCTGTTCGAGAACCACCTCGGCGCCGGACGGGCCGGTGATCCGCGGTCGCGCTGCTCGCCGAGGAGTGCGCCGACCTGCCGCTCGCCGTGTCGATCGCGGCGGGCCTCCGCGGTGCAGCACCCCGGGATGGACCTGGAGCGCTTCGCGGGGGAGCTGCGGGAGCACGGTCTGCGGCTGGACATCCCCGCCGCCGACCTGGGCGCGGTCATCTCCAGCTCGTACGACCTGCTGTCGGACGGGGCCGCCCGCACGGTGCGGTTGACGAGCCTGTGGCCCGGTGACTCCTTCAGCGTCGAGGGCGCGGCGGCGGTGAGCGGGCTGACCGTGCGGGAGGCCGGCGGCCACCTGCGCGAGCTCACGTCGCACAACCTGCTGCTCGCCGACGCCGGCCGGTACCGCTTCCACGACCTGCTCCGGGTGTTCGCACGGGAACGGTGCGCGGCCGTCGACCCGGACGAGGTGCGCCGCGCGGCGATCACCGGCTTCCTCGACCACGCCCTGCACACCGCCCTCCGCGCCGACCGCGTGCTGAACTCGCACCGGCGGCCGATCGACGCGCCCGCCCCGCCCCAGGGGATGGTCCTCCCCGCGGTGGAGGGCTACACCGAGGCGGTCGACTGGTTCGCGGCCGAGATCACGGCCCTGCTCGCCGCCGCCCGCATCGCGTTCGACCAGGGGGCGTTCGCCCACGCGTGGATGATCCCGTGGGCGCTCACCGACTTCCTGCACCTGCACGGCCGGTGGCAGGACTGGGCCGACTGCCACACCACCGCGCTCCAGGCCGCGCGGGTGCTGGCCGACGTGGCCGCCGAGAACCGCGTCCTGCAGTCGCTGGCCAGGGCGTACGCCGAGATCGGTGAACCGGCGAAGTCGGCGGAGTGCTACTCGGCCGCGCTGGAGAACTACCGCCGCTGCGGCGACACCCACGGCGAGGCCAACTGCCTCAACGGCAGGGCCGGGAGCCACCTGTACGCGGGCAGGCCGGACGAGGCGTGCGACGACGCCACCGCCGCGCTGCGGATCTACACCGCCCGCGCCGACCTGGCGGGACAGGCGAGCACGGTCAACCTCCTCGGCCGGGTCCGCACCGCGCAGGGGTCGCTGGACAGCGGGGTCGTGCTGCACGCCAAGGCGGTGCGGCTCTTCCGGCGGCTCGGCGACCGCTACGGCCAGGCGCAGGCGCTCGACGCGATGGGCGTCGCGCTGTCCTCGGCGGGACGGCACCGGTTCGCGTTCGTCTGCCACCGGCGGGCCGTCGAGTCCGCCCTGAACCTGGTGGTCATGGTCCTGCTGCCGGTGGTGGCCGCCGCGGCGCTGTACTGGTCCGGTTCCCGCGAGGAGGTCGGTTCGCAACGGGACCTGCGCCGACGGCTGGGACACGTCGCCACGGGGGTCGCCCTCGCCGGCGCCTGGCTGTCGGGCGTGGTGTTCGACGTGGTCGTGGCGCTCGACGACGTCCCGGTCCGCAGCACCGTCCTGCTCACGATCCTGGGCGGTGGCGTGCTGGCCGTGCCGCTCCTGGTCCTGACGACCAGGCCGAGCCGCACCAGGAAGGTGGGGAGCAGGAGCCACTGGATGCCGTTCCTCTCGATCGGCAAGGCGCTCACCCTGGCCGTCCCGGTGGGACTCGCCGTCATCCACCTGACCGGTGGGGCGCACGTCTTCGTCGTGCCGTTCATCGTCCTGGCGAGCCTCTTCCTCGACGCGGCGCTGCGCAAGGACAAGGCAGAGGCGGAGAGGGACGTGGTCCTCCAGGCCGGCGCGGTGGTCTACATCCGCGGGTTCCGCCGCGAGCTCGACCTGTTCGCGCACACCTCCGCTGACCACGGGGTGAACACCGGGCTCGGCATCACGTACAAGCCCAACCGGTTCCGCCGCGGCAGGGCGTCGTTCGCCGAGTTCCTGGAGCCCACCGCCAGCGAGCTGCTGGGACGCTGGCAGCACATGGGGAACCTGCACGACCGCCTGCCCCTGCACGGGGGAACGGCGGCCTACACGGCCGACAAGGAGTGGCGCGAGCACTTCGCGTGGCTGGTGGAGCACTCCCGCTGCGTCATCACGTTCCCGCACCCGTACCGGCAGCTGAGCTACGAGCTGGCGGTCATCAGGAAGGCGGGCGCGTACACGCGGCTCTTCCTGCTCACCCGCCGGAGTCCCCTTCTCGCCGGAGCGCCCTGCACGCGCGCCGCTGGGCTGCCTTCGCCGCCGCGGCTGCCCAGCCCCACAAAGACTTCGGCCTCGGCGGCTGCACCCTCGAAGACAACCCCGGGCCGGGCGCGGTCGTCGCGTTCGACGACGACTGCAAGGCCGTCGTGCTGTGCAGGAACGCGAAGACCCCGGCCGACTACGTCCAGGTCGTCCGAGCCCGCCTGGAAGCGACCAGGAACGTCGGGAACCAGCAGTAGCCGTGGGCCGAGGTCGAGCCGGTGGTGGTCTGCGACGAACCCCGCACAAAAGGAGAAGCAGGTCGAGACGAATCTCGACCTGCTTCTCCGGTGTACGCCGCCAGGGACTCGAACCCCGGACCCGCTGATTAAGAGTCAGCTGCTCTAACCAACTGAGCTAGCGGCGCTTGTTTGTGTGCCGGTGTCCTGCTCGTTCCGACGAGAAGAACGTTAGCACACGCCTGGGAACCGTTTTACGAGGGCTCCCCCCGACCCTGCGCGAAGCCGGTGTGCAGCAGCCACTGCGCGGCCGTGTAGGTCGGCATCACCCCGGCCGACGCGATGCGGGCGGCACGTCCTTTGAGGACGAACCGACTCGCGCCGAGCAGGGCGTCCGAGGTCATGAACAGGGTTGCGCCGCCGAGGACGCGGCGGGCGCCGGTGCCGCGGGCGGTGGACGCGGCGGCCACCATCGTGCCCAGGGTGAGGGCGTAGAGGGCGACCGGGCGTCCCAGCGGGCCGGCCGCGCGGCCGAAGAGCGCTGCGGCGGCTGCGGAAGCGGCGACGATCGGCACGACCGCGTCGCGGGTGCCGGGGCGGGAGCGGCGGGCCAGTGCCGCCATGTACCCGAGGTGGGCGGCCAGGAACGAGAACAGGCCGGTGCGGAACGCGCGGTCGGAGTCGCCGAGCAGGGCCACGTCGCCCGCCCACGAGCCGGCGAGACCCACGGCCATGCCGGGGTCGCGGGGTGGGCTGGCGACCGCCAAAGCGGGCATCAGCGCGGTTTTCGTCACCTTGCGGACGGAGGTGGTGCGGCGCGCGGCCGCGATCGAGTCCACGACCGCGGCCAGCGCGTAGGCCTGTTTCTTCACGGGCGCAGCCTAAAGCGACTGCGGCACCGTCACACGACGGTGATCTCCATCACCTTCTCGCCGGTGGGGGTGGGCGAACCTCCTTGTGGCTCAACGGTGACGGCCACCCGCTCGGCGCCGGTGACGCCGCCGGTCAGCAGTGGTGCCGAGCCCGAGGGGAGCACGCCGGCCGAGTGCGGGCCGTCGGAGTTGATCACCCACAGCTGGTAGACGCGGTCGGTCGGCGGGGCGGGCATCGAGCGGCTGAGGAACAGCAGTTCGTTGCGGCTGGGGGAGATCACGGCGGTGGCGGTCGACCCGGCCGGTCCGTTCGCGGTCACCAGCCTGGCGTCCGGTGTGGACAGCAGGTCGGAGAACCGGCCGTACTCGCTCGCCAGCTGGGTCAGCTGGTCCTGCGACGAGTCGGAACCCGTGACCTGCACGGTCAGCACGACGGCCGCGACCAGGCAGGCGGCGGCGAGCAGGCCGCCGGCGGGGCGCCAGCTGCGGGAACGGGCGGCGCGCGGGGTGTGCGGGGGCAGCTGGCGGGTCTCGCTCGCCGCCGCCAGCACGCGGGCGCGCAGGTGCGGTGGGGGCGTGAACTCGACGGCGACGCCCAGGCGGGTCGCGGTGGCCGCCAGCTCGGCGACCTCCACGGCGCAACCGGCGCAGTGGGCCAGGTGGGTCTCGAACGCGGCGCGTTCGAGGTCGGACAGGGCGTTCACGGCGTAGGCGCCGGTGAGCGTGTGCAGATCGGGGGACGTGGTCCTCATCCGGTCACCCCCATGCAGTCGCGGAGCCGGATCAGGCCGTCGCGCATCCTCGTCTTGACCGTGCCGAGCGGCAGGCCCAGCAGGCTCGCCACCTCCGGGTAGGAGTAGCCCTGGTAGTAGGCGAGCACGACGGACTCGCGCTGCAGCTCGGTGAGGAAGCTCAGGCAGCGGCGCACCTGGCGTTGCTCGAACCGGCCGGAGACCTGCTCGCTCACCTCGTCGAACGGCCGCGCGGGGTCGAGCCGCGCCACGTGCTCCTCGCGGTTGCTCGCCGCCTGCGCGGACCGGACCCGGTCCACGGCACGGCGGTGCGTCAGGGTCATGATCCAGGTCGTGGCACTGCCCCTCTCGGGGTCGAACCTCGTCGCCGTCCGCCACACCTCGAGCATCACCTCCTGGAACACCTCCTCCGACTGCGCCTGGTCCCGCACCACCCGCCTGATCAGGCCGAACACCGAACCGGACGCCACGTCGTAGAGCCGTTCGAACGCGGCCTCGTCACCACGCGCGACCAGGGCCAGCAGCTCGTCGGCTGACGGTTCGGCCGGATGGCCGGTGGCCGGTGGCAGGCCGTGCAGCGGCCGCTCGAGCTTCGGCATCCTGCGTCCTCTCCTGGAGCGTTGTCCTCTGGTGTTCGCAGCAGGAGCGCGAATGGATCGGTCGGTGTCCGACTGACTGGTTGAAGCGCAGGTCACCGCCCTCGACGCCGACTGTGGGCGACGGCTTCGGGTAACGGATCGATAACCGCACCCATCCGCTCACCGGGGGGTCGCGAATCACCGGCAGCAACCGCTCGACCACTCCCTGGAGATGTCCTGTCATGAACAAGACCGTCCGCACCACCGTCCTGGCCGTCGGCGCCGCCTCGCTCGCCCTCTTCGGCGCGGCCTGCGGCTCGGGTGACACGGCCGGCAGCAGCTCCACCACCGCGACCACGTCGGCGACCTCGATGGCACCGCCGTCCTCGTCGGCGATGGCCGACCCCGCCTCGAACCTCGTCGGCCCCGGCTG
>NZ_JBEZBX010000026.1:0-76983 GCF_040647275.1 Lentzea sp. NPDC042327
TCGCCTACGCCCGAGCCTGGACCGGCAACGACCACCGCCTGGCCGCCCTGCCCAGCTGGGTCCACCACTACAACACACGACGCGCCCACACCGCCCTCGGCGGCCAGCCACCCATCACCCGACTGACCGCCTAGACATCAACAACGTCACGAATCAGTACATCTAGTCCTTCCCGGACATCTTCCGCAGCATCGCGTTGTAGGCCTCGAGGTCGGCGTCGCCATCGGCGTCGGCCTTGCGGTCCAACCGCTTCGCGTCCCGGCCGTCCTGCCGGGCCCACTGCGTGAGCAGGGCCACCATCACCACCAGCAACGGCAGCTCCCCCGCCGCCCACGCGATGCCGCCGCCGAGCCGCTGGTCCTCCAGCAGGTCCTGCACCCACGGCAGCGCCAGCCCGCGGTAGAACTGCTCGCCGATGACGTTCTGCGAGCTCATCAGCACGACGCCGAAGAACGCGTGGAACGGGATCGAGGCGAACAACAGGCCCAACCGCCCCAGCGGCGGCAGCTTGTTCGGTGACGGGTCCACGCCGATCACGGGCCAGTAGAAGACGTAGCCGGCGAGGATGAAGTGGGCGTTCATGGCGAGGTGCGCCCAGTGGAACGGCAGCGCGGCCTCGAACAGCCCCGAGAAGTACAGCGCGTAGAACGAGCCGACGAACAACGCCAGCGCCACGAACGGGTTCGTGAGCAGACGTGCGACCGGCGAGTGCACGAACGCCAGGACCCACTCCCGCGGCCCCGGCACCTCCTTGCTCACCGGCAGGGCGCGCAACGCGAGCGTCACCGGGCCGCCCAGGACGAACAGGATCGGCGTGAGCATGGACAGCACCATGTGCGCTTCCATGTGCACGCTGAACATCGCGGGCGAATAGCGGCCCATGCCCGACGACGTCGCGAACAGCAGCGAGAAGCACCCGCACAGCCACGCGGCGGTGCGCCCGACCGGCCACTTGTCGCCGCGCTTGGTGAGCCGGCGCACGCCCAGCACGTAGAGCACGGCGAGGATGACCGCGACCGTGCCGAAGATGAGGTCGAACCGCCAGTCGAACAGGATCCGCGCCAGGGTCGGCGGCCCGTCGAGCTCGTAGCCGATGGCGATCTCGGTGCGGCTGGGCAGCGCGACGCTGCCGGTGGGCGGAGGTGTCCTGGCGAGCGCGACGGCGAGCCCGATCGTGAACATCATCAGCAGGACCTCGACGCCCGCGAGCTTCAGCAGCGCCGCGGGCCGGCCGTCGGCCACGCCCTTCACGCCGCGTTCGCGCTGGAAGTACCCGAACACGCCGAGCACCACCAGGCAGGCGATCTTGCCGAGCGTCAGCCAGCCGTAGGTGGAGGTCACGAGGTCGCCGGGCGTGATCCTGACCAGCGCGTTCACCACGCCGGAGACGGCCAGGACGATCCAGCAGACCAGCGCCAGCTTCGAGAAGCGGGACGCGGCCAGCGGCAGGTGCGCACCGCCACGGCGCCCGTGTGCGAGCAATGCGATCAGACCGCCCACCCACAGCACCACGGCGACAAGGTGCCACAACAGGCTGTTGGTGGCCATGTCGTGCGAACCACCCGACGACGAGTGGCCGGTGACCGCGACCGGCACCAGCGCGAAGATCGCCACGAACAGCAGGACCGCGGTCCAGCCCCACGACAGCACCAGCCGGCAGCCGAGCGCGAGCAGCGCCACGACGATCGCCGTCAGCGCCCACGCCTTCGACTGCTCCAGCAACATCGACGTGTCGATCATCTGGGTGACCGTGAACGACGACACCGGCCGGTCGATGGCCGAGGCAGTGGTGAACGGCACAGACAGCACCGCGCCGACCAACCAGACCAGGGACGCCCATCCGGCCGTGCGCAACGCCGCGTACCCGTCGGCCGCGAGGTTCCCGGACTGCTGCGGTGGCACGAGGAACGCCGCCAGCAGCAACGAGCCGATGGTCACGACCGCACCCACCTCGGTGAGGACGCGCACGACGAGCAGACCGGCCGGCGGGTTGGGCGAGAGCGCGCTCAGCGCGACGGCGACGAGCGCCGCCACCGCGAAGCCGATGACGACGAGTGGGATCAGACCTGTTCTGGTCGAGCGCTCGATAGCCACGGCCTGGAGCCTACGCACCCTCTAGTGTTGCCCTGTGTGAGCCGTTCTCCCCTCCTGCTGGTGGTCGCGTTCGTCCTGGCCGGCTGCTCGTACAGCATCCAGGGCGATCCCGTGGCCGCACCGTTGCCGCCCGGCCCCGCCGTGGCGACACCGCGCAAGACGGCGAACGTCGACCCGTGCACGCTCATCGGCGACGACGACCTGAAGTCGATCGGCACGCCCAAGTACAAGCCGAACCAGCAGAACGACAAGATCCCCCACTCGTGCCTGTTCGTCCTGAACGAGGACGCCCAGGTGATGGTGGCGGTGCCGTACCGGTCGTTCGACGAGTCGAAGAGCCGGCAGACGAAGGGCTCCGAGGTCCAGACGCTCAAGCACGCCACGTGGCTGTCCTGCGGCCAGGAGGGCGAGAACATGGTGTGCACGGCCACGATCGCGGTGTCGCGCAACGAGTCGTTGCTGGTCGCGATCAGCAAGAAGGCCTCGACCGGCGCGCAGGCGACGAAGCTGCTGGAGCCGGTCGCCCAGACCGCCCTCAAACGCCTGCCGGCTGCCTCGTAGCCCGTTTCGCGAGCCAGGTCGCCGGGATGATGAGCGCGGTGACCAGCGCCACGAACCCGAGCGACAGCACGAGCGAGCTCACGTGCGCGAGCCCGCCCACGATCGGCGGCCCTGCGAGGAACCCGGTGTAGGCGATCGTGGTCACCAGCCCCAGCTCGCGTTCCCCGCCACTGCCGTCCGCGCGCTTGCCCGCCTCGCCCGCCAGGTCCATGACCACCGGGAACGAGAACGCGAGCCCCAGCCCGGCCAGCCCGAACCCGGCGTAGCCCGCGGCCGGGACCGGCACGAGGACGGTGAGCGCCAGCCCCGTCGCGGCCAGCCCGCCACCCGCGGCCAGCAGGCGGTGCGGCCCGAGCTTCCGCTGCACCGGCTCACCGAACCACCGTGCGAGCGCCATCGTGACCGAGAAGCCCGCATAGGCGTACGCCGCCGCCGCGTCACCCATGCCGCGCTCACGCACCATGAACAACGCCGACCAGTCCGCTGTCGCCCCTTCCGCGATGGCACTGCACAACGCCACGGCCGCCAACAACCACAAGACAGGGCTCTTGAGGACGCTGGCACGTTCGGTGGCCTCTTGCCTATGCCGCTCCCCCACTCCTCCGGGAATGCTCTTCGCCACAATCGCCGTGACGATCAGACCGATGAGCGCCGCAACCAGGAAGTGCCTCATGGGCGTCCACTGCGCCTGAGCGGCGGCAGCACTGCCCAACGACCCGATGAGGCCGCCGACGCTGAAGCCGGCGTGGAACTGCGGCATCAACGGCCGCCGCAGGTCGCGGACGACCGTGACGGCGGCGATGTTCATCGACACGTCCATCGCGGCGACGCTCGCGCCCAACGCGACCAGGCTCAGCCCCATCTGCAACGGCGACTGCGACAGCGCCAGCACCGGCAGAAGGAGCGAACAGAGGAGGGTGCTCGCTATCAGCACCCCTCGCGACCCGTAGACGGCACAGATCCGGGCCGCCACGGGCGCGGTGAACGCCAGCCCGGCGCTCGCACCGAGCAACGCGAGCCCAAGGACGCCCTCGTCGGCACCGACCTGGCCGGCGAGCGCGGGCACGCGAGAGGCCCAGGTGCCGAAGACGGCGCCGTTCAGCAGGAAGACGACGAACGTGACGAGCCGTGGGGACATGTCCCCCAGCATGACTGAAGCGCTTCAGAGTCGCCAACTCCCTTCTTACGCCTCCTCGCCTACGATGCTGTCCGTGGACTCCGACCGCCGCCGCAGGCCGACGCTGGACACCGTCGCCGCCGCGGTCGGGGTATCGCGGGCAACGGTGTCGAACGCGTACAACCGCCCCGACCAACTCTCGTCGTCGTTGCGCGAACGCATCCTCGAGACGGCGCGCTCTCTGGGCTATGCGGGCCCAGACCCCGTTGCACGCTCACTGGCCACACGGTCGTCAGCCGCCGTGGGCTTCATGCTGCCGCAGGGCCTCCGTGGGGCGTTCACGGATCCAGCGCTGTCCATCGTGCTCGACGGCCTCGCACAGACCGTGGACGGCCACGACCACAGCCTCGTCCTCATGCCCGGCGACACCACAGGCGGACCACGCCCCTCGATCGTGACGCGCGCACAAGCGGACGTGATGGTCGCCTACTCACTCCCCGACTCCGCGCCGGCCCTGGACGCCGTGGCCGCCCGCGGCCTGCCGCTCGTGGTGATCGACCAGCCCGAGCTGCCCGACTCCGCACGCGTCGAGGTCCAGGACCACCGGGGCACCTCGCTCGCAGCGGAACACCTGCTGTCCCTGGGTCACACCCGCTTCGGCGTGCTGATGTTCGCCCTTCACCCGGACGGCGCATCCGGCCCGGTCTCCGCTGACCGCCGATCGGCCGTGCCGTTCCGCGTGAGCCGCGACCGCCTGGCCGGCTACCTGGACACTTTGGCAAAAGCCGGGGTGCAACCGGACAATGTTCCGGTGTGGGAGGCGCGCGGCAGTGATCGCGAGCTCGGACGTCTCGGCGCGCGGTGGCTGCTCACCCGCACGCCCCGGCCGAGCGCTTTGCTGTGCGCTTCGGACCAACTGGCGTTCGGCGCACTCCGGGCCGCCCGCGACCTAGGCCTTTCGGTCCCCTCCGACGTGTCGATCGCAGGCTTCGACGACGTCCCCGAGGCGGCCTACAGCGACCCACCGCTGACCACGGTGCGTCAACCCCTGGCCGACAAGGGCCGCCGAGCCGGCGAACTTGCCCTGGAACTACTGGCCGGCAGCAGACCGCCCCAGCCGACGAGACTCGACGTTTCCCTCGTGGAGAGAGCCTCAACAGCCCTCAGAACGTGATCCGTGTCACGTTTACCCCGTTTCCGCCACCCGTTTGGCCGTAGGGCGGAAACGGACGATCGACTCCGGACGATGTGTCCGGTGGGGGCAGCGGGCGACCACGCATCGTGGCCGCTCCCGCACCCCTCCAGCCTCTGTAGCTCAGTGGAGAGAGCGAGGGACTTCTAATCCCGAGGTCGCAGGTTCGAATCCTGCCAGGGGCGCTACACCGCAGGTAGCAAGCATGTGGGCCGATCTCCTCGGAGGTCGGCCCAGTGCTTGTCCAGCATCTTCATCCGGTTGGCGTCAAACCTTTCAGACCAGCTGCCGCCTGGTGACGGTTCACTGAGCAAGTGGCCGCGAACCAGGGAGGCTGAACGATGGCAGGTGATGTCCCGAACTGGGCACGGCGCATCCGTGCGTTGCGCCAGGCACGTGGCTGGTCTGAGGCGGAGGCCGCCGCCGAGATGCGTCGGCACACCGACGAACCGCTGGCGAGCGCCCACCACCTCGTCCGTCATTGGCAGGCCTGGGAGCGCGGGGAGAACAAGCCCAGCAGCCACTACGCCCCGATCATCGCCGCAGCCCTTCACACAGTCACGGCCAGCCTGTTCCCACCCGACAACCGCACCCGGTCCGCTCTCGAGATCTCCAACGCGACCGGCATGGACACGCTGGAACTCGTGACGCGCCTGCGGACGTCCTCGATCGACAACGCGACCTTGGAGGCACTGCGGTTCACGGTTGACCAGCTGTGTTCCGAGTACGCGCACAGCCGCCCGGACGAACTCCTCCGGGAAGGACGTCGCTGGCTGCGTCGCGTCGTCGAGGTGCGGCATTCGAGTTCCAGTCGGTGGCGCGACGCCTTAGAGCTCGCCGGGTGGCTCGCGCTCCTGGTGGGCTGCCTCGAACACGACATGGATGATCGGGGCAGCGCGGAGGCCAGTCGCAGGACCGCGCTGAGCCTCGGCGCTGAGGCGGGAAGCGCCGGCGTGCTCGGCTGGGCGCATGAGATGCGCGCGTGGTTCGCGCTGACCGCCGGGGACTACTCCGGTGCTGTGGTTGCGGCGCGATCAGGGCAGGACGTCGCTGGGCCGCGCCACTCCGTCGCCGTGCAGCTCATCGCGCAAGAAGCCAAGGCTTGGGCGCGAATGGGCGAGCGAGCCGAGATGGAACGCGCGCTCGACCGCGGTCGGTTGTTGCTGGAGTCGATGCCGTATCCGGACAACCTTGAGAACCACTTCGTGGTGGACCCGGACAAGTTCGACTTCTACGTCATGGACTGCTACCGCCACGTCGGAGACGACCGGCTCGCCAGCGGGATCGCCGACGAGGTCATCAGGGTTAGCACCGGTCCCGGAGGTTTCGAGCGCGCACCCATGCGGATCGCGGAAGCGAGGGTGACCCTGGGGGTTGCGGCGGCTCGTGCGGGCGATCTGGAAGGTGCGATCGCCTTCGGGCGCCGTGCGCTGGGAGGCGATCGGAAGTCGTTGCCTTCTCTGAAAATGGTGTCCCGCGACCTCGCTGTCGTCCTCGGCAACCGGTTCGGTGGCGAACCTGCCGTCCGTTCCTACCTCGATGAGCTTCGGTCCATCTAGCCGGTTGCCTCTGAGCGCGCGTTGAGTGTGCCGTTGCGGCATGGTTTTGACTGGACGCGGCGAAGGGAGTGCGGGGCGTGGGGTGGAGCACCCGGCAGTTGGCGGAGCTGGCCGGCACGACGTTGCGCACCATCCGGCACTACCACGAGGTGGGGTTGCTGGCGGAGCCGGAGCGCAGGGCCAACGGGTACAAGAGTTACGGGGTGGCGCACCTGGTGCGGGTGTTGCGCGTCAAGCGGTTGACCGGGCTTGGGTTGTCGTTGGCGCGGATCGCTGAGCTCGGGGATGCGGATGAGCACCCGGAGGAGGCGTTGCGGGTGCTCGATGCGGAGTTGGCGAGCACCATTGAGCGGTTGCAGCGGGTGCGGGTGGAGTTGGGGGTGATCCTGCGGCAGGCGTCGCCCACCGAGTTGCCGCCGGCGGTGGCGAAGGTGGTGGCGGAGGCGGACCTGTCTGCGGCGGATCGGGCGTTTTCCGTGGTGTTGGCGCAGGTGTTGGCGCCGGAGACGTTCGCGCGGTATGCGGAGTCGGTGCGGGAGCACGGGCGGTGGCCGGTGGAGGTCGAGTTCGACGAGCTGGCCGAGGACGCGGATGAGGGGACTCGGCAGCGGCTTGCGGAGGCGATGCTGGAGTTGCCGATCGTGCGGGAGATGAAGGTGATGTTCCCCGGTGGGATCTACGCCGACGCGCCGCGTGGGGCGAAGTACGCCAGTGAGGCTGCGGGGCGGGCGTTGGTGGACCTGTACAACTCGGCGCAGCTCGACGTGCTGGTGCGGATGGGGCGGAGCCGGGAGTGAGCTCGGCACCGTCCACACCGGACGGTGCCGAGCGGGTGCTAGGCGAACGGGGCCTGGTCGACGGCGCAGGTGCGCTGGGTCGGCAGGACGCCGGTGAACAGGTACTCGCGCTTGGCCTTCTCCGCGCACGTGCTGCGGACGTACATCGAGGTGTGGCCGGAGCCCTCGACGGTCAGGAAGCCCGTGCGGGCCATCTCCGCGGCGCCGTCCTGTGCGCCGTGCAGCGGGGTGGCCGGGTCGAACCTGCTGTTGACGAACAGGATCGGCGCGGAGGTCCAGCGGTTCCACGGGCCGGTGTAGCGGTCGGTGTCACGACCCTGCCAGAACGCGCACGGCATCATGTCGTACACGATCGGGCGGCCCCAGTACGGGACGCGCTCGTCCTCGCTCTTGCCGTACCTGGTGTACGCGGCGGTGTCGCGCGGGAAGTTGCTGTCGGAGCACTGGACCGCGTTGAACGCTTCGGTGCGGTTGGAGATGTAGTCCGGTGCCGCGGCGGCGGTGCGGGTGAGCGCGGGTTGCGTCTCCCACACGGTCTGCAGGACCTGGGCGGTGGACTGCCAGGTGTCGGGCTGGGACATCGCGTCCCACACCGTGCCGATCAGCGCGGCGCGGTCGAACGTGCCGTCGGGTGTGGTGATCGGTGTCGCGGTCACCTTGGTGACGAGGGCCGCCCACTTCTTCTTCAGGTCACCGCCGGCGAACGCGCACTTCGTGGCTGCTGCCGCGCACTGGGTCAGGAACTGGTCGAACGTCTCGGCGGTGCCGCGCGGCACGTCCTGGCGGGTGTCCAGCGGCACGGTCCTGCCCTGGTTGCCGTGGCCGGTGGCGTTGCCGATGAAGTCGAGTGAGCCGTCGAACACGAGCGCGCGCACCTTGTCCGGGAACAGGTTCGCGTAGATCGCGCCGAGGTGCGTGCCGTAGGAGATGCCGTGGTAGGTCAGCTTCTTGTCACCGACGGCCTTGCGCAGCAGGTCGAGGTCGCGGGCGGTGTTCGCCGACGAGACGTGGTCGAGCAGGTCGCCCGACCTGTCCTCGCAGCGCTGGGCGAACTCCTGGTGCTTGGCGTGGAACGCGGGCTCGTCCGCGGCCGTGACCGGGTAGAGCGGGATCGAGTTCAGGAACGCCTGCTGGTCCTCGACGGAGTCGAAGCAGCGCACGGTCGCGCTCCTGCCGATGCCGCGCGGGTCCCACGACACGACGTCGAAGCGGGAGCGCAGCTCGGACGAGAACAGCCACTCCCACCTGGCGCGGGCGCGCAGCCGGTCGACGCCGGACGAGCCGGGGCCGCCGAAGTTCACGAACAGCGAGCCGATCCGCTTGCCCGGGTCGGTCGCGGGCAGGCGGATCAGCGCGAGGTCGATCTTCGTGCCACGCGGCTGGTCGTGGTCGAGCGGTACCTCGGCGGTGGCGCACTGGAACCCGTCCTGGCAGTCCTGCCAGGACAGCGCCGGGGTCTGGGCCCCGGACCCGGCCTGGGCGGTCGCCGCCGGTGCCAGACCGACCAGCAGCGCCGCCGCCATCAACAGTGGTTTCACGAGATCAACTCCCCAGTTGGTTCCGATCATGACGACGCCGGTGACAGTCAACCGGTTGCCTCGCGATTCCGCGCGTTACCGTGACGCGTGGACAAGACGCGGGTGGGCATCGGTGTGGTGGTCGCGGTGCTCGTCGTGCAGACCCTGGCCAGTCTGGTGTGGAGCGCTGACACGACGCTGACGGGCATCGCGCTCGCGTTCAACGCGGTGGCGGCGGTGTCGACCGGGTTGCTCGTGCGCCGGGGAGGGCGGGCGGCCTGGGCGGTGGTCGGCTGGTGCGCGGGGTTCTTCGGGTGGCACGTGCTGGGGCTCGGTGCGCTCGCCGGCTGGTGGACGACCGGGCTGGAGGCCGCGTTCCTGGTCGCGGGGCAGTACCGGCTCTCGGTCGTCTACCAGGCCGTGCTGACGGCGGCCGCGGGGTTCGCGGTGCACCTGCTGCTGCCGCGTCAGCCCCAGGTGTCGGCCACGTAGGTGTCGAAGTCGGTGGCCGGGCGGCCGAGCAGCCGTGCGATGTCGTCGGCCGGGGTCGCGAGCAGGCCCTTGCGCATCCCCTCGAACATGCCGTTCAGCTCCGCGGCTTCCTCCTCCGAGACGCCGTACGAGAGCAACACGTCCCGGTACTCCTCCGGTGTCAGCCGGACGAGCTCGATGGTGCGCCCGGTCCGCGCGCCGATCTTGGCGACCGCGTCGGCGAACGTCACCCCGGCGGGCCCGCTCAGGTCGTAGGTCCGCCCGGCGTGGTCCTCGGTGAACGCCTTGACCGCCACGTCGGCGATGTCACGGACGTCCACGAACGGTTCCGGGGTGTCGTCCACCGGCAGCGACAACCGGCCGGCGCGGACCTCCGGTTCCCAGATCTCCTCGGAGAAGTTCTGGGTGAAGTTGTTGGCGCGCAGCACGGTCCAGTCCAGCCCGGAGGCGCGCACGGCGTCCTCGGCCGCGTGCATGCCCGCGAACACGTGGCGCGGGGTCCGGTCGAGGCCGCGACCGGAGAGCAGCACCAGGCGGCGGACGCCCTGCTCTTCGGCCAGTTCGACGAACGGTGCCGCGTCGGCCGGGTCGTGCGGTGCGATCAGGTACGCGCCGGTCACACCGGTGAGGGCGGGCCGCCAGGTGGAGCGGTCGGTCCAGTCGAAGCGGACCGCGCTGGAACGGGACGCGGGGCGGACGGTCGCGCCGGCGCCGCGGAGGGCGTCGGCCACGCGGCGGCCGGTCTTGCCGGTGGCGCCCAGAACCAAGATCTCCTGTGTCATGGCGTCCAGCCAACCGGGACCGGCGCGATCGGCCCATGTCCGAGAGTTCATCGATGATGTTCGATCGTTCGAGCCACTATCGTGGGTGTCATGGACCCGTTCGAGGAGTTGCTGCGCGGGGTGCGCGCGGACGGCGGTGACCTGCGCCGGTCGGAGGTCATCGGCACCGTCGAGTGCGACCGCCTCGCCGTGTACGCGCTGGTGTCCGGCTGGGTGGAGGTCGCGGGCGAGACCGCGCGGGCGGGCGACGTCCTGGTCGCGCGCGGACCGTTCACGCTGACCGGGCGGGCCGAGGTGGTGACCGGGACCTACGACCTCACCGGTGCCGTCGCGAGCAGGCTCGCCGCGGTGCTGCCCGAGGTGCTGGTGTCCCGCGGTACGGAGGGGTGTGCGGAGTTCTACGGCACGCTCGACGAGGAGTCGGGCGTGGTGGCGGACCGGTTGCTGGACTGGATCATGGTGTGCGGCCTGCGGACCTGGTTCGACAGCGAGCACCGCACCGGCTGGTTCGGCGCGCTGGCCGACGACGTGGCCGGTCCGGCGTTGCGGGCGATGCACGCGGACCCGGCACGGCCGTGGACGCTCGCACTGCTGGCCAGGGAGGCGAAGGTGTCGCGCACGACGCTGGCCGGCCGGTTCGCGAAGCTGGTCGGCACGCCGCCGCTGACGTACCTGACCGAGTGGCGGATGGCACTGGCCGCCGACCTGCTGACGGACTCGACGGCCACGGTCGCCGCGGTGGCCAAGCGGGTCGGGTACGCGGACGCGTTCGGGTTCAGCGCCGCGTTCAAGCGCGTGCACAGAGTCAGCCCGAGCGAGTACCGCGCGGGGGCGCGTGTGCTGTCAGGCGACCGGCAACACGCGCGCGAACTGGTGGTCCACTAGCTCGGCCGTCATGACGACCACGGTCACGGATGCGGCCACGGGTTCGGCGCGCACGTCTTGCCGTCCCGCGGGATGACCGCGCCCTGCGGCACGCCACCGGTGATGCGCACGATCTCGTCGTTGGAGACGCTGAAGGTCTGCTGCATCATCACCGGCGCCGGTCCGCCCTCGGTCGCGCAGGGCCGGTGGGGCTGGCCGAACGCGTGGCCCACCTCGTGGTTGACCACGTACCGCCGGTACCCCGTGAGGTCGCCGAGGTAGGCGACGGCACCGCGGGTCCAGCGGGCGGCGCTGAGGTGGACGAGACCGCCGTCGCGGCACGACACGTCGACCGGGATCTCGAACCCGCACACCGCGCGGGCCGTCTGCTGCGAGGTCAGGCGGATGCGCACGAAGGCGGCCCCGGAGACGCGCTGCACCCGGCGGGCGCCGGTCGCGGTCCAGCCGCGCGGGTCGGCCAGGGTGGCGTCGACGAAAGCGGCGAAGGCCTGTTCATCCACCGGGATGCCGTCCTCGACCTCGACGGCGTAGGTGTGCACCGGGCCGCCGGTGCCGACGACGTGGCCCTCGGCGGGGACGACGTGGAACGTGCCGGCGCCCGCGACCGGGAAGTCCGGGCCGTCGGGCAGGCCGGAGCCGGACGCGTAGACGCGCGCCACCGGCGGCGCCGCAGGTGCCGCGGACGGCGTCGTCGAGGTGGTGGTCGTCGGCGCCGCGGCCGGGGACGTCTCCGCGACCGGCTGGGTCGTCGTGAGCAGCACCGCCGCCACCGCGCACGCCCCCAGCGACACGTACAGCCTCTTCATGGCGACCACGCTCGCCGTAACTGATGAAGAACCTGTTTGCGACCCGCTTGACTGTCGTGAAGGACTGCATACTGCCCACGTGTGCGCCCACATCCTCGTCGCCGAGGACAACGTCCACCAGGCCGAGCTGGTGCGCCGCTACCTGGAGCACGACGGGCATTCCGTGGTCGTCGTGCACGACGGGCGGGCGGCGATCGACGAGACCCGGCGGCGCAACCCCGACCTGCTGGTGCTGGACGTGATGATGCCGCTGGTGGACGGCATCGACGTGGTGCGCGTGGTCCGCGCGGAGTCCGACGTGCCGATCGTGCTGCTGACCGCCCGCTCCACCGAGGACGACGTGCTGCTCGGGTTCGACCTCGGCGCCGACGACTACATCACCAAGCCGTTCCGGCCGCGGCAGATGGTGGCGCGGGTCCGCACGATCCTGCGGCGTGCCGGGCGGGCGCGTGAGACGAACGCGGCGGTGCTCAGGGTGGGTGACCTGGTGGTCGACCCGGTCCGGCACGAGGTGCACCTCGGCGACGACCCGGTGGCGCTGACCCCGGCGGAGTTCCGGTTGCTGGCGAAGATGGCCGCGCAGCCGCAGCGGGTGTTCACGCGCGAACAGCTGCTGGAGGACGGGTTCATCACCGCGCGGACCGTGGACGTGCACATGATGAAGCTGCGCCGCAAGATCGAGAAGGACCCGCGGCGACCCGAACGGCTCCTCACCGTCTACGGCATCGGCTACAAGCTCGCATGAACAGCCTCCTGGTCCGGTTCTTCCTGTTCTCCCTGGTGATCGCGGCTTGCTCGATCGCCGTCACGGCCTGGCTCGCGAGCCAGGCGACGACCGGCACGATCCGGCAGGAGCAGGGCGAGGCCTTCGAGACCGACGCGCGGATCATCGACGAGCTGGTGGCGTACGCGGCGGCGCACCGCGACTGGAGCGCGGCGAAGTCCGAAGTGGACCGCATCGCACGCGAGCACGACCGGCGCATCGCCCTGACCGACAACAGCGGCAAGAAGTTGGTGGACACCGGGAACGAGAGCTCGCCAAAGCTGCCCATCACCCCGAAGGCGATCATCGACCCGTTGAACGTCAACGGGCGCATCGACCCGCGGGCGGTGGGACCGTTCAAGCTCACCGACGAGGAGTACCGGACGCTGCACGCCCACGCCGACCGGC
Organism: Lentzea sp. NPDC042327; assembly: GCF_040647275.1. Lineage (NCBI taxonomy): Bacteria > Bacillati > Actinomycetota > Actinomycetes > Pseudonocardiales > Pseudonocardiaceae > Lentzea > Lentzea sp. NPDC042327. Next base: position 12,974 of record NZ_JBEZBX010000026.1, read on the forward strand.
TGGGCCAGTGCAACTCCTCCATCAGGACCGTGGACGCGCCCAACGGCCGGCCGCGGCTGGCGGGCGACGAACCCGGCCGGCTCTCGATCTGGGACGACTGCGAGGCCGGGGAACGGCTCTACACCCTCACGGTGACGGAGAAGGCGGCGTACGGGGAGTTGCAGCGGTTGTTCGCCGAGTGCCTGGAGGAGGAGTTCCCCGGCGGGCGGGTCATGGCCAAGTCGCCGGGCCCCGCGGCGCTGGACTGGGAGATCACGACCGTCCGCGACTCGCCGCCCGAGGACGTGGCGTGCATGGACCGCGCGCGGCGCGAGCAGCTGCGGCCGCACGTCGCCGAGCAGGCGCAGCTGTTCCTCACGCCGGTGACCGGCGACGAGCCGATGACGATCGACCTGTCCACCACCGGCACGACCCGGATCACGCTGGTGGCGCTGGGAATCCTCGCGCTCGCCGGGTTCGCGTCGTGGCTCACCGCGGCACAGCTGGTGCGGCCGATCCGGGCGCTCACCGCGGCCACGAAGCGCACCGCCGAGGGGGACCGGACGGCGCGGGTCGACGGCGGCAGCGGCGAGATCGGCGAGCTGGCGCGGTCGTTCAACGCGATGTCGGAGAAGCTGGCCGAGACCGAACGGCAGCGGCAGGCGCTGGTCAGCGACGTCGCGCATGAGCTGCGCACGCCGCTGGGCACCATCACCGGCTGGCTGGAGGCCACCCAGGACGGGCTGGCCGAGCCGGACCCGCACCTGGTCGGCATGCTGCTGGAGGAGTCGCTGCTGCTGCAACGGCTCGTGGACGACCTGCACGACCTGGCGCAGGCCGACGCGGGCACGCTGCGGCTGCACCCCGAGCCGATCGCGCTCGACGACGTCGTGGACCAGGTCGTGAACGCGCAGCAGAACCGGTCGGTCCTGCTGCGCGCGGAGACCACGCCGGTGCACGCCACCGCAGACCCGGTGCGGCTGCGGCAGGCGCTGGGCAACCTCGTCGCGAACTCCGTGCGCTACACGCCCGCCGGCGGCGAGGTCATCGTGAAGTTGTTCGAGGACAACGGCAACGCGGTCGTCGAGGTCACCGACACCGGCACCGGGATCGCGGCGGAGGACCTGCCGCACGTGTTCGACCGGTTCTGGCGCGCGGACAAGTCGCGCAGCCGCAGCACGGGCGGCAGCGGGCTCGGGCTCGCGATCACCCGGCACCTGGTGGAGGCGCACGGCGGCACGGTGTCGGTGACGAGCGCCCCTGGCGAGGGGTCGACGTTCCGGATCAGCCTGCCGGTGTGAGCAGGTCCATGTTGATCATCCCGGCGGCCTGGGCGCCCTGCGCGGCGGCGACGACCACGATGGCGGTGGGGTCGGCGACGTTGCCCGCCGCGTAGACACCGGGGACGCTGGTGCGGCCGAACCGGTCGGTGCGCACGAACGGACCGGCGATGGTGTCCTCGGTCTCGGCCCCCAGGGCGAGCAGGTGCTCGTCGCGCGGCTTGACCGGCGCGGAGTACACGAGCGCGTCGGCCGGGTGGCGTTCGCCGTTCGAGATCACCGCGACCAGCCGGTCGTCGACCACCTCGACGCCGTCGACCGACTCGACGTGCGTGACGTCGGCGGACCACTGCCGCACGAGCGCCACCTTCTTCTCCTCGCCGAACACGACAAGCCGCTGGTCGCGCACCTCGTAGCCGTGGCAGTACGGGCAGCCGAAGACGTCACGGCCCCAGCGCTCGCGCAGGTTTTCCGGCACCTCGTCGACCAGCCCGGTCGCGAACAGCACGGCGCGCGCTCCGACGGTGCGCTCAGCCAGCCGGACGGCGAACCCGTCGTCCCGTTTCGCCACGGACCGCACCTCGTCCCGCACGATCTCGCCGCCGTAGCCCTCGACCTCGGCACGGCCGTGCTTGAGCAGCTCCAACGGTGAGAAGCCGTCTCGGGAGAGGTAGTTGTGCATGTGCGCGGCGGGCTGGTTGCGCGGTTCACCGCTGTCGACCACCAGGACGCTGCGGCGCGCCCTGGTCAGCATCAGGGCGGCGCTCAGGCCGGCCGCTCCCCCGCCGATGATCACCACTTCGTAGTCCATGGGACCGAGGATGTGGTCGACAGCCCGAAAACGGCAACGTATGTTGCTGAAATGGCAACGCTGGGACATCGGCTCGCCGCGTTGCGGGCCGAGCACGACCTGACCTTGGCGGAGCTGTCCGAGAGGACGGGCATCTCCAAGTCGACGCTGTCGCGCCTGGAGACCGACCAGCGCAAGCCGACGCTGGAGCTGCTGCTGCCGCTGTCGCGCACCTACCAGGTCACGCTCGACGACCTGGTCGGAGCGCCGGAGGTCGGTGACCCGAGGGTGCAGCTGAAGCCGCGCCAGCTCGACCACGGCCGCGTCGCCGTCCCGCTGACCCGCTCGATCGGCCCGCTGCAGGCGTGGAAGATGATCATCACCGACGACCGGCTGCACGAGCCGCGCGTGCACGAGGGCTACGAGTGGTTCTACGTGCTCAGCGGACGGGTCCGGCTGCGCCTGGGCGAGAAGGAGGTCGTGCTGCGGGCCGGCGAGGTGGCCGAGTTCGACTGCCGCCAGCCGCACGCGATGAGCAGCGCGGACGGCAGGCCCGCGGAGATCATCAGCCTGTTCGGCAAGCAGGGCGAACGCATCCACACCCGCGCCGCGCCGCCGAAGCGGTCATAGAGTGGGCGCATGTGCCGAAACATCCGGGTGCTCCACAACTTCGAACCGCCGGCCACCTCGTCGGAGGTGCAGGCCGCCGCGGTGCAGTACGTGCGCAAGGTCAGCGGTGCGGCCAAGCCGTCCGCCGCGAACCAGGAGGCCTTCGACCGGGCGGTGGCGGCCGTCGCGGCGGCCACGCAGGAACTGCTCGACGCGCTGGTGACGTCGGCGCCGCCGAAGGACCGCGAGGTCGAGGCGGCCAAGGCGAAGGCGCGGGCCGCCGAGCGCTACGCGCGCTAGTCCCCGGTGCGGGTGTCGAGGTACATGCAGATGAGCTTGGCGGCGACACCGGCGGAACCGACGATGAACGCCTGGTCCGGGCCGAGGGTGAGGGCGATGGCCCACAGCAGCAGCGCGATCAGCACGAGGATGACCGTCACCTGCGCGGCGTGCGGCCACTGGCCGAGGCGGACGGGCCACCTCATCGGCCGACGGTCACCCTCCCTTTCGGGTGAACATCCAGCGGCCTGAACCGCCTTTCCCGCCATCGTGCTCCCTCGCTGCGAAATCTCCTGGTGAACCCATTGTCTTCAGTTGATCTTCTACGCAGGGTTACTCCCGCTGGTCGTGCGGTGAGCGTTGGGTGAGCGTCGGCGAACGGCAGACGAGCGGTCAGGTGGTTGATCGGTCGCCGGTCCGTCACGGTCCGTTCACCGAATGAGGTCCAGAGCACCACCCTGAGTGCCACACGATTGAGTGAACAAGCAACACTACGTAATCACTAGCCCGTTCGGAGCAGCACCGTTTTTGTCAGACCCCTCCGCTAACGTCAGGTGAAGAAGGCGGTACGAGGGGAGAGAACGTTGCCGGACAACAACGTCAGCGTCACCGCACTGTCGTTCACCGAGTACGTCATGAGCGGTCAGCGTGGACGCATCAACATCGTGTCGGAACAACGGGGGATGTACCTGACCGACGACCCGAGGGTCTGCGGCTTCTACAACCCGATCCGCGACGCCATGCGCCGAGCGGTCAACTCCACCGAACCCGAGCTGGAGCTGAAGAAGGCCGTCATGGCCGCCAACCGCACCGGCCAGCCGCGGGCGTTCGAGGAGATCGCCGACGGCTTCCTGCCCTGGCTCGCCGCGTTCAAGGCGACCGGCGTGCCGGTCGAGGGCACCACCTACCGGGCCGGCGAGCTCACGCTCCGGGTGCGCCCGCACCTGGGTCTGCGGCGCAAGGACGGCTCCACCTACGCGGTGCTCGTCCACACCAAGGAGGTGCCGCTGACCAGGGAGGCGGCGAACGTCGGCCTGCGGATACTGCAGCACACCACCGCCGGCACGCTGCCGGGCGCCACGCCGATGGTGCTCGACGCGCGGCGCGGCAAGGCCTACCAGATGCCCAAGCGCACGAACCTGGGCAAGCTCGACGTGCTGATCGCGGCCGAGGCGATGGGCTACGTGACGCACTGGAAGCTGTCCGGCCTGTTCGAGTCGGTCCAGGTCGGCTAGCGCCGGCGCGACTCGGCCCGTCCACGGCCGGGCCGGGTCACCGCGCGGATGTGGTTGCAGCCGGTCTCGGGTGTGAGTGGTCGTCCGCGGGTGGATGACCGGCGTGCGGGCAACGGGTGTTGTTCAAGCCAAGACCGGGGTGTCGTGGCGTGCCCTGCCCGAGCGGACAAGGGCTGCTCCAGCAAGCCCATCCGCTCTCGCCTGAGCCGCCGCGGCATCCGGGCCACCATCCCCGAACGCCGCGACCGACAAGCCAACCGGGCCCGTCCACGGCCGGGCCCGCGGTCACTGCGCGGATGTCGTCGCCCGCCGGCGACGTGCCGCCGAGGCGGTCAGCAGGCCTTGAGCAGCGCGGCCAGCGCGTCGTGCTCGGCCTGGTCGACGGTCAGCTTGTAGCTGATCTTCACCGAGATCCAGTGCTGGGCGTAGGTGCACCAGTAGGACTCCACCGGCGGCTTCCACTTCGCCGGGTCCTGGTCGCCCTTGCCGCGGTTGGTCTTCGCGGTCACGGCGACCAGCTGGATGCCGCCGAGGTCGTTGGCGAACGCCTTGCGCTGCTCGTCGGTCCACTTGTCGGCGCCGGAGCGCCAGGCTTCGGCCAGCGGCACGGTGTGGTCGATGTCGATCTCGGCCGCGTCCTTGACCACCACGTTGTCGTACGGGCTGGTCCAGGTGCCGGAGACGGCCTTGCAGTCCTTGTCCGTCGTGACGTCGGCGCCCTGGCGCTGCAGCACGATCTCCCTGGTGTCGCAGGAGTCCCCCTGCGACGCCCAGTGCGGGAACCGGTCGCGGCTGTAGCCGGTCATCTTGCCCTCTGGCGCGATCTGCAGCGCGTTGAGGTCGGTCGAGCTGCCCGGCCGCGGTGCCGGCGTGCTGGTCGTCGTGGGCCCGTCGTCCTTCGACTGGAGCTCCGTCAGGTACCAGCCCACTGCCACCAGCAGCACGAAGACGACAAGTGACGTCACCGCAGCGCGATTCATGCGGCAATGATCGACCATGCGGGTCACGGGCAGGTCACCCGGCCCGTGATTCCGCATGCCGGACGAGCGGTGTTACTGCGGACGCGAGGTGAGGTAGCCGCCCATGGTGCGGAAGTACTCCTGCGCCTTGAGCTCGGTGCCGTCCGCGGTGCGAACCTTCTTGACCAGCAACGCCTTGCTGCGACCGCGACGGGCCTCTGCGCCGGCGACGACCGCCACGCCGTCGCCCTCGCGGTAGAAGATGCGGCCGGGGGTGCCGCCGTAGACCTCGGCGGAGACGTCGGCCTCGATGATCTCCAGGCGCTCACCGCGGTGGAAGCAGAACGCGCTCGGGTACGGCGCGCACTGCGCCCGCACCAGCCGGTCCAGCTCCTCCGCGCTCCAGGTGAAGTCGATGCGCAGGTCCTCCTCCGCGCGCTTGTGGAAGAAGGAGGCCTGCGACCGGTCCTGCTTGGTGAAGTCCGTGCGCCCGGAGGCGATCTCGGCGAGGCCGTCGACGGTGATCGGGCCGAACAGCTCCAGCGTCTTGGCGAACAGGTCGGCGGCGGTGTCGCGCGGGCCGACGGGGACCGAGCGCTGCAGCACGATGTCGCCGGCGTCGAGGGTGTCGTCCATCATGTGCGCGGTCACGCCGACCTCCTTCTCGTCGTTGATCAGCGCCCAGATCAACGGGGAGAAGCCCGCGTACTTCGGCAGCAGCGAGTCGTGCACGTTCAGCGTACCGCGCTTGGGCAGGGCGAAGACCTGCGGCGGGATCCACGTCCGCCAGTTGCACGCGACGATCACGTCCGGGTCGGCGGCCTTGAGCGCGTCGAGCAGCTCCTGGTCCTCCGGCCGTTCGCGGATCAGGACGTCGACGCCGTTCTCGCGGGCCAGGTCCTCGACCGAGTCGCTCCAGACCTTCTCGTACACGCCCTCACCCCTCGGGTGGGTCACCACCAGGACGACCTCGTGCTCAGATGCCAAAAGTGCCTGCAGGGTGCGATGACCCCAGGTCTGGAACCCGAACATGACGACCCTCATGGGGGTGTCCTCCTTCGACGCGGTGAGATACGGTCAGGCTAACCTAACGAAGTGCTTGCAGATAAGCTTAGGCTGCCCTAAGTTGAATGCTCGTGCACCCCATCTACGACGTCGTCGGCATCGGGTTCGGACCTTCCAACCTGGCGCTCGCCATCGCTCTCACCGAGCACAACGAGCAGGCCGAAACCCCTGTCACCGCGGTGTTCCTGGAACGCCAGCAGGCGTTCGGCTGGCATCGCGGCATGTTGCTCGACGACGCCACGATGCAGGTCTCGTTCCTCAAGGACCTGGTCACCATGCGGAACCCGACCAGCCGCTTCTCGTTCCTGTGCTACCTCAAGGACCGCGGCCGGCTCGTCGACTTCGTCAACCACAAGAACCTGTTCCCGCTGCGGGTCGAGTTCCACGACTACTTCGAGTGGGCCGCCGCGCAGGTCGACGACCTGGTCACCTACGACGCGGAAGCCGTTGGCGTGGAAGCGGTCGAGGACGACCTGTTCGAGGTGACGACCGCCACGGGTGACGTCTACCGCGCCCGCAACCTCGTCTTCGCCACGGGCCTGCGCCCGACCGTTCCCGAGGGCGTCGTGCTGTCGGACCGCGTGTGGCACAACAGCCAGTTCCTGCACCGCGTCGGTGAGCTCAAGGACCCGAAGCGCCTTGTCGTCGTGGGTGCCGGGCAGAGCGCGGCGGAAGCGGTCGCCCACCTGCACCGCGAGTTCCCCGGTGCCGAGATCTGCTCGGTGTTCTCCCGCTACGGCTACAGCCCCGCCGACGACAGCTCGTTCGCGAACCGGATCTTCGACCCGGAGGCCGTCGACCACTACTTCGACGCGCCGGACGCGGTGAAGCAGCGGTTGATGGACTACCACCGCAACACCAACTACTCCGTGGTCGACGTCGACCTCATCGCCCAGCTGTACCGGACCACCTACCGGGAGAAGGTGCTCGGCACCGAGCGGCTGAAGATGATGAACATGACCCGGCTCGTGGCGGTCGAGGAGTCCGCGACCGGCGCCCGTGCCGTGGTGCAGTCGCTCGTCACCGGCGAGCAGGAGTTCCTCGACACCGACCTGGTGCTGCTCGCGACCGGATACGACGAGGCCACGCCGGCCCTCGGTGCGCTCGACGCGGCGTGCGCCCGTGACGCCGCGGGGCGGCTCGTCGTGGGCCGGGACTACCGCGTGCGGACGTCGTTGCGCGGCGGCATCTACGTCCAGGGCGGCACCGAGCACTCGCACGGCATCACGTCGTCGCTGTTGTCCAACGTCGCGGTGCGGTCAGGTGAGATCCTGGACTCCGTGCTGACCAACACCCCCGTGCCGGTCCTCGCGACCGCGTGAGACTCGACCTGAAGCTGACGGGCTGCCGGGCCCTCACGATGGACCCGGCCCGCCCCGCCGCGCACACGATCGGCATCTGGCAGGGCCGCATCGCCGGGCTGGACGAGCAGGTCGAGGACCTGTCGGCGGCCGAGACCATCGACCTCGGCGGCGCCGTGGTGCTTCCCGGTTTCATCGACGCGCACACGCACCTGGCGTGGAACGGCCGGCGCACCGTCGACGTGACCGGGCTGGACACCGTCGCCGCCGTGCAGCACGCGTTGGCCGACGCGCCCGGCACGGCGTGGATCGAGGCGTCCGGCTACGACCGGCGGATCATGGACCGCCCGCTGACCGCGGTGGACCTCGACGCGATCAGCGGCGACCGGCCGGTGTACGTGGCCGACCTGTCCGGGCACGCGTGCGTCGTGAACTCCGCCGTGCTGCGCCAGCTGCCGGGCATCACGAGCGACGGCTGGCTGACCGAGAACGAACAGCTGGCCGCGCGGTCGTTGCGGCTGCCCTACTCGGTCGACGAGGTCGTCGACGAGCTGCGGCGCAGTGCGGAGCAGGTGCTGGCCGAGGGCGTGACGATGTGCGCGGAGGCGGGCATCGGCGCCGGGCTGATCGCGTCGAGCCCGCTGGAGGCCCTGGCCCACCAACGGGCCGAGCTGCCGATCCGGGTGCAGCTCATGGTGTCCGCACACGTGCTGCACGACGTGGCCGCCGATCCGGCCGATGGCATCGCACGGGCGATCGACCTCGGGCTGCGCACCGGGTTCGGCGACGACATGCTGTCGTTGGGCGCCATGAAGCTGTGGACCGACGGCGGCATGATCGCGCGCACGGCCGCGTTGACCGAGCCGTACGCCGGGAGCGACAACGTCGGGCAGCTCGCCGAGCCGGAGGAGCTCATGCGGGCGGCGATCGCCGACGCGCACAACGCCGGGTGGCAGCTCGCGGTCCACGCGATCGGCGACCGTGCGATCGACTTCACCCTCGACGCGGTGGCGCGGGCGCAGTCCGCACGACCGCGCCCGGACGCCCGGCACCGGGTCGAGCACTGCGGCCTGGTGCGTCCCGAACAGCTCGGGCGGATCGCGGCCCTCGGGATGATCCCCGTCGTCCAGCCGACGTTCCTGTGGGCCTACGGCGACGACTACAGCGAGATCATGGGACCGGGCCGGGCGCCCTGGCTGTACCGCGGGCGGTCGTTCCTCGACCACGGCATCACCGTGGCGGGCAGCTCCGACCGGCCGGTCGCGGACGGCGCACCGTTGCGCGGCATCGAGTTCATGGTGCGGCGGCGGTCGTCCGGCGGTCGCGCGGTCGGTCAGGACGAGGCGATCAGCGTCGAGGAGGCGATCCGCGCGTACACGCTCGGCAGCGCCTACGCGTGCCGCAAGGAGGACGTGCTGGGCAGCCTCACCCCGGGCAAGCTCGCCGACCTCGTGGTGCTCGGCGACGACCCGCGCACCAGCGACGCGATCGCCGGCATCCCCGTGCTGGCCACGATGGTCGGCGGGAACCTCATGCCTCAGCGATCCGCTTGAGCCTGGCGAGGCGGCTGTCCCACTGCGAGGCCAGCGACGCCATCCAGGAGGCGGTGGCGTCGAGCGCGTCGGACCGGACCGAGAAGCAGTTCTCCCGGCCGGCCCGCCGCGACGTCACCAGCTCGGCGCGTTCGAGCACGGCCAGGTGCTTCACGATCGCCTGGCGGCTGACCGGGAGCTCGCCCGCGAGCGCCGACGCCGACACCGGGCCGCGGGCGGCGACGAGGTCGAGGACCTGGCGGCGCATGGGGTCCGCGAGCGCGGCGAGAACCTCGCTGACCCGGTCCTGATCGTCCTGCTTCACCCTGCGGAGCCCTCCTGCAACCGTGCGGTTGCAGCAAGGCTACTGGAGGTGGAACGTGGCGGCCAGCGTCGCCAGCCGGTCGGCGACGTCGGCGTGGACGTCGGCCCGGCGCACCCACGCCTCGGTGCCGCTGCTCGCGGACGGCGGCGTGCCCAGCGGCGAGACCGCGTCGGTGACGCCGTACTCCAGCCGGTAGGCGAGGACCGCGATCGCCGACTCCAGCCAGAACGACGGGTCCGGCGCGGTGATCTCGCCCAGGCCGACGCGGAACCACACCGGCATCCGCGCGTACTGCCCGAGCGCGTCGGAGATGCGGCGGGCGGCGGCGTCCCTGATCTCGGCGCGGGCCTTCTCACCCGCGCGCACGGCCTCGGTGCGCCACTCCTCGCCGACGGCCTCCTCGTCGGCCGCCAGCCGTTCGGCCGCGCGGAGCGCACTGGCCTCGTTGGCGTGGATCAGCCACTCCACCTGGCGCACCTCGTGGCTGAGGGCGTCGCGTTCGAAGCGCGGCACCCGTCCGCTGGCGAGCCTGGAGCGGGCCTCGTCGCGGCGCGCCTTGAGGCCCTCGAACTCCAGCACCTCCCGGCGCAGCTCGACCCGCATCGGGTCGGCGAGGAGCTCCTGCTCCGCGTCCCACGCCGTCCGCAGCGCACTGACCAGCGGCGCGATGTCGTCGGCGACCGCGTCGAGGTCCACCAGCGCGCCGTCGCCGGCACCGGACAGCCTGCGCTCCAGCGCCGTGAGCCGCGCCGTCACCCGCTCCAGCTCCGCGGCGAGCTGGCCGACGTGGCTGATCAGCGTGGCGACCTGCGGTTCGACGACGTCGAGGCGTTCCTTCTCCGTGGGCACGCGACCAGCGAACCGGACGGTGCCCGACCGGCCAAGGCGCGTACTCCTGATTGCACGCCATCGAGTACCGCTTCCGCCCGGCCGAGGCACCCGTCCTCACCCACCGTCACGACGCGGGTGAACTGGGCCGAAGCGGGGTATGAATGGGAAATGGCGACCTCTGCTACCGAGACCGAACGCAAGTACGAGGCCCCATCGGACGCGAGTCTGCCGGACCTCACCGAGATCACCGGTGTCGTGACGGGCCCCGAGGAGTTCGACCTCGAAGCCACCTACTTCGACACCGACGACTACCGCCTCGCCCGCGCCGGCGTGACCCTGCGCAGGCGCGTCGGCGGTCACGACGAGGGCTGGCACCTCAAGCTGCCCGCCGGCACCGACTCGCGCCAGGAGCTGCACGCCCCGCTCGGCCGCGCCGTGAAGACACCGCCGAAGGACCTCACGTCCCTGGTGCGCGCCCACACCCGCGGCTCGTCCCTGGCGCCGGTGGCGCAGATCAAGACGAACCGCCGCCGCTGGCAGCTGTCCAACGGCGACGGCGAGGTGCTGGCCGAGGTCGTCGACGACGTGGTGACCGCCCAGACCATGGGTTCGTCCACCCGCACCACCTCGTGGCGCGAGATCGAGGTCGAGCTCGGCACCGGCGACCGCGCCCTGCTCGACACCGTCGAACAGCACCTGGGCGACGCGGGCATCCACCGCTCGTCGTCGGCCTCGAAGCTCTCGCAGGTGATCGGCGTCAAACGCGACCCGGTCCCGCGCGTGACGAAGAAGTCCACGGCGGGCGACGTCGTCCTCGCCTACCTGCACGAGCAACGCGCCGCCCTGCAGAACCAGGACCCGCGCGTGCGCCGCAGCGAGGACGACGCCGTGCACCAGATGCGCGTCGCCACCCGCCGCATGCGCTCGGCACTGCAGGCGTTCGGCAAGGTCGTCGACCGCGACGCCACCCGCACCCTGACCGACGAGCTGAAGTGGCTCGCGGGCGTCCTGGGCACCTCCCGTGACCTGGAGGTGCTGCGGACGCGCTTCGAGCAGGCCCTGCACGCCCTCCCGCCGGAGCTGGCCCTCGGTGACGTGGCCGCACGCCTCACCCGCCACTTCGCCCCGCGCGAGGCCGCCGCCCACGAGGCCTCCGTCGCCGCCCTCGACGACGAGCGCTACTTCGCCCTGCTGAACTCCATCGACACGCTGCTCACCGATCCCCCGCTCACCCCGCTCGCCGCGGGCAGGGCCAAGGACGTCCTGCCCAAGCTCGTGGAGAAGGCCCGCCACCGCCTGGACGCCCGCATCAAGACCGCCCTCGCCACCGACGACAGCGACACGCCCCTGCACGAGGCCCGCAAGGCCGCGAAGCGCCTGCGCTACTCCGCCGAGGTCGCCGAACCCGCGCTCGGCAAGCACGCCACGGCCCTGCGCAAGCGCGCCAAGGAGGTGCAGACCCTGCTCGGCGACCACCAGGACTCCGTCGTGGCCCGGCCGGTGCTGCTGGAGCTGGGGCGGGGCGACGACAACGGGTTCACGTTCGGGCTGCTGTACGGGCAGGAGGTGGAGCTCGCCCACCGGACGGAGGCGGCGCTTCCGGCGCTGTGGCACAAGCTGTCGAAGGAACACCCTTAGACCGCAGGGATTCAGGGTCGGGCCGGGGACGGGACGTCCCGCCCCGGCCCGTTCGCGCAAGCCTCCGGGAACCGGCACAATTGGTCTGGACCTTGACATCCCGGCCGGGCGCTGAAACCGTGATCCCCAGCGCCGCCGCCACTTCGCTCCCTGCCCTGGAGGACGAGTCGTGGCACGACATCGAGCCAAATCCGCCCTGGCGGCCGTGCTGATCGCCGCATCTGGAGTCCTGGTGACCGGTACCGCCGACGCAGCCCCGCCGCCCCCGCAGCTCGTTCCGCACCCCGCCCAGCTGACCGCGCGTCCCGGCGTCTTCACGCTGTCGCCGTCCGCCAAGATCCAGGTGACCACGCGGCACGCCGCCGCGCCCGCCGAGCTCCTGGCCGACACCCTGCGGCCCTCCACCGGTTTCCGCCTGCCGGTCACCGACCGGCTCGGCCACACCGGGATCGTCTTCGCGGGCGGCGCCGACCGGAAGGTCGGTCCCGAGGGCTACCAGCTCGACGTGACGCCGAGGCAGGTGGTCATCCGCGCCAACACGGCGGCCGGCCACTTCAACGGCGTGGCCACGTTGCGCCAGCTGTTGCCCGCCAAGGCGGAGGCGAAGCGGAAGCAGCCCGGGCCGTGGCAGGTCAGGGGCGCGAGCATCACGGACTTCCCGCGCTACCACCACCGCGGCGCGATGCTCGACGTCAGCCGGCACTTCTTCACCACCGACCAGGTGAAGCGCTACGTCGACCAGCTCGCCACGTTCAAGGTCAACTACTTCCACCTCCACCTGTCCGACGACCAGGGGTGGCGGCTGGAGATCAAGTCGTGGCCCGAGCTGACGAAGATCGGCGGCAGCACCGAGGTCGGCGGCCGCACCGGCCGGCTCTACTACACGCAGCAGCAGTACAAGGACCTCGTCGCGCACGCGGCGTCGCGCGGCATCACGGTGATCCCCGAGTTCGACATGCCTGGTCACACCAACGCCGCCCAGGCGAGCTACGCCGAGCTGAACTGCGACGGCCAGAAGCGGCCGCTCTACACCGGCATCGAGGTCGGCTTCTCGTCGTTGTGCATCAACAACGACGTCACGTACCGGTTCGTCGAGGACGTCGTCCGCGAGGTCTCGGCGATCACGCCCGGTCCGTACTTCCACCTCGGCGGCGACGAGGCCCACTCGACCTCCGACGCGGACTACCAGACGTTCATGGACCGCGCGCTGCCGATCGTGAAGAAGTACGGCAAGACCACCGTCGGCTGGCACGAGTTCGTCAAGACCACCACCGACACCTCCGTCGTCCCGCAGTTCTGGGGCACCAAGACGACCAACGCGGACGTGGCCGCGGCGGCCCAGCGCGGCAACAAGGTGCTCATGTCGCCGGCGAACCGGGTCTACCTCGACATGAAGTACGACAAGAACACCGCACTCGGCCTCAGCTGGGCCGGGTACATCGAGGTGAAGGACGCTTACAGCTGGAACCCCGGCGCGTACCTCGACGGGGTCGGCGAGGCCAGTGTCCGCGGCGTCGAGGCTCCACTGTGGACGGAGACGCTGCGGACGACGGCCGACGTCGAGCACATGGCGTTCCCGCGCCTGCCCGTGGCGGCCGAGCTCGGCTGGGCACCCGCCTCGGTCCACGACTGGGAGCGGTTCGCGCCGCGGCTGGGCGCGCAGGCACCCCGGTGGGAGGCGATGGGCATCGGCTACTACGCCTCCCCTCAGGTGCCCTGGCGCAAGTGAGCGGTCAGAAGTAGCCCTGCGCGCGGTCGGTGTAGCTGACCAGCAGGTGCTTCACGCGCCGGTACTCGGCGAGCACCGCGGTGTTCGCCGGGTACGCGTGGTAGTTGTTCACCCAGACCCGTTCCGCGCGCAGCTCCTGGCCGAGGTGGTGGGCCAGCACGACGTCGCGGGACCAGACGCCGGCGCCGATCTGGGCGGTGGCCTCGTTGGCGATCTTCACGGCGTCGTCGCGGTCGTCGAACCTGGTCACCGACACGACCGGGCCGAGCACGTCGTCGGCGAACACGCCGGAGCGGTGGTCGCCCTCGAAGATCGTCGGCTGGACGTAGTGGCCGGAGGCCTCGCCGCCGGTGACCAGGCGGGCGCCCTCGGCCCTGCCGCGGGCGACGTAGGCGAGCACGCGGTCGCGCTGGGCCAGCGACACCACGGCGCCGACCACCGTGTCGGTGTCGAGGGGGTTGCCGGTGCGCAGCTGCCGGGTGCGTTCGGTCGCGAGGTGCAGCAGCTCCTCGTAGCCCGCGGTCTGGACCAGCGCGCGGGACGGGGCCGTGGCCACCTGGCCCTGGTTGGCCGCGAACATCGCGAAGCCCTCCAGCGCCTTGTCGAGGAAGTCGTCGCGCTGGGCGGTGACGTCGGCGAAGAAGATGTTCGGGCAGCGGCCGGCGACCGCCGGGTGGTCATCAGATCCGGTGATCACGTTCACCACACCGGGTGGCAGCAGGTCGGCGATCACGTCCATGAGCACGTGGACCGACGCGGGCGTCTGCAGCGCGGGCTCCAGGACCACGGTGTTCCCGGCGCCGAGCGCGGGGGCGAGCACGCGGGCGGCGTGCAGCAGCGGGAACGCCCAGCCGAGCCTGCGCTGCACCACGCCGACGGGCTGGTGGGTGCGGTAGTCGGTGGTGCCGCAGCCGAGCTGCTCGACCGTGCCGACCTCGGTGCGGATGACGGCGGCGACCTGGCGGAACTGCTCGATCAGCATCGGGACGTCGTTGACCAGCGCCTCGCGCACCGGCTTGCCGTTGTCCCACGTCTCCGCGACGGCCAGCTCGGTGGCGTGCTCCTCGACCCGGTCGGCGATCTCACCCAGGACCGTGGCGCGCTCCCGTGCCGTGGTGCGCCCCCAGGCCTGTGCGGCACCGCCGGCCGAGTGCAGCGCACGGGCGCGATCGGCGTCGGTGCCGCGCGCGACCTCCGTGAACACCTCGCCGGTCACCGGCGTCACGTTCTCGGCGTACTCGCCGGCGACGGGTGGCACGTGGTCGCCGCCGATGAAGTGGTCGTACCTGGGCCGGTACGCGACCACGCTGCCGGGCTGCCCCGGTGCCGCGTACTGCGTCATTCTCGACTCCCTGCGGAAGATGGCCCACCGATCGCCTGAGGTGGGGGAAATGAGAAAGTAGGCAGCAGAACGTTGCATGCTCGTTGCAAGCCGTGGATGGACCAGTGACCGCCGACCACCGGCAACACGCACTGTTGCTCAGCCGGGTCAGAGATGCCGTGTTGAGTGGCACTCGCACGGCCGATTCGCCACGCTCCGTCATCTCGGCGTCGTGGCAGCGGTCACTCGCGGCCAACGTGAACCCCGACCTGCACACCGCGCCGACGGTGTTCGCCCAGGACGAGCTGCCGGACCTGCGTGAACGGCACCCGCTGCACCCGACGCTGCCGGTGCTGCGCGAGACGCTGCTGGGCTTCGCCGAGGAGGCGAGGCACATCATGGTGGTCGCGGACGCCCAGGGCCACATCCTGTGGTGCGAGGGCTCCCACCCGACCCGCTCCTACGCCGAGGACGTCGGCTTGGGCGCGGGGACGCTCTGGTCGGAGGACGCGGCGGGGACGAACGCGATGGGCACCGCGCTCGCGGTGAACTCCAGCGTCACCGTCCACTCCGCGGAGCACCTGGTGCGCACCTACCACCACTGGACGTGCGCGGGGAGCCCGGTGCGCGACCCGGACACCGGCGAGGTGATCGGCGTCGTCGACCTGAGCGGTCCGATGGAGACGATGCACCCGTCGATGGTGGCGCTGGTGTCGGCCTCCGCCCGGCTCGCCGAGTCGGCGCTGCTGGCCAGGATGAGCGCCCAGGACGAGGAGCTGCGGGCGCGCAACATGCGGCACCTGGTCGCGTTGCGCGGTGAGCCGGGCGCGTTGCTCAGCCCGACCGGCCGGGTCGTCGCCGCCGAGCCGTACGGGCTGGTGCCACCGCGCGTCGACGTGTCCTCGGACCGGGTGCGGCTGCCCGACGGCCGTGACGCCGTGCTGGAACCGCTCGCCCACGGATACCTGCTGCGCGTTCCCCGGCAGCGGCTCGTGCGCCGTTCGGTGCTGTCGCTGTCGTTCCTGCTGCCCGAACCGAAGGTGGTGCTGGACGCCCGCGAGGTGCCGATCTCGTTGCGGCACGCGGAGATCCTGTGCGCGCTGACGGTGCACGGCGGCCTGACCGCCGACCAGCTCGCGTTGCGGCTCTACGGCGAGCGCGGCAATCCCACGACCGTTCGTGCGGAGCTGCACCGGTTGCGCGCGCAGCTGGGCGCCGGCGTGCTCGCGACCCGCCCGTACCGGCTGACCGCGCACGTGGAGGCCGACTTCCTGGCCGTGCGCGCCGCCCTCCGCAACGGTGACGTCCCGCTGGCCGCCTCCCGCTACCGCGGCACACTGCTCCCCCGTTCCGAAGCGCCGGTCGTGCTGGCCGAGCGCGACGACCTGGCGAGCGGTGTGCGCCGGGCCGTGCTGTCGCGCGGTGACGCGAACGCGCTGTGGACGTTCGTCCAGACCGACTCCGGCGAGCACGACGCCGAGGCGATGGAACAGCTGGTCAGGCTGCTGCCGCCGAACGACGTGCGGGTCGCGATCACGACCGCCCGGCTGCGGAGGCTCAACCAGGACGATTGACAAGACTCTCAGCACATGAATATCTTCTCAACTAAGATACTTGGTTGAGGGGGAAGTCATGCGCGTACTCATCATCGGAGCGGGGACCGGTGGCCTGTGCCTGGCGCACGGGCTGAAGAAGGCCGGCGTGGACGTGGCGCTGTTCGAACGCGACCGCACGCCGCGCAGCATGCTGATCGGCTACCGGGTCGGGATCAGCCCGGACGGCAGCAAGGCGCTGCACAGCTGCTTACCCGAGGAGGTGTTCGCCGAGTTCGTGCGCACCACGGCCCGGCCGCCGAAGCTGATCAACATGCGCACCGAGAAGTACCGCGAGCTGCTGGTCGCGGAACTGCCCGAGCAGAGCGACGAGTCCCGCAGCGAGAAGTCGGTGAGCCGCATCGCGATGCGGACCGCGCTGCTGACTGGGCTGGAGGACGTCGTGCGGTTCGACAAGGCGTTCACCCGCTTCAGCCGCAACGACGACGGCTCGGTCACCGCGTTCTTCGCCGACGGCACCTCCGAGACCGGTGACGTGCTCGTCGGAGCCGACGGCGCGCAGTCGAAGCTGCGCAAGCAGTACCTGCCGCACGCGCGGATCTCCGACACCGGCATCACCTCGATCGCCGGCAAGCTGCCGCTCACCCCGGAGAACCTGGCGCTGTTGCCACCGCAGGCGGAACGGGCCGTGACGCTGCTGCACGGCCCGCGCGGCTCGTTCGTGATCCTGCACGTCATGCGCTTCGACACCGCGGGCGTCGAGGACGACTACATCATGTGGGGCTACGCGGCGGCACACGACAAGTTCCCCGAGCTCGACGGGCTGGACCAGGAGCAGCTCAAGCAGGTCGTGCTGGGGATGACGCCGAAGTTCCACCCGAACCTGCGCGAGCTCTTCCGGCTGGCCGACCCGCGGACCGTGTTCCGGATCAAGGTCCGCACGTCGGAGCCGGTTCGGCCGTGGAAGCCCAGCAACGTCACGCTGATCGGTGACGCCGTGCACCTCATGACGCCGGGCCGCGGCATCGGCGCGAACACCGCGTTGCGCGACGCGGAGCTGCTGACCCGCAAGCTCACCGAGGCCCACCGCGGCAAGGACGTGGTCACCGCCATCGGTGAGTACGAGACCGAGATGGTGGAGTACGGGTTCAAGGCCGTGCTCGCCTCGCGTGAGCAGATGGACGGCACCGGCATGCTGCACAGGCCCGTGATCGGCCGGGTCGTGCTCGCGATGTTCCGCACGGTCCTGCGCGTCACGAACGCCGTTCCCGCGCTCAAGCGGCGCATGATGGCGAGGGACGCGGCCGAGCGTGATCACGTAAGTTCGGCGCATGAGGTTGTTCACGCCGGGTGAGGTGGTCGTGCGGCGGGAGGTGCTGCACGGCAGGGTCTGGTCGGAGATGCCGACCAGGGTCGTGGTCGACGAGCCGGGGCTGCTCGCGGTGTTCGTGGAGCCGGGCACCCCGCTCACCTACCCCGAGCACCACCACCCGCACCCGTGGGACCGGCCGGAACGCGGTTTCTGGCGCGGCCACGGCAAGCTCATGCTGCACCGCCCGGACGACGCCTACTCGGTCGACCTGTTCTGGCACGGCGAGGACCGCCGCTTCGGCAACTACTACCTGAACCTGCAGGCGCCCTACCGGCGCACGGCCGACGGTTTCGAGACCCTCGACCACGCGCTCGACTACACCATGGCGCCCGACGGCACGTGGCAGCAGCGCGACCTCGACGAGTTCGAGGAGCAGGTGGCGGCCGGCAAGTACTCCGCGGCGGAGGCCGAGGCGATCCGCGCGGAGGGCGTGAAGATCGAGCAGATGCTGGCGTCCGGTGAGATCTGGTGGGACACGGCCTGGGCGGACTGGGCGCCGTCACCGGGGTGGCGATGAAGGTCCGGCCGCTCTCCCACGACACCCTGGTCGCCGAGATCGTCTCCCGCGTCACCGCGCTGGACGGCCGGGTGCGCGTGCTCCTCGACGGCGCTCCCGCCGCCGAACCGGGCAAGCTCGCCGACGCGCTCGTGGAACCGTTGCGCGCCACGGGCCGTTCCGTCCAGCGCGTGTCCACACAGGACTTCCTGCGACCGGCGTCGGTGCGGCTGGAGCACGGCCGCACCGACCCGTACTCCTACCGGCACGACTGGTTCGACCTGGCCGGTCTGCAACGCGAGGTGCTCGACCCCGCGCTGGACGGCAAGGTGCTGCCGTCGCTGTGGAACGCCGCCACCGACCGGGCCAGCCGCGCGGAGTACGTGGACGTGCCGGAGAACGGCGTGGTGCTGGTCGACGGCACCCTGCTGCTCGACCGGTGGCTGCCCGCGGAGCTGACCGTGCACCTGTGGCTCTCGCCGGGAGCGCTGCGCCGCAAGACCGCCGAGCAGTGGACGCTGCCCGCGTTCGACGACTACGAGCCGGTGGCCGACCTGGTCGTGCGCTACGACCACCCCGACCGGCCGGGCCTCGTCGAGTCGTGACCCCGCCCGGTCCCGGCTCCGCGTGGCGTTCCCAGGACCGCGCCCCTGCCGTGGCCGTACACTCGGGGACATGATGCGGCAGGAGACCAGGAACCGGGCGGTGCTGCTGCTCGCCGTCTTCCTGCCCGCTCTCTACGCGTTCACGCTGCTGTCCTCGCCGACCGAGGTCGTCGCGGCCGTGACCGCCTTGGCGCTCGCGTTGCTCGTCGTCGTCGCGCTCGTGCCGCGGTCGGTGGCACCGGCCCGGTCGCTCGCGATCCGGGAACGCGCCGAACGATCGGCGCAGCTGCGGCTGCGCAACCCCGACGCCGCTGGTCGGCCCCGTCCCCGAGCACCGGGGTGCCGGACGTTCTGACACGTCCCGCACACCCGACTCAAGACGGAGAAATAACCCTTGTTCGCTGACCTGGGCGCTGCCCTGGCGAGCTTCGGCACGCCCGCGCTCGCCATCGTCCTGTTCACCATCGTCGTGCGGCTCGCGCTGCACCCGCTGTACCGCGCCGCCGTGCGCGGGGAGAAGGCCAAGGCCAAGCTCGCGCCGGAGATCCGGGAGCTGCAGAAGAAGCACGGCAAGGACCTGGTGCGGTTCTCGGAGGAGTCGCAGAAGGTCTACCAGAGCAACGGCGTCTCGATGTTCGCGGGACTGCTGCCGATGCTCGCGACGGCCCCGTTCTTCATGGTCGTCTACCAGGTCGTCACCACGCCGAACCCGTTGCTGGAGGGCACGTTGTTCGGCGTCTCGCTCGGCTCGCACTTCACCACCGGCTTCGCGTGGGTGTTCTTCGCGCTGTTCGCGGCGCTGGCCGTGGTGGCGTACCTGACCGTGCGGTGGCAGCGGTCGCAGCTGACCGCCACGCCCGCGCCGGGGTTCATGACCGGGCTGGTGAAGGTGCTGCCGTTCGGCACGATCCTGGTCGCGGCCTACCTGCCGCTGGCCGCCGGGCTGTACCTGCTCACCACGACGACGTGGACGATCGCGGAACGGGCGCTGCTCTACCGCATCCTGAGCTGAAGCTGGGCGATCAGGCGCACCAGCGGGTCGTCCAGGTCCAGGTCGATCCGCCGCAGCCGGTACCGCAGCGTGTTCGGGTGGACGTGCAGCCGGTCCGCCGCGGCCCGCACGTCCCCCAGCGCGTCGAGGTAGGCGAGCAGCGACTTCGCGAGCTCCGGGTCCAGCGCGTCGATGCGGGGGTCGCGAATCCTCGGGTTGTCCTGCAGCAGCGCGAGGATCTCGCTCACCAGCACCTGCGAGCGCACGTCGGCGAGCGTGGCGACCTCGGCGTCGAGGTCGCGGGCCATCGCGTCGAGCACGCGTTCGGCCTCCTGCCGCGACACCCGCACCTCGTCGAGCGTGGCCACCGTCGAGCCGACCGCCGCCTGCACCGCCGTGTGCAGGTGGCGGCGGGCCGTGGTGACGATCTCGCGGGTGAGGTTCAGCAGCTGCGCGTTCGGGGCGAGGTCGGGCAGCAGCACGTAGGTGCGGCCGCCGGACTCGCTCACCAGCGCGCTGCGCCGGTACGCCGCCGCGTGCACGGAGATCAGGCCGGTCATCTCGGCCCTGCGCAGCTCGTGCTCGCTGCGGTCGCCCTCGGCGCTCCTGAGCGCGAAGACCACCACCGCGGCGGGTTTGCCGGGGTCGGCGCCGATCTGGCCGGCGACGGTGGCCGCGTCCATCCGGCCGGTGAGCAGGGCGGCGAGGAGGTTCTCCCGGAACCGGGACGTGGGCTGGTTGCGCTGCTGGATCAGGTGCGGGGCGGTGACGCGGGCGGCGCCGAGCAGTGCGCGTTCGGCCTGGGCGGTGAGCGGCTGGTCGCCCTCCTGCACCCAGATCGTGCCGAGCGGCTGCGACCCCGCGTGGATGCCGACGGCGATGCGGCGGCGGATGCCGAGCTCGGGGCGTTCATCGATGCGCACCACCTCCTCGCCCGACCGCAGCAGGTTGTAGACGCCCCACTCGCGCAGCATCTTCAGGTACGGCTCCGGCCCCTGGCGGCCGAGGATCGACAGCCGGCGCAGCTCGTCGACCTCGTCGGACGACCGCGAGTAGGCCAGCACGCGGCTCGCGGTGTCCTCGATGCTGACGATGCCGCCGGTGAGGGTGGCGATCGTCTGCGCGAGCGCGAACAGGTCGCCGAGCACCTCGCCGTCGTCGGTCGTCGTCGTGAGCACGCCTTTGGCCAACGACTCCAGGTGCGCCCACCGCACCTCCGGCCTGACCTCCAGCAACGCCACGCCCGCGTCCGTCGCCGCCTGTTCCAGCGCCGGCGAGCTCTCCTTCACGGCGACGGCGGCGGCCTTCGCCCGTCCGGCAGCCCTGACCAGCGGCAACGCCGCCCGGCCGCGTGCGCCGATGACCAGCGCGAGGTCCCCCGCCGCCACGTCCGGCGGGTCGTCCGGGTCCATGATCACGACGTCGCGCACGTCGACCTCCAGGCCGTGGGGCGCGACCTGCAGCTCGACGAGCGGGTCACCGAGCGCGATCAGGATGTGCCGCAAACTCATCCCCGCCCCCACCCCCGCCGCTCCTGCTGCTCCGGCACGCGGGGGCCCCGCGTTCCCTCCTGGGGTACGAAAACTCCCCGCGTGCACTTCAACACTGTCGGATCGTACATCTGAACTGGTGAAATTTGGTTGGTCGGACAACGGATGACGGCTTGACCGGACTTACGGTTGGGGCACCGACGATTCGACGAGGAGTTGCGAGTGGACGCGGTCACCCAGGTTCCCGCCCCGGTCAACGAGCCGGTCCTGCAGTACGCCCCCGGCACCCCGGAGCGCGCCGAGCTGCAGGCCAAGCTGACCGAGCTGCAGAAGGAGCCGCTCGAGCTGACGCTCACCATCGGTGGCGAGCAGCGCATGGGTGGCGGCGAGCGGTTCGACGTCGTCCAGCCGCACAACCACCGCTCGGTCCTCGGTACCCTCGCCGGCGCGACCCAGCAGGACACCACCGACGCCCTGCGCGCGGCTCGCGAGGCCGCCCCTGCGTGGCGCGCGATGTCGTTCGACGACCGCGCGGCGGTCCTGCTGCGCGCCGCCGACCTGCTCGCCGGTCCGTGGCGGCAGACGCTGAACGCCGCGACCATGCTCGGCCAGTCGAAGACCGCGATCCAGGCGGAGATCGACTCGGCCTGCGAGCTGATCGACTTCTGGCGCTTCAACGTGCAGTTCGCCCGCAACCTGCTGAGCGAGCAGCCGATCTCCTCCCCCGGTGTGTGGAACCGCACGGACCACCGCCCGCTGGAGGGCTTCGTCTACGCGATCACGCCGTTCAACTTCACCGCCATCGCCGGCAACCTGCCGACCGCGCCCGCGCTGATGGGCAACGTGGTGCTGTGGAAGCCGTCGCCGACCCAGTCGTTCGCCGCGCACCTCACCATGCGGCTGCTGGAGGAGGCGGGCATGCCGCCCGGCGTCATCAACCTGCTGCCCGGTGACGGCTTGGCCGTCTCCGAGGTCGCGCTGAGTTCCCCCGACCTCGCGGGCATCCACTTCACCGGCTCCACCGCGACGTTCCAGAAGCTGTGGGCGCAGGTCGGCGCGAACATCGCGAACTACCGCTCGTACCCGCGGATCGTCGGCGAGACCGGCGGCAAGGACTTCATCCTCGCGCACCCGTCGGCCGACCCTGACGTGCTGCGCGTGGCCATGATCCGCGGTGCTTTCGAGTACCAGGGCCAGAAGTGCTCCGCCGCGTCGCGCGCCTACGTGCCGCGCTCGGTGTGGAACAAGATCAAGGACCAGTTCCTGGCCGAGGTCGAGGCCCTGACCTACGGCGACGTCACCGACTTCTCGAACTTCGGTGGCGCGGTGATCGACCGCCGTTCGTTCGACAAGCTGTCGGGCGTGCTGCAGGCCGCGCGGGCGGACTCCTCGCTGGAGATCGCCGCCGGCGGCACCGCGGACGACTCGGACGGCTTCTTCGTCCGGCCCACCGTGCTGCTCGGTTCCGACCCGTCGAACTCCGTGTTCACCACCGAGTTCTTCGGCCCGGTGCTCGCGGTCCACGTCTTCGAGGACGCCGACTACGCGACGGTGCTCAAGCAGATGGAGAGCGCGGCGCCGTACGGCCTCACCGGCTCGATCATCGCCCGTGACCGCGCCGCCGTGGCGCACGCGCAGGAGGAGCTGCGGTTCGCCGCGGGCAACTTCTACGTCAACGACAAGCCCACCGGTGCCGTCGTCGGCCAGCAGCCCTTCGGCGGCGGCCGCGCGTCCGGCACGAACGACAAGGCGGGGTCGGTCCACAACCTGCTCCGCTGGGTGAGCCCGCGCTCCATCAAGGAGACGTTCGTGGCCCCCACCTCCCACCTCCACCCGCACCAGGGCTAGACCAGGCCCTCCTGGGTGAGGGGAACGTCGTTGCGCCACAAGCACTTCGACGTTCCCCTCACCTCTCACACCCCGAGGACGTGAACCATGTTGCGCTCCAGCCTCCTCCTGGCGTCCCGCAGCGCGGGTACCCGCAAGCTCGTCGAGTCGACGCCGCTGACCCGGCCCGTCGTCGAGCGGTTCGTCGCCGGTGCCGACGTCTCCTCCGCGATCCACACGACCGCCGAGGTGCTCGGTGACGGCCGCCTGGTCACGCTGGACCACCTCGGTGAGGACACCGTCGAGGAGTCGCAGGCGAACGACACCGTCGAGGCGTACCTGACGCTGCTGGCGCAGCTGGAGCGGCACGGGCTCACCGACGGCGCCGAGGTGTCGGTCAAGCTGTCGGCCGTCGGCCAGTCGCTGCCGGTGGACGGCGAGAAGATCGCGCTGGAGAACGCCCGCCGCATCTGCGCCGCGGCCGCCGTCGTCGGCACGACCGTGACGCTCGACATGGAGGACCACACCACCACCGACTCGACGCTGGGCATCCTGCGCGAGCTGCGGGTGGACTTCCCGTGGGTGGGTGCGGTGCTGCAGGCCTACCTGAAGCGCACCGAGCAGGACTGCCGCGACCTCGCGCACGCCGGTTCCCGCGTGCGGCTGTGCAAGGGCGCCTACCAGGAGCCTGCTTCCGTTGCGTACCAGGACAAGCACGACGTCGACCTGTCGTACGTGCGGTGCCTCAAGGTGCTGATGGAGGGCGCCGGCTACCCGATGGTGGCCTCGCACGACCCGCGGCTGATCGCCATCGCCGCCGACCTCGCGTCCGCGCGGTCGAAGGACACCTACGAGTTCCAGATGCTGTACGGCATCCGGCCGGAGGAGCAGCGGCGCATCGCGTCCGAGGGCAACCGGATGCGCGTCTACGTTCCGTACGGCGACGAGTGGTACGGCTACTTCATGCGCCGGCTCGCCGAGCGCCCCGCCAACGTGGCGTTCTTCGTGCGGTCGCTGCTCACGACCAGCTGAGCGCGCTCTCGGCCGCGGCTGCCGTCTCCAGCGCGAACTCCAGCTTCGCCTCGTCGCCCACCTCGCGTGCGATCCGCACCGCGCGGTGGGCGAGCCGGAGCGCCTTGTCGACCTCGAACCCGGTCTCCACGCACAGCCTGCTGTAGATGGTGAGCGCGTCGGCGTACCCCGGCTGCTCGTCCAGCTCCGGTCCGAGCAGGTGCCACAGCACGATCGCGGTGTGCGCGGTGTTCCTGGCCTCCTCCTTCCGTTCCGCGGCACGGAGCTTGCACGCGTGCTGCTGGAGCGCGGCGAGGTGGGCGACCGGTCCGGTCTTCGGGATCAGCACCCGCCACACGCCGAGCGCGAACTCCGATGCCCGCAGCGCGCGGACGTGGTGGTCCGCTTCGGACAGTGCGCGGACCACCGGTTGCAGACCCGGCGCCAGTTTCGTGCCGAAGAAGTCGATGAGCTGCGACGGCAGGCGGTCGCAGATCTCCAGGAACTCGTCCGCGTGCCGCAGCGCCTCCTCGTGCCGGTCGTGCAGCAGCTCCTGCTCGGTGAGGACGGCGAGGGCGAGCACCAGGTCGACCTGGTTCCACACGAGATCCCGTGCGACCAGTTCCCGGTGCACCGCAACGGCTTCCTCCGCCGCGTGCAGGTCGTCCGCGACGTGCACCACGGTGAGCAGCGCGGTGCCGAGGCCCTTGCGGTCGTCCGTCTCGCGCCACAGCATCACGGCCTCCTGGGCGACCAGCCGCGCGTCCGGGTCGCCGAGTTCGTGCACCGCCCTGCTGTACCGAGTCAGCGCGTCCGCCAGCTCCGAGCGGAACGTGTCGGGGTTGACGACCGCGAGCCTGCGGAACAGCTCGACGGCCTCCCGCAGCGTCTCGCTCGCGGCCTCCGCGCGGCGCAGGTCGGTGAGCATCACACCGGCCATGGCGAGGTTGCGGGCCAGCTCCGGTTCGAACCGCGGGTCCTCCTGGGCGAGCACCCGCCAGTTCGCGATGGACAGCTGCATCGACTCGGCGGCGTGCTGCTTCTCGCCCTCGGCGTGGAAGCGGCGGGCCATCGCGGCGGCGACCCTGGCGTAGTCGCCGCGGAACAGCGAGGGGTGGTTCTTCGCCAGCTCCTGGAAGAGCAGGGTGGCGCGGCTGAGCGCCGTCATCGCCGCCTCGTCCTGGTGCAGCGCCTGGTAGCGGTAGCTGATCTGCTCCAGCGCGGACGCGAGCTGCGGGATGGTCTCCGGGTCGTCCTCCGCGATCTCGCGCCACAGCCCGATGGCTTCCTCGGAGACCTGCAGCACCTCGTCGCGGCGCTGGGCGTTGATGAGCCGCAGGCCGAGGTCCCCCAGCGCGTCCGCGAGCAGCGGCCGGTTCTCCGGGTCCCGCCGCGCCAGCTCCCGATAGCACTCGACCTCCTGGCGGGAGGCCTCGACGGACTCGTGCCGCAGCCCGCACACCATCGTGCGGGCGCTGAGCATCCCGTACATCTCGGCGCGTTCCAGGGTGTCCTCGGCGCCCTCGATCAGCCTGCGGGTGAGCATCGACGGGATGGCGTCGGTGGCGAACCGCTCGTCGCGGAAGAGCTGGCGGGCCAGGTGCTCCGCCGTGGCGCGGGAGCCGATCTCCGCGGTGATGCGCAGGCTGTCGCGGGCCATGTCGCGGACGACCTCCGGGTGCTCGGCGACGAGCCGGTCGAGCCGCGGCCGCAGTGCGGGCCAGCGCAGGGCGGCGCGGGCGAGCAGGTCGGGGTCCGGGGAGTCCGGGGTGGCCACGGCGAGGTAGTCCTCGGCGATGCGGCCGGTGCGCGGACCGCTGTCGCGCCGGAGGAGCTGGCGGACGAGCTGGGTGCGGTTCACCTCACACGGGTCGCCGTGCACCGCGGTGAGCGCGGCCATGTGCAGGTCGAGGGTGGTCTCGTCGGCGATGTTCGGCGGTGGTTCGTCGGGTGCGGTGACGCCGAGCTGCTTGGCGAAGTGCTCGCAGGCGAGGGTGAACGACTCGGCGCGGTCGGCCGGGCTCGGCGGGAGCGCGAGCTCGGTGACCTCGTGGTCGAAGTCGGCGACGCGCTGGCGGGTCGAGGACCACCACCAGCCCGTGATCCGGCTCGCCAGCAGCACCCTGGTGCGCTGCGGGCCGTGCCGCAGGGTGTCCTGGAGCTGCTCGAAGACCTGCTGCCAGGTGCGGCGGTCGGCGTCGTCGAGGACCAGCAGCCGCCCGTGCGCGTCGTCGTCCCACAGCTCCGCGAACCGCTGGAGCAGCCGGGTCTTGCCCGCGCCCGCCGGGGCGTGCACGAGCAGGGACGCCTGCGGGACGGGGCTGTCGCGCCACGCCACGAGTGCGTCGAGTTCGGGTTCTCTGCCGTGAAAGGGGACCACCTGGTGGGTGGGGTCCAGCAGTGCGGCGACGCTGAGTGCTCGATCCACGGCTTCATAGTCGGCCGGTGGTCAGGTGAGGGACAGCAAGACCACACCATCGGGGAATCTTCGCGTTTTTCCTTCACTCCTTCGCTGGCTGGCTTGGAGGAACTCCAACGGAATTGTGGTGCTGACGGCGGTGTAGATGGCCGGCTCGACCGAAATTGTCAGACCCCCTGGGCACAATCAGAGGCGTGCTGGTCTCCCTCGTCCCCGAAGCGGACGGCGCGGGGCGGTGGCAGGAGCTGAACGACGACGGGACCCCGGCGGGTCCCGCGACGTCAGCGCCGTCACTGGCCTCGGCCGTCGCGTCGCTGGAGCGCGCCCACAGACCGCGGTGGCTGTGGGCGGACACCGCGGAGGCCTACCCCGCGCTGCTGGCGGCCGGCGTGCGGGTGGACCGGTGCTGGGACCTGCACCTGACCGAGGCGCTGCTGCTGGGCGCCGAGGGCAGGCACCGCGAACCGCGCGAGCTGCCGGCGGCGGTGGCGCGCGCGTTGCGCCTGCCCGCGCCGGCGGACGTGGGCCCGCGCAAGAAGGACGTCGCGCTGACGTTGTTCGAACCGGAGCCGGTGGAGCTGCCCGGCGGCACCGACGAGCTGGCCGCGCTGTCGCTGGTCTTCCAAGCGCAGCAACGCAATCCGGCGTTGTCGCTGCTGATCGCGGCCGAGTCGGCGTCGGCGCTGGCGGCGGCGGAGATGACCCACCACGGGCTGCCGTGGCGGGAAGACGTGCACCTCGCGCTGCTGGAGGACCTACTGGGCCCGCGCCCCGGCCCCGGCGCGCGGCCGAAGGTGCTGCAGGGGCTGGCTGACCGCATCCGGGAGGCGTTCGGCGGCTACGACGTGAACCCGGACGCGCCGGCCAGCATCGTGCGGGCGTTCAAGCGCGTGGGCATCGAGGTGTCGTCCTCGCGGCGCTGGGTGCTGAAGAAGGTGGACCACCCCGCGGTGGCGTTGCTGGTGGAGTACAAGGAGCTCGCGCGCCTGTGGGCGGCGCACGGCTGGTCGTGGCTCGACACGTGGGTCTCGGCAGGGCGGTTCCGCCCGGAGTACGTGGTCGGCGGCGTCGTCACCGGCCGGTGGGCCTCCCGCGGCGGCGCGGCTCTGCAGATCCCGCGCCTGCTGCGCCAGGCGGTGCGCGCGGACGACGGCTGGCGCCTGGTGGCCGCCGACGCCTCCCAGCTGGAGCCGCGCATCCTGGCCGCGCTGTCCGGCGACGAGAGGCTGATCGACGTCTGCGGCGACGACGACCTGTACGCCGCACTGGCCGCGGACTCGTTCAAGGGCGAACGCCCCCGCGCGAAGATCGCGATGCTCTCCGCCATGTACGGCGGCACCTCCGGCGAGGCGGGCCCGCTGCTCGCCGTGCTGCGCAAGCGCTTCCCGGTCGCGGTCGGCTACGTGGAGGCCGCGGCCCAGGCAGGTGAACAGGGCCGCATGGTGCGCACCCGCCTCGGCCGCACCTCCCCTGAACCGTCCGCGTCGTGGCAGGACCTGGTCAACGGCGCCGACGACGCGGGCAACGTGTCCAGCTCCTCCCGCCAGGCCGCCCGCAACTGGGGCCGCTTCACGCGCAACTTCGTGGTGCAGGGCAGCGCCGCGGACTGGACGGCCGCCCTGCTCGGCGTGCTGCGCACCCGGTTACCGCGCGAGGCGGCGCTGGTGTTCTTCCAGCACGACGAGGTCCTCGTGCACTGCCCGGCCGCAGACGTCGACGGGGTGGTGGCGGCCATCGCGGAGGCGGGCCAGGCGGCGACCCGGCTGCTGTTCGGCGACACACGGGTGCGGTTCCCGATGAACGCCGTGCCGGTGGAGTGCTACGCGGACGCGAAGTGAGGGCCGTCGGCAAGATCCGCGCACCTCGCGTGTCCAAACGAGACGTAGCGGCACCAGCGCGCTTTGTGGCCGTTCGTCCGAATGGCCGCTTGTCCACGGGTCGTGAGAGCGCTCTCATAAATGGACTGCACCCGTGACAAGGAGGTCACTCGCGCATGAGGCAACGCAGTCGCATCCTCGCGGCCACGACAGCTCTTCTTGCCGCGGTACCCCTGGCGATCGCCGCCATGTCCGCCAACGCTTCGATCCCACCCCCTGCAGCGGGATGGACGCAGGTGTGGGGCGACGACTTCAACGGAGCGAGCGGAACCCTGCCGTCCAGTTCGAACTGGATCTTCGACCTGGGCCACGGCTACCCCGGTGGACCTGCGAACTGGGGCACCGGGGAGATCCAGAACTACACGAACAGCACCAGCAACATCAAGCTCGACGGTGCCGGCAACCTGCGCATCACCGCGCTGAAGGACGGCGCGGGCAACTGGACGTCGTCGCGCATCGAGACCCAGCGGTCGAACTTCAAGCCGGCGCCGGGCGGCAAGCTCGCCATCGAGGGCCGCATCCAGATGCCGAACGTCACCGGTCAGGCGGCGCTGGGCTACTGGCCGGCGTTCTGGGCGCTGGGCTCGCCGTTCCGCGGCAACTACTGGAACTGGCCGGGCATCGGTGAGTTCGACGTGATGGAGAACGTCAACGGCATCAACTCGGTGTGGGGCGTGCTGCACTGCGACGTCGCACCCGGCGGTGCGTGCAACGAGTTCACCGGCATCGGCAACTCGCGGGCCTGCCCCGGCGCGTCGTGCCAGACGGCGTTCCACACGTACCGCTTCGAGTGGGACGACGCCGGGAAGTCCTTCAAGTGGTTCGTCGACGGCCAGCAGTACCACACGGTCACGCAGGCCCAGCTCGGCGCGGGCGTGTGGGACCGGATGACGTCGCACGCCGGGTACTTCATCCTGCTGAACCTGGCGATGGGCGGCGCGTTCCCGAACGCGTTGAACAACAACCAGCCGACCCCTGTCGCGGCCACCCAGTCCGGACACTCCATGGTCGTGGACTACGTGGCCGTCTACACGGCTGGCGGTTCGACGACGACTCCGCCCACGACCACGACGACCTCGAACCCCGGCGGTGGTGGTTCGGCGTACAGCGAGCTCCAGGCGGAGAACGCCTCCGAGCGCTCCGGCGGCTCGGTCGCCCCGGCCGAGGGCGGTTCGGGTGTCCACCAGATCGCCAACGGCGGCTACCTGAAGTTCTCCGGCGTCAACTTCGGCTCCGGTCCGGCGCGGCAGTTCCACGCCCGCGTCGCCTCGGGTGCCGCCGGCGGCGTGAGCGGTCTGGTCGAGGTCCGGCTCGGGTCGCGCACGGCGACCCCCGTGGGGTCGATCGCGGTGGGTAACACCGGGGGCTGGGACTCGTGGAGGACCATTCCCGCGAACATCTCGAACATCTCCGGGACGCACGACGTGTACGTGACGTTCACGAGCGGCCAGCCGGCGGCGTACGTGAGCGCGAACTGGGTGAAGTTCGGCCTCTAGACCCTCGTGTTCGCCGGGCCGTGCCCGTCCGCTAGAATCTCGTCCTGCACCACGAGGACGATTAGCTCAGCGGGAGAGCACTACCTTGACACGGTAGGGGTCACTGGTTCAATCCCAGTATCGTCCACGTTTCTCGTGCTCATGGCGCCGCATCCCCCGGGATGTGGCGCCTTTTGCTTTGATTGACCCGTGTACGCCGAACGTCCCGCCCCCGCCGGTCTGGCCTGCCTGTGGACGCGCACGGTGTCGTCGGAGACCGTGCAGCGCGTGGTGCCCGACGGGTGCACGGATCTGATGTGGACACCCACGACGGGCGCGTTGTTCGTGGCCGGTCCGGACACCCGCGCGCAGCTCGCTTCCGTCGCGCCCGGCACGTTGTACGGGGTGCGGTTGCCGCCCGGTGCGTTCCCGTCGGTGTTCGGCGTGCCGGCGTGCGAGGTGCGCGACCTGCGGGTGCCGCTGGCGGAGCTGGTGCCGTCCGCGCGGCTGTCGGCGTTCTCGGAGGTGGTGTCGTTCTGCGCGGCCCGCGTGGTCGTCGACCCCGCCCTCGCCGGCACCGCTGCGCTGCTGCGCACCGGTGACGTCAGGTCGGCGGCCTGGGACATCGGGCTGAGCGAGCGGCAGCTGCGGCGGCGGTGCCTGGACGCGTTCGGCTACCCGCCCAAGGTGCTGCAGCGGGTGCTGCGCTTCGACCACGCGCTGCGCCTGGCGTGGGCCGGCCGCCCCTTCGCCGCGGTCGCCGCCGACGCCGGCTACGCCGACCAGGCGCACCTCTCCCGCGAGGTGCGCGCGCTGGCCGGTGTGTCGCTGAGGCAGCTGATCAGCTGATCCGGCCGTAGCTGCGCAGCGTGAGCAACGCGTCGATCGTGGCGATGGACCGCCACTCGAACGTGACGACCGGCGTGAACGCGGGGAAGCCGAAGTTCCAGCCGCCGTCCTCCTGCTGCCCCGCCTGCAGCTCGTCGAGGTCGCGTTCCAGCTCCGCCTCGCTGAACCACGACCGCGCCAGGCCGCCAGCCCGCGCCGCGAAGAAGTGCGGCGCCATGCCCTCCCCCTGCGCGTACCCGTCCGTGCTGGGCTTGAGCTGCCCGATCCGCGCCGCCGCGAGCTCCGCCCGTTCCCGGTCCGGCACCTCGTCGAGGAACATCACCGCGGCCCGCAGCTCGTACGGGTGGGTCTCGCCGAGCGCCTCGACCTGCCGCCAGCAGTAGTCGGTGGCCCGGTCGAGCCACGGGTGGGTGACCCCCAACGCGTGCAGGGCCGCCGCGATCTGGGCGGTGAGCAACAACCCACCCTGGTCGTCGAGCGTGATCCACGGCGCCACCGGGTGCCCCTTCGACGTGGACAGCCCGAACGGCACACTCCCGTCGGGACAGGTCGCATCGAGCCAGGTCAGCACCGACCCGGCCGGTTCCGGCGCGCTGACCTCGGCGAACATCTGCAACGCCCGCAACGCGTGCAACGGCTGACTGGTCGGCCCCCGGTGGTCCGGCTCCAGCCCGTGCCCGTACCCGCCGTCGTCGTTGCGGAAGGCCAGCACCGCCCGCACCACCGCGTCCCCGCTGCCACCGTCGAAGGCGTACTCGAACCACCGCTGCTCCAGCGTGCGGGCGTTGTGCCAGATGAAGTCCCTCGCGCGTTCGATCATGCCTGCGAACCTAAGCCGCCCGGTCGCGCCACGTCTTGGACGAAACGGCCATGTGACCAGGTCAGCTCACTCGTTCGCCCGCCGGGGGAACCGGCGCTGTGCAAAAATCCTCCAACAGGGGTGTGTGGAAGTTCTGAGGGGAGCTGGCCGAGATGCTGATGTTCGACGCGATCACACCGTGGGCCGTGAGCGGCGCGGTCGGCGCGGCAGCCGGTGCTGCTGCCGCCGCGGCAGGTGCGGCGGGGGCGGGAACCACGAAGTTCAGCGTCGATCCCGACCAGGCCCAGAAGATGATCGAAGGTCTGAGGACGGCCGTGGAGCACCTGCGGACCTTGCAGGACACCGCTGACCAGCTCACTGCTTCTGGTGCCCCTGGACCTGACCCGTTCAGCGGCTACGCCACGCTGCAGATGCGGCAGGCTGCCGGCACCGAACCGGGTGGTTACGGCTGGGCCAACATCAAGGCACGCGAAGCGCTCGAGAAGACCATCGAGAACATCGAGAAGGCTCTGGCCGAGTACCGGGGCACCGACGACGCGGCCTCGTCCGCGATGGGAAGGTAGACACCGCCTTGAAGCGCACGACCATGTTGTTGGCGGCCCTGTTCTCGCTGGCCGCTGTAGCTGGCTGCTCCGACAAGAGTGGTGGAAACCCCACGCCCGAGACCACCACGCCCCCGGCGAGCACGGAGACGGAGACTTCGAGCGCCCCGTCTGGTCCTGAGCTGGACCTGTCGAAGTTCACGAGCAAGCCCTGTGACGTGCTGACCGCCGATCAGCTGGCCGGAGTCAGCAACGTGCGTGCCCCGAAGACTCGAACGGCACCGCTCGGTCCCACCTGCAACTGGGAGTCGCAGGACATCCTGAAAGACACCGGTTTCGGTGTGACGCTGGGTGCGGACCAGAAGTTCGACTCCCTTCTGGGCAACTCACGCACGTCTCCGATCTTCACCGAGTCGAAGGTCAGCGAGCTGCGAGCATTCAACTTCGACAGCACTGACGGCACCCGTGACTGCTCTACTGTCGTCGAGACCGGCAAGAACAGCGTGATCATCGCGCAGGCGCACGTCGCTCTGCAGCAAAAGGGCATCAAGAAGCCGTGCGAGGAGAGCCAGAAGATCGCGGCGGCAGTCATCAGCACACTGAAGGGGTAGGGACATGCCTGGGGATGAGCCGAACATCGCTGGTTTCGCAATGCTCCCCTTCGCGGGTGGCGAGACCGTCTACAACTGGTTCAACAAGGGCAAGGGCCCAAGCCAGAGCACCGCGCTGACCAGCCAGGGATGGCGTGATGTGGCCGGCGGTCACAACGAGGTCGCCGAGATCATCAACAAGGCGGTGCGCGACTCCGGCGCGGCGTGGGAGGGCCAGGCCGGTGACGCGGCCCGCAGCACCACCTCGCCGCTCGCGACCTGGGCGGACATGACCGGCAAGTCCGCTCAGGACGCCGGCAACACGGCCGACTCCATCGGTGAGGCGTACACGAACGCCAAGTACCAGATGCAGAAGCCGCCGGAGGTCCCCGACAAGCCGTTCCTCAACGACCTGGCCCCGTGGGACACCGACTACGACAAGGCCGTCGAGAAGAACCAGCAGGTCAGCGAGCAGAACATCCGCGCGTTCAACCAGTACGCGGAGGCGGTGAACCAGAGCACCAACCAGATGCCGACGTTCATCTCGCCGGACGCGACCGACGCGAACATGCAGGAGCAGAACAACCGGTCGATCGACCGGGTCACGCCGCCGAGCACGCAGCCGCCGCCCATCGGCAGCAACCCGCCGCCGGGCACGGGGACGCCGCCCGGTACCGGCACGCCGCCGGGCATCGGTGGCCCCGGTGACGACACCGGCACGTCGGGCTGGAAGCCGCCGGGTTCCGGCGGCGACGACACCAACCCGTCGCAGCTCAACCCGAACGACCCGCGCAACCGGCCGCCGGTCTTCGTGGACCCGAACGACCCCCGCAACCGGCCTCCCGGCCTCGACCCCACCATCCCGCCGGGCGGGCGGTTCGACCCCAACGACCCGCGCAACCGGCCGGGTGGGCCGAACGACCCGCGCAACCGGCCCGGTGGGCCCGGGGTGCCCGGCGGTGGCAGGCCCGGTGGGGGCGGTGGTGGCGGTGCCGGTGGTGGCATGCGGCCGCCGGGTGCCGGTGGCATCGGTGGTGCTGCCGCGGCCGGGCTCGGCAAGGGGCCCGGTGGCATGGGCGGCATGGGTGCCGGTAGCGGCT
Source organism: Lentzea sp. NPDC042327 (assembly GCF_040647275.1). Lineage (NCBI taxonomy): Bacteria > Bacillati > Actinomycetota > Actinomycetes > Pseudonocardiales > Pseudonocardiaceae > Lentzea > Lentzea sp. NPDC042327. The sequence goes on from NZ_JBEZBX010000026.1 coordinate 46,864, forward strand.
TCGGTGGTGCGGCCGGTGTGGCCGGTGCCGAGCAGGGACGTGGTGGCGCCGGTGGCTTCGGGCCCGCGGGTGCGGGTGCGGCCGGTGGTCGTGGTGCCGCGGGTGCGGCCGGCATGGGCGGCATGGGTGGTGCCGGAGGCCGCGGTCAGGGTGACGAGGACAAGGAGCACAAGTCCGCGTCGTACCTGCAGGAGACCGAGGACATCTTCGGCGACGGGACGATGGTCGCTCCGCCGGTCATCGGCGGTTAAGGGGGAATTGTGCTTCGGAGCAGGGTCGCCATCCCTGTCGTCGCGCTGTACCAGGCGTGGCAGGTCGCGGGTCTGCCGCAGCTGCACAGGGCGTTGGTCACGCAGGTCGACTTCGACTCGGAGTCGCTCGAGGAGGGCGACCTGAGCGGGTTGGAACGGCTGCAGCGCACGGCGTGGGCGCAGCTGGAGCAGACCGGGCTCGCGCGCGGCGGGGAGATCCACCCGGACCTCGCCGGCGCGTTGCGGCTCGTGGTCGAGGCCGGTGCGGAGTACTGGGCGTTCTTCAGCCAGAAGGACGGTCCTCAGCAGGCGGTCCTGGTCGTGTCGAACGGCCAGGACGCGCTGCGGGTCGTGCTGACGCCGGACCAGCTGTTCGTGCTGGAGCCGGTGCGGGCGGACGAGGCGCCGCAGTCGCTGGTGGCCGCGCTGCCGCCGACGCCGGCCGGGAAGGGCGCGCCGATCACGTTGCCGGAGGACGCGTTGCAGCAGAAGCGGCAGCCGTCCTACGAGGACACCGGCTCGTTCCTGCAGCAGAGCCGGCCGACCAGCACGCCGAACGACCAGCTGGTCGCGCAGCTCAAGACGATCATGTCGGAGCCGCGGACCGGTGGTGGCCAGCTGTACTCGGCCAAGCGCGACCACACCGGGCGCAAGCAGCGCTGCGCCGCCCCGCTCACCTACCTCGACACGGTGAGCGGGCGGTACGTGGCGGCGAAGAGCGAGGGCTGGCTGCGGGTGCAGCCGGCCGACTTCGGCACGCTCGCCCGGCTCACCGCGACGATGCCGTAGCAGGACTCAGGAGAACCGCAGCGCGTCCGGGCCCAGTTCGGCCGGGCTGCGGTGACCCGAGAGCCCCAGGGTCAGGTCGAAGTCCGCGAGCAGGCCGCGCAGGACGTGCTTCACGCCGACCTGCCCGCCGTGCGCCAGCCCGTACGCGAACGGCCGCCCGACCAGCACCGCCTTGGCACCCAGCGCCAGCGCCTTCACGACGTCGGCGCCGGTGCGGATGCCGGAGTCGAACAGCACGTCGACCTGCTCCCCCACCGCCTCCACGACGGCGGGCAGCACGTCGAGCGACCCGACGGCGCCGTCGACCTGGCGCCCGCCGTGGTTGGACACGACGACTCCGTCCATTCCGGACTCGACCGCCTTGCGCGCGTCGTCGGGGTGCTGGATTCCCTTGAGGACGATCGGCCCGTCCCAGTGCTCGCGCAGGAACGCCAGCCGGTCCCACGACTTGTCGGTGCCGGTGAACAGCTGCACCCACCGCAGGATCGCCATCGGCAGGTCCTCCTCGGGCGACTTCGCGAGCCCCGCGCGGAAAGCCGGGTCGCTGAACGGGATGGCGGTCCCGACGCCGCGCAGGAACGGCAGGTAGGCCTGGTCGAGGTCGTGCGGCCGCCACGCCAGCGTCCACGTGTCGAGGGTGACGACCAGCGCCGTGTACCCGGCCTTCTTCGCCCGCTCCAGCAGCGACGCGCAGACGTCCTGGTCGTTCGGCCAGTACAGCTGGTACCACCGCGGCCCGGCGCCGGACGCCTCCGCGACCTCCTCGATCGTGTGCGACGACGCCGTGGACAACACCATCGGCACGCCCAGCTCGGCCGCGGCCCGCGCGGTGGCGAGCTCCCCGTCGGGGTGCAGGATCGACTGCACGCCAACGGGTGCGAGCATCACCGGCGCCGGCAGCTCGGTGCCCAGCACCGTAACGCCGAGGTGCCGTTCGGTGGCGTCGGTGAGCATCCGCGGCACGATCCGCACCCGGTCGAAGGCCTCGCGGTTCGCCCGCACGGTGGCACCCGAGCCCGCACCTCCCGCCACGTACCAGAACGGACCCGGTCCCAGCCGGGACCGCGCGGAGTCCTCCAGCGCGTCCGGGTCGGTGGTGAACGGCGGCACGGTGCCGCCGAGCCCCTGGAGGTAGATCTCGTTCTGGTACGCGGCGAAAGAGGTCATGGCCCCTACTCTGCTACGAGTCCCGCGGCGTGAGGAAGAGCTACACGCGGGCTCCCGCCGGTGCCTTGCGGGTCGCCGCCCGCACCGGGCGCGGCCACCGCTGCTCCAGCCAGATCGCGACCGGCGCCGCCGTGACCACTGTGGACATCGTGCCGAAGATCAGGCCGATGAGCAGGGCGGTCGCGAAGTTCGCCAGTGAGCCGTCGCCCAGCACGAGCAGTGCGGCGAGCACGAACAGCACGCCGATGCCGGTGTTCACGGTGCGTGGCACGGTTTGGACCACGGCGTCGGAGACCACGTCCTGGTAGGCGGCTTTCAGGCGGGAGCCGCGCAGGGTGCGGAGGCGGTCGAAGACGACGACGGAGTCGTTGACGGAGTAGCCGATGACGGTGAGCAGGGCGGCGAGGAACACGCCGTCCGCGGTCTTGCCGAGCCACGCGAAGATGCCGACGAGGACCAGCACGTCGCTCAGCAGTGCGGCGACCGTGGCGACGCCGAGGCGCCAGTCGAAGCGGATGGCCAGGTAGCCGAGCTGGGCCGCGACGGCGATGGCGAGGCCGATGACGGCGTTGCGGCGCAGTTCGGAGGACAGCGACGGGCCGATGAGCTCGTTGCTCGACTGGCGGGCGCCGCCGTCGACCGCGGAGTTCACGACCTCGCCGATGCGGTTCGAGGCGGCGTCGTCGATCGAGCCGGTGCGCAGGGAGACGTCGCTGCCGGAGGACGACACGACGACGTCCTCGAAGCCCGCGTCGGCCAGTGCGCCGCGGACGCGGCCGGCGTCGACGGGGCCGCCGGCGGTGAAGTCGAGCATGCGGCCGCCGGTGAACTCGACACCCAGGTTGAGGCCGCGCAGGAACAGGCCGGAGACCGCGACCAGCACCAGGACGGCGGCGCTGCTCAGCCACAGCCACGGGCGGCGGTACAGGACGAGCTTCAGCCTCGACCGGACGAAACCGAGCGAGTCCAGGCCGCTCAGCCGGGGCCGCTTGGCCACGAAACGCGTGCCCATCGCCCACAGCACCAGCACGCGGGACAGCACGAGCGCGCTGAACATCGACGCGAGGACACCGATGGTCAGCGTCACGCCGAAGCCGCGCACCGGCCCGGTGGCCAGCCAGAACAGCAGGCCGGCCGCCAGCAGCGTCGTCACGTTGGAGTCCGCGATGGCGCTCAGCGCACCGCGGAAGCCCGCCTCGGACGCCCGCCGCAGGTTCGCCTTCCGCGCGTACTCCTCGCGGGCCCGTTCGAAGATCAGGACGTTCGCGTCGACCGCCATGCCGATGGCCAGCACGAAGCCGGCCAGGCCCGGCAAGGTCAGGGTCGCCCCCACGGCCAGCAGTCCGGCGTAGGCGACACCCGCGTAGCCGACCAGGGCGACGACGGCGAGGAAACCGGCGAGCCGGTAGGCGAAGACGAGGAACAGCGAGGTCAGCGCGATGCCGATGATCGCGGCCTGGGCGCTCGCGTCGATCGCCTCGGCGCCGAGGGTGGCACCGACCGTGCGCTGCTCGATCACCTCGACGGGCACGGGCAGTGCGCCGGAGCGGATCACCAGGGCCAGCTCGTTGGCCTCGGCCTGGGAGAACCGGCCGGTGATGGTCGTGGCGCCGCCGGGCTGGCCGCCGCCGCACGGGGTGTCGGTGCTGACCTCGGGTGAGGAGACGACGTTGCCGTCGAGCTTGAACGCGATCTGGCGGCCGGGGTCGCCGGAGGGCACGCAGGCGGCCTCGCCGGTGACCTTCTGCCACGTCTTGGGCGCGTCGCCCTGGAACTGGATGTTGACCACGTAGCCGGCGCCCTGCTGGTTGCGCACGGCGGTGGCGTCGGAGATGCCCTCACCGGTCATGACCTGGGCGCCGTTGCGTTCGACGGTGAGCTGGGCGGTGCGGCCGAGGACCTTCACGGCCTCTTCCGGGTCCTGCACGCCGGGCAGCTCGACGACGATCCGGTTCTCGCCGGAGCGGGCCAGGACGGGTTCGGCCACGCCGAGCTCGTCGACGCGGCGGCGCAGCACTTCGAGGGCGCGGTCGGTGGAGTCGGAGTCGCCCTTGGCCTCCAGGACGATCTGGGTGCCGCCGCGCAGGTCGAGGCCGAGGCGGGGATCTGTGGTGAGCAGCAGGAAAGCGGAGGCGACGAGGACGCCGAGCGACAGCAGTGCGCGCACGAGCAGCCCTCGTCGCGCGGTGTCGCGCGACATGGGTTGGGAGAGCCTTCCGGGAGGAAAGTGGTGGCTGAGAACGCGGTGTCAGCGACCGGAAGGCGGTGAGCGGTCCCGCCGCGGGGTCCAGCGGACGCCCTCGGGCGTGCGGTGCACGCGCCGGGTGAACGCGACGAGGAACCGGACGGGCAGCGCGGGCTTCGCGACCGGCGGCACGTCGGCGGCGAGCTGGGCCAGCGGCACCTGGGCGGCCTGCTGGTTGTGCGGTTTGGGGACGGCTCCTGGCAGGTTCGCCACGTCGTGCGTGTGCTGCACGACCGAGCCCCCGACGTGGGCGGCGGGTGCGGGCGCGGCGAGGACGAACAGCTGTCCGAGGAACAGCATGATCGCGAGCGCGACCGCGTTGCGCCGCATCACCGCCTCCTGCCTCCCCCGACGTAGACCAGGGCGCCGCCGACCACGGCGCACAACCAGGAAAGCACAAGAGGCTGCATCGTGGTGGCGCCCAGCACCAGCGCGACGGTCCAGCCGGCGAGCAACGCGGCCGACGCGCCGAGCAGCGACACGGTCACGGCGAGCTTGCGCAGGTGCCACAGCGCCTTGAACGGCCGCAGCCGCAGGCCCACGACCAGGCAGCCGAGCACCAGCGCGGAGGTCAGGAACGCCAGGTAGGGAGTGGGGCGGGGCATGCCGGCGAGCAGCGCCAGCAACCCGCCGCCGACCAGCAGCAACGCCAGCGTGCGCAGCGACCGCCACACCTGCGCCTTGTTGAGCTGCGCGGGCGGCTTGGCGGTGCGGCGGCGCTGCACGGTGGCGAGGTTCGCCTTCGAGTCGGCGTCGGACGGGTCGAGCTTGATCGCCTGGCGGTAGGCGTGCTCGGCGGTGCCCCAGTCGCGCATCCGCAGCGCCGCGTCGCCGAGGACCTGGGCCGCGCGGACCTCCGACGGTGCGAGCTGCGAGGCGTGCAGTGCGGCGTCGAACGCCTCCACCGCGCCGTCGGGGACGTCGGCGAGCACCTCGGCCAGCACGACGTAGCCGCGCCAGTCGCCCGGCTTCTGCCGCACGGCCTCCCGTGCCGCGACCGCCGCCTCGGGGTGGCGGCCCAGGTCGCTCAGCGCGAGCGCGGCCAGCCGCTGCGACCAGGCCCGTTCCCCGTCGAGCACCATGGCGCGCTTGGCCGAGTCGAGGGCGGGACCGGGTTCGCGCAGGTCGAGGTGGGCGGCGGCGAGCCGGCACCAGGCCTCGGCGTGCCGAGGGTTCGCCGTCACGAGGGGACGCAGCAGGTCGATCGCCTGCCGCGGCTTCCCCGAGGCGGCGAGCTCAGCGGCGCGCAACAGCACCGCGGTCGTCGGCTCGGACACGCCGCCCAGTGTGACAGCGCACCGCGGCACCTCGAACGGGTGACCGCCTGGGCACTCTTCGCGCTGGTCAGCGTGGTCGTGGTGGATGTGGATGTGGACGCGCGGGGACCGGGTGCGCCGCTTCACTGCGCACGAGGCCCCCGCGCGATCGACGGCCGGTCAGATGGAGTGACGGGCCGCGATCCCTGCCGCACCTGCTGCAACGACGGACCGCGGCCGGTGAGTCCCGGTTGCACCGAAAGTCACGCGCATCACGTGGCAAGCGCTTGCCTCAGGTCAGCAGGCCCGCCTCGTGCAGGTGGGCGAAGATGATCCGGACGACCGGTGAGATCCGGTCCACGTCGGCGGTCGTGAGCCACGCGAGCTCCTCGATCTCGCTCGCGGCGGCCAGCTCCCCCGTGAACGACGCCGTGTAGCAGGTCATCCGCACGGTCACCCCCGACGAACGGCCGTGCGCCTGCGCCTCGAACGTCCCGACGTGCCGCGCCGAGGCGGCATCGATGTCGACGGACAGCTCCTCGCGGATCTCGCGCACGAGCGTCTCGACGTCGGTCTCCCCCGGCTCGCGCTTGCCACCGGGCAGGTAGTACGTGTCCTTGCCGGCCGAGCGGGTGCCGAGCACCCGGCCGTTCTCCAGCAGGATCCAGGCGATCTTGTCGATCATGCCGCCAGGCTAGGCGGACGCGAGCTCCTTGACCACGCGGTGCGCGTCGGCCAGCGACTCCACGGCCAGCTCGCGGAACTGGTGCATCTGCGGCACCACGTCGGCCAGCGTCAGCTCGGCGTGCACGAACTCCAGGGTGCGGTCCAGGCCGATCATCGACAGCACGGCCCGCAGGTACGGCTCCTGGAAGTCGAAGCCCTCGCGCGGCGTGCCCGGCTTGTAGGAACCACCGCGCGCCGTCACGACGACGACCCGCTTCTCCCCCAGCGGCCACGTGCCGTCCTCGCGGGCGAAGAACTCCGAGGTCGCGACCTGGTCGATCCACGCCTTCAACGTGGACGGGATCGAGAAGTTGTACATCGGCGCGCCGATCAGGAGCACGTCGGCGGCCTTGAGCTCGGCGGTCAGCTCGGCCGCGATCCCCTGCTCGGTGCCGTCCTTGTGCGGCACGGGCACGGCGTGGAGGTCCCGGTAGGTGTAGCCGCCCTCCGGGTTGGCCGCGCGCCAGCTGTCGGCGAAGGCCCTGGTGATGTCGCGGGTCACGGACCCGTCGTAGCGGATGCTCGAGTCGAGGTGCAGCAGGTTGGTCATACCCAGAACATACGAGTGAAGAACTTCCGAGTCAAGATGTTCCGAACTGAGAACATCTCCTCCGGGAGGTAGGATGGGTCACATGCAGGAGCAGCCGGAACTCATCGCCGCGTGCGCGGAGAAGTGGGACTTCAACTGGCTGCTGCACCGCGCCGCCCAACGCGTCGGCGCCGCGTTCGCCGAGGAGATCCAGCGGTTCGGCATCTCCCTGCGCGGCCAGCTGATCCTCCAGGCGCTCGCCACCGAGGAGGCCCAGCGCACGCAGCTCGCGCTCGGCGCCATGCTCGGCCTCGACAAGACGACGCTGACCAGCGAGCTCGACAAGCTGGAACGCGCCGAGCTGCTCGTGCGGGTGCCCGACCCGTCCGACCGCAGGGTGCGCACGCCGGTGATCACCGACAAGGGCCGCGCGCTGCAGAAGGAGGCGGGCGACGCGCTCGCCGAGGTCGAACGCGCCTTCCACGCCCGCTTCTCCCCGCAGGAGATGGAGACCATCCGCAAGGCCCTGCAGGACCTGTCGCACGGCGAGGGGCCGACGCACGGCTCCTGCATCTAGCCGGACTCAAAATTCCGCGTTCAGGCCAAGCTCAGGTCTCCGACGTGGGCGAATCGCGTCGAGCCATGCGCCTGATATCCGCACTATGTGCTATGTTGATGCTCGGAATACTGTGCCTTCATGCTTGAACAAGTTTTTCACGTCGGCGACAAGGTCGTGACCAGGTTCGACAACGGCCAGTGGATACCTGCCCGCGTCATCAGAGATCGGTATCGTGAGGACATCTCCGTCCATGAGCGCGTACGGGTCACCCTCTGTCTCCCGGAATTGACTTCCGTCAACAACGGCCTTCGGTTTCTGCCCGTGGGAACGCCGACGTTCTGGGACTTCCACCCTCGGGACGTGCGGTTGGTCGACCGCGATCCCGGCTGGTCACCGCATGCCACTCCGCCGTTCTCGACCCCGCCGGAGTACGAGGTGCTCGGAGGAAGCCGACCTTCCCCTCTGGCCAACCTGCCGGGTTTGACCCAGCTAGGCGCCTACACCCCGTCAACGCACTACGAATCGGACGATCCGGTGTGGGTGTGGGAGACGACGTGGAAACCAGCCACCGTCATAAGTGCATCGGAGCGTTGGATCCGCATTCGTTACACGAACAACTTCCGAGACAAGCGCGGCAACGTCGTGAAGGCCTATCGACCACCACGGGTCTGGCCCGTCCTCTGCGAACATTCGGCGCCGACACGCGAGTTCCGCATCGACGCCGAATGGCTGCCGCCGACGGATCGGCGCCCATTCTTCCTAGGCAGCCTTGCGCCGGGTCAGGCGCACACCGAACGAACTGACGACTAGGCCAGCGACCCCAGGTCGGCCTCCCGCAGCTGCGTCGGCGTCACCGTCGCCTGCGCGTCCACCAGGGCCTGCAGTGCCGTGCCGTGGTCCCAGACGTTGACGTTCATGGCCGCGCGCAAGCGGCCGTCGCGCAGCCAGAACGCGATGAACTGCCGCGACTCCAGCTCGCCGCGGACCACCAGCTCGTCGTCAGGGCCGGCCAGGCCGCGGTACTCCATGCCCAGGTCGTACTGGTCGGTGAAGAAGTACGGGGACTTCTGGTACGGCTCGTCGAGGCCCAGCAACGAGCCGGCGACGTGGGTGCCCTGGTCCTTCGCGTTCGCCCAGTGCTCGACGCGGACGCGGTGGCCGTACCGCGGGTGGTCGTGGGCCGCGATGTCGCCGGCCGCGAACACGTCGGGTGCCGAGGTGCGCAGGGTCGCGTCGACGGCGACGCCGCCGGCGGCCAGGTCCAGGCCGGCGGTCTCGGCGAGCTCCAGGCGGGGTGCGGCACCCACGGCCAGGACGACGACGTCGGCCAGCAGCTCGTCGCCGTTCCCCAGCACCACGCCGGACGGGGAGAAGCGGGCGACGCCGGTGCCCAGGCGGAACTCCACGCCGTGCGACTCGTGCAGGCGGCGGAACATCGCGCCCACCTCCGGTCCGAGCACGCGCACCAGCGGTTCGGCCAGCGGGTCCACGACGGTGACGCGGCAGCCGTGGCCGCGGGCGGCGGCGGCCACCTCGCAGCCGATCCAGCCCGCGCCGATCACCAGGACGTGCCGGTCCTCGCGCAACGCCGAGCGCAGGGCGTGGGAGTCGTCCAGCGTCCTGAGCACATGTCCTTGTGCGCCAGGCAGAACGCGTGGGCGGGAGCCGGTGGCGAGCAGCAGCCGGTCGTAGGTGCGGACGGCGCCGTTCGAGTCGACGAGCGCGTGGTCGCCGGGGCGCAGCTCCAGCGCGGAGACGCCGAGCTGGAGGTCGATCTCGTTGTCGGAGTAGAAGCTCGTCTCGTGCACCCAGGCCGGTTCGGCCGCCTTGCCCAGCAGCACGTCCTTGGACAGCGCGGGCAGTTCGTACGGGCGGTGCAGCTCGGTGCCGAGCACGGTGATCCGCCCGCCGAAGCCGCGGTCTCGGAGCGCGCCCGCTGCCGTGGCACCGGCCAGACCGGACCCGACGATCACGATGCGTTGCGGTTCCGCCATCTTTCACCCCTTCAGGTGACGTGCTCTCGTCTCACGTGCGACGCTATCCGCAGCTCGGCGCGGTCGCGCGGCGGAGAAAGCGAAAATCTCCGTCATGACCCTGGGTCACGTGCGTCTCAGTGATGCGAGCGCCCGGGGCCGTCCGGGCCGGCGCCGGACGAGCTGGAGGAGCACACCCGTGGGAGCCAATGAGGAGTGGCAGGTGAGCTGCCGCGACATCGCTTCGCGCCGACGGGACATGACGGTGTTCGTCAGCCAGGGGCACATCGTGATCAACGTGCCGCCGGGCGAAGCCGCCGTGTTGACACCGCTGGAGGTCGGCCGGCTGCGGGCCGCCCTGCGCGAGGCGGTCGTGGCCGCCTCGAACACCGAGGCCTGAACCGGATCAGCACCTTGTGATCGCGATCACACCGTTACCTACTCGCAAGTAGGTAAGTGGCAGAGTGGGGCGCATGCTGACCCGCGTGCTGCTGACCCTGGTCAAGGCCGGAGTGATCCGCCCGCTGGGCCCGCGCGGGCTCGCCGCCACGGCGACCGGGTTCCTCCACTGGAACATCACGCTCGCGTGGGGGTACCAGACCGGCGCCGGGCGCCACCCGGACCGCGCGGCGATCATCGACGACGACGGCGTGCTTACCTACGCCGAGGTCCACGAGCGCACCACCCGGCTCGCGCACGCCTTCCGCCAGAGGGAACGCATCGGGCTGTTGTGCCGCAACCACCGCGGCTTCATCGAGACGCTCACCGCCTGCACGAAGATCGGCGCCGACGCCGTGCTGCTCAACACCGGCCTGAGCCGCGGTCAGCTCGCCCAGGTCGCCGAGGACCAGCGGATCGACCGGTTCGTCGCCGACCGCGAGTTCGCCGACGTGCTGCCGGACCGCCCCACGATCTTCACCGACGAGCTGGAGTCGTTGGCCCGCACCGGTTCCGGCGCACCGCTGCCCCGCCGTCCCCCGCGCGGACGCCTGATCATCCTCACCTCCGGCACCACCGGCAGCCCCAAGGGCGCGCGCCGCCCGGAGCCCGCGAGCCTCGCCCCGGCCGCCGCCCTGCTGTCGCGGATACCGCTGCGGCACGGTGACGTCATCTCCATCACCTCGCCGCTGTTCCACGCCTGGGGCCTCGCCGCGTTCCAGCTCGGGCTCGTGCTCGGCGCCACCCTCGTGCTGCGCCGCCGGTTCGACCCCGAGCAGGCGTTGCGCGACGCCGAGCGGTGCACCGCCATGTTCGTCGTTCCCGTTATGCTGCAACGGATGCTGGAGACACCGCACCGGCCGAAGCTGCGGGTCATCGCCTCCAGCGGCTCCTCGTTGCCGCCCAAGGTCGCCACCCGCACCCTGGAGGAGTTCGGACCCGTCCTCTACAACCTCTACGGGTCGACGGAGGTGAGCTGGGCAAGCATCGCGACACCGGAGGAGATGCTGCGCGACCCCGGAACCGCGGGTCAGCCGCCGCTGGGCACCCGACTGGCCATTGTGGACGAGCACGGCGCACCGGTGGCCCCCGGCGAGACCGGCCGGATCTTCGTCGGCAACGAGATGCTGTTCGACGGCTACACCAACGGCACCAGCAAGGAGTCGCTGAACGGCCTGATGTCCACCGGTGACCTCGGGTACCTGCGGGACGGCCTGCTGTTCGTGGCCGGCCGCGACGACGAGATGATCGTCTCCGGCGGCGAGAACGTCTACCCGCGCGAGGTCGAGGACCTGCTCTCCCAGCTCGACGGCGTCACCGAGGTCGCCGTGCTCGGTGTGGCGGACGAGGACTTCGGCCAGCGCCTCGTGGCGTACGTGGTGGGCGACGAAATTCTGACGGCCGACCGGGTGCGCGACCACGTGCGCGCGAACCTGGCGCGGTTCTCCGTGCCCCGCGAGGTCTTCTTCGTCGACGAGCTGCCCCGCAACGCGGCGGGCAAAGTGGTGAAACGGCAGCTGCGGGGAACGGGCTAGAGTCTGCCCCCGGAGTGAGGGGGCTAGAGGTCCATGACGGTTCCCGGCCGGACGGCTGACCCGCGGTCCACCGCGGTGCACAACCTGCGCGAGGCCCGCATCGCACTGGACGAGGGCAGGCCCGGCGAAGCTCTGGAGTTCGCGGAGAAGGCCGTCGCCGCGTTCTCCTGGCTGGACGACGTCGAGGGCGTCGCGGAGGGCGTGCTCGCCCAGTCGGTGGCACTGGGCAAGCGCGGTCTGTGGCCCAGCGCGCTCGACACCATCGACCGGGTGCAGGAGATCGCGGCGGCGAACCGCCACATCGGACTGCAGGCGCGGTGCAGCTTCTCCCGCGCGGTGGTGGAACTCCGCCTCGACTCGCGGGAACGCAGCTTCACCTCGTTCGCCCGCGCGCTCGGGCTGGCCGAGCTCACCGGCGACAGCGAGCTGATCGGCTCGGTGCTGTTCGAGCAGGCGCGGGTGATGCGCATGCAGTACCACGAGCACTGCATGATCCGCACCGAGGAGAGCCGCTGCAGCCTCGACGGCGAACCGTGCGTGCGCAAGCTCCGGCGCGCGGAGGCGTTGTGCGCGCAGGTGCGCGACCGGTGGAAGCAGGTCGGCGACCCGGTGCGGATGGCCGTGGTCAACGTCCTGCTGACACACGTGCGCATCGATCTGGGCGAACTTGACCGCGCGCACCGCAGCTGGCAGCGCGCTGACCAGTTGCTTGCCGGAAGGAACCGGCCGGTGGCGCGTGCGGAGGCGCTGATGGCGCGGGCGCGGCTGAGCGGGGCGCGCGGCCGCTACCCCGAGCAGATCACCCAGCTGACGCAGGCAGCCGAGCTGGCCATGAGCTGCCTCGCGCGCGAGGTCGCGGTGCACGCCCACCAGCAGCTGAGCGAGGCCTACGAACGGGCCGGCGACTTCGAACGGGCGTTGCGGCACGCGCGGGTGCAGCTGGAGCAGTACCGGTTGTGGGAGCTGCAGGAGGGCAGGGACCTGCTGCGGATGCGCGAGCACGACCCGTCCTCGCGGCTGGTGGAACAGTTGGCGCACAGGCGTTTCGAGCCCAAGCGCGAGGACGCGGTGGTGCGCGTGCCGCAGACCGGCGAGCTGCGCGAGACCGGTACCGCCGAGCACACGAACACCCGGATCGCACGGGCGTTGCGGGCCGGGCTGACCAAGCGCGGCATCGAGGTGCTGCGGCTCGTGGCGGCGGGCGCGAGCACCACGATGATCGCCGACGCGCTCGGCCTGTCGCCGAAAACGGTGCAGAACCACCTCCAGCGGATCTACTCGACGCTCGACGTCAACGGGCGCTCCGGCGCCGTCGTGTGGTGGATGAGCCTGACCGACTCGTAGTCATGCGTTGTCAACCGGTTGACAACTGCCCCGACCGGCCTGCTCATCGTTCGACCGTTCGGCCGCTTGCCGCTGACGGGGTGGTGCCGGAATCCGGGTGATTTACCCATGTCGTCACGGTTGAATTGGGTGATGTGACGGGTATCTGGTCTGTGTCATGCTCCGTTAACAAGGTGTCCCGATCACGAGCGAGGGGCGGTCATGACCGGGCAATGCGGCCCGCGCTCAGTGCTTGCGCAAAGCGATGCGCGCCACGTCGCGCCAGAGGAGCGGATCGACGCCCTCGGGGTTGATGTGCTCCAGCAGCGCGGCCAGCGCCGTGCGCGCGGCACCGCCGCCGTCCGGGTCGACCTCGTCCGCGGCCCGCACGAGCAGCAGGTGGCACCGCAGCTGGTGCTCGGCTTCGAGCGCACCGGTCGCCAGCGCCTGCTCCGCGAGGTCCCGCGCGCGGTCGACCTCCCCGTCGCGCAACGCCAGCTCGGCGCGCACCGCGCGGGCGTGGGCGAGCAGCCCGTCCGGGCGGCGCAGCGCGGCGGCGGCCCTCTCCACCTCGTCCAGCAGCGCGACGACCTCGTCGAGGTTCGCACCCGGTGCCCGCAGCGCGAGGGCGGCACCGGCGAGCCGGACCCGGCAGCGGAACTCGGGGTCGCCGTCGTGGCCGGCGAGCAGCGCCAGCGCCTCGCGCATGCAGTGCGCGGCCTCGGTGCGGTCGCCGAGCCGGTCGGCCACCCTGGCGCGCACCCACCACGTGGAGATCGCCAGCCGGTCGCGGCCGAGCTCGGGCAGCCGCACGGACAGCTGCTCCACGACCTGTTCGGCGTCGGCGAGCCGGCCCGCGGCGGTGAGCTCGGCGCACAGCGCGATCAGGGCGCGGGTGCCGACCCGGCGCACCCGGTCGCCGTCACCACCGGCGAGCTCGACGGCCTCGGTCGCGGCCCGCACGGACTCGGCGGACCGGCCAAGGCGCCGCAACGCCGCGGCGCGCAGGACCTCCACCAGCGCGTCCACCGCGGGACCGGGAGACCACGACCGGCGCAGCTCCGCCGCCGCCAGCAGCAGCCCCTCGTCGTCGTGCTGCCTGGCCAGCACCACGAGCCTGGTCCAGCGCGCGCTCCAGCCGAACATCTGCTCGTCCGCCCGCTTCCCCAGCGCCTCCAACAGGTCGGCGGCGGTCACCAGGTCGCCGTCGTGGTAGGCGAACAGGGCCTCGCACCACGCCAGCGCCTCGTCCTGCACGGCGGTGCGGTCCTCGTCGACCACCAGCTCGGTGGGGTCGACGCCCAGCACCTCGGCGAGCCTGCGCACGACGGCGGGCGACGGCACGCGTTCGCCGGACTCCAGTCTCGACACGTAGCTCATGGAGACGCCGGGGCAGGCGAGGTCCTTTTGCGACAAACCGCGTTGCAGCCGAACCGCCCGCAACCGCGCGCCGAACCTCGTCAAAGACTTCCTGCCCTCATCCACGGTCGCCACCAATCGGAACGGAGCACCTCAATGAAGTTGCACAGTATCGCTCGGACCATCGCCGCCGTGATCCTCGGTTTGGGCGCGGTAGCGGCGATCTCCGCGACGGCGTCGGCCGACCCGGCCGAGCTGTTCACGCCGCCGTACAGCATCGCGCACTGATCACCCCGGCCGGTGCCGGTGCGGTCCCGCCTCCCTCGCAAGCGCGACCGCACCGGCACCGGCACACCAATTGACACACCTGGCCACACGGGTGCGCACCGGTGAGGCACAGTTGTGGGGTGACTCTGCAACTGCGCGCGCCACGTCACCAGGTCAGCCCGAGGTCGGTCCTGCTGTGGACGATGCAGGCCGCCGTGTTCTGGCTGGTGCTCTTCATCCCGCAGCTCGTCGTGTTCCTGCTGGTGCCCCAGCCGCCCACGTGGGAGCTGGTGCTGCTGGTGGCCACCGGTGTCGTCGGGCTCGTGCACACGGCGGTCGAACCGAGCTGGCGCTACCGCGTGCACCGCTGGGAGACGACCTCCGACGCGGTCTACACGTTGTCGGGCTGGCTGAACCAGGAGTGGCGGGTCGCCCCGGTCTCGCGCATCCAGACCGTCGACACCAAGCGCGGTCCGTTCCAGCAGCTGCTCGGCCTGGCCACGGTCACCGTCACGACCGCGTCGGCGGCGGGACCGGTGGAGATCGAGGGCTTGGACCACGAGACCGCGCGCAGGCTCGTGGAGGAGCTCACCACCACGACCCAGGCCACGCCGGGTGATGCCACGTGACGACACCCGCGAACCTGCCAGCGGGGCTGCCCGCCGCACCCGAGCTCGCGGAACCGTTGTCGCAGTGGCACCGGTTGCACGTGCGGATGCTCATCGTGCGCCCGCTGAACGAGGGCATGGCGATGCTGGTGCCGATCCTGGTGCTGCTCTTCACCGGTGACGGCGAGAAGTGGCGGCTCATCGCGAGCGGCGCCACGGTCACGATGATCCTCGCGTTCAGCTTCCTGCTGTGGCGCACCACGAAGTACCGCATCACCGACGACCAGGTGGAGCTGCACACAGGTCTGCTGACCCGCAAGCAGCTCTCGGTGCCGCGCGATCGCATCAGGACGGTCGACCTCACCTCGAAGCCCGGCCACCGCGTGTTCGGGTTGTCCGCTGTGCGGATCGGCACCGGGCAGCAGGACACCCCCGGCACCGACGGCCTCACGCTCGACGCCGTGACGTCCGAAGAGGCCGAGCGGCTGCGGGTGCTGTTGCTGCGCAAGGCGGTCGCCCAGCCGCGGTCGGCCGAGGACGGCGCGGCACCGGCTGACCCCGCGCCGTCCGAGGTGATCTCGCAGCTCGACCCGCGGTGGCTGCGGTTCGCGCCGCTGTCGCTGTCGGGCCTGGTCGCGATCGGTGCGGTGTTCGGCGTGCTGTCGAACTACGCCGACGACCTCGGTCTCGACGTGGTGCACGACCTGTGGGGCTGGCTGTTCGAGCACCCGAGCTTCCAGCTCTTCGGCGGGTTCGCCATCGCGCTGGTCGTCCTGGGGCTCGTGCTGTCCGTGCCGCTGTACGTCCTGCAGTTCTGGAACTACCGGCTGACCCGTGAACCGGACAGGACCCTGCGCGTGCAACGGGGGCTGCTCACCACCCGCTCGGTGTCGGTGGAGGAGCAGCGGCTGCGCGGCGTCGACGTCCAGGAACCGCTGCTGGTGCGCGCCGGCAAGGGCGCGAAGGCCGTCGCGGTGACAACGGGTCTGGGCTCGAAGGGCGAGAGCAGCCTGCTGCTGCCGCCCGCGCCGATCGCGGTGGCCCACCAGGTGGCGCGCGACGTGCTGCGGGTCGAGGACGACCCGACGACCAGGGCGTTGCGCGGGCACCCGTTCGCCGCGTTGCGCCGCAGCCTGGTCCGCCACGTCGTGCCGTGGGTGGTGATCGCGGCGGGGCTGGCGGTCTGGGCGCCGTCGTGGGCGTGGCCGATCCCGCTGGTGGTCCTGCCGTTCTCCGCGCTGGTCGGCTGGGACAACTACCGCTCGCTCGGCCACGCGCTGGACCCGCGTTACCTGGTGACCCGCAACGGTTCCCTGGTCCGCAGCACGGTCGCGCTGCAACGCACCGGCATCATCGGCTGGCGCATCCAGCGGTCGTTCTTCCAGCGCCGCAGCGGTCTGCTGACCGTCGGCGCCACGACGGCGGCCGGGGCGGGCATCTACCGCGTGACCGACGTCGGCGAGTCCGACGGGCTGGCGCTCGCCGACGAGGCGGTGCCGGACCTGTTGCGCCCGTTCCTGGTCGAGGGCTGACCGCCCGGCGTCAGGCCGTGCGGAACGTCTGCCGGTAGGCGCTCGGCGACACCCCGATCGACGCCGCCAGCTGCTGCCGCAACGCCGCTCCCGTGCCGAACCCGGCGTGGTTCGCGACCTGGTCGACCGGCAGGTCCGTGGACTCCAGCAGGTGCCGCGCGCGGTCGAGGCGCTGCTGGGTCAGCCACTGGCCGGGCGACATGCCGGTCTCGGCGCGGAACCGGCGGGTGAACGTGCGCACGCTCATCCGCACCTGCGCGGCCATCGCGGCGAGGTCGAGCGGTTCTTGGAGTCGCTCCAAGGCCCACTCGCGGGCGAGCGCCGTGGAGGTGTCCGGGTAGCTCGGCACCGGGCGGTCGACGAACTGGGACTGGCCGCCCTGCCGCCACGCGGGGACGACGCAGTAGCGGGCGACCCAGTTCGCCACCTCGCTGCCGTGGTCGGACCGGATGACGTGCAGGCACAGGTCGATGCCCGCGGCGACACCGGCCGAGGTGAGCACGTCGCCGTCGTCGATGAACAGCACGTCCGGGTTGAGCCGCACCTCCGGGTAGAGCGCGCGGAACTCCTCGGTGGTGCGCCAGTGCGTGGTCGCCGGCCGGCCGTCCAGCAGCCCGGCGGCGGCCAGCACGAACGCGCCGGTGCAGATCGACATGATCCGCCGGGCGTTCGTCGTCGTGAGCGCCTCCCGCACCGCCGGTTCGAGCCACCCCTCCCGTGCGGGCCGGTAGTGCGTGCCGGGGACGAGCACCGTGTCCGCGTCCCGCAGCACCTCCAGGCCGTGCTCGGGCGCGATCGTGAAGCCGCCGCTGGTGGGGATCGGGCGGCGGTCCGGCGAGCAGACGACCACCTCGTAGCGGTCGGCGAGCCGGGCGAACATGTGCGTCGAGCTGCCGATGTCGAACGCCACCGACTGTTCGAGCGCGAGGACGGCGATCCGGTGCATGGCCCGATTCTTTCACATGTTGGCCATCGGGCCACTGGTCGCCGGGTCGGTCATCACCGAACCTTGTCGGCGTGAGACTGCATTGGGCCTGGGTTGTCGCAGGTGTGTCGTTCATCGCCCTGGTGGGTGCCGCGTCGTTCCGCGCGGCGCCGGGTGCGTTGATCGAGCCGTTGCAGAGCGAGTTCGGCTGGTCGACCGGCACGATCTCGCTCGCGATCTCGATCAACCTGTTGCTGTACGGGCTGACCGCGCCGTTCGCCGCCGCCCTGATGGACAGGTTCGGCGTGCGGATCGTGGTCACCTACGCGCTGACAATGGTCGCCATCGGCAGCGGACTGACCGTGTTCATGACCGAGTCGTGGCAGCTCGTGCTGCTCTGGGGCGTGGTGGTCGGGCTCGGCACCGGCTCCATGGCGCTGGCGTTCGTCGCCACCATCACCGGACGCTGGTTCGTGCGGCACCGCGGCCTGGTCACGGGCGTGCTGACCGCGGGTGGCGCGGCCGGGCAGCTGGTGTTCCTGCCGACCGTGGCGTGGCTGTCCGAGAGCTACGGCTGGCGGCCGGCGTCCCTGGTGATCTGCATCGCGGCGCTCGCCGTGGTGCCGCTGGCGGCGTTCTTCCTGCGCGAGTACCCGCGTGACGTCGGGTTGCTACCGCTGGGCGCGACCGAGGACACCCCGCCGCCGCCCGGTGGTGGCGCGGCACGGCGGGCGATCGGCGGGTTGCTCTCGGCCGCCAGGACCCGGCCGTTCTGGTTGCTGGCCGGCGGTTTCGCGATCTGCGGCGCCTCGACGAACGGCCTGGTGGGCACGCACTTCATCCCCGCCGCGCACGACCACGGCATGCCCACGACGACCGCGGCCGGGCTGCTGGCGCTGGTGGGCGTGTTCGACGTCGTGGGCACGATCGCGTCCGGCTGGCTGACCGACAAGGTCGACTCGCGGATGCTGCTGGCGGCCTACTACGCGCTGCGCGGGCTGTCGCTGATGCTGCTGCCGCAGCTGTTCGGCGAGTCGGCGCACCCGTCGATGCTGGTGTTCATCATCTTCTACGGCCTGGACTGGGTCGCGACCGTGCCGCCCACGGTGGCGTTGTGCCGCCAGTACTTCGGCGTGTCCGGTCCTGTCGTGTTCGGCTGGGTGTTCGCCTCGCACCAGGTCGGCGCGGCGATCGCGGCGTCCGCTGCCGGGCTCACCCGCGACCACCTGGGCAGCTACGACCTGGCCTGGTACGTCGCGGGCGCGCTCTGCACCGGTGCCGCGGTGCTCTCAGCGTCGCTTGCGCGAGGTGCCGAAGACGCCCCGCGTGATCTCGCGGGCCAGGGCGCTGCCCGCTGACCGCAGGAACGACTTCACGGCGCTGTTGCCGAGGACCTTCTCGACGAGCCCCGGTTCCTCCTCCTCCCGCCGCTGCGGAGGAGGAGGAGGAGGAGGAGCTTCCGGGGCTCGTTCCTGGTGCGGTGGCGCGACTTTGGCCATCAGCTGCTCGTAGGCCGACTCGCGGTCCACGGTCTCGGCGTACTTGCCGTGCAGGTCGGACGCCTGGGCCTCCTGCCTGATCGCGTCGGTGCCGATGGTGTCCATCAACGAACGCGGGGCGCGCAGCCGGGTCCACGCGACCGGCGTCGGCGCGCCCTTCTCGCTGAGCACGGTGACGACCGCCTCGCCGATGCCGAGGGACGTGAGCGCCTTCTCCAGGTCGTAGTGCGGTGTCGTCGGGTACGTCTTCACCGTGCGCGCCAACGCCTTCTGGTCGTCCGGCGTGAACGCGCGCAGTGCGTGCTGGACGCGGGCGCCGAGCTGCGACAGCACCTCGTTGGGGACGTCGGTGGGCAGCTGGGTGCAGAAGAAGACTCCGATCCCCTTGGACCGGATGAGCTTCACGGTCTGGGTGATCCGGTCGAGGAACGCCTTCGAGGCGTTCGCGAACAGCAGGTGCGCCTCGTCGAAGACGAACACCAGCTTGGGCTTCTCGACGTCGCCCTCCTCCGGCAGCGTCTCGAACAGCTCCGCCAGCAGCCACATCAGGAACGTGGAGAACAGCACCGGGTTGCCCTGCAGCTCGGCCAGTTCGAGCAGGCTGACGACGCCCTTGCCGTCGCGTTCGCGCATCAGGTCGGCCGGGTCGAGCTCCGGTTCGCCGAAGAACCGGTCGCCGCCCTGCGCCTCCAGGTTGACCAGCGCCCGCAGGATCACCCCCGCCGTGGCGCTGGAGACACCGCCGATGCCCTTGAGGTCGCCCTTGCCCTCGTCGCCGGTGAGGTGCTGGACGACGCTGCGCAGGTCCTTGGTGTCGAGCAGCGGCAGGCCCTTCGAGTCGGCCCAGTGGAAGATCAGGCCGAGCGTCGACTCCTGGGTGTCGTTCAGGCCGAGCACCTTCGACAGCAGGATCGGGCCGAAGCTCGTGACCGTCGCCCGCAGCGGCACGCCGATGCCGCCGGTGCCGATGGAGAGGAACTGGACCGGGCAGGCCTGCGGCTGCCAGTCGTCGCCGGTGTCCTGCGCGCGGGCGGTGGTGCGGTCGCTCACCTCCCCCTGCCGCGACAGACCGGACAAGTCGCCCTTCACGTCCGCCATGAGCACCGGAACGCCGTGGGCGGAGAGCTGTTCCGCGAGCAGCTGGAGGGTCTTCGTCTTGCCCGTTCCCGTTGCGCCGGCGACGAGTCCGTGCCGGTTGACCATGGACAACGGGATGCGGACGTGGGCGGTCGGTTCCACCTGATCGCCGACCAGCACGGCACCGAGCTCGATGGCCGCGCCCTCGGAGGCGTATCCCGCAGCGATCTCAGCTTGAGCCGTCATGCACGGGGAGCGTAACCAGGTTGCTGCACGCCGCCACTCGAAGTTGACGCTCCGCGCAGTAATGTTCGGGGCGTGATGGATCGTCTGGTGTGGATCGACTGCGAGATGACCGGACTCGACCTGGGCAAGGACGCTCTGATCGAGATCGCGGCACTGGTCACGGACGCCGAGCTGAACGTGCTCGGCGACGGCGTGGACGTTGTGATCCACGCGGATGACGAAGTGCTGGCCTCGATGCCGGACGTCGTCATGGAGATGCACGCCAGGTCGGGCCTGACCGAGGAGGTGCGCGCCTCCGCGGTGACGCTGGAGGAGGCAGAGACGGCCGTGCTCGCCTACATCAAGGAGTGGGTGCCGGACCCCCGGACCGCTCCCCTGGCCGGCAACTCCATCGCCACCGACCGCGGGTTCATCGCCCGCGACATGCCGGCGCTGGACGCGCACCTGCACTACCGCATGGTCGACGTGTCGTCGATCAAGGAGCTGTGCCGGCGCTGGTACCCGCGGATCTACTACGCGCAGCCGGGCAAGGGCCTCGCGCACCGGGCGCTCGCCGACATCGTCGAGTCGATCCGGGAGCTCGCGTACTACCGGCGCACGGCGTTCGTGCCGCAGCCGGGACCGACGAGCGAACAGGCCCAGGCCGTGGCCGCTGACCTGCTGAAGAACGTCGACTGACCCCCGATTTCAATATCAGTGGCTACCGTTGCTATGCTTTCCTCGCCGGTCAACGACTGGCAATGGTGGGTGTAGCTCAGCCGGTAGAGCACTGGGTTGTGATCCCAGGTGTCGCGGGTTCAAGTCCCGTCACTCACCCTTTGTCGAAAGGCCTCCGCACCTGCGGGGGCCTTTCTTCACGTTCAGGGGAGTTTCGATGACCACGCTCGTCGCGAAGGACCTCGCCGCAGGTCACGGTGACCGCGTCCTGTTCTCCGGCCTCGACCTGGTGGTCGCGCCCGGCGACGTGATCGGGCTCGTGGGCGTCAACGGCGCCGGCAAGTCGACGCTGCTGAAGACCCTGGCCGGGCTGATCCCCGCCGAGTCGGGCCGCGTCTCGCTGAACCCGCCCTCGGCGAACGTCGGGCACCTGCCGCAGGAGCCGGACCGCCGCGAGGGCGAGACCGTGCGGGACTTCCTGGCCCGCCGCACCGGTGTCGCCGCGGCCCAGGCCGACCTGGACCGCGCCACGGAGGCGTTGACCGCGGGCGACGACGAGGGCTACTCGGACGCGCTGGACCGCTGGCTCGCCCTGGGCGGCGCGGACCTGGAGGAACGCTCGCTGGAGGTCGTGGCCGACATCGGCCTGACCGCGGGCCTGGACGCGCTGATGACGTCGCTCTCCGGCGGTCAGGCGGCACGGGCGGGCATGGCGTCGTTGCTGCTGAGCCGCTACGACGTGTTCCTGCTCGACGAGCCGACCAACGACCTGGACCTCGACGGCCTGGAGCGGCTGGAGAAGTTCGTCACGGGCCTGCGCGCCGCCACGGTCCTGGTCTCGCACGACCGCGAGTTCCTGGCCCGCACGGTGACCCGCGTGCTGGAGCTCGACCTGCACCAGAACCAGGTGCGCTTGTACGGCGGCGGCTACGAGTCGTACCTGGAGGAACGCGCGCGGTCGCGGCAGCACGCCCGTGACGACTACGAGGAGTTCGCCGACACGAAGTCCTCCCTGGAGGCCCGCGGCCGGATGCAGCGCGCGTGGATGGAGAAGGGCGTGAAGAACGCCCGGCGCAAGGCGGGCGACAACGACAAGAACGCCCGCAAGTTCCGCGCCGACGCCACCGAGAAGCAGGCCTCGAAGGCCCGCCAGACCGACCGGATGATCGAACGCCTGGAGGTCGTCGAGGAACCGCGCAAGGAGTGGGAGCTGCGGATGGAGATCGCCGCCGCACCCCGTTCCGGCGCGGTCGTGGCGTCGCTGCGGGCGGCGGTGGTCTCCCGCGGTTCGTTCACGCTGGGCCCGGTGGACCTCCAGGTCGACTGGGCGGACCGGGTGGCGATCACCGGCGCGAACGGCGCGGGCAAGTCGACGCTGCTGGCCGCGTTGCTGGGCCGGGCCCCGCTGTCCTCCGGCCACGCGACGCTGGGCTCCGGTGTCGTGGTGGGCGAGGTGGACCAGGCGCGCGGGCTGTTCCTGGGCCCGCTGCCGCTCGTGGACGCGTTCCAGGAGGCCGTGCCGGACATGACGCCCGGCGACGTGCGGACGTTGCTGGCGAAGTTCGGCCTCAAGGCCGCGCACGTGCTGCGCCCGGCGGCGTCCCTGTCCCCCGGCGAACGGACGCGGGCGGCGCTCGCGCTGCTGCAGGGCCGCGGGGTGAACCTGCTGGTGCTCGACGAGCCGACGAACCACCTCGACCTGGCGGCGATCGAGCAGCTGGAGCAGGCGCTGGAGACCTACACCGGCACGTTGCTGCTCGTGACGCACGACCGGCGGATGCTGGAGGCGGTGCAGGTGAACCGCCGCGTCACCGTGGCCGGCGGCCAGGTGACGGTCCACTGAGGACAAGCGGAAGGGGCCGCACCCGGCGTGGCGCGGCCCCTTCGATGCTCTAAGCACCTGGCCAGAAGTCTTGCCCGCCCCTCCTTGCTGCCCAGGGCGTCTGCAAGTACCACCAACCCATCGGGCAACCTGCTCAGCGGTTGCCCTTGACCCAGGTCTCCCACGGCACCTGCCAGTCGCCGAACCCGTCCCACGACTCCAGCACCGGCCCGCCGGAGTTGCGGACGATCACGACGTCACCCTGCTTGCTGTTGTCGAACACCCACTTGGCGTTCTCCGGCGAGAGGTTGAGGCAGCCGTGGCTCACGTTGCGGCGGCCCTGGTCGCCGACGGACCACGGGGCGCTGTGGAAGAAGATGCCGCTGTTGGACATCCGGTACGCCCAGTCGACCGGCGTCTTGTAGCCGCCGTTCTCCAGCGCGAGGCCGTACGTGGTCGAGTCCATGATCATGTGCGAGTGCTTCTCCATCAGCACGTACGTGCCGGTGGGGGTGGTGTTGGCGGCGTTGCCCATCGACGTCGGCATGGTGCGCACGACCTGGCCGTTGACCTTCGTCACGACCTGGTGGGTCTGCCCGTCGGCCTCGTGGATGACGGCGTCGCCGACGGTGGTCGTGATGACGCGGTCCTCTTGGCCGTAGATGCCGTCACCGACGTGCTTGCCGTAGACCTTGACGTGCATCGTGATCTTGGTGCCGGCCGTCCAGAACTCTCGCGGCCGCCAGTGCACTTCCTTCTTGTTGAACCAGTAGAAGGCGCCCTCCACCTTGGGCTCGGTGGTGACCTCCAGCATCTGCTCGGCCGCGACCCGGTCGGCCACCGGCTCGTCGAAGTAGAACGCGAGCGGCTGCCCCACGCCGATCGTGGTGCCGTCCACCGGGTTCGTGGACACGTAGGTGAGCGTGCGCGGCTTGACCGTGGTGAACGACGACGTCTTGGTCTGCGGCTTGCCGTCCGCACCCGTCGCCGTGGCGGTGAGCTTGTAGGTCTTCGCGTACCCGAGCGGCTCGATGTTGTTCCACTGCGTGCCCTCGGGGTTCAGCTTGCCCTCGACGACCTTGCCGTCGGGGTTCGTCAGCGTCACCTCGGTGAGCTTCCCGTCCGCCGCGGTGGCGATGACCGGCAGGCCGGGCGAGACGTCCACCGCGCCGTCGTTCAACGCCAGCGTCAGCGTGACGGGCTTGGGCGGAGGAGGAGCGCTCGACGGGGTCTCGGCGGCACCCGATCCCCCCGCGCCGCCACCCGAACACCCTGCGATCAGCATCACAGCGACCCCCGCTGCGACCACCCCGCGACCGCGCCTGCCCCACATCCCCATCGACGCACTTCCGATCTACTCGTCGCACTCCCGAGACTGCCCGCACGTGCTCGTATTGGCGTCCCCCGAACAGGTGACGCCAGCTCGTTCGGTGACGTTGCGCGAGTGGCCGGATCGTTACGTGCCCGATGCACCCGCAAACCACCCTTGACCAGCCGATTGGGAGCGTGCGACAGCCGTGTGCTAACGTTCTTCCCGTCGGAACGAGCACCACATCCGACACACAAACAAGCGCCGCTAGCTCAGTTGGTTAGAGCAGCTGACTCTTAATCAGCGGGTCCGGGGTTCGAGTCCCTGGCGGCGTACTCCAGAGAAGCAGGTCACAAATTTGTGACCTGCTTCTCTGCATTTCCGGAGCTGTTCCCGATCTCCGTTTCCGCCCCGGTTGCGAAACCGCGTGCGATGTCAGCCGCGGTGCCACTTCTGGTTGGCGCCGCCGACGCAGTCCCACATGTGCAGAACGGCGTCGTTGTCCGGGTTCCACTCCGCGATGTCGACGCACTTGTTCGCCTGCGGATTCACCAGGTCGCCCGCACCGGACAGCACGAACTGCTGGGCCGGGTTGCCGGAGCAGGTGGCGAGCTGCACGGCCGCGCCGTTGGCCGTCGAGCCCCACGCCACGTCCACGCACTTGTTGTTCTCGGTGCGCAGGGTGCCGCCGACCCACTCGAACCGCTGGTTCGTGTCGCCGGTGCAGTTCCACACGATGAGGCGCTGGCCGTCGGCGAAGTTCCAGTTCGGCACGTCGATGCACTTGCCGTGCCAGTCGCTCACGACGCTGCTGAAGCCGTTCGCGGGCGGAGGGGTGGAGCCGCCGCCGGTGAACGGGGTCAGGACGATGCCGGCCGAGCGCGGGTCGCCGTCGTGCACCAGCGACTCCTGCGCCTGCACGTCGTCGAACGCGAACCCGTACGCCTTGCCGTCCACCATGTTCTGGTGCACCAGCCGCGAGTAGTGGTTGGTGATCGTGCCCTGGTAGAAGTCCGCGGGGCCGCCGCCGGGCTGCACGTCGATGCGGCCGAGCGTGCTGCGGTGCAGGGCGGCGCACAGGGTGCGGGCGATCGGGCCGACCACCTGGTCGTTGGGCGCGTGCAGGGCGCCGTCGCAGCCCCACACGTTCGAGGTCGTCGGCTTGCTGAACGACGCCACCTGCTGACCGGACGTGTTCGTGAAGTTCATGGTGGCGCCGGAGGTGCGACCGAAGTACTTCACGTCCGGGCGGTCGCCGAACGGCTGCACGGTCAGCGTCTTGCCCGCATAGGCGTTCCACGCCTGGGTGATGTACGGGTCGAGGTAGTTGCGGTCGAACTGGCCGACGTCGGCGGCCTTGCCCGGTGCGAGCACGCGCAGCACGGTTCCGTCCGAACGGGACATGACCGACCCGCCCCAGCCGGACTGGTTCCGGATGCCGTTGATGACGGCGTCGCGCCCGCCGGGCTTGAGCTCACCGGTCTTCTTCGTGGTGCCGCTCGCACCCGTGACGGTCACCGCGTGCGGCACCGCGAACATGTCCACCTGGGAGCTGTTCAGCCACAGGCCGGCGTCGTTGTAGGTGAACTCGCTCCAGTCGAACAGGATGCCGCTGTTCGGGTCGCCGGACGCCCACGGTGCCGGCTGCACCAGGCCGTCGGGGGTCAGGAAGAACTTGAGCTTCTCGCCGAACGACATGTAGACGCGGCCGGAGATGAACCGCGGCACCTTCAGCGTGGCGGTGCCGCCCTGGCCGGGACCGGCGATCGACACGTCCGGTGCCGGGGTGGGCGGGTTGCCGCCCGGCGACCACGGCGTGAAAGCGCCGGCCTGGTTGACGTGGCCGAGGCGGCCGCTGCGGATGTCGGTGCCCAGGACGTACAGGTGCACGGCCTCGGACCGGCCGCTGTTGTTGGTGACGGTGAGCGGCAGCAGGTCGGGGCCGATCGCCTGTGCGGGCGGGATCGCGACGGCGGTCGACACGGTCGCCGCCAGTGCGGCGAGCGCGCTCCACCACTTCGTTCGAGTGCGCATGGGACTCCTTGTGCAGGGGGTGCTCCGCCGGCAGGTCCCCGACCGGCTTCAGGGCGGCCGGGGTCCTCCGGTCCGACAACTGGTCCAGACCGGTTATGAGAGCGCTTCCATGGTTGTGCGCGGAGACGAACCCTGTCAATACCGGAAGCCGGACTCCGTGTGCCGGCAAGCCGTTCGTGAACGGCGATAGGCTGCCCGTCAGTCGATCGACCGGGGGGTTCGGCATGGCCGGGGCGGAGCTGTACGACGACATCGGCGCGGGGTACTCACTGGGCCGCCGCACCGACCCGCGCTGGGAGGCGGCCGTCCTCACCGCGCTCGGCGACGCGCGGACGGTCGTCGACGTGGGCGCGGGCACGGGGTCCTACGAACCCGCAGCGCGGACGGTGCTCGCGCTGGAGCCGTCCCTGGAGATGATCCGGCAACGACCGCACGGCGCCGCACCCGCCGTGCGCGCGGTCGCCGAGTCGCTGCCGTTGCGCGACAACGCCGCCGACGCCGCACTGGCCGTGCTCACCGTCCACCACTGGACCGACTGGCGGGCCGGACTGGCCGAGCTGCGCCGGGTGGCGCCGCGGCAGGTGGTGCTCGCCTACGAGCCGCGCCGGCACGTCGAGTTCTGGTTCGTCCGCGAGTACGTGCCCGAGATCGCCGCGCTGGAGCTGACCCGGCCCTCCGCGGCCGACGTCGCCGAAGAGCTGGGGGCCGACAGCGTCACACCGCTGCCGGTGCCCTGGGACTTCACCGACGGCGTGTTCCCCGCGCACTGGCGCCGCCCGGCCGCCTATCTGGACCCGCGCGTGCGCCGTGCCTGCTCCGCGCTCGCGCAGACCGATCCCGCCGCCGTCGACCGCGGTGTCGGCCGCCTGCGGGAGGACCTGGCCAGCGGCCGGTGGCAGGAGGACCACCGCGATCTGCTGGCCCTCGACGAGTGGGACGCCGGTTTCCGCCTCGTCGTCGCGCACGACTGACCTTTGTGGACCGTCAGTCGGCCAGCCGGTTCAGCGGGATGCGCCGTGCCAGAACGTCTTTCGCCAACTCCCGCACCGACCGGCCGGTGGCGAAGGCGTGTGCGCGCAACCGCACCAACGCCTCTTCGAGGCTGACCCCCAGCTGCACGGCCAGCATGCCGGAGGCCATGTTCACCTCCTGGTACGCCAGGTCCACGCGCAGCCGTTCCTCGTCGCCCATGCGCTCGTGCTGTGCGAGCAGCGCGCGGGTCACGAGGTCGGCCAGCACCGCGGCATCGGCGGCGGCGTCCTCCGACAGGTCGCCCGCCCGCCTGCTGTACAGCGCGAGGGTGCCCAGCACGGCCGTGTCCGCCCGCAGCGGGAACACGAACACCGCCGCCAGCCCACCGGCCCTCGCCGCCGCGGTGAACGCGGGCCACCGGGCGGACTCGGCGGCCAGGTCACCGGCCAGCACCGGCTCGCCCGCGCCGATCGCGGCGGGCACGGGACCCTCGCCGAGCGTGAACTGCTCCTCCGCCAGGCCCGCCGCCCACGGGTCGCTCGCCCCGACCAGCTCCTCGGCCCGGTCGCTGCCGTGCAGGACCAGCGCCGCGCCGTCGACGCCCGGCAGCTGCGACGGCAGTGCCGCGCACAGCGACCGGCCCAGTGCGGCACCGGCCGCACCGCACTCGGCCACCAGCCGGCTGAGCCGGTGTCGGCGTCGCTCGTCCACCCGTCGTCCCGCCTGCCCTCCCGCGAGCGCGTCCCGGCCGCCGGTCAGCCCGCCGGACCGGGGCCGCCGGGCAGGTCTTCTCCGGGCTCGTCCCCGGCCGGCGGGGCGCCCACCGGCGGGGTTCCCCCTGGCAACTTCCCCGCTGGCTGGTCCCCCGCCGGCAGGGTCCCCTCCGGCTGATCTCCGTGTGGCAGGTCTCCCTCCGGCCGGTCTCCCCCTGACGGGTCCAGGCCGGGGTGCCCGCTCGCGACCATCTCGGCGATCGCGACGAGCTTCACGTTGAGCTGCTGCGAGGTGTGCCGCAGCTGGTCGAACGCCTCGTCGGCGGTGAGGCCGCGCCGGGCCATCAGGATGCCCTTGGCCTGCCCGATGACGTCACGGGAGTCGATCGCGCGGCGCAGGTGCTGGGCCTGCAGCTCGGCGGCACCGACCGCGCCGGTGTGCGCCAGCGCCAGCGAGGCGTGGGTGGCGAGCAGCAACGCCGCCGCCTGCGCCGTCTCGTCCAGGCCGGAGGACGTGCGCGTGTAGATGTTGAGCGCGCCGGACAACCGCGGCGGCCGGACGCCGGGCAGCAGCGCGGTGGCGAGCACGGCACCCATCCCCAGCTGCGCGGCGGCGGGGCCGAACCGGGGCCAGAACGGGGTGGTGGCCAGGCCGGTCGCGGTCACGACGGCGGGCCCGGACGGTTCCGCGACGTCGAGGCAGGGCCCCTCGTGCAGGTCGTACTGCAGCCGGTCCAGCTCCACCGCCACGGGATCGGTCTCGACCGGCGTGTGGAACCGTCCGTCGGGTGAGCGCAGCGTGACGCTGACGAGCTCCGCACCCGGCACGAACAGCACGGCGGCCCGCACGACCTGCTCCAGCACTTCTCCGGCGGTGGTGGCGTCGAGCAGCGAGCAGGTCAGCGTGGCGAACTGCTGGGCCAGCGGCCCCAGCGGTGCGCCGTGGTCGCGGGCCGGTGGGCGGTCGCGCAGGACCGCCTGGCGCGCGTCCGCGGCGAACCGGTCCCTGTCGCGGCGCCAGTCCGCCGCGCTGGGTGGCACGTACGGCACCTCCACCGCCCCCTTCTGCGACCGTGTGCACCTCCCACCTTGCCGTGTGCGGAACCCCGGCGCACTTCGCGTTCGAGATCACCGCGCCGGGTGTGCACGCCGGTCGGTGCCGGGTCGTAGGATTCCCCTCCGAGCGTTGAGCATCCAGCGCCGAAGTCGCTCTCCCACGGAAGGCACCGCGGCATGGATGACAAGACGACGCTGCCCGACCTGCCCGCCGCGTCGTGGGCCGACAGCCACCGGTCGGACCCGGTGGAACGGCTCGACGAGGCGACCACCGCCCTCACCGCGTTGCAGGAGAACATCTCCGCGGAGGAACCGCTCGACCAGGTGCTGCAACGGCTCGCCGAGACGGCGGCGACGGCGGTGCAGGACGCCGACGTCGTGACGGTCACCGTCGACCCGGAACGGCCGCGGACGGCGGCGGCCACGAACAAGGTGTTCGTGGAGATCGACGAGGCGCAGTTCCACGCGGACCGCGGTCCCTGCCTGGAGGCGGCGCGGACGCTCAAGCCCGTGCGGGCCGTCGTGGGCGAGAACGCCCGCGTGTGGCCGGAGTTCGAGTCCTGCGCCAGCCGGCACGGCGTGCGGGCCTACCTGTCCGTGCCGTCGGTCCTGCCCGCCTCGGACCGCAGCGACGCGCGGCACGTGGGCTCGCTGAACATCTACAGCTACAGCACGGCGGCGTTCGACCCTTTCGACGAGGGCCTGATGCGGCTCTTCTCGACGGCGGCCAGCGCGTCGATCGGCAACTCCCACCAGTGGCAGCGCTCGCGTGAGCACGTCAAGCACCTGGAGGCGGCGCTGGTCTCGCGCGCGGTCATCGACCAGGCCAAGGGCGTGCTCATGGCGGTGCACGCGTGCACGGCGGACGACGCGTTCGCGATGCTGGTGCAGCAGTCGCAGCGGGAGAACAGGAAGCTGCGCGACGTCGCCGAGGCGCTGCTCAGGAACGTCACGGGTTCCTGAGCAGCGCCTCTGGTGAGCTCAACCGACGAGGGTCAGGCCGGCATCAGGACCGTGTCGATGAGGTAGACGGTCGCGTTCGCGGTCTTCACGCCACCGCAGATCACGTTGGCGTCGTTGACCTTCAGCGCGTTGCCGGAGCCGCTGACCTTGACGGTGCCGGTCTGCACGGTCTTCTGGTCGCCGGCGATCTTGTCGGGCGCGATCTGGCCGGGCACCACGTGGTAGGTCAGGATCTTGGTCAGCAGGGCGTCGTCGGTCTTGAGCTTCTCGATCGTCGCGGCGTCGATCTT
>NZ_JBEZBX010000027.1:0-57135 GCF_040647275.1 Lentzea sp. NPDC042327
CCCTCGTTCGGCACCTACCAAGGCCACGAATACATGATCTACGAAGCAGGAGACCGGCTCGCGGGCAACATCGCCATCGCACGAGCGCTCTGACGGCTTCGTCAGAGCCGGGCCGCGAACACCCACCGGTTGCTCGCCAGCGCGTCGTCGGGCTCCGGTCGCGGGCCGCGCCCGAACTCCGCGGTGAAGTCGAACGGGGTCGTCACCCGCGTGACCCAGCCCCTGTTCGCGAGATCACCGGCGGAGTCCGGGCGCGGTTCGGCGTCGAACAGCCTGAGCAGGTCGACGCCGATCCGCTGCCTCGCCGCCGAGTACACGGCGCTGGAGCGGACCTCCGGCCGTTCCACGCCGAGCTTGACCTCGAACGCCATCGAGCTGCCCCGCGCGCTCAGCTCGTCGACGACGTCGATCACGCGCCGTTCCGCGTCGCCGGGCAGGTAGAGCAGCAGGCCCTCGGCGAGCCAGACGCTCGGCGCGGCGGGATCGAACCCCGCGTCGCGCAACGACGTCTTCCAGTCGTCGCGCAGGTCGACCGCGATCGGCACCCGGTGTGCGCGTGACCTCGCACCGAGGTCGTCGAGCACGTTCTGCTTGAAGCGCAGCACCGGGTCCTGGTCGAGCTCGAACACCACGCAGCGCCGCGGCCAGCCCAGCCGGAAGGCCCGCGTGTCGAGACCGGCGCCCAGCAGCACCACCTGCCGTGCCCCGGTCTGCGCCGACCGCAGCACGAAGTCGTCGAGCACCCTCGTCCGCAGGCCGAAGTACCGCCCGAGCCTGCCCCACAACGGGTCGTCGTCGCCGTCCGGGACCGCGTCGAGGCGCAGCGGCCAGTCCTCGCAGGTGCCGGCCGCGCGCACGAAGTGCTCGGCGTACTCGTCACGTGCGAGCGAGTCCGGCCGGTGGGTCTCGATGGCACGGGCCGCGGCGACCATGAGGGCGGTGCGCGCGACCCCGTGCTCTACGGTCTGGCTGCCGTGTCCGGTACCCGGCACCTGTCCTGCCTCTCCTGGTCGTGCCGCACCGGCGCCGACCACACGTCCGGGTCGGCCAGCGTCGTCAGCCGGGCGCCGTAGACGGTGGCCATGAACCGCTGGACCGTGTCGTCGGGCAGGTGCAGGCTCGTCGTGCAGTCGGTCAGCACGCTCACGTGGAAACCGTGCTGGAACGCCGTTCGCGCCGTGGTGTCCACGCAGACGTCGGCGTACAGGCCCGCGAACACCAGGTGCTCGACGCCCGTCCGGCGCAGGTGCTCCTCGAACCCGTCGCTGAGGAACGCGTCGAACCGCGCCTGCTTGGTGAACACGCGTTCTCCCGGCAACGGCCGCACCCGGTGGAACTCGGCTCCCCACGTGCCCTCCAGGCACTTGGGACTCTTGCCGAGCACCAGGTCGCGCCGCCGCCAGCTCGGGCCCTGGTGCTCGACGTCGCCGTGGAACCGCACGAACAGCACCTCCACCGCCCGGTTCCTCGCCACGGCGACGGCACGGGCGGCGTTGCCGGCCACCGCGTCCAGCGCGGCGGGGTCGCCCCGGTACCGGGCGGCGACGGCAGGGCCGGTGCAGAAGTCGTTCTGCAGGTCGATGACGACGAGCGCCGTCGTGCTCACGCTTCGCCCGCCGGCACCGGTGCCGCGTGCCGGCCGCGATGACCCGGCTCCCGCAGCAGTTCGAGCACCGCGGCCACCACCTCGCCGGTCGAGTTCCGCCCGCCGAGGTCCGGGGTGCGCACACCCTGGTTCGCCACGGCGGTGAGAGCGCTTTCCGCACGCGCGATCGCACCGGTGGCCCCGGCATGCCGCTCCGCGATCGCCGCTGCCGCGCGGATCGTCGCCGTCGGGTTGACGATGCCCAGGCCCTCCAGGTCGTCGGCAGAGCCGTGCACCGTCTGGTACTCCACCAGGTTCTGCACGTCGGGGTGCAGGTGGAGGTTCTCGGTGCAGCGGTTCTCCTGGCGCTCGCGGCCCAGCCGGTCGAGCAGGACGACGTGCATGACGTCGGCCCACTCGTTGGACCCGATGACGACGCTGCGGGCGGGCAGTCCGTGCTCGATGATGTTGCGGTTGACCGTGTCCGGCTGCGCCAGCCGCAGGTCCACGCCGTGCCGCGCACCGATGTCGGCCACCCACTCGCCCAGCGCTCCGTCGAGCAGGTGGAACTTGTAGGCCATCACGACCTGCCCCAGCGGTTCACCCGGCCAGTACCGCCTGGCCTGCCGCAGCGCGGCGAGGACGACCTTCTCAGTGATCTCCCTGCTGAAGACCGTGGTGCGGCGCACGACGCCGGGCTCGTGGTGGTTCTCGCCGGTGTAGAAGCCCTGGGCCTGGTCGCGGACCAGGAGCAGCGAGGTGTCCCGGCCGGCGATGAGGTCGACCTTCACCGCCTGCAGCCGTTCGCGGACCAGGTACAGCGACTGCGCGTTGATCGCGGTGCGGAAGACCGCGGTCGTGCCCGCGCGTGCCTGTTCGCGGCAGAACTGCTCGTAGTGGTCGGCGTCCTGCCCGGTCAGCAGCCCGACCTCCGCGACCCCGCTCGCCTCCGCCTTGAGGGAGAAGTACGAGTGGTAGAGCCTGGGGGAGCGGACGATGCGGACGTCCCCGAACGTGGTCACGACCCGTTCGAAGACGTCAGCGAGCTCAGGACCGGTGCCGCGGCCGACGGCGAGCCCGATGGTGGGGACCAAGGCGTTCCTCTCCTGCTCGTCGGCCGGTCAGACCCTGCTGGTGACCAGGTGGTCGCCGGGGATGCCGGTCTTCGCGGGGCTGTAGTAGTCCTTGATCCCGGCGACCCAGGTCGACACGGTGATCTCGTCGTCCGGCGTGGGCCCGAAGGCGTCGAACAGCGCGTGGATCGCGTCCTGCTCGAACCCGATCGCGGTCATGAGCGCCAGGAAGACGGGCCGTTCGATGAGCCCGTCGCCGTCCGGGTCGCCCAGGTCGGCGAGCGCCTCGGCGAACTCGCTGATCGTGTGGTCGAACCGCTCCGGCGCCAGCACGCAGGCCGTGAACTCCTCGAAGGTGATCGTGCCGTCGCGGTCGGCGTCCAGCTCGGTGACCAGGGTCTCCCAGTAGCGCTCGAACGCTTCGCGCATCGCGCTCTTGGCCGCCTGGCCTGACTGCGGTGCCGCCGCCACGACGTCGTCCGCCATGATCTCGAAGTCCTCGGCCTGGAGGTGGCCGTCCCCGTTGCGGTCGAAGAGGCTGAAGACGACCGCGACGCGGTCGAGGGCGTTGCTCTGCATTGCTGGACCACTCTTTCCGGGTGAACGTGATCAGGAACCGTGGCGACCGTAGCCCGGAGAAGGCACGCGACTGACCGGTCATGACCACAAAGTGTGAATTTCGGCTGGAGCCGTCTGAATCCCCCGGATGTGGGTGTTGCTCCCGGGTCGCGGCACATCTGGAGCGCATGGTCGTCGTCGGAGGCGCACTGCCGGGTTCTTCCGTTACTGCGAACGATTCGCCTCGCCGCGGTCGTTCTCCCGATCGGGGGGGCGGCCTGCGACGCACCGTGCAGGCGTAGACCGGCGCCCTTCGGGGTAGAGGAGGTCAAGTTGCGGACAACCCCACCAGTGAAGGGCACACCGATGAGCGACAAGAACGTTCCCGCCGACGCGGCCGAGCAGGCCGGCGCGGTCCGCGAGAAGGCGACCGCCGTGGCCGCTCAGGTGAGTGAGAAGGCGACCGTCATCGCGGGTCAGGTCGGTGAGAAGGCCGGTGCGGTCGCCGAGCAGGTGAGCGGCAAGGCCGGTGCGGTCGCCGAGCAGGTGAGCGGCAAGGCGAGCGCCGTCGCGGGTCAGGTCGGCGAGAAGGTCGGCGTCGTGACCACGCAGGTCGGCGTCACCGCCATCGAGGCGGTCGAGGCGCTGCCCGAGCCCGTGCGGCAGCGGGTCGAGCAGGGTGTCCGGCAGGCCCGGCAGCACCCGGCGGTGGTCGCGGCCGGTGCGGCGGCGCTCGTGCTGGTGCTGTGGAAGCTGCTGCGGCGGGGGCGGTGAACCGCCACTGACACCGAGGCGGAGTTCGGATGGGCTCACCGCCGGGTGCTGCCGGCGGTCACCGCCGCATCGACCGCGAGGTCGGTCACCAGGGTCATCGGCCGTGCCAGCCGCGCGAACGGCGCGACGAGGCCGACCAGCGGCACCGGTGGTGCCTCGTCGTCCGACTCGATCAGGTGCACCACCAGGTCGCGCCGCCGGAACACGGTGGTGCCACCTGAGGCGACGGTGATGCCGGCGAGCCGCCGGGCCAGTTCGCCGGCGTGCCCCGGCAGCGACTCGTACAGGACCGCCCTGCGCGGCAGCCGGCCGGTGCGGCCGTTGCCGGACGCCACCCGCATCACGGCGGTCGCCACGAACCAGCGGAGCCTCGCCTCGTCGGTCGCGTCGCGGTCGTGGACCAGGTGCGGCCGCAGCCGCTGCTCCAGCGCCTGGATGCGGGGTTGCCCCGCCAGGTGCTGGACGGCCTCCGAGGGCGGGCAGGTGATGTCCACGACCCGCACCACGACACGCCCCGCCATGAAGACCGAGGTGCGCTCCAGCGGCGCCCACCCGGTCTCCGGTCCGCGTTCGGGAAGGGCTGTGCACCGGGAGAGGAGCTCGGCCACGACCTCCTCCGACCCGGCCCGCACCGG
Source organism: Lentzea sp. NPDC042327 (assembly GCF_040647275.1). NCBI lineage: Bacteria > Bacillati > Actinomycetota > Actinomycetes > Pseudonocardiales > Pseudonocardiaceae > Lentzea > Lentzea sp. NPDC042327. The sequence goes on from NZ_JBEZBX010000027.1 coordinate 4,626, forward strand.
GAACATCAACGCGTAGCGGTCCACGGTCCGGCTCCCCGTCATGGTGACCGCCGGGAAGCCGCCGCAATGGCCGCTGAGGAGCCGCTCGTTCATCGGAACAGCACCTGGTCGACCACGGCCGACAGGACGCCGGGACGGGGTGCGGTCGTACTGCGCCACGCGATGAACCCGTCCGGGCGGATCAGGACGGCGCCGTCGTCGGTGATGCCGCAGCGGCGGGCGAGGTCGCCGGTGGGGTCGAGCAGGGTGTCGCCGATGCGGTGGTGTTCGACCCCGGCACCGGAGGAGGTCGCGTCCGGCTGCCAGCCGGCGCCCGTGACGAGCACCAGGCCGCGTCCCATCAGGTCGACTGTGGACAGTGCGGTGCCGTTGTGCTCCAGGGGAACGTGCGGTGCGCGGCAGCCCGGCGCGGCGGTGGGGTGGTCGGGGTCCTCCACCGGGTGCGGAGCGGGGGTGTCGTCCGCGACGAGAGCGCCTTCGGGGTAGGTGTAGCCGAACATCGTCGCCCGTTGGCGGATGGCGCTCTCGCGCGCGTCTCCCGGTTTGCCGTTGACCAGGCCGTACCGCTCGACGGTCAGCGCCGTGGTGTGCCGGGCCACGGGGAGGCGTTCGGTCTCATAGGTGGCCGGCAGTCCCGGGCCGGCCACGCCGCGGTGGTGCAGGCCGATCTTCCACGCCAGGTTGAAGGCGTCCTGGACAGCGGTGGCCACGCCGAAGGTGCCGACGGGCGGCATGGCGTGAGCGGCGTCGCCTGCGATGAACGCCCGGCCGACGCGCATGCGGTGGGCGACCTGGCCGGAGATCTCCCACGGCGTCTCGGACACGTGGTCGATGACGATCGGCAGGTCGCCGACGCCGATGGCCGTGCGCAGCAGGTGAACGCACCGCTCCTCGGTGAAGTCGGCGACGTCGTCACCCGGACGCAGGGAGACGGCGAACCGCCACCGCTTCGCGCCGTCGATGGACGTGAGGAACCCGTGCACGGCGGGGTTGCGCACGGTCAGCGCCACGATCTTGCGCCCGTCCAGCGGCTCGCGGAGGTCGGCGTCGAAGTAGATGTTGACCTTGCGTGCCAGGAGGTCCGAGCTGTCCTGCCCGACGCCGAGCATGCGGCGGACGGGACTGTGCGCGCCGTCCGCCACGACGAGGTGATCGGCGCGCACACGTTCTTCCCGCCCGGTGCGGTGGTCGCGCACCACCGCGACGACACCGTCGGGCCCGTTGTCCACCGCCACCACCTCCTGGTGGTAGCGCACGTCCGCGCCGGTCTCGACGGCGTGTGCGCGCAGCAGTGGTTCGAGCTGGTTCTGGTCGATCGCGGCCCACCGGCAGGGGCTCAGCGAGTCGGGGCCGGTGTCGAGGCGGTTGGGCAGCCGCAGCAGTTCCGGGCCCGCCACGGCCTCGGCATGGGCGACGACGGTGTGGTCGGCGATCGGTGACCGCACCTGCCCGATGGCCTCCTCCAGGCCCACGGCCCGGTAGAGCTCCATCGTGCGCGGGTTGAGCGCACGGGCCCTGGGATCGGTCGACGGTTCGGGGTGGCGCTCCACCAGCACGGTCGGCACGCCGTACCAGGAGAGGAACACGGCGGCGGACAGGCCGGTCACGCCGCCGCCCGCGATCAGCACGGGAACGTCAGACATGGCGCTCCCACCGGTAGAACTCCTGCGCCATCGCGTCCTTGGGCTCACGCCACGTGTCGGGGTCGTAGGCGGAGACGAACGGGCTCAGCTCCTCGCTGATCCGCCGGAAGCGGGGGTCGTCGCGATGCGCGCTCACCGCCTCGGGCAACGGGCGGTCGCTCTCCACCAGGTGCAGGTAGAGCTCGCCGAACCGGAACAGGCTGCGCCCTCGCACGCCGAGCGCGGTGGGCAGGCCGGAGTGGTCGTCGGAGCCGGCGAACACGGCGGCGACCTCGTCCGCGGCCTCGGGCACCATGCGGGCGACGATCAGTGTGCGGTGCACGCGACCTCCTCGACCTTCCGCTTGATCAGGGACATCTGGACGCGGCTGTTGGCGTTGATGCGCTTGGTCATCGCGGCGTCGTCCACGGGGGCGTCGGGTTTCATCGCGAAGTCCTGCACCCAGCGCATGCGCACGCCCGTGTCCAGCTGTTCGTAGGTCCAGCGGATGTGCATCCGCTCGAACGGCCCGGTCTCGACGCGCCGGGCGGTGACCGTCCTGGTGGCCCGGTCCGCGACGCGCTCGGACACCCAGCTCCACACCCGGCCTGCCTCGTCCGGGTGCATGGTGAGGCGGAACAGCACGCGGTCACCGTCGCGTTCGAGCACCTCGGCCGAGGCGTACTCGCTGAACAGCTCCGGCCAGTGCTCGACGTCGTTGGTGCGTTCCCACACCAGCTCCATCGGCGCGTCGATGACGATCTCGTTCTCGGTGTGCCCGCTCATCCTCAGGCCCTCCCCGGCAGCAGGGCCAGCAGTTCGCGCGGCGACTGGTGCGTCAGCAGCTCGGCGTCCTTGGACACGCCGTGGTCGCGTTGCAGCTCGGCCAGCACGCCCATCACGCCCAGGGAGTCCACGCCGAGGTCGTCGAAGGTGCGGCCGGGGTCCGTGACCTGCTCGCTCGTCACGGGAACCCCGGTGCACCGGCTGATCAGCGCTGCCAGGTCGTCGGGGGAAAGTCGGGTGTCCACGTCACACACCTCCGATGGTCGGTGATTCCGGGTGGCGCAGCACGAGCGCCGAGTTCCCGCCGTACACGCCGCGGGACAGCACCAGGACGGTGCACAGGTCGACCGGACGTGCGGCGCCGGTGACCAGGTCGAGGTCGAACCGGCAGTCGCGCACGCCGGGGGTGGGCGGCACGAGGCCGTGTTCGAGGGCCAGCACCGCGGCGGCGACGTCGAGCACGGCCGCTGCGGCGTAGCAGCGCCCGTACCCGGCTTTGGGCGCGGTCACCGGCACCCGGTTCGCGCGCTCGCCCAGCAGCAGGTGCAGCGCCTCGGCTTCGGCGGCGTCGGCACACGGGTCGGCCATCGCGTCGAGGAACACCGCGTCCACGTCGTCGGGGGTCAGCCCCGCCTCGGCCAGCGCGCCCGTGGCGGCACGCAGCAGTCCCTGCGCCGACCGGTCGAACCGCCGCCGGCCGGTGTAGGTCGCGCCGTGCCCCGCCACCACCGCTTTCACGGTGGCGCCCCGCTGGTGCGCGGCGCCGGCGTCCTCCACGACGAGGATGGCGCCGCCCTCGGCCGGTGCGAACCCGCCGGCCCGCTCGGTGAACGGCTGGTAGGCCGCTGCCGGGTCACCGGACGTGCTGAGCAGCCCCAGCCCGAGCTGGCAGCACATCGCGTACGGGCAGAACGGGGCTTCCGCGCCGCCGACGAGCATGGCCCGCGCGCCTCGGCGCAGCTCACCGCCGGCAGCGGCGAGGACGTCCAGGCCGCCCGCCTCGTCGGCGACCAGCACCCCGGACGGGCCGCGCAGGCCGTTGCCGATGGAGACCTGACCGGAGCACGCGGCGTAGAACCAGGCGATCGACTGGTAGGGGCCCACGTGCGCGGGACCGTTCCGCCACAGCCGTTCGATCTCCCGCTGGCCGAACTCCACACCGCCGCTGTAGCTGGCCGTCATCACGCCGAACTCGAAGGGGTCCACCTCCGCCGGGTGCAGCGCGGCGTCGCGCAGCGCCAGGTCGGCGGCGGCGAGGGCGAAGTGGGTGAACCGGTCGGTCTGCACGGTGATCCGCGGGTCGACCCACCCGGCCGGTTCGAACCCGGTCACCTCGCCCGCCACGGTGACCGGGTAGGGGTTGGGCTCGAACCGCCCGATCGGTGCCAGCGCCAGCTGCCCGTCCCGCACGGCGGCCCAGAACTCGCCGACCCCGAGTCCGTTCGGGGCGATCACACCGAGACCGGTCACGACGGGCGCCGGACCGGTGGTCGCGGGGCTCACGGCCGTCCCGCTCTCGTCAGCACCACCGCGGACTGGAACCCGCCGAAGCCGCTGCCGACCGACAGCACCACGTCCAGCCGGCGTTCCCTGGCGGTGTGCGGCACGTAGTCCAGGTCGCACTCGGGGTCCGGCGTGTCCAGGTTGGCGGTCGGCGGGACCACGCCGTGGACGAGGGCCAGCGCGCAGGCGGCCAGCTCGATGGAGCCGATCGCGCCCAGCGAGTGGCCGATCATCGACTTGATCGAGCTGACCGGCACCTGGTGCGCGCGCTCGCCCAGCAGCCGGTGGAACGCGGCGGTCTCGTGCCGGTCGTTCTGCCGGGTGCCGGAGCCGTGCGCGTTGATGTAGCCGATCTCCTCTGACGCCACCCCGGCGTGGTACAGCGCGCGCCGCGCGGCCTCGGCCATCTCGACGCCCTCCGTCGTCAGGCCGGTCATGTGGTGGGCGTTGCTGCGGGTGGCGAACCCCTCGACCTGCGCCAGCACCTCCGCGCCCCGGCGGCGGGCGTGGCCGAGCTCCTCCAGCACCAGCACCGCCGCGCCCTCACCGAGCACGAACCCGTCCCGGTCGCGGTCGAACGGGCGGGCCGCGTGCGCGGGGTCGTCGTTGCGCGTCGAGGTCGCGCGGATCGCGTCGAAACACGCCACCGTGATCGGTGAGATGGGGGATTCCGAAGCTCCCGCCACCACCACGTCGGCCCGGCCGTCCTCGATGAGGCGGGCGCCGTGGCCCACCGCGTCCAGCCCGGCCGTGCACCCGGTCGACACCGTCCGCACCGGCCCGCAGGCGCCGACCCGGTCGGCGACCTCCGCGGCCAGCGCGGCGGGGGACAGGGCGCAGTGCAGGAACGGCGAGGCCGCGCCCGCGTCGACCACCCACTGCTGCCCGCGGCGCGAGGTGGCCACGTAGTCCTGCTCCAGCAGCGTCGTGCCGCCCACGGCGGACCCCATGCACACACCCAGCCGCCACGGGTCGGTGACGGGCACCTGTGCCTGTCGCCACGCCTCGTCGGCGGCAACGGCGGCGAACTGGACGTAGCGGTCCATCCGGGCGATCTCCGCGGCGGTCAGGCCCGCGTGCACCGGGTCGAAGTCGCACTCGGCGGCGATCCTCGACCGGAACTCCTCCGCGGCGAACAGGGTGATCGGCCGGGTGGTGGTGCGCCCGGACGTGATCAGCTCCCAGAAGGCCTTCGTCCCGATGCCGCCCGGTGCCACCACCCCCAGGCCGGTGACCGCCACCCGGCGCGTCACGACTCGTGCTCCGTGTCCACGTGCCCCAGCTCCGGCCGGGGCGCCAACGGGGACAGCTGGAACACCACGCGGGCCGGCGACGTCCCGGGGTTGCGGAGGCGGTGCCGCACCCCGATCGGCACCAGGATCGCCTGGTCCGTGCGCACCTCGTGCGGCACGTCGTCCAGGTCCAGCACCACAGAACCCTCGACGACGTAGAGGAACTCCTCGGAGTACGGGTGGTAGTGCTCGTTCACCTGTTCGCCCGGCCCGACCAGCACGACACCCATGAACCCGGAGGTGGCACCGACCGTCGCAGGGCCGAGCAGGACGCGGATGTCGCCGCCGCGGCGGGTGTTGGGCGCGGCGTCGTCCTGGCTGACCGCGCGGTGGAGCTGGCCGGTCATGCCACCGCCCCCACCACGCGGTCGGTCACCAGCGACATCGGGCAGGCCTGGTGCACCAGCGGCGCCAGCCTGTCGGCGAGCGGCACGACAGGCATGCCGTTCGAGGACTCCACGAGGTGCACGACCATGTCCCTTCGTAGGAAAACCGTTGTGCCGCAGTCAGAATCCGACCCCGCGGAGGCGAGCAGCCGAGCCACCTCACCGGCCCGGCCCGGCAACGCCCGGTAGAACGCCGCCGCACGGGGCAGGTGACCGGGACTGCCGTCGCGGGAGGCGACCAGGCGCATGACCGAGCCGGCCAGGAAACGCCGCCTGCCGTCGTCGTCGGACAGGTCGCGGTCCTGCACCAGGTGTGGCCGCAACCGCTGTTCCACGGCCTGGATCTGCGGCTGCACGGCCAAGTGCCGGATCGCCTCCCCCGGCGGGCAGGTGATGTCCACGACCCGCACCACCACCGGCCCGACCATGAAGACCGACGTGCGGCTCAGCAGCGGGCGCGCGGCCTGCGGCCGGCCGGGCGGGGGTCCGGCGTAACCGGCCAGGATCTCGGCCACCGCCGCCTCCGACTCCGGGCGCACCGGGAACGTCAACGCATAGCGGTTCACGACTTCGCCTCCAGCAGTTGTCGTACGGCTTCGGTGCCCTGCGCGGTGGTCAGGCGGACGTGGTAGCGCGAGGACTCCCGCGTCGTCGCGCACGCGACCAGCGGGGCCGCCAGCCGCCGGTGGTCGGCGCCGCGCTCCCACGCGTGGAAGTGCGCGGCGCTCGACCACTCGCTGGTGATCATCCAGTCCTCCGGGTCGTCCTCGGACTGGCACAGCTGGTCGCCGAGGTAGCCCTCCACTTGCGACACCTGGAACCTGATCCCCCGGTAGGCGTCGAGGAAGCGGTCCTGCTCCGCTTCCGGGACCCGCAGGCGGAAGACCACCCGCAGCCGGTCGCGTTCGGATGTCTGGTGCTCCGCCGTCGACACCATCTCGTCTCCTCAGTGTGCACAGGATGAACGGGCAACCGCGTAGTCACCGAGCGTTGATCTGCCTGCGCCCGCCAGCAAGCCGGGGTCGGGCGTCAGGCAGAAGATCCACCCGATCGAGAGGACAAACCTCGGGATTCGGTCAGGAAGCCAGGTCCGGCTCGGAGGCGATCCGGCAGGCGTGCGAGGCCACCTCGCGCTCCACGCCCTCGGCGCGCAGCATCCGGAGGCACGTCCTGACGTCTTCCCTCTTGCCCGTCTTCGCGATCTTGCACGCCTTGAGCACGTTGCTGGTCGCCTCGTGCCCGTTCTCCATCACGTGGTCGATGCAGATGCCGGGGTCGGCCTGGGCGGGCGGCCCGATGAACGAGAACAAAGCCGTGGCGGTGAACACCATGCCGGTCAGACCGGCCGCTCGGGACAAACGCGACATCGGGTCGTCCTCTCCTGATCGCGCCGAACACGGCGCTGCGCCGACACCCGGCCGGGCGCCGGTCGCCATCGAGTACCTCAGGACGCGTCCGACAAGCCGATCCGGCCGGCCCAGCCCTCGATCGAGCGCAACGCCGCCCGTTCGAGGGAGGACGCTCTTCGCGGCGTGCGCGGCGGGTTGATCACCACCGCGTTCGGCAGCCCGATCGAGCACGGAATCCACTGCACGGGTGGGGGTTGCCGACGACGGCGGGAACCACTGTCCCAAGAGGATCGAGTGCCAGAGGATGAGCGACAGCACCGCGAGGTGCATAAGGTCCGGTCGCTGCGAAGGACCACCGGGGTGGGGCCGTGCTGGAACGTTTTCCCGCCACCGCAAGGGTTGCCGCAGCGCGGCTGAACGAGCACGCCCCGAGCACCGGGACCCCGTCGCTCAGGACGAGGGTGCGGGCTGTGCGCCGGGACCGGGCTGGGCCCGGATGTCCCCGATGTCGCCGACCTGGTGCCCCTCACCGCAGCGGATCTCGGTGCCGACCGGTGCGCCGCAGTCGCGGTGGGTCAGCACGACCGTGGGCCCGTCCGGGCTGGGCAGCCAGCGGTCGGCCCAGGTGAGCAGGCTGATGATCGCCGCGGCCAGGTCTCGCCCCTTGCCGGTGAGCCGGTACTCGTGCCGGCCGCGGGAGCCGGCGTCGTGGTAGGCGACCTTGGTCAGGATGTCCTGGGCGGTCAGCTCCCGCAGCCGGGCCGACAGCACGCCGCGGGTCATGCCGGTGTGGCGCAGGAAGTCGTCGAAGCGGCGGGTGCCGTAGAACGCCTCCCGCACGATCTGCCCTGCGCTGCGCGGCACGAGCACGTCCAGGGCGCGTTGCACGGAGTCCGGGTCGAGCCGCCACGCCTCGCGGTCCCACCGCAGCTCGCGCGCGTCGTCGGCGGACTGCGCCTGCTGTGCGGCGGTGGCACCGGTCTGGTCGGGCTGCATGCGCGCACTCTGTCACAGGCGGCGTGCGCTACCTTGCTGAGTATGGTCAACAGTACTCAGCCCGTGCGGCGGTTCGTGGCGCTGGGCGACAGCCTCACCGAGGGAGTGGGCGACCCCCGCCCGGACGGGAGCCTGCGGGGCTGGGCGGACGTCCTGGCCGGCGAGCTCGACCACGCCTGGCCCGGCCTGCGGTACGACAACCTCGCCGTGCGCGGGTGGTGCGCGCGGCACGTGCTGGAACACCAGGTGGAGCCGGCGCTGCGGCTGAAGCCCGACCTGGTCAGCGTCATGGTCGGCGCCAACGACGCGTTCGACCGGACCGGCTTCGACAGCACGGCGGTCGGCCGCGCGCTGTCCGACACCGTGGCCGCCCTGCGCGACGGTGGCGCCCGCGTGATCATGGCGACCCTGCCAGACATCACCCGCCGCTGGCCGGGACCCGCGAACCTGCACCAGGCGATGCGCTCGCGGTTCCGGCACGTCAACGACCTCGTGCGCACGATCGCGGACCAGCACGACGCGATCATGCACGACCTGTGGCACGACGAGCGCACCTACGCGCCGCGCATGTGGTCCATCGACCGCGTCCACCCCGGCACCCACGGCCACGCGGGCATCGCCCACACCTTCGCCGAGCTCCTCGTCGGCCGCGCCCGCACGCCCTGGCTCCCCGCCGGACCACCGGTCAGCGCGGCACAGCGGCTGGCCGAGGTCCGTTCGCTGTACGCCATCGTCCGGTCCGACTTCCGCCGCAGCCTGCCCAGTCAGCTCCCACGCGGCCGGTGGGACGCGATCGGCCCGGGCCACTTGACGGGACCGTAGACTGTTGAATTGAAGAATTCTTCAAGTCGACAGGTCGTGGGCCGGTGAACGAGTTCGAGGACAACCTGCTCCTGCGCGTCGAGCAGGCGCAGAGCGCGGTGCGCAGGGCGGTGGAGCAGCAGGACGAGTACGCCGCCGAGATGCACGCGGCAGATCTGGCCAACCTGCGGCGCCTGGCCGCCGAGCACGGTGTGGCGGTCGACGCGCCGCGGGAGGGATGAGCGATGCCCGTTCCGCTGTACCAGGCGAAGGCGGAGTTCTTCCGCATGCTCGGCCACCCGGTGCGCATCCGGGTGTTGGAACTCCTCCAGGACGGTCCCCAGGCCGTGCGCGACCTGCTGGCCGAGATCGAGGTGGAGCCGTCCAACCTGTCCGCCCAGCTGGCCGTGCTGCGCAGGTCCGGCATCGTCACGGCGACGCGTGAGGGTTCGACCGTGGTGTACGCGCTCGCCGGTGCCGACGTGGCCGATCTGATGAAGGCCGCGCGGCGGATCCTGACCGAGCTGCTGGTGGGGCAGAACGAGCTGCTGGAGCAGCTGCGCGAGAACTCCGCGTGAGAACCTTCCTGCCCGCCAAGGCGGACTGGTCGGCCGCGGCACCTCGGGATCTCGTCGCGGGGTTGACGGTCGCGGTGGTGGCGTTGCCGCTGGCGCTGGGGTTCGGCGTGGCGTCGGGGCTGGGTGCGGCCGCGGGGCTGGCGACGGCCGTCGTCGCGGGGGCGCTGGCGGCCGTGTTCGGCGGGTCGAGCCTGCAGGTCTCCGGTCCCACCGGTGCGATGACGGTGGTGCTGGTGCCGATCGTGGCGGAGTTCGGTCCGGGCGGGGTGCTGACCGTCGGGCTGATGGCGGGGGTGTTGCTGCTCGTGCTGGCGGCGGCCAGGGCCGGGCGGTACATGCGGTACGTGCCGGCTCCGGTGGTCGAGGGCTTCACCATCGGCATCGCGGCGGTGATCGCGCTGCAACAGGTGCCCGCCGCTCTGGGTGTTCAGGCCGGGGGCGGGCACAACGTCGTGGTCGGCGCCGTGCGCGCGTTCGGCTCCGGGCCGTCCTGGCCCGCCGCCGCGTTGGCCGGGGGAGTGGCCGTGGTCATGCTCCTCGGCGCACGGTGGAAGCCGGCGATCCCGTTCTCGCTCCTGGCGGTCGCGCTGGGCACGGTGGTCGCGGAGCTGTGGTCCCTGCCCGTGGCGCGGATCGGTGCGCTACCGGCGTTCCTGCCAGCACCTTCACTGTCCTTTGTGGATGTGACGGCGCTGTGGTCGCTGCTGCCGTCGGCGGTGGCCGTAGCGGCGCTGGCCGCGTTGGAGAGCCTGCTGTCCGCGACGGTCGCCGACGGCATGAGCGTGAACCAGCGGCACGACCCGGACCGCGAGCTGTTCGGCCAGGGCATCGCGAACGTCGTCGCACCCGTCTTCGGTGGCGTGCCGGCCACCGCGGCCATCGCGCGAACGGCGGTCAACGTCCGGTCCGGTGCCGGCTCACGACTGGCGGCCCTCGTGCACGCCGTGACGCTCGCCGTGATCATGCTGGCGGCCGCTCCCATGGTCGGGCGGGTGCCGCTGGCCGTGCTGGCGGGCGTGCTGATCGCCACCGCGGTGCGCATGGTCGAGGTCGGCTCGGTGCGGGTGCTGATGCGCGCCAACCGGTCCGACGCCGTCGTGCTCGCCCTCACGGCGGTCGCGACGCTGGTCCTCGACCTCGTCACCGCCGTGATCCTGGGCCTGGTCGTCGCCGGTGCCCTCGCGTTGCGCGCCGTCGCCCGGTCGGTCCGGGTCGACGAGGAACCGCTCGAACCCGGCGACCACGCCGAGGAGGAGCACGCCCTGCTCGCCGAGCACATCGTCGCCTACCGGCTCGACGGGCCGCTGTTCTTCGCCGCCGCGCACCGGTTCCTGCTGGAGCTGACCGAGATCGCCGAGGTCTCGGTAGTGGTGCTGCGCCTGTCCCACGTGTCCACGATGGACGGAACGGGTGCGCTGGTGCTGCGCGACGCCGTGGAGCGGCTGGAACGCCGGGGCATCACGGTGTTGCTGTCCGGAGTGCGGGAGGAGCACCGCCGGCAGCTCGAAACCCACGGGGTGCGCATGTTCGCGACCACTCCCGAGGCCATCGAGCACGCGCGTGGCCTGCTGCACGGCAACGGAACGCTACCGAGCTGACCTCCGCTGGTTCCGGCGTCCCTGCGCCACCATGAGCGGGATCGCGCGCAGCCCGAACCGCGGGAAGACGTCACCGAACCGGGCCAGCGCCCCACGCCACTTCGGAACGGTGACGACCGGCCGCGGCCTGTCGAGCACACGGGCCACAGCGGCGGCGATGTCGGCGGGCTGCAACAGCGTGCCGGAGAACGACAACGCCGCCGACGGGTCGTCCAGCTTGTCGTAGAGCATCGGCGTCCAGATGCCGTCCGGGCAGATGCACGAGATGTCGACGTCCCGCACGCCCGCCATCCGCAGGTCGGCGAGGGTGCTGAGGCTGAAGCCAATGGCCGCGTGCTTGGAGGCCGCGTACACCGCCTCGCCCGCGACGGCCGTGATGCCCGCCAGCGACACGATGTTCACGACGTGCCCGCCACCGTGACCGCGCATGGCCTCGATGGCGGCCACGGTTCCGTTGATGGTCCCGAGGGTGTTGACCTCGATCATCAGCCTGCGGGTGGCGGCGTCCTGCTCCCACGCCGGCCCGGTCACCAGCACTCCCGCGTTGTTGACCCACACGTCGAGCCGGCCCGCGCGGGCCACGATGTCGTCGCGCGCCGCTTCCACCGCCTCGTGGTCGCGCACGTCGAGCACCCGTGCCGCGGCACCGATCTCGGCGGCCGTCGCGGTCGCGGTGGCCTCGTCGACATCGGTCACCAGCACCGTGTAGCCGCGTTGCACCAGCATCTTCGCCACGAGCTTGCCCACGCCGCGCCCGGCACCGGTGACGACCGCGCCCCTCATCGCAGACCCGCCGGGGTCTTCTCCCTGATCATCGAGTCGTACCGGTCCAGCACCGCCATCGCTCACTCCCACCCGGTTCGGTTCACGCCACCGTAGGCGGTGAGCGGTGGAGCAGGGACCCTGAACCGTTCGGGCTAAAGATCGGCATTCGACGGGCTTGCGGCACTCTGCGGTGACGTGGCCATCACTCCTCCTGACCCGGACGACATCACCAGCGCGGCGGACTTCGTGGCCGGCCTGCGCCGCCTGCGGCAGTGGTCGGGGTACACGTTCCGCCAGCTGGAAGGCAAGGCCGCGGCGGTCGGCGACGTGCTGCCGTCGAGCACCACCGCGACGGCGCTCAACCGCTCCTCCCTGCCCCGCGAACAGCTGGTGTCCGCATTCGTCCGCGCCTGCGGTCTCGACGACGACGCCGTGCGGAAGTGGCTCGACGCCCGTCAGCGCCTCGCGACGGGCATCGAGCCACCTCCCCCTGTTCCCACTCCTCGCAAACGGCGCAGGTTCGTGGTGCCGCTGGCGATCGGGTTCGTGGTGGTGATCGCCGCGACGGCCACCTTCCTGCTGTGGCCGACGGGTCCGCGCAACGGCCGCTCCCTGTTGAAGGTCGGCGACCTGTGCGTGGGCGAGGGCCGCGAGCGCAACGGCCGGACGGACCGCGAGCTGGCGGTGCTGCGCCCGTGCGAGGGCGTCGTGCCCGAGACGTCGCTGACCGAGGTCGCACCGGACACGTTCCAGATCGAGTGGTTCCACCCCAGGCACGGCGTGGGCTGCCTGGGCGTGGACGACGCGAAGCTGGAGGCGGAGGCGCTGGTGTCACCGCACAACTGCACGGGCGCGGCACACCAGCGCTTCCTGTTCGAGGCCGACGACGACGGCGGCGGCTACCGCCTCCGGCCCGTGCACAGCGGTCTGTGCATCGGGGTGCTGGGCGGCCCGTCGGACCTCGTCGCCGGCTCCGAGCTCGCCCAGCAACACTGCTCCGGCGAGGAGGACCAGCGGTTCACGCTGGTCAGCACCTGACCGCGGACCCGCCGCCCACGAGGTTCTCGTCCCACACCCAGCCGGCCACCGGCTGGTCGACGACGCGCACCCAGGTCCAGGTGTTGCCCGCGCTGTTCGTGACGTAGCAGTGGTAGTGCAGGTTGACCGTGTTGTCGACGTACCCGTCGATGCTGCAGCCCGAGTAGGGGCCGGCGGACCGGATCGGGATGCTCGACTTGGCCGCACGGCCTCGGTTGAAGGTGTCCTTCGCCGAGTGCGAGTGCTGGCTGCACGCCAGCGCGCCGACGTCGGACGCGGAAGCCGAAACCGGGATCGCGACACCACCGGCGGCGAGCGCCGCGATGGCGAACAAAGCCTTGAACGAAGCCATGACCAACCTTCCGTGAGTCGAACCGAACGGCCTCAACCCTCGGACCGGAAGATCGGTCGGCACAACGGAAACGCCTGTTCGGAACAGTTCCGAACAGGCGTTCCCGGCCGGGGCCGCTACCTGACGACCCGGTACCGCAGGTGGTCGACGGCGGGGGAGTGGTGCGTCTCGACGCGTTCGAGCCTGATCGCGGAGCCGAGCGCGCCGAACAGCGGTGTGCCGCCGCCGACGAGCAACGGGACCACGTGCACGAAGATCTCGTCGACCAGTCCGAGCGGCAGCGCCTGCTGCATCACCGTGGCGCCGTGCAGACCGACCCACCGGTCGCCGGCCGCCTCCTGGGCCTGCTCGATCGCGCTCGCCACGCCGTCGGTGACGAAGGTGTAGCCGGGGTGCTCCCCCGCCGGCGCGGTGTGGGTCACCACGAAGCTCCGACAGCCGGGGGCCGGGCCGCCGGGACCCCACGCGTCCACGGTCTTGTCGAACGACGTGCGGCCCATCACCACGGCGCCGCAGAGGGCGACCGCCTCCTCGAGGTACCGGCGGTCCGCGTCGGCCGGGTCCTCGAACAGCCAGTCGTGCAGGCTGCCGGCACCGTCGCCGAACGGGTTGTCGCGACTGGCACCGGGACCGGTGACGTAGCCGTCGAGCGAGATCGACATGTCGCAGATGACGAGTCCCATGGTTCGTGTCCTTCCGCCTCAACCGTGCTCTCGCGGACACGTCGAACGGGCGGAGGTCTTTTCGACAGCCCGAGGACGTTCAGGAACCCCGCCGCTCCAGCCAGTCCAGGATCGCCGCCGTGGTCTCCTCCGGCTTCTCCTGCTGGATCCAGTGGCCGGAGTCGAGGCTGACCACCTCCGCACCGGGCACGAAGTCGGTCAGGTTCTCCAACCTCGCGACCGCGTCCCGATCGCCGTAGATCATGAGCGCCGGCTGGTGGACGACCGGGTCGGCCTCTCCCAGCAGATGCCAGTCGCGGTCGAGGTTGCGGTACCAGTTGACGCTGCCGGTGAAGCCCGTCGACTCGAACGCGGCCACGTAGACGGCCAGCTCGTCGTCGCTCAGCAGCGGCTCGCCGAGCGGCGTCTCCTGCCGGGCGAGGTCGATCAGCGCCATGCCCGGCCTCGGCGCCCTGGGCGGCTCGTTCTTGCGGTAGAGGTTGCGCAGGAACCGGTGCGTGTTCGCGTCGAACACGGCGTCCGCCACGCCCGGCTGCCGGGTGAAGTGGACGAAGTAGAAGTCGGGCCCGAGCACCTCCTCCACGACCTCGACCCACGGCCGGTCGCCGCGCACCTGGTAGGGCAGGCTGAGGCCGACCACCCCGTTCACCCGCTTCGGGTGCAGCAGGGCCAGCCCCCAGACGACGAACGAGCCCCAGTCGTGCCCGACGAACGTGGCGTCCTCGTAGCCGAAGTGGTCGAGGAGCGCGACGAGGTCACCCGTCAGGTGCGCGATGTCGTAGTCCGCCACCCCCGCAGGCCGTGACGAGCGGCCGTACCCCCGCTGGTTCGGGACGATGACGTGGTACCCGGCTTCGGCGAGGGCGGGCATCTGGTGGCGCCACGAGAAGGCGTGCTCCGGCCAGCCGTGGCAGAGCACGATCGGCTTGCCCGCGTTGTGCCGGCCTGCTTCGAAGACTTCGAGCTCCACGCCGTTGACCGGGATCAGGGTGGGCTCGGGGAACGCGGTCGGTGAGGTCATGCGGCGATCCTGCTGACCGAAACCGGTCATCCCGTGACCGCTTTCCGTGGAAATCTGTCCGGCGTGCGAACCGACCGGCTGGTGGCCGTCCTCCTGCTGCTGCAACGCCGTGGGCAGGTGACCGCAGCGGAGGTCGCGCGCGAGCTGGAGGTCTCCGAACGCACCGCCCGCCGCGACCTCGACGCCCTGGCCGTGGCCGGCATACCCCTGTACTCCACGCAGGGCCGTGGCGGCGGCTGGCGCCTGGTGGGCGGCGCCCGCACCGACCTGTCCGGCCTGACCGCGGGGGAGGCCCGCGCCCTGTTCCTGGTCGCCGGGCCGGCCTCGGTCGCGACCCCGGCCGTGAAGACAGCCCTGCGCAAGCTCGTGCACGCCCTGCCGGAACCGTTCCGCGTGCAGGCCGAGGCGGCGGCGTCGTCGGTGGTCGTGGACCCGCGGCACTGGGGGTCGGGCTCGTTCCCGCCACCACCTCGTTCCCTCGACGCGCTCCAGGACGCGGTGATCCGCGGCCTCCAGGTGCGCCTCGGTTACGTCGACCGCGAGCAGGCGCCGACCGAACGGACCGTCCACCCGCTGGGCATCGTCGCCAAAGGACAGTCGTGGTACCTCGTCGCCCACACCGAGGCCGGTCGGCGGACCTTCCGGGTCGATCGGGTGACGTCGGTCGACGTGACCGGCGAACCCGCGCACCGACCGGCGGACTTCGACCTCGCCGAGAGCTGGCGCGAGATCGCCGACGAGGTCGATCGCAAGCGGGCACCCCTGGAGGTGCGGGCGGTGTGCGTGCCTGGTGCGGTGGGCGTGCTCCGGATCGCCTTCGGTGGCCGGCTGGAGGTGGGAGGGGCTGCCGCGGACGGACGGGTGGAGGTCGTGATCCGCGGACGGGACGAGCACGTGGTGGCCGGTGAGCTCGCGGGGCTGGTCGAGTGGGTGGAGGTGACCGGTCCCGCGGGCGTGCGGGAGCACCTGGCGGGGATCGGCAGGGCGCTGGTGTCGCGGTACGGGTGAGCGGTGAGATCCGGTCGGTGCACGCGCCGGACGACCACAGGTCAGACTTGCCGGTATGAACGAGACCGTCCAGGAGTTCACGCGGCTGCGAGCCGCCATCGAGGGGCACCTGCCCGACACCGCGCCGTTCCGGCCCGGCGCAACCCAGGACGACCTGGACCGGCTCGCCGCCGCGACCGGCCTCGTGCTGCCGGAGGAGCTGTGCGCGCTGCTGCGGGCCTCGGACGGTCAGGACGACCCCGACCAGCTGTACGGCTCGATCAACTACCTCCACTTCCTGCCCGTGGACGAGATCATCGAGATGCACCGGATGCTGACCGAGGTCGTAGAGGACATGGCCACGCCTCTTGAGCAGCCCGCCCACTACCGGTGGACCGTGTGGTCGCGGTCTTGGCTGCCGTTCCTCGCGTTCCAGGGCGACTGCTACCTGCTGGACCTGGAGCCCGGTGAGCTGGGGACGGTGGGGCAGGTCGTGTTCCGGCCGAACGTTCCCGACCTGGGGGAGCCGATCGCGCCGTCGCTGACGGCGTTCCTCGCGCGTGCCGCTGATCTGATCGAGAGCGGTCGGGCCCGTATGGAGGAGAGCACGCTCGTCCTTGCCGACCTGTACTGACGTTGGTCGGCGTGCGCTCGCCAGACCGACCACGTCGGGCTGCACGACCACTGCGCACCACGTGACCGTTGCGCTGGGTTGAGGACGATCCCGCCCGGCAGGAACGACAGGGTCGCGTTCTCGACTCGGTCGGACAGCAGCCGGCGTGTCGCGTCCGCACGGCGGGCAACGTCCAATGCGACCATCGACGCCGATCGATGATTGCTTCCATCGAAGACGATCGATAGAGTCTTGCTTCGAAACTCTTCGATGCAAGGAGTCGTGCAGTGAGCGATCACCCGGTCGTCGTCGTAGGCGCCGGCCCCACGGGCCTGGCCGCGGCAGCACATCTGGTCCAGCGGGGCGAGCACGTCCTCGTGCTGGAAGCGGGCGACCGGGCAGGAGCGTCGGTGTCGCAGTGGAACCACGTCCGCCTGTTCTCACGCTGGGACGAGCTGATCGACCCCGCTGCCGAAAAGCTGCTCACCGCAACAGGATGGGTACGCCCGCAGACCGGCACCTGCCCGACCGGCGCGGACTGGGTCGACCTGTACCTCGCACCGCTCGCCGAGGCGCTCGGCGACCGCGTCCGGTTCGGTGCGCGCGTGGTCGGTGTCGCACGGCGTGGCCGGGACCGGGTGGTGGACGCGGGCCGGCAAACCGAGCCCTTGACGGTGCACGTCCACAGCGAGTCCGGTGAGGAGCGCATCGCGGCACGAGCGGTGATCGACGCATCCGGCACGTGGAACTCGCCCAACCCCCTGGGCGGCGACGGCCTGCCGGCCAAAGGGGAGAAGGCAGCGCGGATCAGCTACCGGACACCGGACCTCGCGGCGCAGCGCGATCGGTACGCGGGAAAGCGGATCGCGGTCGCCGGAAGCGGCCACTCGGCGCTCACCGCTCTCGTCGCACTCGCGGAACCGGAGTTGGGTGCGACGATCGTGTGGCTGTTGCGCCGGGGCTCGGTCGGCACGACGTTCGGTGGCGGAGAAGCCGACCAACTGCCGGCTCGTGGTGCCCTGGGACTGAAGGCGCAGAAGGCGGTGGACGCCGGTCGCGTCGAGATCGTCACCGGGTTCCGCACCGCCGCGGTCGAGCGCGAAGACGACGGCAGGCTGACGCTGGAGTCGTTCGACGGACGAAAGGTCGGCGGCCTCGACGAGGTCGTGGCGCTGACCGGGTTCCGGCCGGACCTGTCGTGGCTGTCGGAGGTCCGGCTCGACCTCGACCCGGTGCTGCAGGCGCCGACGGGGCTGGCGCCGCTGATCGACCCGAACGTGCACTCGTGCGGCACGGTCTACCCACATGGTGAAAGCGAGTTGCGGCACCCCGAGCCGGGCGTTTACCTGGTGGGCATGAAGAGCTACGGCCGTGCGCCGACCTTCCTCGCGCTGACCGGCTACGAGCAGGTGCGTTCGGTGGTCGCGCGGATCGCGGGGGACCACGAGGCCGCCGGGCGGGTCGAGCTCGTGTTGCCGGAGACCGGGGTGTGCGGTGGTGCGGGTGTGTTCGACGCTCCCGCCGGAGAGTGCAGCGGCCTTGTCGGCTGACACCACGACGGCGCGGCCCGGCGTCGACCGCGGGGTGCGGCGCGTGCTGGTCGTGCTGTGCACGACCGAGATCATCAGCTGGGGCGTGCTCTACTACGCGTTCCCGGTCCTGCTGCCCACGATCAGCGCGCGCACCGGGTGGTCGCTCGCGGCGATCACGGCCGGGTTCTCCGCCAGCCAGGTCGTGGCGGGTCTGGTCGGCATCCCGGTCGGCAGGCTGCTCGACCGGCACGGGCCGCGCGCCATCATGACCACCGGTTCCGCCCTCGCCGTGGTCGCGCTCGTCGCGCTGGCCAGTGCGCGTTCGCCGGTGTGGTTCTCCGCCGCGTGGCTGCTGACCGGCGTTGCCATGGCCGGGGTGTTCTACGCGCCCGCGTTCGCCGCGCTGACCCGCTGGTACGGAACGCGCCGGGTCACGGCGCTGACCGCGGTGACGTTGGTCGGCGGGCTGGCCAGCACGGTGTTCGCGCCGCTGACGGCCGTGCTGAACGACCGCCTGGACTGGCGTGGCACCTACCTCGTGCTGGCCGGAATCCTCGCCGTCACAACGGTTCCACTGCACTTCCTGGGTTTGCGGCTGCCGTGGCCCGCGGTCGAGCACGAAACCGTCCACACCCCGTCGGTGGTGGCGCGCAGCAGGCCGTTCCTGGTGCTCGTGGTCGCGATGAGCCTGGCCGCGTTCAGCGTGTACGCCGTCGTGATCAACCTCGTGCCGCTGCTCACCGACCGCGGCATGACGACGACCGCGGCCGCTGTCGCGCTCGGGCTGGGCGGGATCGGCCAGGTGCTCGGCAGGCTCGGGTACGGCAGGTTGTCCGCGCGGACGTCGGTGCGCGTGCGGACCTTGCTGGTGCTGCTGGTCAGCGCGGCGGTGACGGTGGCGCTGGGCGTGGTGCCCGGACCGGCTCTGCTGCTGGTCGCCGGGTCGGTGCTCGCCGGCGTCACGCGCGGGATCTTCACGCTGGTGCAGGCGACCGCGATCACGGACCGGTGGGGTGCTGTCCACTACGGACGGTTGAACGGCCTGCTGACCGCGCCGGTGATGCTCACGTCGGCGGTCGCACCGTGGGCGGGCAGTGCGCTGGCGGCGTGGCTGGGTGGTTACGCGGCCGTGTTCGTCGTGCTGGGGGTGGTCGGGGTGCTGGCGGCCGCGTTGTCGACCGCCAGCGTGCCGCGTTAGCCGAGCAGTTCGGCGAGCAGGGCGCGCACCCGCCGGTCGATGTCGTCGCGGATCGGCCGCACCGCGTCGACGCCCCGGCCAGCGGGGTCGTCGAGCTGCCAGTCCAGGTAGCGCTTGCCGGGGAACACCGGGCAGGTGTCACCGCACCCCATCGTGATCACCACGTCGGACGCCTCGACGTCCTCGGTCGTGAGCTTCGAGGGCACCTCGGCGGTGATGTCCAGCCCCCATTCGGCCAGCGCCGCGGCGGCGGCCGGGTTGACCTCCTCCGCCGGCGCCGACCCGGCGGAGCGCACCGCGATGCGGCCCATGCCGTGGTGTTGCAACAGCGCGGCGGCCATCTGTGAGCGGCCGGCGTTGTGCACGCAGACGAACAGCACCTCGGGGGTGTGGGACACGGCGCTCTCCTCGGACCGGAGTTTGTCGATGCGGATCACACCCGCTGTATCGACTTTTGTCAATCCAAGTCGCTATGGTTCACGCCATGACGAGCCAGGACCAGGTGCTGCTCGACTCGACGACCGCCGCCCGCCTGTTCAAGGCGCTCGGCGACCCGATCCGGGTCGAGCTGGTCGGGCTGGTGCGCCGGACGCAGGGGCAGGAGGCGTGCTTCTGCGACCTCGCCGACCAGTTCGACATGCCGCAGTCCTCACTCAGCCACCACCTCAAGATCCTCGTGCAGGCCGGTGTGCTGAGCAGGGAACGCCGCGGGACGTGGAGCTGGTACCGCGTCGACAACGCCGCGATCGACGCGCTGGCGGCCGTGCTGGCGCCGGGCGGGCCGCTGCGCGACGCCAGCACCTGCTGCGACTGACCCGACCACATCCCGGAGAACCCGTTGAGCACCACTCAGACCGCAGCACCGGACGTGCTGCACCGACTGTCCTTCCTGGACAGGCTGCTGCCGGTGTGGATCGGCCTCGCCGTGGTCGCAGGCCTGCTGCTCGGCCGGTTGGCGCCGGGCCTGCAGAGCGTGCTGGACGCGGTGCGGATCGGCGAGGTGTCGCTGCCGATCGCCCTGGGCCTGCTGCTGATGATGTACCCGGTGCTCGCGAAGGTCCGCTACGACGAGCTCGGCACCGTCACCCGCGACCGGCGGACGATGCTGCTGTCGCTGGTGCTGAACTGGGTCCTCGGGCCCGCGCTGATGTTCGCGCTGGCCTGGACCTTCCTGGCCGACCTGCCCGAGTACCGCACCGGACTGGTCGTCGTCGGCCTCGCCCGCTGCATCGCGATGGTCATCATCTGGAACGACCTGGCCTGCGGCGACCGTGAGGCAGCCGCAGTGCTCGTCGCGCTGAACTCGGTGTTCCAGGTGGTCATGTTCGGTGTGCTCGGCTGGTTCTACCTCGACCTGCTACCCGGCCGGCTCGGCTTGGACACCGCATCCGTCGACTTCTCCGCGTGGGAGATCGCCAAGTCCGTTCTCATCTTCCTCGGCATCCCGCTGCTGGCCGGCTACCTCAGCCGCAAGCTGGGGGAGCGGTCGAAGGGCCGGGAGTGGTACGAGTCGAAGTACCTGCCGCGCGTCGGCCCGATCGCCCTCTACGGGCTGCTGTTCACGATCGTCATCCTGTTCGCGCTGCAAGGCGAGAACATCACCAGCCGCCCGCTCGACGTCGCCCGCATTGCTCTGCCGCTGCTGGTCTACTTCGCCATCATGTGGGCCGGCTCCTACGCGCTGGGCAAGGCCGCTGGGCTCTCCTACGAGCGGACCACAACGCTCGCGTTCACCGCGGCGGGCAACAACTTCGAGCTCGCCATCGCCGTGGCGATCGGAGTGTTCGGCGTGACCTCCGGGCAGGCGCTCGCGGGCGTGGTCGGTCCGTTGATCGAGGTTCCGGTGCTCGTCGCACTCGTCTACGTGAGCCTGTGGCTCCGGCGTCGCTGGGCAGCTCGTGCCCAGCTCTGACGTCGTGGTGATCGGCGGCGGGCAGGCGGGGCTCGCTGCTGCCTTCTACCTGCGCCGCGCGGGCATCGACCACGTGGTGCTCGACGCACGACCCGTGCCGGGCGGCGCCTGGCCGCTCACGTGGAACTCGCTGCGGCTGTTCTCCGTCGCGCGCCACAGCTCGTTGCCCGGCTGGCCGATGTCGCCGTTCCCGGACGGTTACCCGACCGCGCAGCACGTCGTCGACTACCTCACCGCCTACGAGAAGCGCTACGACATCCCCGTGCAGCGGCCGGTCCAGGTGCGCGAGGTCGGCCGGGACGAGCACGGCCTGCTCGTCCACACCGACAACGGAACGTGGTCGGCACGGCACGTCGTCAGCGCGACCGGCACGTGGTGGCGGCCGTTCCGGCCGTCGGTGCGGCTGCCTGGGCGTCAGCTGCACACCGTGGACTACGCCGGCCCACAGGAGTTCGCGGGCCGGAAGGTCGTCGTGGTCGGCGGCGGCAACTCCGGTGCTCAGATCGCGGCCGACCTGCTGCCTCACGCCGAGCTGACGTGGATGACCCGCCGGCCACCGCGGTACATGCCCGACGAGATCGACGGCAAGGCCCTGTTCGACATCGCCACCCGCCACGGCGGCGTCGGCGAGCTCGGTGACATCGTCGCGGTGCCGGCCGTGCGGGAGGCACGCGACAGCGGCCTCCTCGTCGCCACACCGATGGATGACGGCGTCCTCGCCGACGCTGACGCCGTCCTTTGGTGCACCGGCTTCCGGGCTGCGCTCGGCCACCTCGCACCGTTGCGGCTGCGCGCCGCCAACGGCCGCATCGCCGTCGACGGCACCACCGCGGTCGAGGAACCACGCCTGCACCTGGTCGGGTACGGCAGCTGGACCGGTCCGGCGTCCGCCACGCTCATCGGCGTCGGGCCGACCGCCAAAGCGACCGTCGCGAAGATCGCCGCCTCCCTCGCGTGACGGTCAGACCCGCTGTTCGGCCGGCTCCTGGAGCTCAGCGCGGTGCGCGTCCAGCAGCCGCCGGCGCTTCTCGGCACCGCCCCGCAGCCGGTGCAGGCGGTACGAACCGGGCTTGCGCCCCTCGTCGGCCAGGTGGTCGGGGATGCCCTTGCAGATGCTCTCCTTGACCTTGGCGCCGAGGCTGCCGCCGACGTGCACGCCGACCGCGACGTCGGACCTGGTGGCGAGCTGGAAGATGCCCGCCGCGCGGCCCAGGCTGATGCACTGCGCGTAGAAGCCCTGGTGCAGGAGCTCCGGCTGCTCGCCCGCGAGCCGGCTGAGCACGGTGTCGGCGGCGCGCGCACCCGTCGGGATCGCGTTCAGGCAGCTCATCCGCAGTGCCAGACCGGACGGCGCCATGGCGTCCCCGGCCGCGACGACGCGCTCGTCGTCCACGCTCGTCAGCGTCTCGTCGGTGAGCAGCCTGCCCGCCGTGTCGGTGGTGAGACCGCTGCGCAACGCCAGGTCCGGAACGGCGAAGCCCACCGTCCACACGGTGACCGCGCTCGCCAGCTCCCTGCCGTCGGCCAGCCGCACGGCGTCCCTGGTCACCGCCGTCACCTTCGCGTCGCCGCCCTCGACCACGGTCACGCCGAGCGCCGCCAGCCGCCGTGCGACCGCGCGCCGGCCGCGGGCGTGCAGGTACGGGCCGAGAACACCGCCGCACACCAGCGTGACCCGGCGGCCCAGCTCCGCCAGCTCGGCCGCGGTCTCGATGCCGGTGGGACCGGCTCCGACCACCGTCACCGGCGCGGCGAGGGCCGTGTCGGCGAGAACCGAACGCAGCCGCTGCGCCGTCTCCAGCGTGGCGATCGGGAACGCGAACTCAGCCGCCCCCGGCACGTCCGGCTCGGCGTTGCCGCTGCCCACGGCGTAGACGAGGTAGTCGTAGCCGAGCGCCGAGCCGTCGGACAGCCGCACCCGGCGCCCGGCCGCGTCGATGACGTCCACCGCGTCCACCACGAGCCGAACGCCCTGCGCCAGAACGTCCTCGTACGCGACGACCGCCGCGTCCGACCCGCCCACCAGCTGGTGCAGGCGCACCCGGTGCACGAACTCGGACCGCGGGTTGACCAACGTGACCGCGACGTCCTCGCGCTGCGTCAGCCGGTTCGCGGCCATGACACCCGCGTACCCGCCACCGATAACGACCACGTGCGTGCTGCCGGCCATGACTGCCTCCTCCGTCTTTCGGGAATCGGCATGGAGACGGCGCGTCGCCGGACTTCGTGACACGACGTGTCCCAGGTCACTTCACGTGCTGACGGCCGGCTGCCGCTGCACACCGGCGAGCAGCACGTGGTCTCGCGTCAGCGGCGGCGCAGGGAGTTCCACACCACGTAGCCCCCCAGCAGCCATCCGGCGGCGAACAGCAGGATCGGCACGACCAGGGGCCACCCGAGCAGCAGGGTCGTCAGCGACGCAGCCGCCGCCAGGACCATGCCCACAAGGCCGTTGCGACTCCGGGGATCCATCGCCCTCCTCACGGTCGATCATCGGGCTTCCCGACGGCTTCACCACCGAAACGCGGTGGCGGTGTCACCTGATGGGTTGGTCATCCGGGTGAGTGCCTGCGCCAGCGTGGATCCGGCACCCGCGGTCCGAAATGATCCGGGCGTGCTGGACAAGATCGCAATCGTGGGCGTGGCGTGTCGTTTTCCCGGCGGGGTCGGCGATCTGGAGGGGCTGTGGTCGCTGCTGGCCGCGGGGCGTGAGGCGGTCGGGGCGCCGCCGCCCGGCCGGTTCGACGTCGAGCGGTACTGGGACTCCAACCAGATGCGGCCGGGCAAGTCCTACACGTTCGCGGGCGGTTACCTCGACGACATCACCGGGTTCGACGCGGACTTCTTCGGGATCAGCCCGCGTGAGGCGGTGTGCATCGATCCCCAGCAGCGGCTGCTGCTGGAGCTGGGTGTCGAGGCGCTCGACGACGCCGGGATCGACCCGGCGGCGCTGGCCGGTACGGATGCCGCCGTGTTCGTCGGCGTGTCCGCGCTGGACTACGGCGGGCAGCAGATGCTCATCCCGTCCGCGGTCGGTCCCTACACGAACTCCGGGGCGGCCCTGTCCAACACGGCGAACCGGCTGTCCCACCAGTTCGACGTGCACGGGCCCAGTCTGAAGGTGGACACGGCGTGCGCCTCGTCGCTGAACGCGGTCCACCTGGCCTGCGAGCACCTGCGGCACGGCGGCGGACGCGTCGCCTTCGCCGCCGGGGTCAACCTGCTGCTCAACCCCATCACCTACGTCGGGTTCGCCAAGGCGGGGTTCCTGTCGCCGACCGGGCGGTGCCGCCCGTTCTCGGCCCAGTCCGACGGGTACGTCCGTGCCGAGGGCGGTGGCGTGCTGGTCCTCAAGCGCCTGGCCGACGCGGTTGCCGACGGCGACCGCGTCCACGCCGTGATCGCGGGGTCCGGGACGAACAGCGACGGGCACACCAGCGGGCTGGTGCTGCCCAGCTGTGCGGCCCAGGAAGCGTTGCTGCGCCAGGTCTACGACCGGTTCGAGCTCGACCCGGACGACCTGGCCTACCTGGAGGCGCACGGCACCGGCACGCCGATCGGCGACCCGGTCGAGTGCCGGGCGATCGGCGGCGCCCTCGGACTCCGCCGGACCGGCGCGGCGCTCCCGATCGGCTCGGTCAAGGCGAACCTGGGGCACCTGGAACCGGCGTCGGGCATGGCAGGGCTGTGCAAGGCGGTGCTCGTGCTGCGCCACGGCGAGATCCCCGCGACCCCGCACGCGAGCCCGCGCAGCACGGAGATCGACTTCGACGGCCTGGCGCTGACGCCGGTGGAGCGGTCGCGGCCGGCGGAGGGCCGGTTGGTCGGGGTGAACTCGTTCGGGTTCGGCGGTGCGAACGTCCACGTCGTCCTGGAGGAACCACCCGCGGCTCCGCCCGCGCTGCGCGTGGCGACCGCGGTGCCGATCGTCGTCTCGGCGCACACCGAGGCCGCCCTGGCCGACGCGGTGGCCCGGATGGACCGGCGGCTGGCCGACTGCACGGACTTCGCCGACCTCGCCTACACCTCCTCCCAGCGACGGGGGAAGCACGCCCACCGCCGGGTGGTGCTCGCCGCCGACGCGGACGAGGCGCGGCAACGGCTGGCGAAGCAGGTTCCGCCGCAGCGGGCGACCGAGCGGGGCCGCGTCGCCTTCGCCTTCTCCGGCCATGGCGCGCAGTGGGCCGGCATGGCGGCCGACCTCGTCGACACCGACCCGGTGTTCGCCGCCGCGGTCGCCGGAATCGACGCCGTGCTGGCGCCGCTCGCCGGCTGGACGGTCGCCGACGAGCTGCGGTCGGCCGAGCCGCGGTTCCACGACACGAGCGTGGTCCAGCCCGTTCTCTTCGCGGTGCAGGCCGGCATCGTGGCGGTGCTCGCGGAACGCGGCCTGCGGCCGGAAGCGGTGTACGGCCACAGCGTGGGTGAGGTCGCCGCCGCATTCGCCGCCGGGATCTACGACGTGGAGCAGGCCGTGAGGCTGGTGGTGGCGCGCAGCCGGGCCCAGGCGACCACCGCGGGCACCGGCACCATGGCCGCGGTCAGCCTCGGGCAGGACGAGACCGAGGCCCTGCTCGCACGGTACGACGGGCGCGTGGAGATCGCGGGGATCAACAGCGCGCACGACGTCACGGTCGCCGGGCCGAGGGCCGATCTGCACGACCTCGCCGACCGGCTGGCCGAGCGCGAGGTCTTCTGCCGCCTGCTCGAACTGGACTACCCGTTCCACAGCACGGCGATGGAACCGGTGCGCGCCCCGTTGCTGGCGGACCTGGCCGGTCTGGCGCCGAAAGCCGCCACCGTCGACTTCGTCTCCACGGTCACCGGCGCGCCCCTGGCGGGGGAGCGGTTGGACGCCGGGTACTGGTGGCGCAACGTCCGCGAGCCCGTCCGGTTCGCTGCGGCCACCGACCACCTGGTCGCGGCCGGGTTCGACACGATCATCGAGATCGGGCCGAAACCGGTGCTGCGGACGTACCTGAAGCGAGCGGCGAAGGACAGCGTGCTCGCCGTGCTGCCGACGCTCACCCGCGACGAGCCCGGACCGGCCGCTCTGCTGAGCTCGGTGGAGTCCGCGCTGGCCGCGGGCGTGCCGATCGCGGGGGAACGGTTCTTCCCCCGCCGGGGCCGGGTCGTGCCGTCGCCCGCCTACCCGTGGCGGCGCGAGCGGTTCTGGCTGGGCGACCAGCACACCTGGAGCGGTGCCAGCGCGCCGCCCGACCACGTGCTGCTCGGGGACCGGGTCGCCGTCTCCGACCCGACGTGGCAGACCACCGTGGACCCGGCGCGGTGGCCGTGGCTGGCCGGTCACCGGGCGGCGGGGACGCCGATCATGCCGGCGGC
The DNA here is from genome assembly GCF_040647275.1 of Lentzea sp. NPDC042327. Taxonomy (NCBI): domain Bacteria; kingdom Bacillati; phylum Actinomycetota; class Actinomycetes; order Pseudonocardiales; family Pseudonocardiaceae; genus Lentzea; species Lentzea sp. NPDC042327. Next base: position 30,981 of record NZ_JBEZBX010000027.1, read on the forward strand.
CGGCTACCTGGAGATGGGCTGGGCGGCCGGACAGCTCGTGTTCGACGGACCGGCGGAGGTGAGGGAACTGCACATCACCAAGCCGCTGGTGGCTCCCGACGACGAGTCCGTGTTGCCCCGCATGCAGGTGTCGCTGTCCGAAGAGGACGGTGTCTTCCGGGTCGCCACGTGCTCGGCCGAGGGGAAGGTGTGGCTGACCCACGCACGGGGGCGGGTGCGCCGCCGGGTGGCCCCGGCCCCGCCACCGCTCGACCTGGCCGAGCTGCGCACGCGGTTCGCCGGGAGGGGCGAGCACGTGGACCGGGAGACGCTGTACGCCGACGGTGAGCGGATCGGCCTCGGCTACGGCCCCGAGTTCCTCGTCATCTCCGACCTGTGGGTCGACGGCACGGAGGTGCTGGCCGACTACGACTGCGGCCACCTGGACCTCACCGGGTTCCACGCGCACCCGGCGTGGACCGACGTCGCCCCGCAGGCCGCGATCCAGCTCGGCCGCATCCGCCGCGGCCACGTCGCCGACGAGGACTCCTACCTGCCCGTGGCGGTCGGCTCAGCCCGCTTGTGGAGCCCGCCCACCAAGACCGGCGCCGTGCACTTCCGCTGCCGCACGCTCGCGGAGTCCTGGGCCTCGGCCGACATCACGCTCACCGACGACGCGGGCACCGTCCAGCTGGAACTGCTCGACTGCCGGTTCCTGCGGGTCAAGGTGCCCAGCCGGCGCGCGGTCCTGCGCCAGCACACCGAGCTCCGCGCCGCACCGCGCGGCCTGCCGCCCACCGCGGCGGTGCCCTGCCCGTCGCCCCTGGTCGAGGGGCGGCCGGTCACCGGGTACGCGGAGCTGCGGCGACGGCGGCTCGCGGCGACCGCCGCCTTCACGGTGCGCGCGTTCACCACCATCCTCGACGGCGCGGAGGTGTTCTTCACCGACGACCTGCTGGCCGCCGGAGTGCGCCCGGAGTTCGGCCGCCTGCTCGACCTGCTGACCGGACTCGCCGCCGACCACGACCACCTGGAGTGGCTCGGTGAGTTCCAGGGGCGCACCCGCTGGCGGATCCGCCCCGACGTCGCCGAACCCGCGTTCGCGGGCCTGGTCACCGACTTCCCCGAGCACGTCGCGGACCTGACCCTGTTCGGCCGGTGCGGCCTGCACCTGGCCGCACTGCTGCGCGGTGAACGCGACGCGCTGGACATCCTTTCTCCCGCGCACGGCAGCGACACCCTGGCGCACTACTACGACCTGTCTCCGTCACTGCGGTCTTGCAACCAGGCCGCCGCGGAGGTCATGCGCGCCTTGGTCGAGGCGTGGCCGGCGGATCGTCCACTGAGGATTCTCGAGGTGGGCGGCTGCACCGGTGCGCTGACCGCGGCGTTGCTGCCCGTGCTGCCGGCGGACCGCACGCGGTACGTGTTCACGGACGTCTCGCAGGTCTGCCTCGCTCCGGCGGAGGCACGGTTCGCGCGGTACGACTTCGTCGAGTACCGGACCCTGGACCTCGACCAGCCCGACGTCGAGGCAGGTGGCTTCGACGTGGTGGTCGCCGGGAACGCCCTCCACGCGGCCAAGGACGTGCGTGCGGCGCTGCGCGCGGTGTCGGAGGTGCTGACCGACAACGGACGTCTGCTGTTCGTCGAGGCCCACGACCCGCTGCTGCTCGCCCTGCCGTTCGGCCTGGTACCGGAGTTCTGGTCGATGACCGACCTCGACCTGCGGCCCGCCTCGCCGGTGCTGTCCGCTCAGCAGTGGCGTGACCTGTTGCCGGGCAACGGTTTCCACGCCGCGCGCACGGTCCTCGAAGGCGAGCTGTGCTCGCTGACGACAGCGAGCAGGGTGCCGCGCACCGCTCCGGTGCAGGAGGCGACGAGCGTCGCGACCACCGGCCGTGTCGTGGTCGTCGCCGAGGACGACACCGACGACGGACTGGCCGCGACGCTCACGACGAGGCTGGCGGAGCTGGGCGCCGACGCGGTGCGGACCACCGCCGGCACCGGCACAGCCGACTGGTTCACCGCTTCCGAGACCGATGTGGTGCTCGTGCTCGCCGAGACCGGTCCGGACCCGGCGGCCGCCGTCGAGGCGACCACCCGGCGGTTCGAGCTCGTGCGCGCGCTCGCGGTCAGGTCGGCCGAGCTCCCCGCAGGAGCGGTGACGCGGCTCTGGCTGGTCAGCCGCCCCACCGGCGTCAACCCGGCGCCCGAGGGGGCCGCGGACCCGGCCGGCGCCGCGTTCTGGGGCGCCACGCGCACCGTGGCCGCCGAACACAGCCTGCTCGGCATCCGGCGCGTGTCGGCCGGGCCCGACGTCCCGGTCGACCGGATCGCACGTGAGGTCCTCGATCCGGCGGACGAGGACGAGGTGGTGCTCACCGCGTCGGGCCGGTTCGTGCCGCGGCTGCGCGACCTGCCCGCACCGGCTGCCGACGACCCCGCCACCCCGTACCGGCTCATCGCCCGTGACGCGGGACCGTCCTACGAGCTGGCGTGGGTGGCCGCGGAGATGCCGGAACCCGGCCCCGGACAGGTCGCCGTCGAGGTCCGCGCGACGGGCATCAACTACCGCGACGCGCTGCTCGCGGTCGGGCTGCTGCCGGGCTGGGTGGTGGAGGCCGGCATGACCGGCACGCACCTCGGCGGCGAGTGCGCGGGAGTGGTCACGGCGGTCGGCCCCGGCGTGACCCGGTACCGGCCGGGTGACCGGGTCTTCGGGTCCGTCGCCGGTTCCTTCGCCTCGCACGTGCTGGCGGACGAGAACCTGGTGGGACCGGTGCCCGACGGGATCGACCTGGTCGCCGCGGCGACCATGCCCGTCGCGTTGATCAGCGCGAGCTACGGGCTGGTGAACCAGGCCGGGCTCGCCAAGGGCGAGACGGTCCTGGTGCACGGCGCCGCCGGTGGCGTCGGGCTGGCAGCCCTCCAGTGCGCCCGCCACCTGGGTGCCGCGGTGATCGCCACCGCGGGCACAGAGGAGAAGCGCGACTTCCTCAGGCTGCTCGGCGTGGAGCACGTCTTCGACTCGCGCAGCCTCAGCTTCGCCGCCGACGTGCTCGCCGTCACCGGCGGGCAGGGCGTCGACGTGGTGCTGAACTCGCTGGGCGGTGAGTTCATCGGGCGCAGCCTGGAGCTGCTGCGGTTCGGCGGCCGGTTCGTCGAGCTCGGCAAGCGCGACCTCTACAGCGACCGCAACGTCTCGCTGTTCCCGTTGCGCAACAACATCAGCTACTTCGCCGTGGACGTCGACCAGCTGGGCAGCCACCGGCTGCAGGAGATCGCCGCCGAGCACGACCGGATCATCGACCACGTCCGGTCGGGAGCCGTCCACCCCATCCCGCACCGGGCGTTCCCGGCTGCCCAGGCCGCAGAGGCGTTCCGGTCCCTCCAGCACTCCCGGCACATCGGCAAACTGGTCGTCACCTTCGACCGGCGGCCACCGGTCGAGCGGGCTGCCCGGTCGAGCGCCTTCGCGGCCGACCCGTGCGGCACCTACCTGGTCACCGGTGGCGCGAGCGGGTTCGGCGCCGAGACGGCGCGCTGGCTCGTGGACCGCGGGGCCAGGCACCTCGCACTGGTGAACCGGCGGGGAACGGCCGTGCCGGGGGCCGGGGACCTCGTCGCCGAGCTGACCGCGCGGGAGGTGGCGGTGTCCGTGCACGCCGCCGACGTGACCGACGAGTCCGCCATGCGCGCTGTCATCGACTCAATCGACGGCGGTGGCGCCCCGCTGCGGGGCGTGGTGCACGCGGCGATGGTGCTCGACGACGCGATGATCGCGGACCTGACGCCGGAGCGGTTCCGCGCCGTGCTCGCACCGAAGATGGCCGGCGCGATGGTCCTCGACCGCCTCACCGGTGACCACGACCTCGACCTCTTCCTCCTGTTCTCCTCGGGGGCGGCCGTGGTGGGCAACGCCGGTCAGGCCGCCTACTGCGCGGGGAACCTCTTCCTGGAAGCGCTGGCCCGTGCTCGCCGCGCCAGGGGGCTGGCCGGGCAGGCGATCGCCTGGGGTGCCCTCGCCGAGGTCGGCTACGTCGCGCGCAACGAGACCACGGCCAAGACGGTGACCAGGGCGGGGTTGAACCTGCTGCCGCTGCGCGCGGTGCGCCGTGCGCTGGACGACCTGGTCGGCGGTCCCGAGGTGGCATTGGTGTGGAGCCACGACGGCCAGTTCCTGCGCCGCCTCTACTCCCACCTCACCACCCCGAGGCTCGGCGAGCTGACAGGGGGCGACCAGACCGCTGACGGCGAGGACGAGGACCTGGTCGCCCGGCTGCGGGAGGCCTCGGTGGACGAGGCGGTCGAGCTCGTCGCCGACCACGTCGTGAAGACGCTCGCCGAGGTGCTGGGCGTCGCACCGGACCGCATCGACCGCAACCGGCCGCTGGACCAGCTGGGCGTGGACTCCCTGATGGGTGCGGAGCTGGTCACCAAGATGCGGCGCCGGTTCGGCCGGGAGATCCCGGTCATGCGGGTGGTCGCGAGCACCGGCATCGACGACCTGGCCCGTTCCCTGGCCACCTACTTCAAGACCGAGGACGACCAGTGACCCAGACGACCGTGCGGCACTTCCCGCTCTACATCGGCGGCGCGCTCGTCGACACCGACGAACGCGCGTACGGCATGAGCGTGCGCGCCGTCCTGGACCCCGGCGGGACCACCGCGGCGTCCCTGTTCCGCCTGCTCCGCGAGGGCACCGAGGAGGAGGTGCACGCCCACCCGCACGTCCTCTGCTCGGTCGCGTTGTCCACGCCGGAACAGGGGCAGGCAGCGCTGCGGGCGGCAGCGGAGGCGGCGGCACGGCTGCGCCTGGTGCCGTTCACCGACCGCCTGGCGTGCGTGGGCGACCTGTACGAGAGGTTCCTGGAGCACCGCGAGGAGCTCGCGCGGCTGATGCGCATGGAGGGGTGCCCGCGCCTGCTGGCGGAGGCGCAGCTCAACGCGGTGCTGCACCTCGTCCGCCCGGAGAGCCTGGAGCTGGCGCGTTCCCTGCTGCGGCAGGAGATCAGCACGCCGCACCACACGATCGTGCTGCAACGCCAGCCCGACGGCGTGGTCTGCGTCGACCCGCCGGCCAACGTCCCGCTGTACGGGCTGATCGCCTCCCTGGTGCTGCTGGCGGGCAACAGCGTGGTGATCCGGGTGCCGCGCAGCTGTGCCAGCTCGCTGGCCCACGCGCTGCACAACGTCATCATCCCGGCGTTGGAGGCGAACGGGGCGCCGCCGGGAACGATCAACGTGTTGTGCGCCGACTTCGAGATCACCATGCGGCAGTGGCTGGACAGCCCGCTGGTGAACACCATCTACTACTTCGGCTCCAGCGCCCGCGGGCTGGCACTGGAACGCGAGTGCGTGGAGCGGGGCAAGCGGGCGATCCTGGAGCTGTCCGGCAACGACGGCCTGCTGGTGTGGCACGACGCCGACCTCGAACATGCCACCGCGGCGCTGGTCGAGTCGTTCTACGCCTCCGGCCAGGCCTGCATCGGCCCGAAGTACGCCGTCGTCCACCCCGCCGTCGCCGACCAGCTGCTCGCCCGGCTGCGGGAGGCCGCGTCCGCGCTGCGCCCCGGTGACCCGGAGGACTCCGACACGGTGCTCAGCCCCGTTCTGCGCGCCACGGCCTTCCGGCGCTGCCTCGACGAGGCGTTGCGCGCGGGCGCCACGAAGGTCTGCGGTGGCGCGCAGATCGACCTGCGCGGCGAACCCGATCCCCAGGGGCTGTTCATCGAACCGACCGTGGTGCGCATCGACGGCTTCGAGCTCGCCGAGACCATGTCCGCCGTGCGCGAGGAGTGCTTCTTCCCGCTGCTGTCGGTGGTGGTGCCGGAGGACGGTCCTGACCTGCTCGACCGCTGCATCGGGTTCCTCAACGGCAACAGGTTCGGTCTGCGCAACTCCCTGTGGGCGGAGAGCCGGGAGGTGGTCGAGCGGTTCACCACGGCGGTGACCAACGGGGGAGTGCTCAAGGTCAACGACTCCCACATGGCCCACGCCCCGTACACGCCGGGGCTCGGCGGCACCGGGGACAGCGGAGGCCCGCACGGTGAGGCCGCCTACCCCTTCCTGCGCGCCAGCCGCCTCCAGGCCGTCGCCATCGCCACGACCAGGACCCACCCCTGGGAAGCCGTCATGGGGGTGAACTGACACGAAGACGACCACCGGCGCACGGGGTTCTCCCGGTGCGCCGGTGGTCGTCGTTCCGAAGTGGTCAGACGGGCAGTGAGTCCGGCACGGGCCACGCACGGCCCCCGCCCGTCGCGGTGAACACCGTGTCCGTGACGGAGAACAACGCAACGCCGAATGCCTTCGTGAAGGCGTCCACGCCCTCCTTGGTGGGGGTGATCGGGATGTTGCTGCCCTTGATCACAGTCGGCTGACCCGGCGCCCCCGGTTGCACGGACAGCCTCACCGCGCTGACATCGCCGGCGTACAGCGGCAGCTCGCCGACCCACTGGTCGTTGATCTTCAGGAAGGCGAAGACCCGCCCGTCCGGAACCGACCCCCGGATTCCGGCGATCTCCATCCGGGCTTTCGCGTTGCGCAGCACCACCCCGCCCAGCGCGCGTCCGGACCCCTTCCCGGGTTGCCCCACCGGGCTGATGGTGCCGGTGCTGTACTCCGGGGGGAGCTTGACGCCGACGACGGTCGTGCCGTCCGCCCCCACGATCGCGGTGGCCGGCGCCAGGGCCTGCACCTCGATCTTCTCCGTCGCGAGCCGCTCGCGCGCGACGTCGGTCAGCCGCATCTCACCCAGTCCGTCCAGCAGGGTGAACGCCGCGTCAGCGGTCGGGCTCGCGCTCGCGGACGTCCCTCCGTGCAGCTGCGCGAGAACAGGCGCCGCCATTGCGCCGCTGACAAACATGCGTCGAGTGATCGCCATGATCCCCAGTGTCACGCATTCCGGGGAGAACTTCGCCGCACGTAACTCGAAAGAGGAGGTTCACGTGTGCCGCAACGGGTTTTGGTGCTGATCACCCAGAATCCGCGGCGGGGTGAAGGCCAGCACGTCGGGGAGCGGGCCGTCATGGGGTTCGACGTCGACGAGAACGCTGTGGGCGCTGGGTCCCTGGGACAGGCGCGAGCACGGCCGGTCCGCGGTGAGGGCGTTCGGGTTGCCGTGGCGGTCCAGCGTCCCGCTCACGCCCGGCTCGACCGGGTCCCACCACGCTCCGGTGGACAGCTGCACGACACCGGGCATGACGTCGTCCGACAGGACCGCGCCCGCGAGGCAGCTCCCCCGGTCGTTGTGGACGCGCACGACCATGCCGTCCTCGATGCCGCGCGCCGCGGCGTCCGAGGGGTTGATCGTCACGGGTTCGCGCCCGCGGATCTTCGAGGCGAGGCTGTGGCCGCCGTTGTCGTACTGGCTGTGCAGGCGTGAGGCGGGCTGGTTCGAGATCAGGTGCAGCGGGAACCGGTCCGCCAGCCCGGCGCGGAGCCACTCCACCGGCTCGAACCACGTGGGGTGCCCTGCGCAGTCGTCGTAGCCGAACGAGTCGATCTCCTCGGAGAAGATCTCGATCCGGCCCGACGGCGTGGTCAGGGGGAACTGCCGCGGATCCGAGCGGAGGGCTGCGAAGCTGCCGGGGAACGGTCCGGTCGAGGCCGGCAGCGCGGCGGTGGAGCTGCGCCAGAAGTCGTCGAAGTCCGGCAGCGCGGCGGTGTCACCGAGCTGGGCCTTCGTCTCCTCGTAGAGGTGGCGGACCCAGTCGAGCTCGGAGCGCGACTCGGTGAACTCCTCGTGGTACCCGAGCCGGGCGGCCAGGTCGGCGAAGATGTGGTGGTCGGTGCGCGACTCGCCGGCGGGCTCGCGGACCTTCGGCATCGCGACGAGGTGGGGGTCGGAGAAACCGGCGGCGAAGTCGTCGCGTTCGAGGCTGGTGGCGACGGGCAGGACGATGTCCGCGAACTTGGCCGTCGTGTTCCACCAGGCTTCGTGCACCACGACCGTGTCGGGAACCTGCCACGCGCGGGTCAACCGGTGCAGGTCCTGGTGGTGGTGGAACGGGTTGCCCCCGCACCAGTAGACGAGGCGGAGCTCGGGCAGCGTGAGCCTGCTGCCGTCGTAGTCGATGACCTCACCGGGGTGCAGCAGGGCGTCGGCGATCCTGGCGACGGGGATGAAGTCGGGAACCGGGTTGGGGACCGCGGGGATGGTCCCCACGAACGGGCGGTCCGGAGCGACGCCCGTCGCGTCCATCGTCGCGTAGCCCGCACCCCAGCCGCAGCCGGGCCGGCCCAGGGAGCCCGCCATGGCGGCCAGCACGACGGACATCCAGATCGGTTGTTCACCGTGGTCCGCGCGTTGCACCGCGTAGTTGACCATGATGAGTGACCGCTGCGCGGTGAGGCGGCGGGCGAGACCGGTGAGCACGTCCTGGTCGAGGCCGGTGATCCCCGCGGCCCAGGCCGCGTCCTTGCGGACGCCGTCGAGCTCGCCGGTCAGGTAGGCGGCGAAGCGGTCGAACCCGACGCAGCACCGGCTCAGGAAGTCCTCGTCGTGCCAGCCGTTGACCAGCATCGTGTGTGCGATGCCGAGCATCGCGGCGGTGTCGGTGTTGGGGACGACGGGCAGCCACTCGGCGTCGAGGAACCCGGCGGTGTCGCTGCGGATCGGGCTGACGTTCACGAACCGGACGCCGGCCTCGCGGCACCGGCGCTGCAGGTCCCGCGTCTGGTGCCGGGCCAGCCCGCCGGGGTTGATCTGGCTGTTCTTGAGGGCGAGCCCGCCGAACGCCACCACGAGCTCGCAGTGCTCGGCTATCTCGTCCCACATCGGCATCCGGCTCTGGTAGCTCCACGGGTGCCCGCCGATCACGTGGGGGAGGATGACCTCCAGAGCCGCGGTGCTGTAGGTGTTGCGCGAGTCGGTGAAGCCCCCGCCCAGCGCCAGGAACCGGTGCAGCTGTCCCTGCGCGTGGTGGAACCTGCCCGCGCTCGCCCACCCGTAGGACCCGCCGAACACCGCGCTGTCCCCGTGCTCCGCGCGGACCCGGCGGAGCTCGTCGCTCACCAGCGTGATCGCACGGTCCCAGCTCACCTCGACGAAGGCGTCGGAGCCCCTGGCGGTGCCGCGGTCGCGCGGCTCGCCGTCCAACCAGCCCTTGCGCACGGCGGGGCGCAGCACGCGCGCGCTGTCGTCGGCGGCCCGCACCATCCCGGGGCCGATGGGGGACGGAGCGGGGTCACCGGGCTTCGGCTCGATCCGCACCAACCGGCCGGACTCGACCACGGCGACGAAACTGCCCCAATGGGTCGCGACCGACATGCGTTGCTCGACCATGCATCACCTCTGCCACCGAAGTTCCCGGCCCGGGACCATGGTTGCTCATGCGGCTGGCGGAGTGATGTAGTGCAAATGGGTCCTGTCCGGCCGCTGCCTCGGCTTCGGGTGCAGCGGGCCGGACGACACGGCGTGGCGGTTATGCGGTGATCTTGCCGAACAGGTGGGCGGCGGGCGCGTGCGGGTCGTCGCCGTAGAAGAACTCCGCGAGCGCCTGGTGGAACTCGGCGCGGTCGAGCCCGCCGGAGCCGTCGACGTCCAGCGCGTCGAAGACGGCGGCGCAGTCCTCGGGGGAGACGTTGCCCGCGAGGCGGAAGATCTCCTCGAACTCCGTGCGGTCGACCCGGTCGTCCCCGTCGAGGTCGATCAGGTCGAAGTAGCAGTCGGCCACGGGTCCGACCTGCTGCGGGTACAGGCCGCGGTCGCCCAGCGCCCGCCGGAACCCCTCGGTCATCTCCCGCAGGTCGACCTTCCCGTCACCGTCCTGGTCCATCGGCGCGATCACACCGGTCCAGAACGCCTCCAGCCCCTCCACGAGGTGGCGGGCGGTCGCGGGCTGCAGCGCGGCACCGCGGGCCGCGACGTACCGCTCGCCCATCAGCCGGACGTCCTCGCAGGTGATGACTCCGTCGCCGTCGACATCGGCGCCTTTGAACCACTGCCGGTACTTGAGATCACGAACTTCGGTCATGACGACGCAACCTAGGCAACCCGTTCCGCGAGTGCCCGGCGACACGGCTACCGGAAAGGGTGAACCAGCCGACCGGGTGACGCTGCCTCTACGCCGAGGTCGTTCGATCGGCGGGGTCCGTCCGTTACCACGAACAGGTTGAAACGGTTTTGAGTCGATTTTGCGGGGTACTGCTGACCTGTCCACCAGTGTCACGAGGGGAAGTCGGATGTCTCGGATCACCCGCTCGACGGCGGTCGTGCGCACGGCGCTGAACGCGTCGCCGCGCACCCCGGCCAGGTCAGCAAGTACCACCACGCCAGCGTCAGAGGTGAGGCACCCGTGAAGGCGCTGACGTGGCAGGGCAACGAGAAGGTGCAGGTGGTCGACGTTCCGGACCCGCGGATCGAGGAGCCCACCGACGCGATCATCAGGGTGACCTCGACCGCGATCTGCGGATCGGACCTGCACCTGTACGGGGTGCTGGGGCCCTACCTGAAACCGGGTGACGTGCTCGGCCACGAGGCGATGGGCGTCGTCGAGGAGGTCGGTTCCGAGGCGAGCGGTCACCTCGAGGTGGGCGACCGGGTCGTGGTGCCGTTCAACATCTCGTGCGGGCACTGCTGGATGTGCGAGCGCGACCTGTTCGCGCAGTGCGAGACGACGCAGGTGCGCGGCGAGGGCAAGGGCGCGAGCCTGTTCGGCTACACCTCGCTCTACGGTTCGGTGCCCGGCGGCCAGGCCGAGTACCTGCGGGTGCCGCAGGCCCAGTTCGGGCCGATCGTCGTTCCGGACGGCACGCCCGACGAGCAGTTCCTGTTCCTGTCCGACATCCTGCCGACCGCGTGGCAGGCCGTCCGCTACGCCGACGTGCCTCCCGGTGGCACCGTCGCCGTGCTCGGGCTGGGCCCGGTCGGGCAGTTCGCCGTCCGGATCGCCAGGCACCTCGGCGCCGGCCGCGTCATCGGCGTCGACCGGGTTCCCGAACGGCTCGCGCTGGCCGAACGCCACGGGGCCGAACCCGTGAACCTCGACGAGTTCGACGGCTCCGGCGAGGTGGCGGCCAAGCTGATCGAGATGGTGGACGGCCGCGGGCCGGACGCCACCATCGACGCCGTCGGCATGGAGGCCCACGGCGGGGGACTGGTCGCCGCGGCGCAGAAGGCCGCTGGACTGCTCCCCGACGGCATCGCCCAGAAGGTGATCGACAAGGTCGCACTGGACCGCCTCGACGCCCTGCACACCGCGGTGAAGGGAGTGCGCCGCGGTGGCACGGTGTCGGTGTCCGGCGTGTACGGCGGCGAGCAGGACCCGATGCCGATGATGGAGATGTTCGACCGCGGGATCCAGCTGCGCATGGGACAGGCCCACGTGCGCCGGTGGACCGACGAGATCCTGCCGCTGGTCCTCGACCCGGCCGATCCGCTCGGCACCCTGGACCTGACCACGCACCACCTCCCGCTCGCCGACGCCGCGCGCGGCTACGAGATGTTCCGCGCCAAGAGCGACGGCTGCATCAAGGTCGTGCTGAACCCATGACCGGCCGGGTGGTGCTCGTGGTGGGCGCGAGCAGCGGGATCGGGCTGGCCGCGGCGGTGGCGTTCTCCTCCCGCGGCGATGCCGTGGTCCTGGCCTCCCGCAGCGGTGCGGCGCTCGACGCCGCGGAGAAGGCCTGCCGGGCGGTGGGAACCGCCGCGGTCGACGTCGTCGCCGACGACATCGGCGATCCCGATGGCGCCGGCCGGATCGTCGGGAAGGCCATGGACCTGCACGGGCGCATCGACGTCGTCGTGCACAGTGCGACGGTGATGGGGTACGGGACCGTGGAGGAGATGCCTGCCGAGGTGTTCACCACGGTCGTGGACACCGCGGTGCACGGCACGCTGCACCTGGCGCAGGCGGTCCTCCCCGTTCTGCGCCGCCAGCGCACCGGTGTGTTCATCGGCGTGAACTCGCTGCTCGGCTCCATCACCGTGCCGCAGATGGGCGCCTACTCCACGGCCAAGTGGGGGCAACGCGCCGTACTCCGCACCCTGCAACAGGAAACGCGCGACGAGCCAGGCGTGCACGTGTGCATCGTGAGCCCCGGCAGCATCAACACGCCGATCTACGACCAGGCCGCCAACTACACCGGTCGTGCGGCGCGGCCACCTGTTCCGGTCCTGAGCCCCGAGCGGGTCGCCGCCGCGATCGTCCGCCTGGCCGACCACCCGCAGCGGCACGTCAGCGTGCCGGTAGGACCCGCGAACCCGCTCATCGTCGCCGGTTTCCGGTTCCTGCCCGGCCTTTACGACCTGCTCGTCGGGCCCCTGTTCCGCCTCGCGGCGCTGACGAGGAAGGCGGTGCCGCCCACACCGGGCACCGTTCTCCGGCCGCACCCCGCCGGTGAGGGGACGCACGGGCGCTGGCCCGCCGAACGGTGAAGGTGTGGCCGGCGCGTTGTCCGAGAAGCCGGTAAACGGATCGCCGTCGGCGTGAGTCTTCAAGGGTGATGGCTGACTACGACGACTTCGCCCGAGCACAGCTGCCGCGGTTGCTGCGGTACGCGACGATGCTCACCGGCGAACGGGAACAGGCTGCTGATCTGGTGCAGGACGTGCTGGTCAAGATGTACCGGCACTGGTCACGGATCAGCCGCGCGGACCACCCCGAGCGGTACGTGCTGCGGATGGTGACCAACGGCTACCTGTCCTGGCGACATAGCCGGTCCGCACGTGTGACCGCGTCGGGGGACCTCCCCGACGAGGCACGGGCGGACGACTTCGCGTCGGACCACGCCGCGCGGGAGGACATGTGGCAGCGCTTGGCGCGGCTGCCCAAGCGCCAGCGCGCCGTGGTGGTGCTGCGGTACTACGAGCAGCTGCCCGACTCCGAGATCGCCGGGCTGCTCGGCTGCGCCCAGGCGACCGTCCGCGCACACGCCCACAAGGCGTTGGCCGCACTGCGAAACGGCTTGGTCATCGAGCAGATGGCGGAGGCCAGGGAGACGTGATGAACATCGAGAACCTGATCAAGGACACCTTCACGGCGCGCGAGGCCGACGCACCCGACAGCGACGCGGTGCTCGCCGCAGCGCGCCGGCGCATCGACAGCAGGCGCTCCGCGCTGGGCCGGCCGCTGGTGGTCGCCGCCGGAGCGACCGTGCTGACCCTCGGCGCGGTCACGGCCGTGGTGCTGAACCGGCCGGACCCCGCGGTGCAGTCCCAGCCGATGGCCACCGCCGGTGGAGCCGAGACCCCGGCCCCCACGAGCCAGGCCGCGGCGGCGGGTCTGCGGATGCCCTACTCGCTGGGCTGGCTCCCACCGGGCACGGTCGCCCACCGGGTGCACCGGATCAACGTCGGGTTCAGCGCGGAAGACCCGGCCACGCCCCTGTACGGCGGTGAGTACATGCTGACCGTCACGGCCGGCGACCAGGTGCTGGAGATCGGCGTCCAGCAGTTCCGGATGGTGTCGCTGGACGAGGCGATGTTCAAGTCGGGTCCCGGCCAGGCCGTGACGGTCGAGGGACAGCGCGGGGTGGAGAGCTCGGTGTCCACCGGGCCGGGCGGGTACGAGCTGTACGTGGCGCACCCCGACGGCGGCTCGATGTACGTGCACGTGGCCGCCGCGCACGGCAGCACCGCACCCGCGCAGCAGCTCGCCGACACCGGCCGCCGGATCGCGGAGAACATCCAGTTCCCCGGCGCGACGACGGTCACCCCGGCCTACGGCCTGCGCGACCTGCCCGACGGGATGCGGATCTGCGCGTTCAACGTCCAGCAGGGCCTGGACCGGTCCCCGGCCATGCCGGAGACCACCACGGGCTACTCGCTGGGCACGTGCACCGTTCAGCCGACGGTCCACGTCAACAGCGCCGTCGTCGGCGAACCGGCCGGTACGCCGGGGCAGTTCGTGCAGGGCCACGCGACGCGCTACACCGACGAAGACGGCTACCGCCGCCTGTGGGTCCTCGACGCCATCGGGGGGGCCCCGGTCGTCGTCGCCGGCGGGGTGCCCCAGGCCGACCTGTACGACATCGCCAACCGGCTCGTGCTGCCGAGCTGACCGCGGTTCGGTCACCGCGTTCGCCGCGGTGACCGAACGCCGTGGCCCGTCAGGGTTTGAGGACGACCTTCTCGCAGTTGTCCTGCTTGTTCTTGAAGATGTCGAAGCCATGTGCCGCCTCGTCGAGCGGGAGCGTGTGGGTGATGATCCGGGTCGGATCCAGCTTCCCGCTTTCGATGAGCTCCAGCAGCGGCTTCATGTAGCGGTGGACGTGGCACTGGCCGGTGCGCAGGGTCAGTGAGCGGTTCATCCACGCGCCCGCCGGGAACTTGTCGATCAGTCCACCGTAGACGCCGATCACCGAGACCACACCGCCGCTGCGGCACGACATGATGGCCTGGCGCAGTGCGTGCGGGCGGTCGGTCTCGGACTTGACGGCCTGCTTGACCCGGTCGTAGGCGGAGACGTGCGCGCTGCCGTGCGTGGCCTCCAGGCCGACCGCGTCGATGCACTTGTCGGGCCCGCGCCCACCGGTCAGCTCCAGCAGCCGGGACCGCACGTCGACCTCGTCGAAGTTCACCGGCGTGTAACCCGCCTGCTCGGCCATCTGCAGCCGGTAGGGCTCCTTGTCGATGGCGATGACCTTCGCGGCGCCCAAGACCCTGGCGCTGTCCATGGCGAACTGGCCGACCGGCCCGGCACCCCACACCGCGACCACGTCACCCGGCTGGATGTCGCACATCTCGGCGCCCATGTAGCCGGTGGGCAGGATGTCGGAGAGGAACAGCACCTGCTCGTCGGTCAGGTCCGACTCGATCTTCAACGGGCCGACGTCGGCGAACGGCACGCGCGCGTACTGGGCCTGCCCGCCCGCGTAACCGCCGGTCAGGTGCGAGTAGCCGAAGATGCCGGCGACCGGGTGCCCGAACATCTTCTCCGCGATCCCGGCGTTCGGGTTGCTGTTCTCGCAGCACGAGAACAGCCCGGCCGCGCAGGCGGCACACGCACCGCAGGCGATCGGGAACGGCACGACGACCCGGTCCCCGACGCGCAGCCGGTCCGCGGCGACACCCGAGCCGACCTCGACGACCTCGCCCATGAACTCGTGGCCCAGGACGTCACCGTCCTGCATGGTCGGCACGTAGCCGTCGACCAGGTGCAGGTCGGAACCGCAGATCGCGGTGGAGGTGATCCGGACGATCGCGTCGCGGCTGTTGAGGATCTTCGGGTCCGGCACGTCGCGGACCTCGACCTTGTTGCGGCCGGCCCAGGTGGTCGCCCTCATGCGCCCGCTCCCTTCTCCAGCTCGGCGTCCGACAGCGGCTGCGCCGGGCGTTGCGGGAACTCCTCGCGCGCCCGCTTGCCCCACGGGGCACCGTCGGACCGGACGACCTCACCGGTCTCCAGCACCTGCTTGAACCGGCGCAGGTCGTCGTCGAGCTGCTGGTGCGGCTCCTCGCCGAAGTACCGGGCGACCGCCTTGCCGATCGCACCGCCCGGGATCTCGTACACCAGTCCGACGTGGACCTCGGTGCTCTCCCCGTCGGGGGCGGCCACGAACCGGACCGTGCCGGCGTTGGGCACGTCGGCGTCACCGGTCGAACGCCAGGCGATCTTCTCGGCGGGCACCTCGTCGGTGATCTCGGCGTCCCACTCGACGTTCGTCCCGAACGGCGCGTCGGCGACCCAGTGGCTCGTCCGGGCACCGGTGGTGCGGACCTCCTCGAGATGCCCCATGAACGTCGGGAGGTTCTGCAGATCGCGCCAGAACGCGAACACCTCCGCCACGGGTTTGCGGACAGTGGTCGTAGCAGTCAGTTCCACGGATCCTCCTTCGCGTGCCCCGCACCACCGGTGGGGGCTCGCTGCGGACGCGGCGACGTCGCAGCGCGGCCAGGCACGCCGCCTCGTCCGAGCCGGGGTGGTCTCACCTGGGCCTGACTACCCCTCGGCACTGCGCCTAACCCCGTTGCGGGAGAGGTGACCGGTGCCGCCGTCGCTCCGCGCGGGGATCAGCTCCCGGTGACCGTGACGTCCGCGACGCCCCAGAAGCAGTTCGAGTCGGCCCGGGACTGCGTCGTGCCACCGAGGTAGTTGTTCTGCCAGTTGCCGTAGTACGTGAGGCCCCAGGTGCACTTGACGACGGACCGCCAGTTGGTGCCTTGCTGGCCCGTGCATTCCACCAGGCCGTCGCCGTCGGCGGCGGCCAGTGCCTTGCAGCTCAGCGCCCCGTACTGGAACAGGGTCCCCGGCGCGAGGGCCGAGGCCGCGGGCGACGCGACGAGGGAGACCCCGGTCAGCGTCGCGGCGACGGCCGCGGCGGTGGCGAGACGGCGGGTGAGGTGCCGCATGGCTTGCTCCTTCTCCGATCAGCGGTGGCGGGGGTTTCCCGCGACCGAACCGATCGTCGTACAGGGGAGCGGCACGCCCCAGTACCACTGCTCGACCGCTCGCGGTGCACCACTTCGCACACGAGCCGGTGGGCGGTGGCGAGCAGAAGGCCTACGGCAGAAGGGCCGTCACCACGCGGGTGACGGCCCTTCTGTCCTGGCAGGACGGTTCAGCACGCCCTGACGACGGCGGTGTGCGCCTTGCCGCCGAGGTCGAGGATCGTCACCGTGCGGCTCCCGGCGGGCACGCGGACCACGTAGGTGCCGGGGTCGACCGGGTAGCCGAAGTAGCTGCCGGCCGGTGCGGCCGAGGTGCCCGCGATCATCGCACCGCTGGTGCGGTGGATCGTCGTGGAGACCGCCGCGCCGCAGTTGTTGGAGATGTAGATCTTGCCCTTGGTGGCGGCGGTGGCGGATCCCGCGCCGAGGACGGAGATGAACAGTCCTGCGGTGGCCAGACCGGTGAGAATCCGCCGGGCGGTCGTCATGGTGCTCCTCCAGCTGTTGCGGGCGTTCCTCGCAAGATATCCACCGGTGTGGCGGCGCACAGTCGGTTGAACGACCGACATCTCGATCAGCGTTGTTCCGAGGTCGCGGAGGCGAGCTGGTCCGCGACGTCGCCGGGCACGTGCAGCCCTCCGTCGCGCAGGTCCGTGATGAGTTGAGCGATGAGCGGGTCGTGGGGGCCCGCGGTCAGGGCGACCAGGCGGCGTGTCCACCGCGGGTCGAAGGAGCGGACCACGCCGGTGAAACCCGCGGTGATGGCGCTGACCGGCACCACGGAGAGCCCCAGGCCCGCCGCTGCCAGCTGGGGCGCGTGCGTCGTCACGGCGGTGCGGGCCACCACCGACCCCCTCAGGTCGGCGTCGAGGTTGCTCTCGATCCACGCGCCGAGGTTGTTCTCCGGCGTGAAGTGCACGAAAGACCGGCCGTGCAGGTCGTCCTGCCGGATGGCGGGCTGTGCGGCCAGCGGATGCCGGACCGGCAGTGCCACCACGATCTCCTCTTCGGCGACCGTGGTCTCGTGGAAGCCGGTGGCGCCGAGGTCGGGCACGAGCAGGACGTCAGCCTCCCCGGACTCCAGCGCGGCGAGGGCCGGCTCCGGGTCCGTGCTCTCGCGGAAGGCGATCGTCACGCCGGGCCGGTCGGCGTTCCACCGGGCCAGCACCGGTGCCAGCAACGCCACCGTGAGGCTCTGCGCGCACACCACGCGGACCGTGCCTCCGGCGGCCTGACCCACCGCACGGGCGAGGCGGACCGCGTCGTCGGCGGCGGCCACGGCCCGGCGAGCCTCGGGCAGCGCGGCGCGTCCGGCGGCCGTGAGACGCACTCCGCGGCGGTCGCGGATCAGCAGGGCGGTGCCGGCCTCACGTTCGAGGGCGACCAGTTGGTGCGAGATCGCCGGCTGGGACAGGTGCAGGTGCTGCGCGGCACGCGTCACCGAACCCAGGTCGGCCGCGGCGAGCAGGCATTCCAGCGCGCGCAGAGTTGGCATAAACAAAAGTTATCATTAGGGCAATTTATATCGATCCTGCGACGGGAAGTGTTCTTCCTGCACCGCCGTTGGACCTGACATGTCATCAGCATTCGTCACCGGCGGGTCCGGTTTCATCGGAAGTGCCCTGATCCGCCGCCTGGTCGCCGACGGCCACGCGGTGTCCGCCCTGGCGCGCAGCGACGCAGCGGCCGCCGCAGTCGAGCACGCGGGCGCCACCGCCGTCCGGGGAGACCTCCTCGACCCCACCACCTGGGCCCGTCCCGGCGACACCTACGACGTGGTCTTCCACCTCGCCGCGGAGACCGACCTCGCGGCGAGCCCGGAACGGCACCGGCTCGTGACGGTGGACGGGACCGCAGCCGCCCTGGAAGGCGCACGCCGCGTGCACGCCCGCAGGTTTGTCCACTGTGGATCGGAAGCCGCGCTGCTGGCCGGTGACCCCCTGGTCGACGCGGACGAGACCGCTCCGCTGCGCCCGGACTCGCCCGCGGCCTACTCCGCCACCAAGGCGCAGGCGGAACAGCTCGTCGCGGAGGCCTCGGACGACCGGCTCGGCACCGTCGTCATCCGCCCGCGGTTCGTGTGGGGACCGCACAGCAGCCTGATCGGCGCGATCGTGGCGGCGGCGCGCGAAGGCCGGTTCGCCTGGATCGAGGGCAGCAGGGTGCGCACCGACGTGACCTACGTCGACAACGCCGTGGAAGGACTGGTCCTCGGCTGGTTGCACGGCCGGCCAGGAGAGGCGTACTTCATCACCGACCGCGAGCCGGTGGAGCTGAGGTCGTTCCTCGAGACGCAGTTCCGGCTCCACGCGGTGGAGCCGTCGGTACCGGATCTCGACCTCCCCACGGCCGTGGAGAACGTGCCGGTGCCGTTGCTCTGGTTCTTCTCGCAGCCGTGCACTGTGGACACGGCGAAGGCGGTGGCGGAGCTGGGCTACCGGCCCGTGATCACCCGCGCCCAGGCGCTCGCCACTACCGGGGCGGTCAGCTCGGCATCTGACGCACAGTGACGACCATTCGCCCCGCTTTCGTTGGTTGTGCTGCTTTCGTCCGAATAGCGGGCTACGTCAACCGTGAAGAGCGCTGAACCGCTTCACGCCAATGGCGGGCGAACGGGCACGACGACTCTCCTTACGTTGGGTGGCGGAACCCCGAGGTTCCATTCTTCGCACCCTGCAAGCGAGGAGAACCCATGTTCAAGAAAGTCGTCCTGTCCGTCGCGCTCGCCGCGGCCACAACCGTCGTCGCACCCCTGACGGGCCAGGCGTCGGCCGCCGAGGCCCCGCCCACCGCGGCGGCGGTCACCGTGTACTACGACACCAGCAGCGCCCCCACGTTCGCGAGCGCCATCCGGCAAGGCGCGGCGAACTGGAACGCGCGGGTGTCCAACGTGAAGCTGGTGGAGAACCGCAGCGCGGCCACCCTGCGCTACCGCGAGGGCAACGACCCGCGCGGTTCGTACGCCTCGACCAACGGCCACGGCAGCGGCACGATCTTCATCGACTACACGCAGGCGAGGCAGTACTACGTCACCCGCATCACCGCGCACGAGACCGGGCACGCCCTCGGCCTGCCCGACCACTACAGCGGCCCGTGCTCGGAGCTGATGTCGGGCGGTGGCCCCGGCACGTCCTGCACCGTCGCCTCGCCCAACGCCACCGAGGCGGCTCGGGTGAACTCCCTGTGGGCCAACGGGTTCGCCGGCACCTACGAGTGGAAGGTGATCTACGAGCAGATCCCCGTCCACTCCTGATCACGCACGACCGCGGGGCCTGGGTCTCCTGTGGACCCGGGCCCCGCGGGCGCTGTGCGTCCATCGCGACGACCTGTGTGTCACCGCGAGACGGAGATGTTGAACTTCGCGGTTCCCAGGGCCCTGACGGTCGAGAAGAACAACGGAGCGACGTGCTCGGTGGCCAAGGCGGTGTGGACGCCGCCCAGGTCCAGGACGCTGCTCCCGGGCCACCCCAGGTCGCCGAGCAAGCCCGTGACCACGGTCTTGGCCGCGCTGTCGTCGCCGCTGAGGAAAACGGTCGCCTGGGACACCGACGCCAGCGGGTCGACCATGATGGTGAAGTTCATCGTGTTGAGCGTCTTCACGACACGGGCCCGTGGGAAACGCGCCTGCACCTGCTGGGCCACGCTGTCACCGGGGTAGGCCATCGTCATCTGCGGGGTGAAAGCGGCCGAGGGGTCGAGCACGATCTTCTCGGCCAGCACGTCCTCCCCGATGTCTTCCAAGGCGGCGACCACGGCCGTGCCGGGGATGGCGGTGACGACCACGTCGCTGGACGCGACGGCTTCGCGCGGGCTGACCGTTCCCGCTTCGCCTGCGCGCGTCCGTGATCCGTAGACCACGTGGTGACCGGTGGATGCCAGTCGTGTCCCCAATGCGGAACCGACCTTGCCCGTGCCGAGGATCGCGATGTTCATGGGTTCCTCCTGAGGTGGTCTGACGAGCGACATGCGGGGATGCGGTGTCGACCGCGGTCCGCACGTCGCGGGCTACTTGGTCTCGACCTGCGCAAGAGGCGTCTTCCGGCTCTCCAGTGCCTTCACGGCGATGTCCCAGGACATGTCGCCGGGGAACAGTTGGGACCGCAGGTAGGACCACACCAGCGCCCGCAGCGCGGCAACCCGTTCGGGGTTCTCGTCGGAGGTTTCCACGGCGTCGTAGCCCGAGATCCCGCCGAACAGGTGCTGTGCGCCCAGGAGGGTCAGCAGCGTCTTGTTCCCGCCGGGGCTGTGGGTGTAGGCGTCCCAGCGGTAGCTGAGCCGGGAGGAGAAGTGGGGGTTCAGGTCCTCGTCGCCGGCGATGACGAGCGCGGCACCGGTCATCTGCCCGAAGTCGATGTGCTTCATCATCGGGTAGTGCTCCGCGGCCCACGGCGAGAAGTGCTCGTCGGCGATGCCAGGTCCTCCGATCACGACGCCGGCCTTGACCCTGGGGTCGGAGAGGTCCTTCTCCCGGGGGTCGTCCGGGTCGGACACCTGCGAGCCCAGCAGCAGTGAGACCGTGTGGCCACCGGCCGAGTGCCCGACCGCGGCCACCTTCTCGGTGTCGACACGGCCCGGGAGCCCCGGAATCGCGGCGATGACCTCCTCCAGGTGATCGAGGACGATCCGCATGTCGACGGCGCGGTCGCGCCAGAACAGCGGCGCGTCGGGCAGGTCCTGGTCGCGCAGCCCGAGCACCGTGGAGTCCAGGTGCGTCGGCTGGACGACGACGAACCCGTGAGCGGCCCAGAAGTCCGCGAGGGGCCCGTAGCCGCGCAGCGAGGAGAGGAAGTTGGTCATGCCGTGGCCGTGCGAGAGCAGCAGCACCGGCAGGTCGGTCCCGGTCACGGGCGCCGAGATCTTGATCTCCAGCGGCACGGGCCTGCCCGGCACCTCCAGCGAGACGGGACTGCAGCTGAGGACGGGGGTGGGGTCGCTGACCGGGAAGCCGGCGGCGTCCGCGTAGGACGTGTTCATGGTGTTCCTCTCAGGCGGTTCGTCCGTGAACGCGTTGCTCGACGGACTCGGAGGGGTGATCGACTCCGACCGCCCGGCAAAAGATTGCCATGGACGGCAAGTTTGCACAAGACGGCATTTTAGCCATGGGAAGCATGTATGCTGAGGTGCACGCAGGCGGTGGTCAACGGAGTGCGGGAGGGGTGCGGGTGGCCAGTGACGGTCCGGGGCTTCGGGAGCGGTCCAAAGCACGACGCCGGCGGTTGATCCTGCACACGGCTCTGCGTCTGTTCGCCGAACACGGGTACGAACGGACCACGATCGCCGACATCGCCGAGGCGGCCGAGGTCGCGCCGCGGACCGTGACGGGCTACTTCCCGTCGAAGCTCGACTTCATCACCGAATGGCCCGCGTCCATCGAGCAGCGGATCATCGCGCTGCACCGGGAGGACCCCGCGCTGGAGTTCATCGACCTGGTGGACAGGTGGTGGCACGACCTGCGCGACAACGTCGACCAGGAGGAAGCCGCGCTCACCCGCGCCATGGCCCTGGCCAACCCCGGCGTGGTCGCCATGGCGGAGGCCGAGGTCTCCCAGCGAACTCCCGGAACCGGCTTCCCCTTCGACGGAACCGGTCGTGACGACCTGTCGGGAGCCGCGGGCCGAGCCGCGATCAGGGGTGTCAACCAGGTGTTCCTCCGCGGTGTCGCCGAGGGCCGCATGACCGACGAGCTCCACGACGACCTGCTGAACCTGGTCCGTGCCATCGCCGACAGCACCGACGTCGGTCACGGTTCGCTCAAGCTGGACCCTTAGGTATCGGGACCTCCTGGCATTCACCTCAAAGTGTTCGAGTCACCCTCGCATTCCGTGGGCGGATGCGGATGGTGGCCTTTTCGGACCGTCTTCGACACCGTAAAGAGTGCAATACCGCAACCTTCACGGGCAAAGACCGGAAACCAGTGGCGGTTTCGGCAGCTCGTTGTTGATGTTCGGTAATTCGTGACTCCGGCCTGGGAGCTGGAATTCATGGAGTTCACTCTTGTGGGCGTATTTGTGTGTTGTTTCTGCGTGGCAGCGAATTTTCGCGCTTTCATGTCCTCAGGTCTCCCGGTACTCGTCACATCCAGGAGGACAAGGAAATGGGTAGATCCACATTCGCGATCACGGCATCGGCCATCGCGCTGACGACCTCGTGGTTGCTCGTGACCGCGGCAGGCGCGGCGCAAGCGGAAGCAGCGTACGACGGCATCGCCATGTACAAGCAGGAGAAGACCCAGTGGTGCTGGGCCGCCTCGGGCCTGACGATCGCCAAGTACCAGGGCGTCGGCAGCACGCAGGCGGACTTCTGCACTCGGGCCCAGCCCTACTACGGCTGCAACAACCAGCCTGCCACGCTCGACGACATGGCCAGGGGCTGGCAGAGCCTCGGCATGGCCCACCCCGGCTCGGGCCTGGGCAGCGCGGCCTCGTTCAACCAGATCTACACCGACGTCAAGGCCTCCCGCCCCATCGGTGCGCGCATCGGGTGGACCTCAGGCGGGGGCCACATGAACGTCGTCTACGGCTTCGACACGTCGAACAACACCATCGCGGTCGCCGACCCGTGGCCGGACACCGCCACCTACACGTGGTGGAACTACAACGACTACGTCAACAACAGCTCGTTCAAGTGGACCCACTCCCGGATCGGCATCTCCCGTTAAGGCAGGCATCATGTGCGAACCAAGAACGGTCTGGCGGCGGGCTGCTTCGCGCCTTTCCCGCCTGACCGCGGTCCTGGCACTGGGCGCATCCGCGCTCCTGTCCGTCGCGGGCCCCGCCCACGCGGCCCCGGCCGAGGACCCGCTCCCGGTGGACATCCCCGACTACCAGGCCGCTCTCAACGCCGTGAAGTCGGCCGACGTCCGCAACGCCGTGTGCCGCTTCCTCGCCGTGCCGGTGCCCCAGGGCGGGTCCCAATCCGTGCAGATGGTTCCGGACAAGGCCAATCCGTGCGAGGGCATGCCCGCCTTCACGATCAAGGACCCGCTGGCGGTCAGCGAGATCACGCCGGGCTTCGTCGCGGGCACCTCCCCGCCGATCGCCACGGAGGCGGTCAAGCTGGCCCGCCTGGTGTCCTCGCTGAGCAACACCGTCAACGACCGCCAGGCCACCGTCATGCTCGCCCCCACACAGGGCGGCGGCTGGCACTTGGCGGCGGTGCGCGAGGGCGACGACGAGGCCGAGTACGCCGGCAAGGCCGGTGCGGGGGTCCTGGTGTTCTCAGAGCCGCAGATCCGCGGCTGGTACCAGCTGAAGCTCACCACGGTGGAGCCGCTCAACGACCAGGCACGGCAAGGACTGGGCGGCAAGTCGTCCATGTCGCTGAGCGAGTACCAGAAGCTGGTCAAGGCCCGCTACGCCGACAAGCTGCCCGCATCGGATTACGACACCAAGGGGATGTCGAG
This sequence comes from Lentzea sp. NPDC042327, assembly GCF_040647275.1. Classification (NCBI taxonomy): domain Bacteria; kingdom Bacillati; phylum Actinomycetota; class Actinomycetes; order Pseudonocardiales; family Pseudonocardiaceae; genus Lentzea; species Lentzea sp. NPDC042327. Next base: position 54,701 of record NZ_JBEZBX010000027.1, read on the forward strand.
CGGCTACGGCATTGCAAGCGGAACGGACAGCACGTCGTCCATCGCGCCGTTGCTCGTCGGCGGTTCGAGCGCGGCGCTCGTGCTCGCGGGCGGCGCCTTCTTCTTCCGGCGCCGGCGCAACAACGCTGGGTGATTCTTCGGCTCGGTCTCGGTGGACACGGCGAACGACAGCCGTTCTGGGCGTTATGAGCGTGCGTTCAGGGCTGTTGACCTGTGCTTTGGTGCGGTTGGGCGCAGTTCAGGTCGATCCGAGGGCTCCTTCTGTGTGAACTATGGCGATGAGACTGCGCTGACCTGCGGAGATACGACTCCTGCAGGTCGGCGCGGTTCCGTTCAGGTCCATTGAGGACCGTTCCGGTGCGTTTCAACGTATGGAGCTGCTCCACTCCGCTCCCACACCGTGCTCCTCAAAGCTCCCACGTCTCGCTGGCTCGATGTCATCTGAAGTTGGCGTGCACGCTTGGCGGCGACCGCAGCTATGCTGGTGAGTAGCGCGGCAACCACACTTCCGGCGGTACTGTCGTTCCTCGATCAATTGTCCTCATGGCCAAGTATCGTGACACTAGTAACGCTTAGCGTAATCTTCACCAGACTGACGCTGACCCCTTCCATGGTCTGATCACCCGAGCAGGACCGAACAAGGTTCCTGCGGCGTTCTGTCTGTGCCGGGTTTGATCGTTCTAGGAGTGAATAATTGGCACCGTCTGATCAAGAAGGCGGTGAGTTGAAATGTCACGACGAAGTCGAGGCTCGGTTCCAGTTATTTCTGTTGAAGTCGAATATAGCTTGTGGGTTAATTCGCCAGCCTGGACCAGTAATCAGTGAGCGCCGGTGCGCTCATTGCTGAGGTAATGTCCACTTGGCATGGACTGATCCGTTGGTTCTATCGAATGATCTTATGCTGCATTAGGGTGATCCCTGCTGGTTCTTGCGTGTCTTGCTGTAGCGTATGTCGCTGCTTGAGTGGCTTGTAATCGGTAATACGGGAAGGGATTGATGTAGCGCACTGTGACGAGTGTTGCTTGCCATTGGCGTTAACCAAGGTCGGGAAGTTGCCGGTGCACTACCATTACTGGAAGAACTTTTGGGGTACTGTGAAGGTGGGTGTATGTCCAGGATCGGGCACGGTAGGATATTTTTATCCGAGTGTTGGAGAATGTGAAAGGCCACGTCGCAAGCAGCTTTGTCCGGGGTGTGAGACTGGTCCGCTGAGGATTCTTAAAAACGGGATGCTGCAACGACACAGCCGCCCTAACGGCCGTCGATGTGAGTTGTCTGAGCTTGAGCTTTAACCCTTCGTCGTCTTGCTGGTTGGTGGATCGGCGCTTAACGTGGGTTCATAATCCCGCTCCGTGACCGAAGTCGGGCCGGGAACTGCGGCGGCTTGGTCGGTGCAGCGGATGCATGCCGAACCGCATGGAATCCTCGCTGGCTGCACTATGGCAGTCCCCAGCCATGCCGCCCTTGACGTCACCGCTGAGGTCGCCGCCTGCCTACAGCGTCGGTGACAACGTGTGATCCTGTGTAGTTCGCTCGCCACCGATCTGCTGGTTATGAGGGGTGGCGTCCGAGTCCAATCGATTGCTCGGCCAAGCGGATAGCGAACGCCTTCGGCAGAGTAGGAGCAGACAAGCAGTTGGCTGCTGAGTTAAGGCTGCGGGTTGAGTTTCACACCGCATACAGGGGAAGCTTGTTGGACGACTGAGTTTGGCCCCGTGTTGCTATTCATGCGGATGTATGTGGAGCAGATCTGGAGCAGGTGTCGCTGGGACTGCACGAACGCACGCGCGACGGATTCGAACTGCCGATCGGGACCAACCACTCGGGTCCGGCCGCACTGACCTGGCTGCTGATGTCGGCGCTGCGGGCAGCGGGGAACCCCGAACAACTCTCCCGTGTGCTGACGACGTCCAGCCTGGGACATCGCAGCGGCGGGCTCGACTTCACCGATCTCCACCGGGAGCGCCGGCGCTGCTCGCCAACGCGTGCTACAGAGCCTCGAAGCTGGCGAACCTGTTGTTCGCCGCAGAGCGGCATCCACAAGTGGTCTGTGCCGCTGCTGACCGCCACGGTCGCTGGCCATGAGCTTCATCAGCAGCGCATCGGAACGCTTGAGGACTTGGGACGAATGACCGCTGAGGTGTTACGCGACTCCCACGAACGGCACCGGCTGCTCAGGAACCGGCGACCGAGTCGAGGAGGTTCTTGGCGATGTAGCGGAGTTTGACGTTCTCGTGCTGTGAGCGTTGCACGAGCATCGTGAAGGCTTCGTCGGCGCTGCAGGAGTGCACGGCCATCAGGACACCTTTTGCTTGGTCGATGACGGCCCGGGAGGCGAGGGCCTTTTCCAGGCTGTCGATGTGGTCTCGTGAGCGTTGCCAGCGCTGGGCGCTGGCGATAGTGACCGACGCGGCTGTCGTGAACAGCCGCATGAG
>NZ_JBEZBX010000028.1:0-53893 GCF_040647275.1 Lentzea sp. NPDC042327
GTGCCCGGCGCCGCGTTTCTGGGGCCCCCCGCCCCCCACCCCTCCGCCGTGCGGGGGTTGTGTCCCCCGCGTGGGGGGGTGCCGGACCCCCCGCGCCGCAGGCCCCTGGACCTCCGCTAGGCAGGTTGCCAGCTGTCATGCCTTCGCCCCTGGCTCTGCTGGCGTCTGCAAGCACCACCAACTCAACATCCTTGGGAAGCAACGAGGGGGCGGGCAAGGCTTCTGGCCAGGGGCTCAGCTCACCACGCCTGGGTCGTGAGGCCCAGGCCGAGGTAGACCTGGTCGAACCCGTTGCCGTCGTTGTCGTCGGTGTAGACGACGCTGACGCGGCCCCACGGGTCGACGCCCACGGCCGGTTCGTCCTGCCTGCCGGTGGCGGTCGAGACCGTGAGCTGCCGCGGCGGCCGGCCCGTGGTGGTGCCGTCCGGGTTGTAGACCACCGTGTGCACGTCCTGCGCCTCGGCCGTGGTCACCGCGACGCCGCGCTGGTCGTCGACCCCGATCTGCGGGTCGGCGCCGGTGGTCTGCGCGGTCGTCCCGGTGGCCGCACCGGCCGCGGTGAACGACTGGGTCCGCACCCCGGCGCTCTCCCACGCGACCGCGAAGTCGCCGTTGAAGTTGGCCGCCACGGCGGGACGTTTTCCCGTTCCCGTCGTGGTCTGCGCCTGCTTCACGCCACCGGACGGGGTGAGGATCTTGCGGGCCACGGTCGCATCGGCCTCCCACACCACGACCGCGTTGGCGGCCGCACCCATGGCGACCTGCGGCTTGGCGTGCGTGCCACCGGCGTTGTTGACCTGGGCCTCGTAGGTCTTGCTGGTCAGGGACGCGAACCCGGCGATCCGGACGGTCGACGGGTTGGTGCCCTGCTCGTCCTCCCACGTCACGGCGAAGTGCGCGGTGTCCGGGTCCGCCGCCACGCTCGGGAAGTGCTGCTGGCCGTCGGCGCTCGCGTTGGCGGTGCCGGAACCGGAGACCGTCCCGGTGGCCGACACCTGGCGGACCGCGATGTTGTAGTAGCCGTTGCCGTCCGGGTCCTCCGACCACACGACGACAGCGCTGCCGTCCTCGTGCAGCGCGACGTCGGGCTGCCAGTGCCGCCAGTCGCCGGTGCCGCCGGTGCTCAGCTTCTTCTCGTAGACCGGCGTGCCCTCCCGGTAGAGCCGGATCCAGACGTCGGAGTGGACCGGGTCCTCGGGGGTGGCGGCGTCGCGGTCGTCCTCCCACACGACGGCCGTGTAGCCGTTGCGGGTGGCGGAGACGGCGGCGTTGTCCTGGTCACCGGTCGAGTCGCTGTTGACCGTGGACCACGTCATGGGGGCGGGGGCGAGGAGCAACGAGGCGATCAGCAATGTCTTCACGGCGCCTGCAATCCGGGGTTGTCCGCCTCGACCACGTAGCTCTGCACGGTCTTCACCGGGTAGTCGCGGACGGTGACCTTGTCGACGGCGCGGAAGTCGACCCGCATCTCGGTGCTCGTGGTGCGGGTCTTCACGTAGCCGCGCAGGTTCTTGAAGAACTTCACGTGCGGGTTGAGCGTCGGGTTGAGGCTGTTGTCGGCGGCGTTGCCGTCACCGCCGGAGGTGACGGACGTGGTCACCAGCTCGGTGCCGATGATCCGGTTCTGCGACTGGTAGGACTGCATGAGGTTCGCGGCCCAGCTGCGGTGCACGTCGCCGGTGAGCACGACGGTGCCCTTGTTGCCGTTGGTGTCCCACGCGTTCTGGATGCGCGTGCGGTTGGCGGTGTAGCCGTCCCAGGCGTCCATGCTCTTCGACCCGTCCGCGGCGGCCAGCCGTTGGGCGAAGAACACCTGCTGGCCCAGGAAGTCCCAGGTGCCGAGCTTCTGCCGCAGGCCGTCGACCAGCCACGACTCCTGAGCGGTGCCGGTGAGCGTGCGGGCCGTGGCGTCGGCGTCCGGGCAGACCTTCGTGCCGTCGCCGCACGCCTGGTCGTCGCGGTACTGGCGGGTGTCGAGCAGGTGGAACGTCGCCAGGCTGCCCCAGCGGACCCTGCGGTGCAGCAGCATGTTCTCCGCGCTCGGGGCCTGGGCGGAGCGCAGCGGCATGTGCTCGTAGTACGCCTTGTACGCCGCCGCCCGGCGGGCCTTGAAGTCACCGGCAGGGCTGGAGTCGTTGCGGACCAGGTTGGCGTAGTTGTTCTCGACCTCGTGGTCGTCCCACACGACCAGCCACGGCGCGGTCGCGTGCGCGGCCTGCAGGTCCGGGTCGGTCTTGTACTGCGCGTGCCGCACCCGGTAGTTCGCGAGCGTGCTGATCTCGCCGGCGGGTGCGAACTTGCGGACCTTCGTGGTGGTGGCCGCGCCCTCGTAGATGTAGTCGCCCAGGTGCAGGATCAGGTGCGGGTGCTCCTCGGCCATCCTGCGGTAGGCGGTGAAGTAGCCCTCCTCGTAGTGCGAGCAGGACGCGAAGAGCATGGACAGCTCGGGGGAGGTGCCGGCGGCCGGTGCGGTGACCGCGCGGCCGACGGGGGAGATGTGGCCGTCGGCGCGGAAGCGGTACCAGTACTCGCGGCCCGGTTCCAGGCCGGTCAGCGTGACGTGGACGGAGTGCGCACTCGCCGGCACCGCGGTGACCGTGCCGGTGCGAGCGATGCCCGTGAAGCGCTCGTCGGTGGCGACCTGCCACTCGACGGAGGTGGTGGTGTTCGGCATGCCGCCGAGACCGTCGGCGTTGAGGGGGGTGGGGGCGAGGCGGGTCCAGATCACGAACCCGTCGGCCGCCGGTTCACCGGACGCGACGCCCAGGGTGAAGGGGTAGCCGATCGCGTTGGCCAGCCGGGGCACGAACACACCCGCGCTCGCTCCGGCGAGACTTCCCACGATGAAGGTGCGTCTCCGTAACGTGGTCATGCCTCGCAGGCTTACCCGGCGCGAGTAAAGGACCGCCTAACGGCGGTGGTATGCGGTCTTAATGTGCTCTCCCACCACGAGAACGCGTCGCGGTGGTCGCGGTGCAGGTCGAGTCCGTCCGCCAGTGCCTCCGCCGAGCTCAGCGGCAGCCGTGTGTCCCGCACGGCCCGGTGGAGCAGCGCCACGTGGTCGCGTGACCAGGCGTCGAGGCGCAGGCCCGGTAATCGCTCCGCCTGGCAGCAGGGTTGCGCGCACACGACGATGTCGAACCACTCGTCGTGACCGGGGAACGCGACGGTGACACCGAACCGGTCCGGGCACAGGGCGGTGACCGGGTCGTGGCGGGTCTCGTAGTGCAGCGGGTGCGGCAGCGCGGCGAGCCGGCGGGCGGCGTGGCGGTCCGGTCCGAGCACCGGCATCGGTTCCTGCCGCACGCCGTGGTCCAGGACGACGACGTGCCAGTCGCTGCGGGCCAGCCGGAGAGCGGTCGCGAGCCCGGCGGTCCCGGCTCCGACGACGAGTGCTGTGGCCATGACCTGCCCCTTCCCCCTAGGATTGAGGCTAGCGAACGTTCAGAAATTTCTGAAGGCTGGGGCACTGTGACGGGCGAGACAGACCGCAGGCAGGTGGCCGAGCACCTGGCGCTGACGCTGGTCGGCGCCGGGATGCAGCGGATGGCCGCGCGCGTGCTCGCCGCGTTCCTGTTCACCGACGAGGACTCGCTGACCGCGGGCGACCTGAGCGAGGAGCTCGGCGCGAGCGCGGGGTCGGTGTCCGGCGCGGTCAAGATGGTCATGCAGATGGGGCTGATCGAACGCGTGCCGGTGCAGGGCAGCCGCCGTGAGCACTACCGGATGCGCGACCGGGCGTGGACGACGCTCTACGGCCGCCAGCACGCCCCGATCGACGACATCCTCGACGCCGTCGCACGCGGGGTCGAGTCGGTCGAGCCGGGGCCCGCCCGTGAGCGGCTGGTCTACATGCGGGACTTCTACGAGTTCCTGCTCAGCGAGGTGCCGGCGCTGGTGGAGCGGTTCGAGCAGCGCCGAAGCGAATCCCGTCCATGACGAGGTCGAGCATCCTGCGGGCCTGAGCCGGGTCGTCGTTCTGGGCGACGGCCACGAGCATCGCCATCACGTCCGCGGGCTCGTTGCGGGCACCCAGCGGTTCCAGCAGCTCCCGCAACGCGCCGACCATCTTCGCGCGGCTGTGCTCGAACGGGTTCACGCCGCTCGCGATCACCGCCTGCAACGCGTCCTTGAGGTCGCGCTTCGTCGCGATGTAGGCGGTGAAGCGGTCCATCCACGCCCGCAGCGCCTCCTCGGCCGGCAGGCCGGCGAGCGGGGTCAGGTCGCAGAGCTTCTCCAGCTCCGCGCGGTAGACGGCCTCGATCAGCGCCTCGCGGGTGGGGAAGTGCCGGTACAGCGTGCCGATCCCGACGCCCGCCTTCTTGGCGACGGCGCCGAGCGTCACGTCCTTCCCGTGGGTGAACGCGTCGAGCGCCACCTCGAGCAGCAACGCCCGGTTGCGGGCGGCATCAGCACGCACTTCGAACTCTCCCCGTGGGATCACTTGCTAACCGGAGGGGCCTCCGGTTAGTGTGGAACTCGAACCGGAGGAACCTCCGTTTCAGTGTACGACAGGTTGGGGAAAGCAGATGACGGAGCGCATCACCACCCCGTTCGGCTTCGAGACCACCGCTCTCGAGGTCATCGACGGCGTCGACCTGTCCGGCCGCCGCGCCGTGGTCACCGGTGGGGCGTCGGGCATCGGCGTCGAGACCGTGCGGGCACTGGCCGCAGCCGGCGCCGAGGTCACCATCGCGGCCCGCAACGTCGAGGTGGGCGGGCGCGTGGCCGCGTCGCTCGCCGAGTCGACGGGCAACAAGAACGTCCTCGTGGCGCCGCTGGACCTCGCGGACCAGGAGTCGGTCAAGGCGTTCGCGCGGTCCTGGGACGGGCCGCTGCACCTGCTGGTCAACAACGCCGGCGTCATGGCCACGCCGCTGACCCGCACACCGGAGGGCTGGGAGATCCAGTTCGCCACCAACCACTTCGGCCACTTCACGCTGACGCTGGGCTTGTTCGACGCGCTGCGGGCCGAGGGCGCACGCGTCGTGAACGTCAGCTCGGCCGGTCACCTCTCGAGCCCGGTGGTGTTCGAGGACATCCACTTCGAGCGCCGCGAGTACGACCGCTGGCAGGCCTACGGCCAGTCCAAGACCGCGAACGTCCTGTTCGGCGTCGAGGCCGGGAAGCGCTGGGGCGCCGAGGGGATCACGATGAACGCGCTGATGCCGGGCGCGATCCTGACGAACCTGCAGCGGCACATCACGCCGGAGGAGCTGGAGGAACGGCGCCGGCTGCGCGGCGGCGACCGGCCGGTGCGGCTCAAGACGCCGGAGCAGGGCGCGGCCACCACGCTCGTGCTCGCCGTCTCGCCGCTGGTCGACGGGCGGTCGGGGCTCTACTTCGAAGACTGCAACCAGGCCTTGCCCGCCACCGGTTCGGCCGGGCTCGCCGCATACGCACACGACCCGGAGGCCGCCGCACAGCTGTGGAAGGTCTCCGAGGACACGCTCAACGTTGGGGAACAGTGATGAACACCAGGTTCGAGACCACCGCACTGGACGTCGTCGAGGGCGCTGACCTCTCCGGCCGCCGCGCGATCGTGACCGTCGGGGCGTCGGGGATCGGTGTCGAGACCGTGCGCGCGCTGGCCGTCGCGGGCGCCGAGGTGACCATCGCGGCACGTGACCTCGATGCCGCGCAACGGGTGGCCGTGGAGCTGATGGTGGCCACCGGCAACAAGCGGATCTCAGCCGCACGGCTGGACCTCGCGTCCCAGCAGTCGGTGAAGGCGTTCGCGCGCGACTGGGACGGCCCGCTGCACCTGCTGGTCAACAACGCCGAGGTGCGGGCCACGCCGTTGACCCGCACCGCCGAGGGCTGGGAGCTGCAGTTCGCGACCAACCACCTCGGGCACTTCGCGCTCACGCTCGGGCTGTTCAACTCGTTGCGGGCCGACGGTGCGCGCGTGGTGAACGTCAGCTCGTCCGCGCACCTCAAGAGCGATGTCGTGTTCGACGACCTCCACTTCGAGCACCGCGAGTACGACCGCTGGCAGGCCTACGGCCAGTCCAAGACCGCGAACATCCTGTTCGCGATCGAGGCCGGCAAGCGGTGGGCCGCCGAGGGGATCACGACTACCGCCGTGCTGCCGGGCAGCTACCGCGGCCTGGCCCCGTACGCGCAGGACGAGGAGTCAGCGGCACTGCTGTGGAAGGTCTCCGAGGAGACCCTGGGCGTCTACGACCTGCAGGCCGCCCTGCGCTAGGCGTACGCCGTGACGGCGGTCCGGACCAGCGAGCTGATCAGCGGGTTCGGGTCGCCGTCCTGCCACGCCACGACGACGCGGCTCGGTGCCATGTCGGTGAGCGGCACGACGGCGAGCTCGGCCGGTGGGGTGTGTCCCAACGGGGTCATGCCGACGGTTCCGTTCCACAGCACGGCTTGCAGGCACTCCTGGACCGCGCGCACGACCGGGCCCTCACGGGGCTCGCCGCCGTGCCAGTAGCTCTGCCAGGCCGGGTCGGTGCCCTCGGGGAACCGGAACCAGCGGCGGTCCGCGAGGTCGGCGAGCCGCAGTTCCCCGTGCTGTGCCAGGGAATCGTCCGCGCGCAGCACCACGCCGACCGGGTCGCCGCGCAGCTCGTGGGTGCTCAGCCCGGTCAGGTCGAACGGCGCCCTGGTCAGCGCCACGTCCACGAGCCCGGCCCGCAGGCCGCAGGTCGGGTCGGTGAGGTCGGTCTCGCGGACCAGCACCTCGACGTCCGGGTGCTCGCGCCGGAACGCGGCCGCCAGCCGGGTCGCGCCCTGGTCGGAGCTGTCGGCGAGCACGCCGATCGTGAGGGTGGCCGCGCCCGCGACCCGGTCGCGCAGGCGGTCCGCCCGGTCCAGCAGGTCGCGCGCCCCGTGCAGGAGCAGGCGACCGGCCGGCGTGAGCGCGACGCCCGCGGGGGAGCGGTGCAGCAGCACGGCGCCCAGGTCGTGCTCCAGCTGCTTGATCGCCCGGCTCAGCGGCGGCTGGCTCAGGTGCAGTCTCGCGGCGGCGCGGCCGAAGTGGAGCTCCTCGGCGACGGCGACGAAGTACCGCAGGGTGCGCAGCTCCACGATCAGCGACGATACCGGCCCGGTATCGGGTGTGCGGAGCCGGTCTTGGACAGCGCGCGGTCCCGCGGGTGAGCTGGTGGTCATGGAGCTCATGGACCCGGTCGTCCGGGTGGAAGGCGCGGTCGAGATCGCCCGCGACCTGCTGGTGGTGCCCGGCGAACGCGTGCCGCTCGTGCCGAACATCGGTGTGATCGGCGGTTCCGCGGCGGTGCTCGTCGTGGACACCGGCTTGGGCGTGGAGAACGCCTCCGCCGTGCTGGCGTTCGCCCAGGAGGTGGCGCGCGGCCGCCGGATCTACCTGACCACGACGCACTTCCACCCGGAGCACGCGTTCGGCGCGCAGGTGTTCGCGGGGGAGGCCACGTACCTGGTGAACCGCGCGCAGGCCGCCGATCTGGACCGCAAGGGCGCCGGTTATCTGCAGATGTTCCGCGGGCTGAGCGACGTGGTCGCGCGCCGGCTGGAAGGCGTCGAGGTGCCGGTGCCGGACGTCGTGCACGACTCGTACGACCTGGACCTCGGTGGCCGGGTGGTGCGGCTGCGGGCCACGGGGCGCGGCCACACGCTGGGCGACCAGGTGGTCGAGGTGCCCGACGCCGGCGTCCTGTTCACCGGCGACCTCGCCGAGACCGGGCAGTTCGCGATCTTCCCGTGGTTCCCGCCGCACGACACCGACGTGTCCGGCCTGGGCTGGATCGACGTGCTGGACCGGCTGAGCTCGCTGCGGCCGTCCGTCGTGGTGCCCGGTCACGGCGACCTCGGCGGGCAGGAGGTGCTTGCGGACGTGCGGTCCTACTTGGCCGAACTGCGCGACGAGACGTGGCGGCGGCGTGGTTCCGAGCTGGTCGCGGAGGAGGTGCGGGAGCTGATGATCGCGCGGCACCCCGAGTGGGAGGGCCGCGAGTGGATCGAACCGGGCGTCGCGTGCCTGTGCGCCGAACATCCCGCCTAGAGGTCTGGACCATTTCGTGCTTGAATGACAGCGGGTCGCCGCCTGAACGCGAAAGGTGAGCGAATGTCCGCACGTTCGGTGTTGACAGCCCTGCTTCTGCTCATGACCGCCGTCCTGGTCCCGTCGACCGCTGCCCAGGCGGCCGACACGTGCGCCCTCAAGCCCCGGCCGGCCGGAAAAGTGCTGCACGGCTACTGGGAGAACTGGGACGGTGCCTCGAACGGCGTGCACCCGCCGTTCGGCTGGACCCCGATCAACGACAGCCGGATCGCCCAGCACGGCTACAACGTGATCAACGCGGCCTTCCCGGTGATCCGCTCCGACGGCACGGTGCTGTGGGAGGACGGGATGGACGCGACGGTGAAGGTCGCGACGCCGGCCGAGATGTGCGCGGCGAAGGCCGCGGGCGCCACGATCCTGCTCTCGATCGGCGGCGCGACGGCCGGCATCGACCTGAGCTCGTCCGCCGTCGCGGACCGGTTCATCGCGACCGTCGTGCCGATCCTGAAGAAGTACAACTTCGACGGCATCGACATCGACGTCGAGACCGGTCTGGTGGGCAGCGGCAGCATCACCCAGCTGTCGCCGTCGCAGACCAACCTGATCCGGATCATCGACGGGGTGCTCGCGGCGATGCCCGCCGGGTTCGGCCTGACGATGGCGCCGGAGACGGCGTACGTGACCGGCGGCAGCGTCGTCTACGGCTCGATCTGGGGCGCGTACCTGCCGATCATCAAGAAGTACGCCGACAACGGCCGCCTGTGGTGGCTGAACATGCAGTACTACAACGGGTCCATGTACGGCTGCTCCGGTGACAGCTACTCCGCCGGCACCGTGCAGGGGTTCGTGGCGCAGACCCAGTGCCTCAACAAGGGGCTGGTCATCCAGGGCACCACGATCCGGGTGCCCTACGACAAGCAGGTCCCCGGCCTGCCCGCCCAGCCCGGTGCCGGTGGCGGGTACATGTCGCCCTCTCTGGTGGGGCAGGCGTGGAACAGCTTCGGTGGCCAGCTCAAGGGCCTGATGACCTGGTCGATCAACTGGGACGGCTCGAAGGGCTGGACGTTCGGCGACAACGTGAAGCGCCTGCAGGGCCGGTAGCGCACCGCTGCTCGGGCCGGAGGCCTGCACCTCCGGCCCGAGCGGCGGTCACGACCGCGGGAGCACGCGCGACTCGTAGGGCTTCGGCTGGTACCGCGGGTCGAAGAAGCAGCCGGAGCCGTACGTCTCGTCGTTGCGGGGGCACCTGGCCGCGACGGAGAACGGGTTCGGCCGCAGCCCGGTCCGCTCCCAGCGCTCCAGCGACTGCACCGCCGAGGCGTACTCGGAGTCGCTGAGCGCGCTGTGCTCGGACTCGGTGGTGAACGTCTGCACGAGGTTCCACCACCGCCCGGCCTTGAGCACCTGCTGCTTGTAGGCCGACTCGTGCTCGACGAACGCCGTGGGATCGCCGATCGCGTGCAGCGAGAGCACCGGGATGTCGATCTTGCCGGTGAGGTCGCTGTCGTAGGCCAGTTCCGCGCGTGCCTGCGGGTCCGGCGAGAACCGCTCGACCCCGGCGTTGAGCGCGGCGTCGTCGTGCGAGCCCTGGTACCGCACGCCCGCGTTGCTCCACGGGTTCCGGCCGCCCAGCCGGTTGTGGACGATGTCGCGGAACGTGAACGTCGCGAAGTTCAGGTGCGAGTTCAAGGTGGACTCGGGGATCTTCGTGACGGCCAGGACGTCATTGAGCTTCTGCTGCTGTTCAGCCGTGCGGTTGCCCGCGGTGCCCAGGCACTCCTCGATCCGGCTCCGCAGCCCGGCCGTGGTCATCGTGGAGTCCTTGCGCAGCCCCATCCACAACGGGTACTGCGCCTCGGTGGGGCGCGGGTGGTTGCCGCAGTAGTACTGGTAGACCACCCGCAGGTCGACCCGGTAGTCGTAGCCCTTCGACCCGCCGGCCATGACCCCGCTGGTGAGCAGTGCCGCGTCGTAGCCCTTGTACAGCTCGATGGTCTTGGCCGCGACGTTGCCGCCCCACGACTGCCCGTGCAGGTACACCTTGCGCGGCTTCAGCGTCGAGCTGACCATCCTGCGCAGGTTGTCCGTGTCCTCGGCGGCCATCCGCGTGCCGTACCCGCCCCGGCGGTAGGACGTGCCGGCCCACGCGTAGCCCTCCTTCACCATGACGGCCCAGCGGTTCAGGTCGTCACGGGTGCGCTCGGGCGTGGGCTCGCCGAGGTCCGGACCGCCGTGCGAGTGCACGACCAGCGTCTTGTTCCAGTGCTTCGGCACGGCAACGGTGTAGTAGGCGCCGTTCGCGTCCCGGCCCTCGTAACAGCGGGTGTCGGCCGGGACGTTCGCCGGGCACGGCGCCGTGGGCGGCAGGTGCACGGGCGTCGTGACGCTCGCGGCGGTGAGAGCGAAAGCCAGCAGGACGTTCATGGCTGGGAATCGTGTGCCCACCGTCGGCTGTGGTCCAGTTCACCCGCACAAACTTGGGACTTCCCTGACGTTGCGGTCCGGCTACGCGCCGAGCTCCTCCCGGACGACCGCGACGAACCGGTCCACATCGGACTCGGTCGTGTCCCACGCCGTCATCCACCGCACCTCCCCGCGCGCCCGGTCCCAGTCGTAGAACCGCACCCGCTTTCGGATCCGGTCGGCGACCTCGACCGGCAACGTCACGAACAGCGCGTTCGCCGCCGTCTCCTGCGTGAACGCGAGCCCGGGAACCTCCTCCAGCGCCGCCCGCAGCCGTGCCGCCATCGCGTTCGCGTGCGCCGCCGACCGCACCCCGAGGTCGCCGTCGAACAGCGCGAGCAGCTGCGCGGACGCGAACCGCATCTTGCTCGGCAGCTGCATCATCAGCTTGCGCAGGTACCGCAGCCCGGTCGCCCGGCCGGGGTCGAGCACGACCACCGCCTCCGCGCCCAGCAACCCCGCCTTCGTGCCACCGAGGCTGATGACGTCCACGCCCGCGGCGGTGGTGAACTCGCGGAACGGCACCCCGAGCGCGGCGGCCGCGTTCCACAGCCGCGCGCCGTCCACGTGCACGGCCATGTCCCGCTCGTGCGCGTAGTCGCAGATCGCCCGCAGCTCATCGGGCGTGTAGAGGGTGCCCATCTCGGTGGTCTGCGAGACGCTCACGGCCAGCGGCTGCGCCCGGTGCTCGTTGCCCCAGCCCCACGCCTCCGCGGCGATCAGCTCCGGCGTGAGCTTGCCGTCCGGCGTGGGCACGGTCAGCACCTTGAGCCCGGTCATCCGCTCCGGCGCACCGCCCTCGTCGACGTTGATGTGCGCGGTGGCCGCCGAGACGACCGCGCCCCACCGGGGCAAGACGCTGGTGAGCGCCATGACGTTCGCACCGGTGCCGTTGAAGACCGGGAACGCCTCCGCGCGCTCCCCGAACCGTTCCCGCACGACCTCCTGCAACCGTGCCGTGTAGACGTCCTCGCCGTACGACACCTGGTGCCCGCCGTTCGCCGCGGCGATGGCGGCGAGCGCCTCCGGCAGCACCCCGGCGTAGTTGTCGCTGGCGAAGGCACGCCAGCCGGTGTCGTGCAACGGCTCGATCGTCATGCCCGCACGGTAGATGCTCCGATTTCTGTCGCCGGCTCGGTCCAGGTCCTGGATGGACACACCGGGCAGGGGAGCCCGCGTGACCGGTTCGCGGCGCTGTACGCCTTCGAGAGCGGCTTCGACTGCTCGTTCACCCGCTTCCGCGCGGTCCGCGCACCTCATCGGGCTGACCGAGCTCACCGCCCTGCTGATGTTCGCCGCGGCCGGCGAGTTCCTGTCCGGTCCCGCTGAGGCCACGGTGCTGTTCCGGGCGGAGACGGGCGCGAACCTGTGGCCGGCCGACGCGGACGGCTGGCTGTCTGTGCTGTCCGTCGGCGGCGACGGCGCGCGCTTCGTCGCTGCACGCGACCTGACCGCGGTGGTGGAGGGCCTGCGCCCGGCCGAGAGCTGGTCGAACGGCTGGGGGAGGAGGCGGAGGAGTGGGACTGGGACTCCGGTGCGGACTTCGTGACGGAGGTGCCGCGGAACCCGGCGTTCACGGATCTCGCGGTGCTGGCGGCTGCCTTGGACTGAGCTCCTCAGAGCTCGTCGTCGGTCAGCAGCCGCGACCGGACCAGGAACCGCACCCCGAGCGGTGCCTCCAGCGAGAACCCGCTCCCGCGCCCCTTCACCACGTCGATCGTCAGGTGCGTGTGGCTCCAGTACTCGAACTGCGCCGCCGACATCCACACGGGAACGGAGAACGAGTCGGCATCCGAGTCCACGGCCAGGTCCCCGAGGTGCACGTCCGACGACCCGGTCCGGAACTCCCCTGCCGGGTAGCACATCGGCGCCGACCCGTCGCAGCAGCCGCCGGACTGGTGGAACATCAGCTCGCCGTGCGACGCCCGGAGGCGGCGGAGCAGGTCCGCCGCCTCCGAGGTCAGGTCGACCCGTGCCATCAGAAGAAGCCCTGGGCGTTCTGCGAGTAGCTGACCAGCAGGTTCTTCGTCTGCTGGTAGTGGTCGAGCATCACGCGGTGGTTCTCGCGGCCGATGCCGGACTGCTTGTAGCCGCCGAACGCGGCGTGCGCGGGGTAGGAGTGGTAGTTGTTCACCCACACGCGGCCGGCCTGGATGTCGCGGCCCGCGCGGTAGGCGATGGAGCCGTCGCGGGACCAGACACCGGCGCCGAGGCCGTAGAGGGTGTCGTTGGCGGTCTTCATGGCGTCGTCGTAGTCGGAGAACGACGTCACGGCGACGACCGGGCCGAAGATCTCCTCCTGGAAGACGCGCATCTTGTTGTCGCCCTCGAACACCGTCGGGGTGACGTAGTAGCCGCCGGAGAGCTCGCCGCCGAGGTCGGCCCGCTCACCACCGGTGAGGACGCGGGCGCCCTCCTGCTTGCCGATGTCGATGTAGGACAGGATCTTCTCCAACTGGTCGTTGGAGGCCTGGGCGCCGATCATCGTGTCGGTGTCGAGGGGGTTGCCCTGCTTGATCGCCTTCGTCCGTTCGACGGCGTCGCCGAGGAAGTCCGAGTAGATCGAGTCCTGGATCAGCGCGCGGGACGGGCAGGTGCAGACCTCGCCCTGGTTCAGCGCGAACATCGTGAAGCCCTCGAGGGCCTTGTCGTAGAAGGCGTCGCGGGAGGCCGCCACGTCGGAGAAGAACACGTTGGGCGACTTGCCGCCGAGCTCCAGCGTCACCGGGATGATGTTCTCGCTGGCGTACTGCATGATCAGCCGGCCGGTGGTGGTCTCGCCGGTGAACGCGACCTTCGCGATGCGGCGGGAGGACGCGAGCGGTTTGCCGGCCTCGACGCCGAAGCCGTTCACGATGTTGAGGACACCGGGTGGCAGCAGGTCGGCGATGAGCTCCATCAGCACGTGGATGGACGCCGGGGTCTGCTCGGCCGGCTTGAGCACCACCGCGTTGCCCGCCGCGAGTGCCGGTGCGAGCTTCCAGGTGGCCATGAGCAGCGGGAAGTTCCACGGGATGATCTGCGCGACCACGCCCAGCGGCTCCTGGAAGTGGTAGGCGACCAGGTCCTCGTCGATCTGCGAGATGCCGCCCTCCTGGGCGCGGATCACGCCCGCGAAGTAGCGGAAGTGGTCCACGGCCAGCGGCAGGTCGGCGGCCAGCGTCTCGCGGACGGGCTTGCCGTTCTCCCACGACTCGGCCACGGCGAGCGCCTCGAGGTTGTCCTCCATGCGGTCCGCGATCTGGTTGAGCACCTGGGCGCGGGCGGAGGGGGAGGTCTTGCCCCACGCTCGGGCGGCGCCGTGGGCGGCGTCCAGCGCGCGTTCGACGTCCTCCGCGGTGCCGCGGGCGATCTCGGTGAAGTCCTCACCGGTCACCGGGGTCGGGTTGGCGAAGTACTCGCCCTTGGCGGGAGGGACGTACTCCCCGCCGATGAAGTGGTCGTACCGGTCGCGGTACGTCACCACGCTGCCGGGCTGGCCCGGGGCCGCGTACTTCGTCATCGTCTCGCCTCCCGCATCGTTGCGAACCGGTGACGACGCTAGGGAGGGCAACGTTTCATCGACGTTGCATCCGAAAGGAGTAGTCCGGACCGCGCGTGCGGCAGTCATCCTGGTGTGATGCAGCCTCGCGAAGTGGCGCGGCCGGTGATCGCCGAGTCGTGGCAGCGGTCCCTCGCGGCCAGCGTCGACCCCGACCGGCACGAGGCGCCGGTGGTGCTCGCACCGGACGAGGTCGCGCACCTGCGCGGGGACCACCCGCTGGCGGCTGCCCTGCCGGTGCTGCGGCACACCCTCGCGATGGACGAGACGATCATGATCGTCACCGACACCACGGGCACGATCCTGTGGTGCGAAGGCGACAACAAGACCCGGCACACCGCGGAGCGCGTCCACCTGACCGAGGGCTCGCGGTGGAGCGAGGACGCCATCGGCACGAACGCGATGGGCACGGCGCTCGCGACCGGCCGCCCGGTGACCGTGCACTCGAACGAGCACCTGGTGCGCCGGTGCCACACGTGGACGTGCGCGGCGAGCCCCATCCGCGACCCGCGCACCGGCACGTTGCTGGGCGTGGTCGACGTGAGCGGCCCGTTGAAGACGATGCACCCGGCCGTCGCGCCGCTGGTCTCCGCCGCCGCCCAGCTCGCGGAACACCACCTGCGGAGCCACCTGCGGCCGCGCAGGCCGGTGCTGGCGCTCACCTTCCTCGGCGGGCTGGCCGCGACCCTCGACGGACGCCCGCTGTCGCTCACGCTGCGCAACGCCGAGGTGCTCACGGCGCTGGCGCTGCACCCGCGCGGCCTCACCGCGGAACAGCTGGCGTTGCAGCTCTACGGCGAGCGCGGCAACCCGACGACGGTCCGCGCCGAGCTGCACCGGTTGCGCGCCCAGCTCGGCACCGCGCTCCTGACCAGGCCCTACCGCCTCAACGTGGAGCTGAGCGGTGACTTCCTGGACGTGCGCGCCGCGTTGCGCGAGGGCCGCTCCGTCGCCGCCTACCCCGGTGAGCTGCTGGCCCGGTCGGACGCGCCGGTCGTGCGGGAGGAACGCGACGACCTGACCGCGGCGTTGCGCCGGCAGGTGATCGACGCCGGTGACGTCGACGCGCTGGTGTCGTTCGCGGACAACGTGGAGGACGCCGAGGTGCTGGAGCGGCTGCACGGGCTGCTGCCGGCCGCCGACCCGCGGCACGCGCTGGTCTCCTCACGGCTGCGCCGAGCGTTGGAATAGGCCTTCCCGCCGGGGGAGGACGACAACGTGAAGCAGTGCACCAACTGCATGACCAGGTTGCCGCGCAAGGAAATCGCTGACGTCGCCTGGTGCCTGCTGTGCACGGCCTGCCGTGGACCGGTTTCCGCTGGCTGACCAAGTCGCACGGCACGTGGGACCGCAACGACGAGACCGGCGAGGTCGCGTTGCTGCGCAAGCGTTCGCGGCCCGACGAGGCGGGGCTGCTGTACCTGGTGCGCCACGGCAGGGTCCTCAAGTTCGGCCGCGGCCAAGCCGACCGGGTGCACGGACACGTCAAGCACGGCGCCATGCCCGTGCTGGTGCTGTCCGGCGGCGAGGACGTCACGGACCGCTTCGCTCCCGGCTGAGCGCCGTCAGTCGGTGCCGAAGTCCCGCCCGCGAACCGGGTGCGGCGACGTGTGCACGTACCGGCCGGAGGGCGTGAGCGAGCGCGCCGCCGGATGCGTCAGGCCGAGCACGGACGCGAACACCTCCCGCGCACCCAGCACGATCCGCTTGAGAGCGGCGGACTTGCGGGCGTGCAACGAGAACGCCTCGATGCGGTCGACCACCCGGACCTGCGGGAGCATGACCACGACGGCGTAGGACGCCGGGTCCGGCAACTGCGGGCAGAGCCGCGCCGGGGTTCCGTTGTCGGACACGAAGTGCGGCAGCGCGGGCTGGGAGCGCTTCGGCTGCGCGGGCAGCGTGAGCGTGGTGTGCGCGGCTCGGCGTTCGGCCAGGGCGGCGCGGTGGGCGCGGACCTGTTCCTTGAACGCGGCGCGCTCGTGGTCGAGGGTGAAGGCACGGCGGTGCCGCTTCAGGGTCCGCAGCTCGGCGAGGTGTCGCGTCACGAGGCCAGTATGCGAAGGCGCGCAACCGTTATTCGCCGGGTGAATCCGGAGGTCCCGTGCCGCAGGCTGGGTACCCCGGCGCCGTGGACAACATCGTCGTGGTGGGGCAGATAGCGCGTGACCTGGTGCTCGTCGTCGACGAGGTGCCCGGTTCCGGTGGCACGAGCCAGGTGCGGCAGCGCCGGGAGATGCTCGGCGGCAAGGGCGCGAACATCGCCGTCGGCCTGGCCCAGCTCGGTGCGGCGGTCGAGCTGGTCGGCGTGGTCGGGGAGGACGGCGTCGGTGAGCGGCTGGTCGCGCGGGCGGCCGCGGACGGCATCGGCACGGCGGGTGTGGTGCGGCGGGGCGTGTCGGCGTTGATCGTCGACCTCGTGGCGGACGGGTGGCGGTACCTGGAGGACCTGCGGGAGCCGGTGCGCGAGGAAGACCTCCCGCTCGACGTGATCGCCGCGGCGAAGGCCGTCGTCGTCCAGCTCCAGCTACCGCCCGAGGTGGCGCTCAAGGCGGCCCGGTCGGCACGCGGTGTCGTGGTGCTCGACGGTGCGCCGGAGGAGTTCCGCGACGAGCTGCTGGCCTGCGCTGACGTGCTGCGGGCCGATCACCGGGAGGCCGAGCTGCTGACCGGACGCAAGATCACCTCGACCGACGACGCCCTGGCGGCGGCCCGTTCGGTCGAAGGGCCGGGGCTCGTGGCGTTCGCGGTCAACGGCGAGGGCAACGTGTTCGTCTGGGACGGAGGCGAGCTGGTGCTGCCGTTGGGTGACGCGGAGGTGGTGGACACGACCGGAGGAGGAGACGCGTTCATCGCGGCGTTGACCTATGCGCTCACGAACGGTTCCACGCCGGAAGAAGCCGCACGGCTCGCCGTGAAGGCATCGGGCGACACGGTGACGCGTCCCGGCGGGCGACCGGATCTGGCCGGGTTGTGAGCGGTGGGAACGACGCGAGAATTGTCGGTGCGGCACGCTACCGTTGGCGTGGTCCGGTGAGGGGAGGTCTGCCGTGCGGTTCATCGCCGTTGTGCTGTTGTTGCTGCTGAGCGCCGCGCCGGCGCAGGCTGCCAGTGGCACGTACATCCGCATCGGGCACTTCTCGGTGGACCAGGCGCGGGTGGAGGTGAGCCTGGACGGCACGGCGCTCGGCGGCTTCGACTACGCCGCGCTCGACGACTACCGGCGGGTCGCCCCCGGCGAGCACCTCGTCGAGTTCCGCACCGCGGACCCGAACGCGCCGGTGCTGCGCTCGGTGCTCGTGCAGGCCGCCGAGGGCAAGGCGTACACGGTGGTCGACCTGGCGAGCACGATGAAGGTCCTGGAGGACGACATCAGCCTGCCGGTCAACGGTCAGGCGCGGCTGCGCGTGATCAACGCCGGTGACGCCGAGATGGACGTCGTGCGGTCGGGCTCCTTCATCCACCGGGGCGTGCAGGCGAACAGCACGACCGGGTACGTCGTGCTCCTGCCCGACGACGACCCCTTGCAGGTGCTGCCGCGCGGCAAGGACTCGACCCAGCTCGACGTGACGACCGAACCCGGCGCGGTCTACTCGCTGCTGGTCAGCGCACGCCGCATCGAGCTGCGGACCGACGCGAAGAGCGCCGAGGTCGTGCCGAGCGGCGGCCAGGAGACCGGCTTCGGCGGCATGGCGGGCGGCTGGGACTGGCTGACCGCGCTCGTCATCGCGCTCGTCGTCGGCCTCGCCATGTACTCGGTGCGCGACCGCCTGTTCCGGTTCGGCTGATGGGCAAGGGCAAGCTGGTGATGGCCGCGGCGATCGTGGTCACGCTCATCTACATCGTCAAGGGCCCCGGCGCGGACCAGGCACCGGAGCCGGTGACGGTGCGCATCCCGGCGATCGGGGTGGAGACGAAGCTGCAGGCCCTCGCGGTCGACGGCGCGGGCGCACTTGAACCGCCGACCCGCGCGGACCAGGCCGGCTGGTACGCGAAGGGCGTCAAACCGGGCGACGCGGGCCCGGCGGTGATCGCGGGCCACGTCGACTCGAAGACCGGCCCTGGCGTGTTCTACCGATTACCGGAGCTGCAACCGGGCGCCGAGGTGCTGGTCGAACGCGAGGACGGCAGCGCGCTGACGTTCGTGGTGAACCGGTCGTACTCCACGCAGAAGGTGGAGTTCCCGACCGCGGGCGTGTACGGCCCGACACCGTTGTCGGAGCTGCGGCTGGTGACGTGCGGCGGTGAGTTCGACCGTGCGGCGGGCAGCTACCGCGACAACGTCATCGTGGAGGCGGTGCTGAAGGCCTGACCAGACCGTTGTGTGCGTGAGAGGTCACGCGCATGTTCGCGTCCGTCTCGGTCTGGTGGGTGTGGTTCATGCCGACCAACGCCGCGTGCGACGTGCCGCCAAGCGTCGGACAGCTACCGCGACGACGTCACCGTGGAGGCGGTGGTGAACGTCTGATCGGCCCACCGGGCGAGCAGCCGGGAGTCGTGCGAGATCGCGAGCACGCCCGCGTCCGTCTCGGCCTGGTAGGCGCGGATCACGCCGACCAGCGCGGCGGTCGTCGAGGCGTCGAGCATCGTGGTCATCTCGTCGCAGATCAGGTACCGGGGCCGCAGGGCGAGCGCGCGGGCGAGGCAGGCGCGTTGCAGCTGGCCGTCGCTCACCTCGTGCGGGCGGCGGTCGAGCAGGTCCTCGGTGAGCATGACGAGGTCGGCGAGCTCGGCGACGCGGCCGGGGTTGTTGCCGAGCGGTTCGGCGATGGCCCTGCGCAGGGTGAAGCGCGGGTCGACGGACAGGCGCGGCTGCTGGAACAGCACACCGATCTTGGTGCGCTGCGGTGCCCGGAACCGGTAGCCCGTGACCGTGTCGCCGTCGATCTCCACGGTGCCCGCGAACGGCTTGTGCAGCAACGCGAGCACCCGCGCCACAGTGGACTTGCCGGACCCGCTCGGGCCGGCGAGCCCGATCGTCCGTCCGGAGGGGATGGTGAGGCTGAAGTCGGTGATCACCGGGTGCCGGTAGCCCGCGGTGATGCCGTGCGCGCTCAGCACGGGCGGTGGCACGCGACGGCGTGCGGGTCGTCGGTCAGCACGGGCCGTTCCTCGCAGATCGCCATGGCCTGCTCGCACCGAGGGGCGAACGCGCAACCGACCGGCAGGTCGGTCAGCAGCGGCGGCAGGCCGGGGATGGGTGTGAAGGCGCGGTCGGGCAGGGCGTCCGCCAGGCCGCGGCTGTAGGGGTGGCGCGCGTTGTCGAGCACGTCGTGGGCGGGTCCGAGCTCGACGATCCGCCCCGCGTACATCACCGCGATCCGGTCGGCGATCTTGTGCGCCGCCTCCAGGTCGTGGGTGATGAGCAGGACGGCGTGCCCGTCGTCGACCATGCGCCGGAACTCGTCGAGCAACCCGTCGACCAGGTCGCGGTCCAAGCCGGTGGTCGGTTCGTCGGCGATGAGCAGCCACGGGTCGCCGACCAGCGCCAACGCGTTCGCGACGCGCTGCGCCATGCCGCCGGACAGCTCGTGCGGGTAGCGGTCGAGGTGTTCGGGCAGCAGCCCGGCGCGTTCGGCGGCACTGGCAGCGTCGCCGCCGAGCGTGCGCGCGGCTTCTTCGAGCTGCGACCGCGCGGTGCGCACCGGCGTGAGGTGGCTGGCCGGGCTTTGCGGGATGAGCCCGATCTGCCGGCCGCGGACCTTCGTGGCCAGCTCGTGGTCCGTGGCCTGGAGCAGGTCGAGCTCGCCGAGCCGTGCCGCCCCGCGGGTCTGGGCGTTGCCCGGCAGGAACCCGAGCAGCGCGCTGGCCAGCACCGTCTTGCCGCACCCGCTCTCCCCGACGAGCGCGACGCACTCGCCGGGCCGGATGGTCAGCGACACGTCGCTGACCGCGTCGACCGTCGCCCCCGGCAACGCGAACCGCACCGACAGCCGTTCGACCTCGAGGTTCACCACGTCAGCTCCGTGCGCCGCTTGGGGTTCAACCGGTCCCGCCACACCCCGCTGACGCCCGACACGGCGAGCGTCGTGACGACGAGCAGCAACCCCGGCGCCAACGACATCCACCACCCGCCGACCAGCAGCGACCGCTGGGCGTCGTTGATCATGTTGCCGATGCTCGCCGCGTGCGGCGGCAGCCCGAGCCCGAGGAACGACAACGCCGTCTCGTGCCACACCGCGTGCGGCACCATGAGCGTGGTCGCGAGCAAGACCTGCGGCGCCACGTTCGGCAACAGGTGCCGCGTCAGCACCTTCGTCCTGCCGGCACCGCCGACGACGGCCGCATCGATGAACGGCCGCGACTTCAACGACAGCACCTCCGACCGCACGATCCGCGCGGACGTGAGCCAGTGGGTGAGCGCGATCGAGATGATCACCGCGGTCAGGCTCGGCCGCAGCACGGCGATGATCACGATGCCCAGCAACAGGTGCGGCACCGACGCCATCGCGTCGACCAGCCGCATCAACACCCGGTCGACCCACCCGCCGACCGCCCCGGCCAGCGCACCCACCGCAGTGCCGACAACCGCCGAGATGGTCGCCGCGACAATGCCCACCGTCAGCGACACACGCAGCGCATAGATGCACCGCAGCAGCACGTCCCGCCCAAGCTCGTCGGTGCCGAACAGGTGCGCCGCCGACGGCGCCTGGTTGGCCACGGCGAGGTCGACGTACTGCTCGTTGAGGTCGACGACCAGCGGAACAACAACGGTCGCCAACGCGACGACCACCAGCACGGTCGCTGCCGGAACCAGCCGCAGCCGAGGCGACCGCGGCGGTCCGGCAGCGGTGAGCCGCGCACGCGGTGCACTGCGCCAGGCCAGGTCAGCCATGGTCCGCCTCCATCTCGGCCCGCCGTACGTCACCCGGACGGGTGGTCGTTGTCCTGATCCGCGCCTGGCCGCGTCTGGTTGATGTCCGGAAGTACCCAACTCGTTCGCCCGCGAAGTGAGGAAGCGCGGATGGGGGCGGACCGCTGCCCAGCCACCCCGGCACTGCCAGCCAGGTCGGGGCCGCCAGCCGGGTCGAGGGGCAGCCGGCCGCAGTCAGGAGTCCGTCAGCCATCGACCGCCACCCTCGGGTCGGCGAGCGCGTAGAGGACGTCGGCGAGGAGGTTCCCCACCAGCACCACGGCGGTGGCCATCACGGTCAGGGCACCGAGCAACGCGAAGTCCACGTTCAGTGCCGCCTCCACGGTGGCGCGCGCGATGCCCGGCCACGAGAACACCGTCTCCACCAGCAACGCCCCCGTGATCAGCTCGGGCAGCCGCGCCCCGAGCAGCGTCAGGAACGGCAGGAGCGAGGTGCGCAGCGCGTGCCCCGTGACCACCAGCCGGTCGGGCAGCCCGCGGGCCCGCGCGCCGATCACGTGGTCCTGGGTGAAGGACTCGAGGAGGTTCTGCCGCACGAACAGCACGAACCACGGCGCCTGCGAGATCGCCAGCACCGCCACCGGCAGCACCATGTGCACCGCGACCCCGCCGACGGTGACCGGCTCCGCCCCGCTCGTCACGCCGCCGCCGGGCAGCCAGCGCAGCTGCAGCGCGAACACGTACAGCACCGCCAACCCCACCCAGAATACGGGCGCGGCCTCCAGCGCGTAGCAGCCGCCGGTGACCACGCGGTCCAGCCACGTGCCCTGCCGCCACGCCGCGGCCGTTCCCAGCAGCAGTCCGAGCAGCAGCGCCAGGGTGAAGCCGACCGACACGAGCAGCACCGTCCACCCGAGACGGTCGCCGATGACGGCGGACACGGGTTGCTGCAGGGAGAGCGAGTCGCCGAGGTCGCCGACCACCGCGTGCCGCAGCCAGGCCCAGTACTGGGCCACCACGGGCTGGTCGACGCCCCAGTTCTCGCGCAGCTGGGCGACGCGTTCCGGGGAGGCGCCGATGATGCGGACGCCGAAGTAGCGCTCGACCGGGTCGAACGGGGAGGCCTTGGCGAGCACGAACAGCGCGAAGCTCACCACGAGCAGGACCGGGGCGGCGAAGGCCAAGCGGCGCAACGCCATCATGCCGAGGGCGCGCGACCTGGTCCGGGGACGACCCGAGAAGCGAGGACCGGCCGAGGAACGTCGACCGGCCAAGGAAGGCAGACCAGCCAAGGAACGCCGCGCCGCCGGGGCTTGTGGGTGCGCGGCAGCCGCCGGTGAGCCGGACCCGTCGCCGTCCTGCGGGGCGACGACGGCAGGGTCGCTGGCCGCCTGACCGCCGACGGCAGAAACCCCGGCCGCCTGACCGCCAACAATCCCCTCAGCGCCCTCCGGCCCACCACCCGAAGCCCGAGTCACGACTTCGGCGTCCAGCGCTCGAGGTTCCACCACACCGCGTGCACGAGCCCGTGGTCGTGCGGCTCGACCTGCGTTTCCTGCCCGTTCCACTTGTCCCGCACCACGTATGTGTGCTCCAGGAACACGAGGAACGCCCACCCCGGGTCGGCGACGTAGGCCTGCTGGAAGTCGGAGTAGGCCTGCTTGCGCACGGCCGGGTCGAGCGACCGGCGGGCCGTGTCGAGTGCGGTGTCCACTGTGGAGTTGCGGTAGTGGCTCATGTTCACGTAGCCGGGCTGGCCGGCGTAGCGGGAGTGCAGCAGGGTGTAGGCGGCTGTGTCGGGGTCGTAGGGGTCGCCACCGCCCCAGATCGAGGCGGCTTCGCGTTGGCGTTGCAGCATGACGTCGAACGTGGTGGCTTCGGCGGGGGCGTCGATGCCGAGTTTGGCGATGTCGGAGGCGGCTGCCAGGGCGAGCTCTTTGCGCAGCACGTCGGGTGCGGGGTACAGGACGGGTAGGCGGGCTGGCTGGCCGTCCTTGGTGCGCTTGCCGTCGGGGCCCTGGCGCCAGCCTGCCTCGTCGAGCAGGCGGGCGGCTTCCGCTGTGTCGAACGGGAAGGTCGCCGACGGGTCGTGCCACGCGGAGAGGTGCGGGGAGACCGGGGTTGCGGCCGGGGTGCCGGAGCCGGCGAGAACGGTGTCGATCATGGCCTGGCGGTTGATGGCCAGGTTCAGGGCGCGGCGGACGCGGGGGTCGGAGGTGAAGGGGAGTTCCGAGGGCAGGCCGATGCCGCGGTAGTCGGCGGACGGGTTGCGCACCACGCGGTAGCCGGAGCGGTCGGTGTAGGAGCGGGCGAGTTTCGGGGGCAGGACGGTGCCGTCGAACTCGCCGGCGGCCATGCGGGTGGCGCGGGCGTTGTCGTCGGGGACGAACACCACGGTCACGGTCTTGATCGCGGGGGCGCCGGCCCAGTGCTGCTCGTTGGCCTTGAGAACCAGGCGGTCGCCCTTGCGCCACTCCGCCACCGCGTACGGGCCGGTGCCGACGGGGGCGGTGTTGAACGGCGCGGTGTTCACGTCGGCGCCGGCGAACTTCGCCGCGGGCACGATGCCCAGGGTCAGCTGCTGGGCGAACGGGGCGTAGGGGTAGGAGAGCGTGAACCGCACGGTCGCGGGGTCGACGGCCACGACGTCGGCGACGGCGTCGAAGCGGGAGGCGATCGTGGAGTTCACCTTCTTGTCCAGCACGGACTTGTACGTGAACACGACGTCCGAGGCGGTCAGCGGGGTGCCGTCGGAGAATGTGACACCGGTGCGCAGCTTCGCCGTCCACGTGAGGCCGTCGGCCGACGCGGTGGGCAGCTCGGCGGCCAGTGCGGGGACCAGCTTCAGCGCGGCGTCGCGGGCGACCAGGCCGTCGAAGACCTTCGCGGCGCCGTCGGGGGCGTAGCCGAGCACCGGGTTCAGGTTCTCCGGTTCGCTGCCGGCGCCGATCACGATGGATGTCGCCGAGCCGGTCACCGCGCCGTCCGGTGACGTGCACGCCGTCGCCGCCAGTGCGGCGGTCAGCAGTGCGAGGACCGTTCGGCGCATGCAGTTCCTCCCGGGGTGTCCGTGTTGCCGGGTGCAGCTAACAGCAATGAAGTTGCAACAGGCAATAGTTGGCAACGCCACAGCAAGATCGACGGGGAGGACGCTTGCACGTCGGAGAAGGGCGGACGCGCTAGGTTCGGAGCAGTTGGGGGGAGAGGTCGTGCTCAAGATCGCAGTCCGGGTGTTCGCCGTCGTCGCGGTGATCAGCGGTGTGCTGCTGGCCGTGACGGCACTGGTGCCGGGTGCGGGGACGGCGCTCGTCAACGCCGGCCTGCTGGGGGTGCTGGCCGGTCCGGTGGCGCTCGGGACCTACGCGGGCGGCCTGCTGCCCAGGCCCGCCGGGGTGCGGGTCCTCACCGGGATCGGCGTGGCGTTCATCGCGTTCAGCATCACGAACAACTTCGCGCAGGTGGTGTCGCTGGCGACGGAGCCGGGGTCGTCGCGCGACCACCTCGAACACGGCGTCTTCGCCGTGCTGTGGCTGCTCCTCGGGCTGTTCCTGGTCTGGGACGCGAAGCGGCTCAGTGCGACTCCCTGCTGACCTCCGACCCGCTGGACCCCAGCAGGAAGTCCAGGTCGGCACCGGTGTCGGCGCCGAGCACGTGGTCGACGTAGAGCCGTTCCCAGCCACGCCGGGGAGCCGCGAACGCGGCGGTCATCCGCGGGCTCGGCGTGCGGTCGAGGAAGTCCGGTGCCTCCACGTCGATGCGCCGGTTCGCCACGTCGAGCACGATCACGTCACCGGTGCGCACCAGGCCGAGCGGCCCGCCTGCCGCGGCCTCGGGGGCCACGTGCAGGACGACCGTGCCGTAGGCGGTGCCGCTCATGCGACCGTCGCAGATCCGCACCATGTCGCGGACGCCCTGCTCCAGCAGCTTCTTCGGCAACGGCATGTTCGACACCTCCGGCATGCCGGGGTAGCCGCGCGGGCCGCAGCCGCGCAGCACCAGCACGGAGCCGGCGTCCACGTCGAGGTCCGGGTCGTCGATGCGGGCGTGGAAGTCCTCGATGCTGTCGAACACCACGGCCCTTCCCCTGTGCCGCAACAGCTCCGGTGACGCGGCCGCCGGTTTCACCAGCGCGCCCTGCGGGGCGAGGTTGCCGCGCAGCACGGCGATGCCGCCCTCGGCGATGATCGGCTGCGCGCGGCTGCGGATCACCTCGGGGTCCCAGATCGGGGCGTCGTCGAGGTGGTCGACGAGCGGCCGGCCGGTCACGGTCACACCGGCCGGGTCGAGCAGGTCGCGGACCTCGCGCAGCACCGCGAGCAGGCCGCCCGCGCGGTGGAAGTCCTCCATCAGGAACCGGCCGGCGGGCTGGAGGTCCACCAGCAGCGGCACCCCGGAGCCGATGCGGTCGAAGTCGTCGAGCACCAGGTCGACGCCGAGGCGGCCCGCGATGGCGAGCAGGTGGACCACGGCGTTGGTCGAGCCGCCGATCGCCGCGAGCGCCACGATCGCGTTGTGGAACGACGCATTCGACAGGAACGTGCTGGGGCGCCGGTCCTCCGCCACGAGCTGAACGGCGAGGCGGCCGGTGCCGTGGGAGGCCTCCAGCAGCCTGCTGTCCGGTGCCGGGGTGCCCGCCACACCGGGGACGACGGTGCCGAGCGCCTCCGCCACCAGCGCCATGGTCGAGGCGGTGCCCATGGTGTTGCAGTGGCCGCGGCTGCGGATCATCGCCGACTCGGAGCGGAGGAACTGCTCCTGCGACAACGTGCCCGCGCGCACCTCCTCCGACAGCCGCCACACGTCCGTGCCGCACCCCAGCGGCACCCCGCGGAACGTGCCCGTCAGCATCGGGCCACCGGGCACCACCACGGCCGGGATGTCGACGGACGCGGCGGCCATCAGCAGCGCGGGGATCGTCTTGTCGCAGCCGCCGAGCAGCACCACGCCGTCGACCGGGTTGGCGCGCAGCATCTCCTCGGCCGCCATCGCGGCCATGTTGCGCCACAGCATCGCGGTGGGGCGGACGTTGGTCTCGCCGAGCGACACCACCGGCAGGTTCAACGGGATGCCACCGGCTTCGTACACGCCGTTCGACACCGCGGCGGCGACCTCGCCGAGGTGCGCGTTGCACGGCGTGAGGTCGGAGGCGGTGTTGGCGATGGCGATCTGCGGACGTGAGAACGCGTCGTCGGGGGTGCCGCGGCGCATCCAGGCGCGGTGGATGTAGGCGTTGCGGTCCTGCCCTGCGTACCAGTGCGCGCTGCGGAGGGTCACCCTCCTGTCGTACGGGGCGCAGGCGGTGGCGCGCAAGCCCTGGCGTTCGCGCGGTTGCCTTGCCGCAGAACGGGGTACTCGGCCCCTGCGTCAAGCAGTCGGCGCTGTTGCCCCGTTGGTACGAGAGGCGGTGACGGCATGATGACGCCGGCGTTGGACTACGCGCTCCGCGTCACGCGGGAGCTCGGCCTCAGCGGAGAGTCCTCCTGTGTGGACAGCGAGAAGCCGTTGAGGCTCTACATCGCGGTGGAGGGGCGGCTGCCCGGCCACCCCGACCACGAGGTGGCGCTGCTGTGGACCGAGTGCCACGGCTGGGCCATCGCGGTCGAGAGACCCGACACGGCCGAGGTGACCGTCGTCGAGCACCTCGGGGGAGCGGTGGAGCCGCCACCGCGCACGGTGGCCAGGTGGGTGCGGCGCGTGCTCGCCCGCGCCGACCGGCAGACGGCGGCCACCGAGACGCACACCCACCCCGGACAGGTCGCCTGACCTGCACCGAGACTGACCTGAACGAGACTGGTCTGCAACGACGAACTCGCCCCAGGGCTCCGTCAAGAGCTCTGGGGCGAGTCGCGTGTCGGGGTCAGCTCACCGCGACGGGTTCCTGCGCCTTCTTCGCGGCCGGCAAGTCGTCGAGCGCGGTGCCCTCGACGTCGAGCTCCGGCAGCCAGCGCAGCCACTTCGGCAGCCACCAGGCGCGCTCACCGAGCAGGGCCAGCGCGGCGGGCACCAGCACCATGCGGACCACGAACGCGTCCACGAAGATGCCGACCGCCAGCGCGAAGGCGATGGACTTCACGGTGGGCTCGCCGGCGGGCACGAAGCCCGCGAACACCGAGAACATGATCAGTGCGGCGGCCACGACGACCGGTGCGGCCTGGCGGAAGCCGGTGGTGATGGCCTCGATCGGCTTCGCACCGCGGTGGTGCGCCTCGTGCATCCGCGACACCAGGAAGATCTGGTAGTCCATGGCGAGCCCGAACAGGATGCCGATCACCAGGATCGGCGTGAGGCTGATCAACGGGCCGGTGCCGTCGAGGTTGACCGCGCCGGACAGCCAGCCCCACTGGAACACCGCCACCGTGGCGCCGAGGGAGGCGCCGATGGTCAGCAGGAAGCCGAGCACGCCCACCAGCGGCACGAGCAGCGAGCGGAACACCAGCACCAGCAGCACCAGCGCGAGGCCCACGACGACGGCCAGGTAGATCGGCAGCGCGCGGTCCAGCGAGGTGGCCACGTCGACGCTCACGGCGGTGGCACCGGTGACGTAGGCCTTGCCGCCGTCCAGGTCGGACAGCTCGGTGCGCAGGTCGGCGACGAGCTGTTCGGTCTCCGCGGTGTCCGGGCCGGACTTCGGGATGACGGTGACCATGGCGGACCCGCCGTCGGCGCTGGGCTGGGCCGGCGTCACCAGTGCGACGTCGGACAGCTTCGAGAGCGGCTCGGCGGCCTTGGTCGCGGTCGCTGCGGCGTTGTCGCCCTCGACGAGCACGATGATCGGGCCGTTGAAGCCCTCGCCGAACCCGCGGGCCAGCAGCTGGTCGGCGCGTTCCTGGGTGGAACCGGCCGGCGGCCGCTGGATGAGCGTGGTGTCCATGGACGCGACCGGGATCGAGGCGACGCCGAGCGCGACGACCGAGAGCAGCAACGCGGTGACGCGGCGCTTGGTGACCAGGCCACCCCAGCCGCGGATGACACCGCGGTCCTTCGGCTCGACCGGCTCGGCCTCGGACGCGGAGCGCTCCTTGCGGGTCAGCACGCGGCGGCCGAGCATGCTCAGCACCGCGGGCACCAGCGTGATGGCGATCAGCACGGCGACGACGATCGTGGCGGCGGCCGCGACACCCATCTGCGTGAGGAACGGGATGCCCGCGATCACCAGGCCGACCAGCGCGATCACCACGGTGAGACCGGCGGTGACGACGGCGGACCCGGCGGTGCCGACCGCGGTGGCGACGGCGTGGCCGACGTCGGCACCCCGGCGCAGCTCCTGCCGGTAGCGGTTGATGATGAACAACGCGTAGTCGATGCCGACCGCGAGACCCAGCATCGAGGCGAGGATCGGCGTGGTCGACTGCAGGTCCATGAACCCGGTGGCGATGGTGATGCCGAGCGTGCCGATGCCGACGCCGATGCCCGCGCTGAGCAGGTTCATGCCGGCGGTCACCAGCGAGCCGTAGGTCAGCGCCAGCACGACCAGGGCGAGCACGACACCGATGGCCTCGGTCGGGCCGCCGACGTGCGGCGTCTCCTGCATCGCGGTGCCGCCGACCTCGATCGTGAGGCCCTGGGCCCGCGCCTTGTCGACGGCGCCGAGCAACGCGGTCCGCTGGTCAGCGGTGACCTCGCCGGGCTTCACGTCGTAGGTGACGGTGCTGTAGCCGGTGTCGACGTCCTTGTTGACGCTCGGCCGGGCCGGGTCCAGCGGGTTCGTCGCGGACGTGACGCCGTCGAGCTTGCCCAGGTCTCCGACCAGCTCGGTCACGGCCTGGGCGTGCGCGGGCAGCTTGTCCTGCGCGTGCACGACGACGCGAGCCTGCGCGGTCTCGCCGGTGCCGAACTTCTGCTGGATGCGCTCCAGCGCCGTCGTCGACTCCTGGCCGGGGATGGACATCGCGTTGGACGTCTCACCGCCGAGCGTGAACGCGCCGACACCGGACCCGACCAGCACGAGCAGCCAGATGAGGACGACCGGGAGGCGGTGCCGGTGGGCACCGAGTCCGAGCCGGTAGAGCAGTTTCGCCATGGTGTTCAGGCCTCCCGGTGCCCGAGTGCGTCATAACAGGTAGCGAGGATCAAGGGGCGCCACGTCGTCTTGTCGCCCTCCTGGTTGGCCAGGAGGGTCAGCACGGCCATGGCGCTGAGCGCGCCGACGATCCGGATCGCGCGGGGCAGTTCCTGCTCGGGCTCGATGACGAACATCTCGTTGAGCAGCAGTTCGTCCTGCGCCTGCTGCGGGTCCTCGTCCGGTGCCGTCATCGACCGGAACAGCAGCGCGACCATGCCCGGCCGGTCGAGCGCGTAGTCGGTGAGCAGCTCCAGCACCCGCCGCTCGCGGGCCGGTCCGGCCGGCAGGTCGCTGACCAGGTCGAGCACGTGCCGGCAGATGACGCGGCTCTGCTCCCACGCGGCCTCGAAGAGGGCTTCCTTGCTGGGGAAGTGGTGCAGCAGCCCCGCCTTGGACAGGCCGGCGGCGTCCGCGAGGGCCTTGAGCGAGGTCTGCTCGAAGCCGTGGCGGGCGAACAACGCCGCAGCGGCGTCGAGGATCGACTCGTCGACTCCGGTCCTGGGCTGGCGTGGCATGAACCCGACTTTACGGTGTTCACCAACCGATTCGGTAGGTAAACCGACCGATTCGGTCGGTGGCCTTCGTCACCACAACGGGGGAATCATCGAGCGGGTTGAGATGACTGGTGGTCACCTCGTACTGCCGGATGGATGAACCGAGACGGGCTTGATGCCGCTCTGGGGGCAATCACCGACTACGGGACAATGGACCGATGTTCGTCTTCGACGCGGAGCTCTGGCTGTGGGAGGCCCGCCGCCTGGACACCTGGACGTTCGTCACACTGCCCGAGGACGTCTCGGACGAGATCCGCGACCTGGCCACCCCCGGCGCGGGCTTCGGCTCGGTCAAGGTCCGGGCCGGCGTCGGCACCAGCAGCTGGTCGACCTCGGTGTTCCCGGACAAGGCGAGCGGCTGCTACGTCCTGCCGGTCAAGGCCGCCGTCCGGAAGAAGGAACAGGTTGGACCAGGTGACACCATCGAGGTGACGGTGGAGGTCGTGTGAGGGTCCCTACCCGCGCCGCGCGGCTGCCAAACGTTGTTCTTGATCAGTTTCGGGTGAGACACTGGGACACGTGGTCGCGGTCATGAACTGGTTGCGTTCGCCGTGCCCCGCACTCGTCGCCGATGCCGCCGGTGCCGTGCACGGCATGAACGAGGCAGCCAAGAGCATCTTCCCCTCTCAGGTCGCCGAGCTGCAGTGGCAGCACGGCGACTCCGTCAGCGTCTCCGAACGCACCTACGCCGCACACCGGGTGGACAACGAGGACGGCTCGGTCACCTGGTGGCTGCTCGACGAGACCGACCTCAAGCTGGAGCGCGAGCGGACGGCGCTGCTGACGCGGATGTCGAGCGCGTTGATGACCTCGCTCAACCCCGAGCGCTGCATGACCGTCGTCGCCGAGCTCGCCGCCACCCACCTCGCGGACGAGGCGCTGGTCATCGCGCCGCAGTCGGACCACGGGCACCCCGTCACGCGCTGCGTGCGCGGCGGGTCGCCCACGCACGAGCTGCAGCACCTCGACGTCGAGCAGGTGATCGGGCTCGGCGAGGCGCTGCGCGGGTTCCCGCCGGTGCCGTCGCGGTGGATCGACCCGGCCGCGGCACCGGACTGGCTGGCCAAGGACGTCGTGTCGATCGTCGTCACGCCGCTGCCCGGTCACGGGGTGCCGGCCGGTGCGCTGATCCTGGTGCGCCGCGACCAGCCGTTCAGCGAGGACGAGGAGGCGTTCGCGCGGCTCTTCGCCTCACGGGCGGGCGTCGCGATGTCGGCGGCCGGCCTGTTCACCCAGCAGGCGGTCATCACCGAACGGCTCACCAGGGACCTGCTGCCGCCGGTGCTGCGCCGCTACGACAGGGTCGAGCTGGCCGGGCGCTACCGGGCGGCCGCGGACACCGAGCGGGTCGGTGGCGACTTCTACGACGTGCACGAGCTGCCGGACGACGAGCTGTTCGTCGTGCTCGGCGACGTGTGCGGCAAGGGCCTCGACTCGGCCGTGCAGACCGGCAAGGTGCGCACGACGCTGCACGCGCTGCTGCAGGTCGTGGACGACCACGACCGGGTGCTGCGCGCGCTCAACCAGGCGCTGCTCACCACCGACCGGTCGCGGTTCATCACCGTGGTCGTCGGCACCGTCCGGCCGGTCGACGACGGCCTGCGCCTCACCCTCACCTCTGGCGGGCACCCGCCGCCGCTGATCGTGCGCGCGAACGGCCTGGTCGAGGCCGCGAAGACGCGCGGCACGCTGGTCGGCATCCTGCCCGAGATCACGACGACCACCGACGAGGTGCTGCTCGGCCCCGGTGACTCCTGCCTGCTCTACACCGACGGCATCATCGAGGCCGTGGGCGGACCGCTCGGCGACGAGGAGTTCGGCGAGGAACGGCTGCGGCGCGCGCTCGCGTCGTGCGGCGGCATGCCCGCCGAGGCGCTGGTCGAACACGTGCACATGCTCGCGGCGAACTGGGTCGGCGCGGGTGCCCACGACGACATCGCGGTGATGTCGGTCACCGCACCCCGGCGGAGGTCCGCGTGACGGCGCTCGACGCGCTCTGGGAGGCCGTCCTGGACGGTGACGAGCACCGGGCGACCGACCTCGTGCTCGAAGCCGCGGACCGGTACGGGCACGAGTTCGTGCTGCTCGACGTGATCGGCGCCGTGCAGCAGCGGGTCGGCCGCGAGTGGGCGGCGAACCGGATCAGCGTCGCGCAGGAGCACGCGATCACCGCCATCAACGAACGCGCGGTCACGGCGCTCACGATCACCCGGCCGCGGCAGCAGCCCACGCACGGGCGCGTGACCGTGGCCTGCGTGGACGGCGAGTGGCACGCGCTGCCCGCCCGGCTGCTGGCCGAGGTGCTGTCGCTGCGCGGGTTCGCCGTCGACTACCTCGGCGCGCAGGTCCCGACCCCGCACCTGATCACCCACCTGCACCGCACCGGCCCGGACGTGCTGGCGCTGTCCAGCTCCATCGCGACCAGGCTGCCCGTCGCGCACGCCACGATGACGGCGTGCCAGGCGGCGGGCGTGCCGGTGATCGTCGGTGGCGCGGCCTTCGGCCGGGACGGCGAGTACGCGCGCCGGTTCGGAGCCAACGCGTGGGCCGCCGACGCCCGGTCCGCCGCGGACATGCTGCTGTCGCAGAAGCTGCCGGTGCCGACCTCGCCGCACCAGCCGATCGACGACCTGCCGCACCTGGCCGACCAGGAGTACACGCTGGTCAAGCGGACCGCGAACGACCTCGTGCGCGCGGTGTTCCGCGGGTTGGAGGAGCGGGTGCCCGCGATGCGCGCCTACAGCGCCGAGCAGCGCCAGCACACCGCCGAGGACCTGGCGCACATCGTGGACTTCCTCGCGACCGCGTTGTACGTCGACGACGACTCGCTGTTCCACGGCTTCATGGCGTGGACCGGTGATGTGCTCAACGCGCGCGGGGTGCCCGTGCGGGTGCTGGAACCGGCCCTGGACCTGCTTTCCGTGCAGTTGCGGGACTTCCCACGAGCGCAGCGGATGCTGGCCGGGGTCGAGCTGGACCAGTCGATGCCGGCGTAGCTCGCCGGCCGCTCGCCGCGGTGGAGGTCCGGCGTCAGGTGCGGCTCAGCGCGCGACCGCTCTCGGTCAGTTCGTCGGTGAACGAGTCGAGCGCCCGCGCGAAGTCCCGGTGGTCGGGTTCGTGCCAGTCCTGCAGCTGGTCGAGCAGCCACCGCCGCCACGCCCGCACGAGCTGCGTGAACACCTCGGCGCCCTGGTCGGTGAAGCGGTAGCCGTCGTCGTGGAACGCCAGGTGCCCTGACCGGACCAGTGCCTGCGCGGTCGGGGCGAAGATCCCGCCGGGCACCTGCGTCATCGCGGCGATCTCGTCCAGCGTCGCGACACCGTCGTCGGCGGAGGCCTTGTAGACCCGGCCGAGCAGCCACGCCTGCTCCAGCGGCAGGCCGACGCCCGAACGCCGCAGCACCGCCGCGCCGGGGTCCTCCCGCGACCTCGCCACCACCGCGGACACCAGCTTGCGCAGCTCGTCGTAGGAGTTCGACGGCGGCGCGGCGAAGCTCTCGCCGACACCGCTGTTGCCGGTCGCGGCGGCGCGGGAGGTGTCCCGCAGCGGCACCTCGGGCAGGAACACGGCGACCAGCAGTGCGACCAGGCCGATCGGGGCGGCGATGAGGAACATCGTCTGCACCGTCTCGGCGTACCCGGCGACGATCGGCGCACGGACGACGTCGGGCAGGGCGTGCACGGCCGCGGGGCTCGCGATGGCCCGCGGGTCCACGCCGTCGGGCACGACGACGTTCTCCGGCAGCCGGTTGGCGTAGATCGTGCCGAAGAGGGCGACGCCGAACGAGCTGCCCATGGTGCGCAGGAAGCTGATGCCCGAGGTGGCCACGCCGAGGTCGCTGTAGCCGGTGGTGCTCTGCACGACGATCACCGGCACCTGCATCACCAGGCCGATGCCCGCGCCCAGCACCACCATGAACGCGCCCATCAGCCAGTAGCTGGTGTCCGTGCCGAGGTTGGACATCAGGAACAGGCCGGCCGTCAGCACCGCGGACCCGATGAGCGGGAACAGCCGGTACTTGCCCGTGCGGCTGATGGTGGTGCCGGTGAGCAGCGCCGTGGCCATCAGTCCCGCGATCAGCGGCAGCATCCACAGCCCGGACGCCGTGGCCGACTCGCCGCGCACGTACTGCAGGTAGATCGGCAGGTAGGTGATGCCGCCGAGCATCGCGAACCCGACGACGAAGCTCAGGATGCCCGACACCGTGAACACCCGGCTGCGGAACAACCGCATCGGCAGCATCGGTTCCGCGGCCCGCTGCTCCACGAGCACGAACGCCACGAGCAGCACGACCGAACCCGCCGCCATCCCCAGGATCGTCGGCGAGGTCCACGCGTACTCGGTGCCGCCCCAGCTCGTGACCAGCGTCAACCCGGTCGCGGCGAGCGCGATCAGCGCGATGCCCGCGTAGTCGATCTTCGGCCGCGCGTCCGTCCTGATGGCGGGCAGCGCCGCCACGGCGACCACGATGACCGCGACGCCGAGCGGGATGTTGACGTAGAACGCCCACCGCCAGCTCAGGTGGTCCACGAACAGCCCGCCCAGCAGCGGCCCCGCGACCGTGGCGATGCCGAACACCGCACCGGCGAACCCCTGGAACTTGCCGCGCTCCCGGAGCGGAACGACGTCCGCGATGATCGCCGTGGACGTGACCATCAGTCCGCCGGCGCCCAGCCCCTGCACCGCGCGGAACGCGATCAGCATCCCCATCGACTCCGACCAGCCGGCGAAGAACGAGCCGACCAGGAACAGCACGACGCTGATGAGGAACGTCCGCTTGCGCCCGTAGAGGTCGCCGAACTTGCCGATCAGGACCGTCATGATCGTCTCGGCCAGCAGGTAGGACGTCACCACCCACGACAGGTGCGCGCCACCGCCGAGGTCCGCGACCATCGTCGGCAGCGCGGTGGACACGATGGTCTGGTCGAGCGCCGCCAGCAGCATGGCGAGCAGGACGGCGGCGACGACCAGGTTCCGCCTGCGGGTGTCGATCTCGGGCACGGCGCCGATGGTCGCGCAGGTCGGCGCACTCCGCAGCGCGTGCCGCGCACCGCGGCCGGGTTCCACCGGCCGGGCTGTGGGCCGACTCGGCACCCCCTAGGCTCGGTGGTGATCACCGCAGAAGGAGGCCTCCTTGATCTTCATCACCGCCAAGTTCCCGGTCCTGCCCGAGCACGCCGACGCGTGGCCGGAGCTGTCCCGCTCCTTCACCGAGGCGACCAGGGCCGAGCCGGGCTGCCTGTGGTTCGACTGGTCGCGCAGCCTCGACGACCCCACCGAGTACGTGCTCGTGGAGGCGTTCCGCGACGGTGACGCGGGAGCGGCGCACGTGCAGTCCGACCACTTCAAGGCCGCGCAGGCCGAGCTGCCGCAGTACCTCGCGGAGACGCCGCGGATCGTGAGCCAGGTCGTCGAGCAGGACGACTGGTCGCGCCTCGGCGAGATGGAGGTCGCGCCACGCGGGTGAGGCCCGGGGTGCGCCACCGGGGTCCGGAGCGGGGATGGCGGGCGTGGACGCCTTCGTGGGGATGTCCGCCGGGTTCGCTGGCTCGCTCACCGCGAAGGTGCTGGGGGACAACGGCTTCTACTCGGCCGCGAAGTCCGCGCCGCGCGAGGAGCTCTCGCGCGGCGCGGACCTCTGGTGCGGCGTTACTTGCCGGTCGGACCGCCCGCGGCCAGCCGCATCAGGTCGGAGTCGAGGTCGATCGACAGCTCGGTACCGCCCGCGCTGCCGAACTCGTGCTGGTAGCTGCCCCACGACTCCTCGCGCACCTGCTTCTCGAACCCGGAGGCCATGAGCGCCACCAGTTCCAGCGCCGCGCGGTCGATGCGCTTGTTCAGCGCGGGGTCCGTCCAGTCCTCGGTGGCCGCGAACAGCGACGTCGGCACGACCACCGTCCGCAGGTAGGCGAAGAGCCCGCGGATCTGGTCGTCGACCACGAGTGCGTGCCGGGCGGTGCCGGCGGTCGCGGCGAGCACGACCGGCTTCGCGATCAGCAGGTCGTTGTCGAGTACCTGGAAGAACGACGTGAACAGGCCGCTCGCGCCCGCCTTGTAGACCGGCGTCGAGGCGACGACCGCGTCGGCGTGCTGCAACGTGGTGATCGCCTGCTGCAGCCCGGGGCCGACGTGGTTCGACACCAGGGCGTTCGCGATCTCCGTGGCGAGCGTGCGCAGCTCGACCACCTGCGTCCGCACGGTCAGCGACCGTTGCCCGGCCAGTGCGGTGACGCGGCCGGCGACGCGGTCGGCGAGCAGCCGGGTGGACGACGGGTCGCTGGTGCCCGCCGACACGACGGCGAGCTGGAAGGTGGTGCCCATTACTCCTCGCTCTGGCTGAGCTTGCCGCAGATCGCGGCGAGTTGGTCGAGTTCTTGCGGCGTGAGGACGCTCAACGCGCGCGTGACGCTGCGCGCGTGCGGGCGGCCGATCGCCTGCTGGGTCTCCCGGCCGGCCGGAGTGAGCGACAGGCGCACACCCCGCCGGTCGCCGGGATCGGGGCAGCGGTCCACCAGCCCGCGGTCGACCAGCCGGTCGACCATGCGGGACAGGGCGGGCTGGCTGAGCAGCACGTGCCGGTTCAGCTCGCTCATCCGAAGTGGACCGTCGCACTTGGACAGGGTGTAGAGCACGTCGTACTCGCGCATGCTCAGCTCACCCCACACGTCCTCGGCGTTGAACCGCTTCACGAGCACGGCGTAGGAGGTCATCAGCGCCTCCCACGCCTCGTTCGCCCTGGTCACCGCGCCTACCTCACTCGGAGTCCTGGTAGGGCGAGCCACCGGTGACGTTGTCGCCGCGGTTGGCGTTCGGCCGCGGCTGGCGGACCGGTCCGTCGCCGTACTTGGCCTTCAGGCGCACCGCGTGCGTCGGCGGCTTGGCGGTCTCCGGGTCCTGCCGCGCCTCGATCTCCTTGCGCAGCACCGGAACCACCTCCTCGCCCAGCAGGTCGAGCTGGTTCAGCACGGTCTTGAGCGGCAGACCGGCGTGGTCCATCAGGAACATCTGGCGCTGGTAGTCGCCGAAGTGCTCGCGGAAGGTCAGCGTCTTGTCGATGACCTCCTGCGGGCTGCCGACCGACAGCGGGGTCTGCGCCATGAAGTCCTCCATCCGCGGCCCGTGGCCGTAGACGGGGGCCTCGTTGAAGTACGGGCGGAACTCGTTCAGCGCGTCCTGCGACCGCTTGGCGATGTAGGCCTGCCCGCCGAGACCGACGATGGCCTGCTTCTCCGTTCCGTGGCCGTAGTGCGCGAACCGCTGGCGGTAGAACTTGATGAGCCGCATGTAGTGCTCTTTGGGCCAGAAGATGTTGTTGGCGAAGAAGCCGTCACCGTAGTAGGCGGCCTGCTCCGCGATCTCCGGCGTGCGGATCGACCCGTGCCACACGAACGGCGGCAGGTCGTCCAACGGCCGCGGCGTGGAGGTGAAGCCCTGCAACGGCGTGCGGAACTTGCCCTCCCAGTCCACGACGTCCTCGCGCCACAACCGGTGCAGGAGGTTGTAGTTCTCCAGCGCCAGCGGCAGGCTCTGCCGGATGTCCTGACCGAACCACGGGTAGACCGGCGCGGTGTTGCCGCGGCCCAGCATCAGGTCCATGCGACCCTTCGCCAGGTGCTGCAGCATCGCGTACTCCTCGGCGATGCGCACCGGGTCGTTGGTGGTGATCAGCGTCGTGGCGGTGCTGACGACCAGCTTCCGCGTGGTCGCCGCGATGGCGGCCAGCAGGGTGGTCGGCGCGGACGAGAAGAACGGCGGGTTGTGGTGCTCGCCGATCGCGAAGACGTCGAGCCCGACCTCCTCGGTCTTCTGCGCGATCTGGACGATCGCGTCGATGCGCTCGGCCTCGCTGGGGGTCTCGCCGCTCACCGGATCCCTGGTGATGTCGCTCACCGAGAACACTCCGAACTGCACGGTCCCCGCCTCCTTCTGTCTGAAGTTCTATGCGTTTGCATCTACCTTAACGCGTGGGGCGCCCGGCTATTCCCACTGATCCTGAGCGCATGCTGGAGGTGCGGGGGATCGGCAAGGCCTGCGGCGGCTGTGACTGTCCGTGCTCGCGGCGGTGGTGGCGGTGTGGTGCCACTTCGGCGTCCTGGGGCCGGTGCCGATCGGGTTGCTGGTGCAGGTGAGCCGGGGGCCGTTGCTGCTGTACCTGCTGGGCGTGGCGCGGCTCCTGCTTCAGACGCTGCGCAGCACCGACACGACAACCCCGAGGATCGTCGCGTTGTCCCCGTCGATGACCTCGTGGGCGGGGTTGCGCGGCTTTAGGAACACGTGCCCGTTGCGGCGCTGGTAGACCTTGACGGTCGCCTCCTCGTCGATCATCGCGGCGACGATCTGTCCGCTGTGCGCCTCGTGCGTCTGCTGGATGACCACCATGTCGCCGTCGCAGATCGCCGCGCCGACCATCGAGTCACCGCGCACGCGCAGCGCGAACACGTTGCCGCCGCGGCCGACCAGTCCGCGCGGCAGGCTGAGCACGTCGTCCACGTGCTCGATCGCCGAGATCGGCGACCCGGCGGCGATGTCACCGACGACCGGCACCGGGACGGAGTCGGCCGAGGAGCGGGCGGTCGCCGGCTCGTGCAGGAAGACCCGCACGTCCATCGGCCGCGTCACCGAGGCGCCCCGCTTGAGGAAACCCTTGTCCTCCAACGCCGCCAGGTGCTTCGACACCGAGGAGGAGGACCGCAGGCCCACCGCCTCGCCGATCTCGCGGGTGCTGGGGGAGTAGCCGTGCTCGACCACCCAGTCGCGGATGGCGACCAGGATCTTCTGCTGGCGCTCCGGCAGCACCGACGTGTCGAGGTGCTCAAGATCGTCGTAGGTGGTCACCGCGGTGATCTTAGTCGTCACTCGTCCGGGTGGCGGTCGCCGCCCTCGCCGGGGGAAACGGGTGCTCGACCGCGTTCCGCGGCCACACTTGGTGCAACCTGGCAGTTGCACATCAGTCGAATGATGTGCAACCCTGAGGTTGCAAATGAAGCCGGACTGAGGAGCCTGTCGTGAGCGTGGACCGGATCGAACGCGAGACCCTGATCGAGGCGTCGCTGGACCGGGTCTGGCAGCTGGTGACCGAGCCGGGGTTCTGGGTGGCGTCGCAGCCGTCCGGCACGGCGGTCGAGGGGGAGACGACGCTGTGCAGGAACGAGCAGCACGGCGACTACCCGGTTCGGGTGGAGACCGTGACGCCGCAGTCGTACGTCGCGTACCGGTGGGCCAGTGCGTTCGCCGGCGCGGAGCTGACCGCGGACAACACCACCCTGGTCGAGTTCACGCTCACGCCGGAGGGGGCCGGTGTGCGGCTGCGGGTGGTGGAGAGCGGGTTCGCGGCGCTCGCGGCGTCCGAGGAGGTGCGGGTGCGGGCGCACGAGGACAACACCGGTGGGTGGGCCGAGGTGCTCGAGGCGTTCACCAAAAAGGCGGAGAGCTGAGTCAGGTCGACGCCGCCGTCCACGTGTTGGCGATGCGGGCCGGCGAGGTCCGCGAGGGACAGGTCGCGACGCGCCCCGGCGCCGCGATGGACGGTGCCGGGGCGCGTCGAGGGGGAGCAGGTGGTCGAGGTGTGGCTGTTCACCGCGGACCCCGCCGAGGAGGACGCGTTCTGGGGGCGGGCCGCGAAGTCGTAACGGAGTCGCGCGTCCTGACACCCGTTCGGGCTAGATCACGAGAGACTGACCTCGTGGATCGCAATCGAAGCTGGACGGACAAGGGCGAGGCCATCGGGCACGGCGTGAGCTGGCTCGCGCGGTGGAGTCTGCGGGTGGCGTTGGCCGC
The DNA here is from genome assembly GCF_040647275.1 of Lentzea sp. NPDC042327. Classification (NCBI taxonomy): domain Bacteria; kingdom Bacillati; phylum Actinomycetota; class Actinomycetes; order Pseudonocardiales; family Pseudonocardiaceae; genus Lentzea; species Lentzea sp. NPDC042327. The sequence goes on from NZ_JBEZBX010000028.1 coordinate 39,205, forward strand.
GCTCGGCTTCTGGATGCTGACGTGGCTGATCGGCAAGCTGTGGGTGGTGGTGATGCCGGTGTTGCTGGCGTTGCTCATCACGACGGTGCTGTGGCCGCCGGCGCGGTGGCTGATGTCGAAGGGGTGGAACGCCGCGCTGGCCGCGACGACGGTGCTGCTCGGCGGGCTCGTGGTGCTGGGCGGGGTGGTGGCGGCGATCTCGTCGTCGATCGCGTCCGGGGTTCCGGAGATCGCGCGCAGCGCCCAGGACGCGGTGCAGCAGGCGCAGCGGTGGGTGGCCGGGCCGCCGTTCAACCTCAAGGGCACCGACCTCGACCGGTTGATCGACCAGGGCGTGCAGCAGGTCAAGTCGAGCATCGGCTCGATCGCGACCGGGCTGCTCACCGGCGCGGGCGCCGTCACGTCGGGGCTGGTCACGACGGTCGTGGCGTTGCTGCTGGCCTTCTTCTTCGTCAAGGACGGCATGCGGTTCACGCCGTGGCTGCGCGGCATCATCGGGCAGCGGGCCGGTGGGCACGTCACCACGGTGCTGGAGCGGGTGTGGGCCACGCTGGGCAGCTTCATCCGCAGCCAGGCGGCCGTGAGCCTCATCGACGCGGTGCTGATCGGGCTCGGGCTGCTGGTCCTCGGGGTGCCGCTCGCGGTGCCGCTGGCCGCGCTGACGTTCCTGGGCGGGTTCGTCCCGATCGTCGGCGCGTTCGTCGCCGGTGCGCTCGCGGTGCTGGTGGCGCTGGTCAGCAACGGGCCGACGACGGCGATCATCATGCTGGTCATCGTGGTGGTGGTGCAGCAGGTCGAGGGCAACGTGCTGCAACCGATCCTGCAGTCGCGCGGGCTGCGGCTGCACGCGGCGGTCGTCCTGCTCGTCGTCACCGCCGGCACGAGCCTCTACGGCATCGCGGGCGCGTTCTTCAGCGTCCCGGTCGCGGCGGCCGTGGCGGTGGTCGTGCGGTACCTCGGCGAGGTGATCGAGGCGCGCACGGTCGCGGAGGAGCCCGCAGTGGACACGTCACGACCCGTCGGCGACGAACCGGCCAAGCCCGAACGTTCTTCTGAGTGAACGCCGACGAGGGCCGTCCGGTGGACGGCCCTCGTCGATGCGTGCGGCGATCTCTACCGCTCGCCCAGCTGCCACTCCGGCCGGACGTAGTGGCAGGTGTAACCGTTCGGGTAGCGCTCCAGGTAGTCCTGGTGCTCCGGCTCGGCCTCCCAGAAGTCGGTCGCCTGCGTGACCTCGGTGACGACCTTGCCCGGCCACTTGCCGGAGGCGTCGACCTCCGCGATGACCTCTTCGGCGACGCGCTTCTGCTCGTCGGTCTCGAAGAAGATCGCCGATCGGTAGCTGGCGCCGATGTCGTTGCCCTGCCGGTTGCGCGTCGACGGGTCGTGGATCTGGAAGAAGAACTCCAGGACCTGCCGGTAGCTCAGCTGCGCCGGGTCGAACACGATCTCGATGGCCTCGGCGTGGTTGCCGTGGCGGCGGTAGGTCGCGTTCGGCGTCTCGGGGTCACCGGTGTAGCCGACGCGCGTGGAGACGACGCCGGGGTGGCGGCGGAACAGGTCCTGCATGCCCCAGAAACAGCCGCCCGCGAGAACTGCCTTCTCCGTCACAGTGTCACTCCTCTGCCTTCGGTTCTCACCCAGGAGAACGTTCGGTGTCGGCCGGTTCATCCCCGCCATGATGTGACGTATCCATTACGGACGCGGCCGAACCGTCCAGCGCTGGTCAGAGGAAGGTGGTCTGTCCGATCGGCACGGCCAGACCGGACAGGCCGTTGAGGAGGCAGTCGAGGTTGGGGTTGGCCGCCCCCACCGTCTGCGAGGTGGTACCGATCAGCGGACCGCTGGTCTGCCAGGTCGTCAGCTGCACGGTGCCGTCGAGCACGTTGGTGCGCACGGTGAAGTCGAAAGTGGTCTGCTCGTCTCCCGGGGACCACAGGATGGTCGCCGAGCCGGTGAGGGTGAGCAGCAGGTTGCACGGCACGCCGCCGAGGCTGGTGGCCGTGCCGGTGGCGCTGGTGACCGCACCGCCGGCCAGTTCCGGGTGCGAACCGTTGGGGGACAGGCAGTTCACCAGGTTCGCCACCGCCGTCACCGACGCCGTGGTCTGCACGGCGGTCAGCGCGGGGCTGAAGCTGAGCTGCACGTTGACGTTGCAGGTGAGGTGGGGGACCACGGCGTGAGCCGGCGGCGCGAGTGCTCCGGCCGACCCGAGCACGAGGACCGACACGGCGGCCACGGCCCAGGTCCTGAACCGGCCCCTTGGAACTCTTCGGTGAATCGACACTGACGCCTCCTCCTGCGCGGATGTCCAGCCACGACCACCCGACCACGCGCGATGATCGACGACAATCAGCCGATGGAGTTGCGGCCGACCACCCGAATGGCACGCACGCCGTTCGACGCGGAAATTCCATTCCGGTCGGCAAAGGCGGCAATGCGTCCAACGGACTCACAACCGCAGAGGCGCCTGATAAACATCTAAGAATTGGATAAGTGACCGGGAGCACCGTGAGCGGTTACACAAATCGGCGAATTCGGTGACGTTTGCGCAGGTAGGAGCTGTAAGAAAAGGAAAGTTTGAACTCTGTTCACTCGAATGGATTATATTCGTGCCCTGTCATACCGGTCTTATTGTTCGTTGGTCAGAAACAAACAACGAACACGACCGATCAGGAGTGAACCGACATGCGCACCCACCCCCGGACCCGATGGACCGCCCCCGTACTGGCCGTGACCGCGGTCCTGCTCGCCTCCGCCGCCGTGCCGGCGAGCGCGGCGACCACCACCGCGCTCGGCTCCCCGCAGGTCGTCCCGATCCCGGACAGCCAGGTGCGGTGGTACGCCAACGACTCGACCTTCCCCTACCTGCCCAACGCCACGGGCACGGCGAACCTCACGTTCTGGGTCGACGGCGTGAACTACCGCAGCACCGGGCAGACGCTCGACACGATGAGCCCGGTCAACCCGACGACCGCCGTGCTCAGCGCCGGCCCCAAGGGGAGCTTCGACGGCAACGGCGCGTGGCTGTTCCAGGCGGTGCGCGACCCCGAGGACCCGTCCGGAGCCATCTATGGGTTCTACCACGCCGAGGACCACATCTTCGCCGACGGCGTGACCGGCTACGAGTACAACTCCACCGGCCTGGCGGTCTCGACCGACGACGGCGTCACGTGGACCAAGGAGGGGCAGATCATCGGCACGCCGCAGCCCCAGACGGCCCAGAACGGCGGCCACGAGATCAACTCGGTGGTCTACGACCCGATCAACAAGCGGTGGCTGGGCATCGGGCACGGCATCGCCTACGCCTCGACCGACCCCGGTGCCGCGCCGGGCACCTGGAAGGGCTGGGACGGCAGTGCCTTCACCGTGTCCATGCCCTCCACCTCCACCGACGCCGGGAAGACCAAGCCCCTGTCCTCGCTGGGCTCCAACATCTCCGACTGCGACCTCACCTGGAACACGTACCTGGGCAAGTTCGTCCTGGTCTACAAGAACTGGGGCGACAACACCCACGTGTACATGAAGACGAGCACCGACGGCATCACCTGGGGCGCGGCCACCACGCTGCTCACCGCCGCCGCGGGCAAGACCGTCGGCTACCCGCAGCTGATCGGCACCTCCAGCAGCGTGGCCGGCCAGCAGGCCACGCTGGTCTACGAGCAGTGGCCCTCCACCACCGGTCGCAACCGCGACATGGTGGAGCGCACCGTCCAGTTCACCACCGGCTGACACCGCACCACCACGACCGGCCACCAGCCCTGCCGATTGATCGGCAGGGCTGGTGGCACTGGCGCGGCGGGCGGCCGGGATCAGCGTCGCGCCTTCTTCGAAAGCTCGACGACCTCGTCGTCGCGTTGACGCCACCGCGGCGTGGTGCCCTCAGGAGACGATGTGCAGGAAGACGTGGGTGGTCGTCCCTCGCGGGACGGTGTGGACGCGCACGAGGTCAGCGAGCTGGTTGACCAGCAGCAGACCGCGACCGCCCTCCTGGTTGAGAGCCGCGGGACGGCGGCCGGCGAGGGGATCGGCGAGGTGGCCGTCGTCCTGGACGGTGCAGACGAGGTGGTCGCCGGCCTGCCAGATGCTCAGCCGGCAGGTGCCGCCGGCGTGCCGGAGGCTGTTGGAGACGAGTTCCGTGGTCATCAGCGCGAGGTCGGCGGTGCGGGTCTCGGACAGGCCGAGCCGGCTGGCCTGCGCGGTGGCGAAGCGGCGGGCGTCGCGGATGCCGGCGGAGGACGTGACGTCGAGCGTGACGGCGTCCGGGGCGATGTCGAAGGGCTGGTTGTAGCGGTCGACGACGGCGTCGGGGGCGTAGCGGTCACTGCCGTGGCGACCGCCGGTCTCCCACACCAGCGGGTGGGTGGCCAGTGCGTCGGCCACGACGTGCTCGTCGAGCGTGGCGGTGTCGTAGGGGCAGGCGATGGTCACGTCACGACCGGCGAAGGCGAGGTTGATCAGGGCTTCGTGCTGGGCGCAGGCCGGGTACTCGACGTCGGTGCGGGCGGCCCAGATGGGCTCACCGATGATGCGGACGTGCTTCCGGGGGTGGCGGTCGGCGAACCGGCGCAGCACCATGGGGATGATCCGGCCCGGGTTGCGGCCCTCCACCTCCATGTCGAGCAGCAGCACGTCGTCGGCGCTCGCACCGAGGCCCTCGCGCAGCAGCCGCAGTTGCCGGGCCGGCACGGAGGCGGCGACCGGGTGGCCCAGCTCCAAGCCCTCCGCGATGAAGGGCACCAACAGGTGCAGGTACTCCTCGTCGGAGGAGTAGAACACGGCGGGGTGGACGAACTCGCCGGGGAGCGGGAGGTCGGTGATCGTCATGCGGCGCTCTCCACTCGGACGTTCGTGAGGTCGAGCAGGTCCACCAGGACGGCCACCCCTGGCCAGGAGGTGCGCAGCACGACGGAGGCGTCCCGATCAGCGGCGTGGCGGGACAGGCGCAGCAGGGCGCGGTGGTCGAGGAAGGTGAGGCCGGTCGCGTCGAACACCAGCCGCCCGTCGCGGGGACGGAGCTCGGCGCGGTGCAGGGCCAGGGCGAACTGGTCCTCGCTCAGCTGGTCCACCTCACCGGCGAAGGCCGTCCTCAGGTCATCGGCGGCGTGCAGCCGGAAGCCGGGGGAGGAGGTGTTGGCGTTGGGGTGCATGCAGGCCAGCTGCGCGAACGCGTGGTCGTCCACCTCGTCGGCGGCGTAGGCGCACATCGCCGAGAACGGCCTCTCGACCATGTACCGGTCGATCCGGTGCTCGTAGCGGGCGAACGCGTCCAGCTGCGCCGGGGTGCGCACCAGCGAGGTGCAGTCGGCCGCGACGCGGAACCCGGTGAACCCGGCGGCCAGCGCCGCTTCCGTCGCCGCGACGTAGGTGCGCACCTGCGCCGCGGGCTCGACCACCGCACCCACCGGGTAGGTGCTGTCCAGCGAGGCGACCTGCGCGGTCTCGCTCTTCAGCGCCTCGTCGATCCCGTCGATCCCGTCGAGGTCCTCGACCAGGGAGCCGTGGGTACCGGTGCCGATGTAGCAGACCCGGTGACCGAGGGTCAGGCCTTCGGACAGGAACTCGCGGACCCGGTGCCGGAAATCGTGCTTGTCGCGGTATCGCCAGCACACGTGGTCGTGGGGTCCGAACCCCCGTCCGTGCCCGGCGAACCCCGACCTGCGCTTGCGCGTCACCTCAGCCGCCTCTCACCTGCGCCGCGGCGATCGTCGCGACCACCGGCCAGGATCGAGCCGAGGCCGCACGTCGTCGACGCGCCCACCGGTAGAAGGTACTCCCGGCCACGGGCAGTTCGGAGGGTGCGACCGGCGGTGACCCGGAACGCGGTCACGACCTTCCTCGTGGGCCGCGGGGCTGCGCCGCGGCGATCTCGGCCCAGACGACCTTGCCCTCCTCGGTCGCGCGGGTGCCCCACCGCGTGGCGAAGGCGTCGACCAGCAGCAGCCCGCGGTGCCGGTCGTCCTGCGGACCGGCGTTGAACAGGCGGGGCCCGGAGGTGCCGTGGTCGGCGACGTCGATGAACAGCCGGGAGTTCTCGAGGTGCAGGCGCAGCACGACCGGGCGGTCGGCGTGCTGGACGGCGTTGGCGACCAGTTCGCTGGTCACGGTGAGCGCCGCGTCCCGCACCTCGGCCAGGTCCCACCGGGTCAGCTGCTCGCTGACGAACGCGCGGGCGCGTGCCGCGACGCCCGGCCCGGTGTCCAGCGGCATGGAGGCCACCTGCCGGTCCGCCGCCAGGCGCTGCACGTGCAGCAGGGCGACGTCGTCGTCGTGGCGCCCGGCGGTGAGGCGGTCGATGAGCTTGTCGCAGGCGACCTGGAGGTCCACGTCGGGCGGCAGGGAGCCGATCTCGGCCAGCAGCGCGTTGATGCCGGTGGTGAGGTCGCGGACCCGGCTCTCGACCAGACCGTCGGTGTAGAGGGTCAGCCGTGCGCCCACCGGGAACGACGTCTGCCGCTGCAGGAACGTCTCGCCGACGCCCAACGGCATGCCCAGCCCCTCGCCGATCAGGTCCGTCGTGCCGTCGGGGTGGGTCAGGACCGCCGGCAGGTGACCGGCGTTGGCGAAGGTCAGCGTGTCGTCCGCGGGGTCGTGCACGGCGTAGAAGCAGGTGATGAACGTGGCTTTGGGGGTGACGCCGGCCAGTGCCGTCGCGTGCCGCAGCACGTCGGAGGGCGGGAGGTCCAGCAGCGCGTAGGAACGCACGGCCGTACGCATCTGCCCCATCACGGCCGCCGCCGTCACACCCCGGCCCACGACGTCGCCGACCACGAAAGCGGTGCGTCCGGCGGGCAGTTCGAGCACGTCGAACCAGTCGCCGCCGACCTCGGAGCCGGTGGCCGCCGGCAGGTAACGGGACGCGATGGCCAGACCGCTCACGTGCGGCACCGCGGGCAGCATGCTGTGGGTGAGCTCCGACGCCGTCGAGCGCTGGCGGTCGAACAGGCGCGCGTTGTCGAGGGCGATCGCCGCGTAGCCCGCGATGCCCTCGGCGAGCTGCTGGTGCCGTTCGGTGAACCGCCCGGCCTCGTGGTGACCGAAGAAGAACCCGCCCAGCACCTCCCGCGACGACGGCGAGACCACCGGGACGGCCAGGTAGCTGCACACCGGCAGGTGCCCCGGTGGCATCCCGTGATGGGGGTCGTTGCGGCCGTACCGCGGGTCCCAGGTGATGTCGTCGGAGCGGACCGTGCCCTCGCCGTTGAAGGTGACGGAGAAGACGTCGGTGTTGCGGGGCATGGGAAAGCGCTCGAACGCCGACTTCGGCACGCCGGACAGCGTGTAGAGGGTGTAGGACTCGCCGTACTGGTCGACGAGGTTGTAGAAGAACGCGCCGAACTCCGCCCCGGTGGCCTTGGTCGCGGCGTCCGTGGCGTCCTGGACCAGCGTGGTGAGGTCGAGCTGCGAGGTCAGCCGGCGACCGACGACCTGGAGGGTGTCGACCAGCTCGGCCTCGGCGCGCAGCCGGTCGACCGTGCTTTCGAGGTCGGTCGCCTGCTCACGGGAGGTGTCCTCCAGCACGCGGAGGTGGTCGAGCAGGGCGTCGCGCTGGGCCGCCACGTCGACCTCGCCGCGGCCGGCCAGGGGGTGGGCCAGCAACCCGGTGCGGACGCTGACGGCCACCGCCCGGAACATCTCCGCGGTCTGCGGCGAGATCGGCACGCCCACCGACAGCACCACGCAGAACAGGCCACCGTCCGGCAGCGCGCCACCGAACGCCAGCACCGAGCGCACCCCGTGGTCCCGGACGAAGCCCTGGTCCGGAACGTGTTCGCTGCCGTCGGCATCGGCCACGAGGAAGACACCGCACCGCTCGCCCGCGTCCAGCGCCAGCCCGCCCGCGTCCCGCACGCCGAGCGCGGCGGCCAGCGCGAAGGCCATCGGCGCCGCAGCGGCGGCCTCGGCCGAGGTCGGTGCCAACGCACCGGGTGTGCGGCGCACGACCGGTGCGTTCTGGCCGGGTTCCGCACCGGAGCCGGCCTCCAGCACCAGGCACCACGTGTCCGGACCGGCCTCATCGGGCTCGGATCGGCGCGCGACCTCCCGGAGCGCTTCGGGCAGCTCGGCGAAACGGCGGGTGGAGAACAACCGCGCCGACAGCACGACCGAGCTCCCGTGCTCGTCCGTGAAGTGGCCGCGCAGCCGTTCCACGACCTCAGCGGCGGCGGAGCCGAAGTCGTCGGCGTCCTCGGCCGCGGCGCGGAGTCCCGCGGTCAGCCGCACCACGTCCGACAGGCCGAACGAGGCGAAGTCGCCACCGTCCCGGGCAGGCCGGGGGGAGAAGTCGTTCACCGGGCTGATCCACCAGGTGCGTCGGGCACGTGCGCGTGGATCGTCAGCAGCTGGTGCAGCGAGGTGAGCCTGATCGCCGACTCGACCTGGGGCCGCAGCGCGGCCAGGTGCAGCGCGCCACCCGCTGCCAGGGCGACCTTGTGCAACCTGACCAGCGCGCTGAGCGCACTGGAGTCGCAGAAGTCGAGCCCGGACAGGTCCAGCACCAGCGTCCCGCCCTGGGCGGCGAGCGGTTCGACCACCTCCAGCATCCGAGGGGTCGTGCCGAAGTCGAGCTCCCCGACGACCGCCGCGACCGTGTCGGCACCGCGGTCGTGCACCCCGATCTCCAACGGCAGCGCCTGGCTCATCCTCGCCTCTCCTCGTTCGCGGACCCGTCCAACGTACCCGCACGGCCACAACGGGCCGCACGCCCGGCACGATCTCCGGCAGCACCACCTCCGCGCCGTAGCCGCCGAGCCACCCGCGGCAGACGCCTCGACGACCGACGCCCAGGCCGAAACCGGCCAGGACCAACGGGACAGCGCGGGCGTGAGTCCGGTTCGGCCGGTCAGGAGGCTCCTCGGCGGGCCGATGGCACGTACCGTGGACCGCATGGACGACCGAAGCGACCACCGGCGGAGATCCGGGACTCCTCGGCACGCACCACCAGCGCACACACCTCGGCAACCGGCCATGGCACAACGGCTGCACCTGCCACTACCTGAGGCCGGAACGGCAACCGGGCAAGCGGTGGAGATCGTCGCGCTGCACGCCTCCGCCGTGCACGCCTACGAGGGCCGTCCGTCGGACGGGCCGCGTCCCGATCCGGGGCCCGTCTCGCACGACCACGTCGAGGTGCGCGCGAAGCTCGGGATCGTGGGGGACCGGTACTTCAACCACCAGGCGCACCGCAACGCGGCGGTCACGTTCCTCGCCGCCGAGTCGCTCGCGCCGTGGCCGGTGGACCCGCTGGTCGCGCGGCGCAACGTCGTGGTGCGCGGGTTCGACGTGGACGCGTTGGTGCGCGGCACCGCGTTCAGCCTCGACAGCGGTGACGGGCCGGTCCGGTTCGAGGTGCACCGGCCGGCGAACCCGTGCGCGTGGATGGACCGGGTGATCGCGCCCGGAGCGTTCAAGGCGTTGCGCGGCAAGGGCGGCGTGCGGTGCGTGCCGCTCGACGACGGGGTGCTGCGCGTCGGGACGGCGGTCCTCGGCATAGTGGGCGGATGAAGTGGTTGTCCCGCAAGCCGACGATCATCACCGCCGTCAGCGTGGTCGTCGTGCTGACCGCCGCCGTGGTGCTGTGGAACGTCAGCAGGTCGCGCACGTTCCAGTTCTTCGGTGACCTCGTGCACCGCGTCGAGACCACCGAGAACGTCGTCGCGCTGACCTTCGACGACGGTCCCGACCCGGCCGGTACGCAGCAGGTGCTCGACGTGCTCGCCGCCGAGGGCGTGACGGCCACGTTCTTCCTCGTGGGCCGCGACCTGGAGGAGCACCCGGAGCTGGGGCGCAGGATCGCGCGGGCCGGGCACGAGATCGGCAACCACACCTTCTCGCACGAGCGGATGTTCGGTGTGACACCGGGTTTCGTGGCGAAGGAGGTCGAGGACACCGACGCGGCGATCCGCAGGACCGGCTACAGCGGTGCCATCCACTTCCGGCCGCCCAACGGCAAGAAGCTCTTCGCGTTGCCGTACTACCTGGAGCAGCACGACCGGACCACGGTGATGTGGGACGTGGAACCGGACTCCGCGGGCACACCGCCGAAGGACCGGGTCGTCAGCGAGACGCTCGCGCAGACCAAGCCGGGGTCGATCGTCCTGCTGCACCCCATGTACGCCGGGCGGGACCAGACCCGGCAGGCGCTGCGGCCGATCATCGCCGGTCTGAAGGAGCGCGGGTTCCGGTTCGTCACGGTGTCCGCGCTCCTCGCCGCCCGCCGCTGACCCCCATGGCTTCATCGGCAGCTGCAAGTACCAGACGCCAGCAGAGCAAGGTGGGCCGGGAAGGGAGCTCCTGGGCGAGTGGGACGACCGCGTGGCCGAGTAGCCTCCGCGGGTGTGGATCTTCTGCCGTACGCGGAGTACGCGGCGTCGCTGAGCAGGAAGCGCGCTGCGGCCGGGGTGCTGTTCCGCGACGACCGGGCGCGGGTCCTGCTGGTGGAGACCACCTACAAGCGGTGGTGGGAGATCCCGGGCGGTGCGGTCGACGCCGGTGAGGCGCCGTGGCGCACGGCGGTGCGCGAGGTGCGCGAGGAGCTGGGGGTGCAGCGGCCGCTCGGGCGGCTGCTGGTGGTCGACCACGTCCCCGCAGACGGGCCGATGCCGGAGGGGCTCGCGTTCGTGTTCGACGGCGGCCTGGTCACCGCGGCCGAGGTGGCCGCACTGGAGCTGACCGACCCGGAGATCCGCTCGGCCGGGCTGTTCCCCCTCGACGAGGCACGCGGCCTGCTGAAACCGGTGCTGGCGCGCCGGGTCGAGGCCGCGCTGCACGCCGTCGGCTCCGGCGGGGTCGTCCTGTGCGAGCACGGGCGGCCGGTGCGCTGAGCCCGGAGACCGGGCCCAGCGCGGCACGGCTCAGGCGTGCGGGTCGAACGCGATGCCGGCGGGCTTGGCGCTCGCGAGGTTGCCGTTGAACGCGCTGTCCTTGATCGCCAGCGAGGCGCTGCCGAAGTCCGCGTTCACGAGGACGTCGCGCACACCGCCGGGGAACCGGTCCCAGCTCACGAGGTCCGGGTACTGGTAGACGCCGTAGTGGTTCTCCGCCTGCTCGTTGTAGCCGGCGAGCCGGAAGCAGTGCGTGCTGGCGCCGTCCTTGTGGTAGATCACCTTCGCGTGGGTGCCCTCCCACTGCACCTTGTCGCGCGAAAAGGTGTTGTACTTGCCGTGCGCCGAGACCGAGACGTACTGGGCGACGTCGTTCTGCACCCAGACGACCACGTGCTCGATGTCGTGCCGGTGGCCGCAGCAGTCCCACAGCGGCACGGCCTGGTCCTTCTCGAAGTACAGGTCGTACAGGTAGGCGCACCAGCCGTTGTTGCACTTGGACCGGCTGTAGGAGTTGGTGTTGTCCAGGTCCGACTGGTCGTGGCAGTCGCCGTTGAGGGCACCCGAGTTCTTCAGGCCCGGCGCCACCTGGCCGGTCGGCGAGATCGCCGGGGTCGGGTAGCAGCCATCGCCGTCGTAGTCGAACGCCGGTTGCCACTTGCCGTCCTCCGCCGTGAAGTTCGCGGGGATGGCGCGGGGCGGGTCGGCGAGCGCGACGCCGGGGAACAGCGCGGTGACCAGCAGTGCGCCGAGCAGGGCAGGCAGGAGCTTCTTCCTCACAGGGCCTCGATTCCGGGAGCAGGGGAGCGGAGAGGCGTGCAGGCAAAAGGTTGTACATGAACAGCGTTCACGTCTAGGTGGTTCACTGAATCTTTGCCGTACCGGGAAATTCACAACGCCGGGATCAGCTCGCGGCCGGTGACCGCGAACGACTCGACGGCCGGGACGGTCACGACGAACTGCTCGAAGACCTGGGCGTGCCTAGGTGTTTTCTCCTCGGGCGGTGTCGATCACGTCGTCGAGCACCGCGCGGGTCGTGCGCAGGTCGGCGATCATCCGGTCGATCCGCGCGCGTTCGTCCTCCAGCTCGGCGACCAGCCGCGGTGTCGCGACCTCGGACGGGCCGCCGTCGGCGTCGCGCAGGCACGGCAGCAGCGAGAACACCTTCCTGCTCGACAGGCCCGCCGCGAACAGCTCCTGGATGCGGACCACCCGGTCGACGGCGCCGTCCGGGTACTCGCGATGCCCGCCCGCCGTCCGCGTCGGCGCCAGCAGGCCCTGCTGCTCGTAGTAGCGCAGCGACCGTTCGCTCACGCCCGTGCGCCGCGCCAGCTCACCGATGCGCATCCCCGCCTCCGGAACGGACTTGAACCTGACATTGATGTCAACTCCTACCGTCGGGACATGACGGAGAACAAGCTCTACGACTACTCGCCGATCATCGACCGCCCGCCGCTGGCCTGGCCGAACGGCGCGAGGGTCGCCGTGTACGTCGGCTTGAACGTGGAGCACTTCCTGCTCGGCACGCCGTCCACGAGCATCTGGCCGGGCACCGCCGAGCTCACGCCCGACCCGCTCAACCACGGCTGGCGCGACTACGGCCCCCGCGTCGGCATCTGGCGCACCATCGACGCGCTCGACCGCCACGGCCTGCGCGCCAGCGTCCTGCTCAACTCCCTGGCGGCGAGGCGGTACCCGCGGATCGTCGAGGCCGGCGTCGAGCGCGACTGGGCGTGGCTCGCGCACGGCGAGACGAACTCCAAGCTGCACACCGGCCTGACGGAGGAACGCGAACGCGAGGTGCTCGCCGACGTCGTGAACACGATCGAAGATGCGACCGGCATCCGGCCGCGCGGCTGGATGGGGCCGGGGCTCACCGAGACCTCCCGCACGCCGGAGCTGCTCGCCGAGCTCGGGCTGAGCTACGTGCTCGACTGGACCGCCGACGACCAGCCGTTCCGGCTCACCGTCCCGGGCATGATCAGCGTGCCGTACTCGGTGGAGCTCAACGACCTGATGCTGCTCGACCGCTCCGGGCCGGACTTCCTGCGGATGGTCGAGGACCAGTACGAGGTGCTGCACGCCGAGGGCGGCCGGGTGCTCGCGCTGGCGCTGCACCCGTTCGTCACCGGTCAGGCGTTCCGGCACAAGTACCTCGACCGGGCGCTCGCCCACCTGGCTGCCGCACCCGATGTGTGGCTCACGACCAGCGACGACATCGCCGAGCACTACCTGAGGCACAACTAACAGCCACCCCGGCGTGCATGTTCATACACAGTCGTGCATAATCATTGTCGTGTCCAAGGTGCTCACTTCACTTCCCGCCGGCGAACGCGTCGGCATCGCCTTCTCCGGTGGTCTCGACACTTCCGTCGCGGTCGCGTGGATGCGTGAGAAGGGCGCGGTGCCGTGCACGTACACCGCGGACATCGGTCAGTACGACGAGCCGGAGATCGACAAGGTCCCCGGCCGCGCGGGCACGTACGGCGCGGAGATCGCGCGTCTCGTGGACTGCCGCTCGGCGCTCGTCGAGGAGGGGCTCGCGGCACTGGCGTGCGGCGCGTTCCACATCCGCTCCGGTGGCCGCGCGTACTTCAACACGACCCCGCTCGGCCGCGCCGTCACGGGCACCATGCTCGTGCGCGCCATGCTCGACGACGACGTCCAGATCTGGGGCGACGGCTCGACCTACAAGGGCAACGACATCGAGCGGTTCTACCGCTACGGCCTGCTCGCGAACCCGTCGCTGCGGATCTACAAGCCGTGGCTGGACGCGGAGTTCGTGACCGAGCTCGGCGGCCGCAAGGAGATGTCCGAGTGGCTGCTGGAGCGCGACCTGCCCTACCGGTCGAGCGTCGAGAAGGCGTACTCCACCGACGCGAACATCTGGGGTGCGACGCACGAGGCCAAGTCGCTCGAGCTGCTCAACGAGGGCATCGAGATCGTCGAGCCGATCATGGGCGTCAAGTTCTGGGACCCGTCGGTCGAGATCGCCGCCGAGGACGTGACCATCGGGTTCGAGCAGGGCCGCCCGGTCACCATCAACGGCAAGGAGTTCGGCAGCTCCGTCGACCTCGTGCTGGAGGCCAACGCGATCGGTGGCCGCCACGGTCTGGGCATGTCCGACCAGATCGAGAACCGCATCATCGAGGCCAAGAGCCGCGGCATCTACGAGGCGCCCGGCATGGCGCTGCTGTACATCGCCTACGACCGCCTCGTGAACGCGATCCACAACGAGGACACCGTCGCGAGCTACCACACCGAGGGCCGCAAGCTCGGCCGGCTGCTGTACGAGGGCCGCTGGCTCGACCCGCAGTCGCTGATGATCCGCGAGGCGCTGCAGCGCTGGGTCGGTTCCGCGGTCACCGGCGAGGTCACGCTGCGGCTGCGCAGGGGCGACGACTACTCGATCCTCGACACGTCCGGCCCGGCGTTCAGCTACCACCCGGACAAGCTGTCGATGGAGCGCACCGAGGACTCGGCGTTCGGCCCGGTCGACCGCATCGGCCAGCTGACCATGCGCAACCTCGACATCGCGGACTCGCGCGCCAAGCTGGAGCTCTTCGCGGGCCTCGGCATGGTCGGCACCCGCCAGTCCGAGCTCATCTCGGCCCAGGTCGAGCCGACGAAGCTGATCGGCGACGTGCCCGACGGCGGCGCCGAGGTCATCGCCTCGCGCGGTGAGGTCTCCGAGGCCGACGCGCTGCTCGACGCGGCCGCGATCGAGTCCGGCACCGACTGACGTCCCGTGCCGGCGGGGGGGGGGGGGGGGCGCCCCCCCCCCCCCCCGGGGGGGGGGGGGGCCCCCCCGGGGTTATTAGGATGTGGGGGGGGGGGCGCCCCAACAGCGGCGGGGTACCCACGGG
>NZ_JBEZBX010000029.1:0-35048 GCF_040647275.1 Lentzea sp. NPDC042327
TTCCTTTTCCCCCCATCAATATTCCCCAAATCCGGCCCCCCCCCCGCGCCGGGCGTTTTATCGGGTGCTGTTTGGGGCTTCTCAAAGTACCACCGACCCGTTGTCGGTGGTACTTGCAGACGCCCCGACCTCAGCCCGTGGGGATCGCGTCCAGGAACTTGAGGACGGCCTTCGCGTGGGCCAGGCCGAACTCGGCCACCGCCTTCGCGTAGGGGTCCTCCGCGGTCTTGGCGGCGCTGCGGGCGCTCTCCTGCTCGGCCCCGTACGTGGTGCGCGCCGTGGCGACCAGCGACTCGCGCTGCTTTGCCGTCAACGAGCCGGCGTGCACGAGGCGCAGGATCAGCGGGCTGCGCAGGTGGTCGGGGCCGGGCTCGGACAGCAGCCAGTTCTTGAAGGCCTTCTTGCCCGCCGCGGTGAGCACGTACTGCTGGCTGGAGCGCGGCCCTTGCTTGCCGAGTCGCAGCAGGCCCTGGTCGGCCAGCGCGGGCAGCTCGCGGTACACCTGGCTGCGGGTGACGCTGAAGAACGCTCCGAAGCGCTCCCCGGCCTCCGCAACCAACTGGCCACCGGTCTTGGGTCCGTCGTGCAGCAGCCCGAGCAGGGCGGCTGCGGTCGCATTCAGGTCTGACACAACGACAACGTTCCCACGTCCGGGGGAGGCTGTCCACAATGGTCAGCCGTTCTGTCCACTGTGGCTGATCACCGGGCTAGTCCGATGGGCCATGCGGAGCAACGAAAAGTCTCGCTGAGTAAGCGGCAGTTTTGGCGCCTCACGCGTTTGGCCGCTTGACCGTCCGTGTCCATCCCGGATGGAAAAAGCCTTTCGCACAAGCGAAACTTCCCCGGCCTCACCCGATCGGCGGCACTGCTCTCACCGGCCGAAGCCACCCGAATGGACGGACGTGGGCTGCCGTCGCACGACCCGGTGATGTCGGCTCCGGGGTCTTTCCTCCGGCGGGAAGCCTGGAAAAATGATCATCGCCCTCAGCGGGCGTCAGCGGCTGGACAGCGGAGGTCGGGGAACCATGGGCATGAAGATGAAGTGGCTGGACCACAAGAAGGTCGCCATGCACACGCGTGCGTGGGTGACGGGTGGGATCCCGGAGCAGGCGGGCAAGGATGAGTGCATGGTGTGCGGGAAGCAGATCCGCAAGCACCGCACGGTGAGCGGCGAGGGCCGGATCTGTTCCAGCATGCTGTGCGCCCAGTACTGGGCGGAGAACATGACCTGAACCGCCCGGCCCGCTCGGCCGGATCGACCCACTCGGAAATACGAAGAAGGCCCGGAGTCCTAGGACTCCGGGCCTTCCATCTAGTAGCGGGGACAGGATTTGAACCTGCGACCTCTGGGTTATGAGCCCAGCGAGCTACCGAGCTGCTCCACCCCGCGCCGCTTTTAGCTTGTCTTGCTGTCTTGCTGTTGTAGGTAGAACTCTACACCCTCGAAAAACCCCTTTTCCACCACCCCCCTCTAACCGCATTTCCCCAGCTCAGCCCCAGTGTCGGCCCATCCCGGCTCAATCCCGACTCAATCCTGGTCCCGCGCCCACCCTCTCAAGGCGCCGCCTCGGGGTTCGGGGGTCCGGGGGGGAAGCCCTCCGGGTGGGGTTTGGGGGCTTCATCCCCAATGAAAATGCGAAAAAGCCCTGTCTGCGTCCTCCGCAGACAGGGCTTTCCCACTTTGTAGCGGGGACAGGATTTGAACCTGCGACCTCTGGGTTATGAGCCCAGCGAGCTACCGAGCTGCTCCACCCCGCGTCGGTATGAACAGAACCTTACGCGGGGTGGAGCGGGAAATGCAAATCGGGTGGTCAGCCGGACGGTGTGGGGCTGGGCACAACCGAGGACTGGCCGGTGGGCGGCGGTGAGGCCGACCCGGTGCTGTACTGCTTGAACCTCTTCGAGGCGTCGTCGAGGCGCTGGTAGGCCTGGCCGAGCTCGGCGAAGTTGCTGTTCTGCTGCGCCCGCTTGATGTCGGCGAGCGCCGCGTCGATGTCGTTGACCGCCTTCTGCAGCTCCGGGCTGAACGTTCCGCCGGTGTTGCCGGGTGTGGTCGACGTCGGCGGCGGCGTGGAGGTCTGGCCGTTGCCGTTGTTGTTGTCGCTCGGCGGCGGCACCACGGCCCCCGCCCCGCTGAGGACCTGTTCGAGCGCCTCGTTGAGCGTGGACGCGTAGCCGACCCGGTCGCCGTACCAGACGAGGACCTTCGACAGCTGCGGGAACGACGTGTTGTTCGACGCGCGTTCGATGTAGACGGGTTCGACGTAGAGCAGCGCGCCGCCGACCGGGAGGGTCAGCAGGTTGCCGTAGACGACGGTCGTCTTCTGCTGGGTGAGCAGGTTGAGCTCGCGGCTGACGTTGTCCGAGGTGAGGAACTGCGTCTGGATCTGCTGCGGGCCCTTGGCGTCGGTGTTGAGCTGCAACACGCTGATCTTGCCGTAGTTGTCGGGGTCGGAGGACGCCGAGACGTAGGCGGCCATGAACTCCCGGTTCTCGCGCACGAGCGGGCTGGTCAGCTGGAAGCTGACCTTGCCCTGGTTGGCCGGGTCACCGGCCAGCACGTAGAACGGCGGCTGGGCGTCGCGGCGTTTCTTCGCCTCGGCCTGCTGGGCGTCGGCCGAGGTCACGTTGTCGATCGTCGGGTCCTGCGCCGGCGCCCAGTAGGAGACACCGGAGTAGAAGTCCGACGGCGACGAGACGTGGTACTTCGACAGGATCTGCCGCTGCACCTTGAACAGGTCCTCGGGGTAGCGGAAGTGCTCGCGCAGCTCCGGCTTGATCTCGCCGGCCGGCTTGACCGTGCCGGGGAAGACGCCCATCCACGCCTTGAGGACGGGGTCCTTCTCGTCGATCGCGTACAGCGACACCGTGCCGTCGTAGGCGTCCACAGTGGCCTTGACCGAGTTGCGGATGTAGTTGACGGGCTTGTTGACCTGCGAGATCACCACGCCGTCCGCTGTGAGCGAGTCGTTGGTGGCGTCACCCAGCGGCGTGCGCTGCGCGTACGGGTAGTTCTCCAGCGTGGTGTAGCCGTCGACGATCCAGGTGATGCGGCCGTTGATGACGGCGGGGTACGGGTCGCTGTCGACGGTCAGCCACGGCGCGACGGCCTGCACGCGGTCGCGCGGCGTGCGCTTGAACAGGATCTTCGACTCGTCGGCGATCGACTGGTTGAAGAGGATGTTCCGCTCGCCGTAGTAGGCCGCGAACGCGAGCTTGTTGAACAGGCTGCCGATGGGCACGCCGCCGCTGCCGGTGTAGGTGTAGGACTTGGCGTCGGTGTCGTACTCGGCCGCGGAACCGGCGGGCCGGCCGCCGACGATCGAGTAGTCGTTCGTGCCGAACAGCTCGCCGTAGTACGTGCGCGGCTGGTCGACCTTGATGCCGTTGGCGACGTTGCCGACCTCGCCGTTGGGCTTGACCTCACCGGTCTTGAAGTCGGGGTAGCCGCCGTTGGACTGGTCGGCGATCTCGTTGACCTTGTTCGCCTCTGCGTAGACGAAGCCGTTGCCGTGGGTGTAGATGAGGTGCTGGTTGATCCAGTCGCGCTGGCCCTGCGGCAGGCTGTCGAGCTTCAGCTCGCGGACCGCCACGATGTAGTCCCGCAGCTTGCCGTCCACTGTGTACCGGTCGACGTCGAGCTTGCTCGGGAACCCGTAGAACGGCCGCAGCTGCTGGAACTGGGTGAACGTGCGGCCGAGGACCGCCGGGTCGAGCAGGCGGATGTTGCCGAGGGTGGCGGCGTCGTTGGTCTTGATCTGGTCGTTGGCGACGTTCTGCTTGCCCTCGTAGGGCTTCGTCTCGACCTTGTCGTCGGTCAGCCCGAAGGCCTGCCGGGTCGCCGCGATGTTGCGGGTGATCGACTCGGCTTCCTTCTGGATGGCGTTCGGCTTGACCGAGAACTGCTCCAGGACCGCGGGCCACGCCGCGCCGACCAGGACGCTGGACAGCACCAGCAGCACGGTCGCGATGGCGGGCAGCTGCACGTTGCGCATGAACGCGCCCGCGAAGAACGCCACGGCGCAGAACACGGCGATGCACAGCAGGATCAGCTTGGCCGGCAGGACCGCGTTGAGGTCGGTGTAGCTGGCGCCGACGAACTTCTCGTTCTCGTGCAGCAGCAGCTCGTACCGGTCGAAGAAGTACGCGACCGCCTTCAGCAGCACGAACGTGCCGGCGACCAGTGCCAGGTGCAGCCGCGCCGGACCCGAGAGCTGCCCGCCGCGACCGGCCAGCCGGATGCCGCCGAAGAGGTAGTGCGCGATCACCGCGCCGATGAACGACACGGCCGTGGTGATGAACAGCCACGACAGCAGCCACTCGTAGAACGGCAGCTGGAAGGCGTAGAAGCCGATGTCGTGGCCGAACTGCGGGTCGGTGATGCCGAACGGCTGACCGTTGAGGAACAGCTGGACCTGCTGCCACTCGGCCTGCGCCGACGCGCCCGCGATCAGCCCGACGAACACCGGGATGCCGATCGAGAACAACCGCATCCGCCGCATGACGACGGTGCGGTAGCGCGCCACCGGGTCGTCCGGCCCCGACACCGGGACGAACACCGGCCGCGCCCGGTAGGCGAGCCAGAGGTTCAGCCCGACGATGCCGCCGACCACGACCCCCACGGCCAGGAACAACCCCAGCCTGGTGAGCAGCACTGTGCTGTAGACGTTGCGGAATTGGACCTCGCCGAACCACAGCCAGTTCACGTAGGTGTCGAGCAGCCGCGATCCCGTGATGAGACCGAACAGGAGCACGACACCCACGATGAGCAGTATTCGGCTGCGCCGGGACAGTTTCGGCAGTCCGACCGGAGGCCGTGTGGCCACGAGGCACGCTCCTGGATCGCGGTAAATCGATACGTACGTTTAGTCCAACTCTACGGACGACGCCCTGGGTTCCCGTGAAGTGCGCCGTCTTACGATGACACGCGTGTCAGCGAGTGAAACGCCAGCGGTCGTCCTCCCGACGGTCGCCCGCGAGGTAGAAGAGTTCGTAGCGGCCGGCGGCTGGGAGCAGCCCCCGCAGCTCTTCGCCCTCGTGGCGACGTCCGACCTGATCGCCCAGCAGCCAGAGCTCCGCGCCCAGCTCGACCCGGTGGCCTCCCCGCTGACGCCGATCGCCCAGGACGCCCTCGAAGGCGACCTGGCCGACGCGCTCGCGGGCATCGAGTGGCCCCCGGCCGTCACCGGCTGCGCACTGGCCCAGGAGATCGTCGTCCTGCCCCCGGAAGCCGAGACCGAGCTGCACCACGGCGAGCTCGACGACGAGGCGGCCCGCAGGTTCGCGGCCGAGCACCCGTCCCGCCGCGAGGCGCGCCTGGTCGCGGCCGTGCTCAGGGACGGCACGGTCTCCTGCGTGCTGCGCCTGCGCGGCACGGTCGAGGTCCCCGAGGAGTTCGTCGAACACCCCGAGCTGGCCCCGAACCTCACCGACGCACTGCTCGCCACGCTGCGGCCCTAGTCGTCACGCCTCCAGGCTGGCACAGCCCCGCCGTGTGATCACGGCGGGGCTGCGTTCGTGCTGTTCGCCCGTGGCTGAAACCGTCAGGTCAGCGGGCCCGCGGGTCAGCAGCCCGGCGTCGGCTGGCCCTTGTTCAGCGCCTCCAGCGACGAGACCGCGTCCTTCAGGTTCTCGACCTTGATCAGCGTGAGGCCCTCCGGCGCCTGCTGCTTGGCGTCCGTGCAGTTCTGGGCGGGCACGAGGAACGCGGTCGCCCCCGCCTCCTTCGCCGCCACCATCTTGAACGCGATGCCGCCGATGGGCTTCACCGCGCCGTCGCCCTGGATCTCGCCGGTGCCCGCGATGGCCTTGCCGCCGTTGAGCTCACCGGGGGTCAGCTTGTCGACGATCGCCAGCGCGAAGATCAGGCCGGCCGAGGGGCCGCCGACGTCCGACAGGCTGATCTTGATCTTGAACGGCACGTCGGCGCGGTCGACGGGCGAGATGCCGATGAAGCCGGACGGGCGGTCGTCGGGGCGCTGGCCGAGGGTGAGCTGGGTCGACTTCGAGGTGCCGTCCTGCTCGAAGGCGACCTCGATGCGGTCGCCCGGCTTGGTGTTCTCCAGCGCGGCGCTCACGTCGGCGGCGCTCTGCACCTGCTTGCCGTTCACCGCGATGATGCGGGCGCCGAGCGGGATGACGTTCTCCGCGGGGCTGCCCTTGGTGACCTGGTTCGCGACCACCTTGCCCGGATAGCCGAGGTAGTGCAGCGCGGCGACCTCGGCGGAGGTCTGCGACTCGCTGAACGCCTGCTCGTTGTCGCGCTGGACGTCCTCCTCGGTCTGGCCGGGCTTGATGAAGTCCTCCTTCGGCGCGAGGGCGTAGCGGCCGGACAGCCACAGGCCCAGCGCGCCGAAGAGCGACAGGTCGTTGGTGAGCGAGACCGTCGTCATCCGCAGGGTGCCCTGCGTGGGGAACGTGTTCTGGCCGTCGATGGACACGACGTCGGCGTCCTTGACCTTGCCGAGCACGTCGTAGGTGGGGCCGGGGCCCAGCGCGACGTACGGAACCTGGGCGAACCCGCCCGCTGTTCCGAGGATCGCCACGACCAGGAAGCTGGCGATCAGCGTCCACGTCCGGCGGGTCAGTCCGCGTTCCCTCGGCGGGGGCGCGGGAGCGGGTGCGGTCGTGACGGTTTCACTCACGGCTGAACAGCGTACGACCATGTCGATCCGCGTACGGTAGAGGCATGAGTGACGTGCCGTTCGGGTTCAGCCCGCACAACCCCGACGACAAGGACGGGCAACCGGGGGACAACCCGTTCGACTTCAACCAGCTGGGCAACATGCTGAGCCAGCTGGGCGCGATGCTGAGCAGCGCAGGGACGTCGAGCGGGCCGGTGAACTACGACCTCGCGAAGCAGATCGCGTTCCAGCAGCTGTCCTCCTCGCAGACCACCGTCGGGTTCGCCGCCGACCAGTCGGGCGCGGTCACCGACGCCGTGCACCTGGCCGAGATGTGGCTCGACCCCGTCACCTCGCTGCCCGCGGGCACCCGCACCACGCAGGCGTGGACCGCCCGCGACTGGATCGAGCGCACCATCCCGACCTGGCAGCGGCTGTGCGACCCGGTCGCGCAGCGCATGTCCGGCGCGTGGGTCGAGGCGATGCCGGCCGAGGCCAAGCAGGCCGCGGGCCCGTTGCTGTCGATGCTCGGGCAGATGGGCGGCATGGCGTTCGGGTCCCAGCTCGGCAACGCACTGGCGCAGCTCGGCGCCGAGGTCCTCACCTCGACCGACGTCGGCCTGCCGCTCGGCCCCGAGGGCACGGCCGCGCTGCTGCCGGCGAACATCGAGAAGTTCACCGAGGGCCTGGAGCGCCCCGCCTCCGAGGTGATGGTGTTCCTCGCCGCCCGCGAGGCCGCGCACCAGCGCCTGTTCACGCACGTGCCGTGGCTGCGGCAGCGCCTGCTCGACACCGTCGAGGAGTTCGCCAAGGGCATCAAGGTCGACACGTCGGCGCTGGAGCAGCTCGCCGGCCAGATCGACCCGTCGAACCCGGCTTCCATCGAGGAGGCCATGGGCTCCGGTCTGCTCGAACCGCAGACGACCCCGGAGCAGAAGGCCGCGCTGAACCGGCTGGAGACCCTCCTCGCCCTCGTCGAGGGCTGGGTGGACGTCGTGGTCGACGCCGCCGTGGCCGACCGGCTGCCCGGTGCGCCCGCACTGCGCGAGACGCTGCGCCGCCGCCGTGCCTCCGGTGGCCCGGCCGAGCAGACGTTCGCCACACTCGTCGGTCTGGAGCTGCGGCCGCGGCGCCTGCGGGCCGCCTCCGCGCTGTGGAAGCTCGTCGGCGACCAGCACGGCGTCGAGGTCCGCGACGGCGTGTGGGAGCACGCCGAGCTGATCCCGACCACCGAGGACCTGGACGACCCGCTGGAGTTCGCCGAGCGGCTCGCCAACACCCGCAAGGCGCTCGAGGACCCGATCGCCGAGCTCGAGCGCACCATGCGCGCCGAGGACGGCGAGAAGGCCACCGAGGCGACCGCGGAGGCGGACGAGCCGCAGGACGGCGACAAGCCCAAGGACAGCTGAGCCCGAGGGCACCGGTCAGACGTGCGAAGCGCCCGGCGGGCACACCCCGCCGGGCGCTTCGCGTTGCTGAAGATCAGTCTTCCGAGAGGCCCAGTCCGGCCGCGGCCGAGATGCCCTCCAGGTAGCCCATGGCCCGCTCGGACTTCGGGTAGCGGTGCACCCACTCCCAGAAGTCCTTGCCGTGCCCTGGGACCAGCAGGTGCGCGAGCTCGTGCACCAGCACGTAGTCGAGCACCCACGGCGGCACGTCGCGCAACCGCTCGGACACGCGGATCGTGCCCTCGGTCGGTGTGCACGACGCCCACCTCGTGCGCATGGGCGGCACCCAGCGCACGCTCACCGGGTCGGCGAGCGAGTCCAGGTATCGCACCGACAGCTCGGCGCACCGCGCCATCAGCGCCTCGTCGGACGTCCGCGCAGGCGACTTCCTGCGCGTCTCACTGCGCTGGAGGCGGCTCAACATCTCCGCCACCCAGTGCTTCTCTTCCCCCTTGGTCATCCGTGCCGGCAGAAGGACGACGACGGTGTCGCCCTCCCGGTACGCGCTGACCATGCGGCGGCGCCGGGAGCTCCGCCGCACCTCCACCCGCGGTTCGGCCATGCAGTAACCGTAATCGGCGGCACCGACAATTTTGGGCCCCCAACCGGCCGCAGGCGGGCACCCGGCGGGTGAAGTTCCACCGAACGGCGGCTGGACACGCGCGAGATCGACATGCGCGGGATCACCGCCTCGCAGAGGTACCGTCGCGCCAAGGTCCCCGAGTGTGTCCGCACTCACAACTGCAAGGGAGGGGCTGTGGCCGAGAAGTACAACGGCTACTGCGTCAAGTGCCGGGAGAAGCGCGACTTCGACGGCAATGTCGAGGAGACCAACGGCCGGCGCATGGCGAAGGGCACCTGCCCTGTCTGCGGAACGAAGATGACGCGGATCCTCGGCAAGTCCAAGGTCTGACGTTTCCGCTGGCAGGGGGCACCGCCCCCTGCCAGTCTTCCGTTGTGGACACACGCCCCCGAGTGCGCAGCGGCCTGCCCGTGGTGCGCCGCGGCCCCGGCGTCGTGCAGGTCGGCACCGACCCGAAGCACGCCGTGGTGATCGACGAGCTGCCCGACGCCCTGGTCGACGAGCTGCTCGTCCTCGACGGCCGCCACACCCTCGCTGAACTGGGTGAAAGACTCCGCAGCCGCGGTGAGGACCCGGCCCTGCTGACCACCGTCCTGGAATCACTCGACCAGGTGGGACTGCTGGAGTCCCCCTCCCCGTCCAGGGGTGCCACGGCCGCCGTGTTCGGCTCCACCCACCTCTCCCTCGCGATGACGTCGCTGCTCGCCGAGTCCGGTGTCCGGCTCGCCCACCACGCCGACCTCGTGGTGCTCGCCGCAACCCTCGTCCCCGATCCGGCCGTCGTCTCCGGCCTGATGGCCGCCCGCACACCTCATCTGGCCGTGCGCGTCCGTGAGGGCGTGGGCATCGTCGGCCCGCTCGTGCTGCCCGGCCGCACCAGCTGCCTGAACTGCGCGGACCTGCACCGCACCGACCACGACGAGGCGTGGCCGGCCATCGCCGCGCAGCTCGTCGGCAAACCCGCCTCCTACGACGTCCTGTTCGCCTCCGGCACCGCCGCGCTCGCCGTCGCGCAGGTGCTGGAGTCGCTGCGCCACGTCCGCGGACCCGAGCAGGCACCGCCACCAGTGCTCAACGCCACTCTCGAGCTGGACCTGGTCACGGGGGTTGCTGAGAGGCGGAGCTGGTATCCGCACCCTGACTGTCAGTGCAGCGCACATACCATGGCCGGGTGACCGAGATTCCGCGCAAGGCCGTGCAGCGCACCGCCAAGCTGGCGAGCCTCCCGCTCGGGGTGGCGGGCCGGGTGGTCGGCGGCTGGGGCAAGCGACTGACCGGACGCGCAGCCGACGAGGTCAACGCCGAGGTCACCGCCAAGACCGCCGAGCAGGTGTTCGCCGTCCTGGGCCAGCTCAAGGGCGGCGCCATGAAGTTCGGCCAAGCGCTCAGCGTGTTCGAGGCGGCCGTGCCCGACGAGCTCGCCGCCCCGTACCGCGAGGCGCTGACGAAGCTGCAGACCGCCGCCCCGCCGATGCCCGCCCGCACCACCCACCGCGTGCTCGCCGAACAGCTCGGCGCCTCCTGGACCAAGCGCTTCCAGTCGTTCGACGACGACCCGGCGGCCTCGGCCTCGATCGGCCAGGTGCACCGCGCCGTGTGGCACGACGGCCGCGACGTGGCCGTGAAGGTCCAGTACCCCGGCGCCGACGAGGCCCTGCGCGCCGACCTGAAGCAGCTGCTGCGCTTCTCCCGCCTGCTGCAGGCGGTCATGCCCGGCACCGACGTGCGCCCCCTGCTGGAGGAGCTGCGCGACCGGTACCTGGAGGAGCTCGACTACCGCGACGAGGCCGCCAACCAGCGCGCCTTCGCCAAGGCCTTCGACGACGACCCGCACGTCGTCGTCCCCCGCGTCATCGCCTCGTCCCCGAAGGTGATGGTCACCGAGTGGACCGAGGGCGTGGGCCTCGCGAAGATCATCCGCGAGGGCTCACCCGAGGACCGCGACCGCGCGGGCCAGCTGCTGTCGGAGTTCCACTTCTCGGCCCCGTCCCGCTCCGGCCTGCTGCACGCCGACCCGCACCCCGGCAACTTCATGCTGGGCGCCGACGGCCGCCTGCGCGTGATCGACTTCGGCGCCGTGGCCCGCCTCCCCGACGGCCTTCCGAAAACCCTCGGCCGCATGACCCGCCTGGCCCTCGACGGCCGCCCCGACGACCTGGTCGACCTCCTGCGCACCGAGAACTTCATCCGCGAGGGCATGTCCCTCGACGGCGAGGACGTCCTGGGCTACCTGGCCCCGTTCGTCGAACCGCTGCGCACCGAGTCGTTCCACTTCACCCGCCGCTGGCTGCAGTCGCAGGCCGAACGGGTCGGCGACCTGCGCAGCCCCGACTCCCAGACGGGCCGCTCGCTGAACCTGCCGCCGCAGTACCTGCTGATCCACCGCGTGACGCTGGGCGCGACCGGCATCCTCTGCCAGCTCGACGCCCACGTGACCGCGCGCGAGATCGTGGCGCGGTGGCAGCCGGGCTTCGAGGAGCCGTGAACCGGCGGCCTCTCCACTCCGTCGAGTGAACATGGCGGAAGTTGTCCACAGCTTGCCTCCGAGGTCCCTTCCCTCGTCGGTGCCTGCCCCAAGCTTGTCCCATGCCCATCACCACGACCGCTGACCTGCGCAAATCCGGCCTCTCCTCGCGGGAGATCCTCCGCCGCTGCCTACCGTCCGGCCCCTGGCAGTTCCTCCTGCCCGGCGTAGTCCTCCAAAAGCCCTCACCGCCCACCCGCCTGGACCGCCTGCACGCAGCCCTGTCCTACGCCGGCCCGTCCTCCGTGATCACCGGCACCGACGCCCTGACCCGCCAGGGCGCCCGCCTCCCCCTACCCCGCCACATCCACGTGCTGGGCACCCAGAACACCCGCCGCTCCCACCCGAACCTGCTCCTGGAACGCACAACCCGCCCACCCACCGTCATCCACCACGACGGCCTCCGCCTGGCCTCCCCGGCCCGCGCAACCCTGGACCTCACGCGCCGCGAACAAGACGCCCGCGCGGTCGTGGCCGCACTCGACGCCGTGGTGGCCGCGGGCCTGTGCACGCCGCGCGATCTGCACGAGGAGCTGGAGCTGAGCCCCCGCCGCGGAACGGCGCTGGTCAGGCAGGCCTTACAGCACCTGTACCCGCTCCCCCTCAGCGCGCCCACTTCTGACTGCCCGGATGGGTCGCGTTGACCTGCCTGGTCGAAGGTCTGCGTCGCTCGTGACCTGCGTTGCTTATGGCCTGCGTTGCTCGCGGTCGTGCCTTGCCGCGACCGCTGCAAGCCGGCTCTCGATCTCTGCCTCACCGCTGCCAGCACCTATCCGGCCACTCTTTCGAGTGAAGCCGGTCCGGATTCCCGTTCTCGCTCGCCCGCAATGGGGAAGCGCGCGTGAGGCGGCCAGCCCCCGCAGGAACGGAGACAGCACCCGACACGCCTCAAGCCGACACGAACCAGCCAAGCCCGAATACGACCGCCGAACCCGCAACGCCCACGCCGACGCCCACCACTCAGCTCGAACAGCCGTCCCTACAGCCCGCCCGCGCGAACCGACCAAGCTCGCTCAAGGCAGCGAGCCTCATGCAAGCCGGCCAAGCCCACCCGTACCGACCCAGCCAACGCCAGCCCAGCCCACGTCAGCCCGACCCAGCCCACGCAAGCCAACCAACCCAAGCCAGCCCGGCTCACGCAAGCCAGCCCACCCCAAGCCAGCCAGCCTCACCCGCACCAGCCGTTCACCGCCAGTACTCGTCCGGCAACTTCCCCTCGATGTCCCGCACATGCGCCTTGGCGCACGCGTGACACAACCACCGAACCGTCCCCCCGACCCGCTCCGACGACCAGGCCAACAGCTCCAGCTCAGAAACGGACGCCCGCGACCGCCCACACCTGTGGCACGCCGTCACCGCCGCCGTCCCACGTGGACGGTGTCGGTCTCCAGCAGGAACACGTCCTCCCGAGCACCGACGTACTCGGAGTCCGCCGGGTTGAGCAGGCGGCGCAGAGCGTCGCGGTCCGCGGGGTGCAGGTACGGGCCGGTGATCTCGGCCAGCCACGTCAGGCGGTCCACCGCCCAGTCGCGGACCTGCTGCTTCGCCGGGGCCGGGTGGTCGACGACGAAGCTGAAGGAGCCGATGTCGCCGAGGCCGGCGTCGGCCAGGGCGACGTTCCAGCCGACCGGCAGGCGGACGGAGCCGGCCATGTTCTCGCGCATCGAGACGAACCACTCGGCGCGGGCCGCGGCCATGCGGTCCGGGAGGCCGGGGTCGCCGACGCCGAGGTCCCAGGGCAGGAAGCGGGTTTCGAGGCCGCCCTCGGCCAAGGCCAGCCAGCCGCCGGGGGCCAACGCGGAGGCCAGGCGGCGCACGCCGCGCAGCTGGTCGGGGAGGTGGTGGATGACGCGGGAGGCCCAGATGAGCTCGACCGGGCCCGTGAAGGAGAGCGGGTCTTCCGCGGCGAGGTCGGCGAGGACCGGCTTCACCGAGACCACGCCCTCGCCCTCGGTGCGGGCGGCGGCGCAGGCGGCGTCGAGGAGTTCGGGGGTGGCGTCGACCAGGACCAGGACGCCGCCGCCGTGGTCGCGGAGTGCGGCGACCAGGGGGACGGACATCGAGCCGGCGCCGCAGCCGACGTCCATCACGACGGGTGAGTCCGGGAGTGGTGCGACGAGTCTGCGGGCGACCGCGGACAGCGCTTCGGCTTGCAGTGCGCCGTAGCGCCTCATGCCCGAGAGGCGGGACGACCAGTCGATTCCGTCGTGGGTGTGGTGCGGCACAAAGGAAGACGGTACGGAGGAACGGCCGAGGCCGCCATCCACCTTCTCGTGGACGACGGCCTCAGCTCGTGACTGTCAGAGGTCGAAGCGAGCCGCTCTGCGTCCCGCCCATCGCGACACCCTGCGCCAACGTTGCGCTGACGCGAGGCGGTTCGCCAGGCGTTGCTCTTCCGCGAACCTCTGGGCTTCTTGTATTCGTATCCGCACGAGTTCTTCTTGCAGAGACATGGGGTGCAGTCCTTCGTTCGTGTACGCGGGCATTGCGTCGAGATTGATCACCGAGGTGTTCACGCTGCCGCCTCCGTCTTGTCCGAAGAAGCCACTGCCGCCGCCGCGTCCTTGCGCGGACGGCCACGGGGCCGCTTGCGAGCGATGACGACACCGCGCTCGAAGATCTCACCACCCCAGACACCCCACGGCTCGTGCCGCGCGAGGGCTCCCGCGAGGCACTCGGCGAGCACCGGGCAGGTCCCGCAGAAGGTCTTCGCCTTCTCGAGCTCCGCCGGGGCGTCCGCGAACCAGAGGTCGGGGTTGTGGGTGCGGCAGGGCAGGTCAAGCCCCTCCGCGAGGTCCGGAAGTGTCTCGCCGGTGAGCGGGACAGTCGCGGTCAACATCAGGTTTTTCTCCTTGTGTGGGGTACAGCAAAAAACACGAAGGCCGCGGACTCTGTGCGAGTCCGCGGCCTTCGTGAGCCTGGTGGTCCTACGACCCCTCTATGGGGTCGGCAGGAGCCTTCTCACTTGATGCGCGGACAGCGCATTCGTGTAGTTGGGAACGTCATCGACGGTCGGGCGCAGGACCGGCTGCTCCACGAGCAGTCCGGTGGCGCGCTCACGGCCCAGCAGTTCCGCCGACCTGTGGGCAGACTTCTGCCACATGGCCGGAGCGGTTGCGGGCGCACAGAAGTGCTCGGTCACGGGGAGGCCGAGTGCGCGCGAAATTTCGAACTTCTTCACGATCGGCACCTCCCTCGGAGAGCTCTCTGCGAGCTGAGTAGTAGTTCTTCTTCCCCAGACGGGTCCTCCGGACCCGGCATGAGCAGGTTATGACCCCGTACCTGGGGCGTGCAACCTATTTAACGAAACTTGTCCCGATCAGGTGGCCGAGTCGCCCACACCGGCCCTCACCAGGCCCAACACGTCGTTGCCGAACCTGTCGAGCTTCGAGGCGCCGATGCCCGAGATCGCGACGAGCCCGGCCGAATCCGTGGGTCGTTGCTCCGCGATCGCCATCAGGGTCGCGTCGGTGAAGACGACGTACGCGGGCACTTTCAGCTCGCGCGCCCGGCCGGCCCGCCACTGGCGCAGCGCTTCGAGGAGTTCTTCGTCCACATCGGACGGACAGGAGCGGCAGCGGCCGAGCTTGATGGCCTGCGCTTCGTTGAGCGTCGAGGAGCACAGCCGGCAGGTCGGCTTCTCCTTCTTCATCAACGGAGGCCGTTGGGATGCGGCACCGGCCGGTACGCGTGCCGCGGGGTGGCTCTCCGGCACGAGGTTGTAGAGGAAACGGGAACGGCGTCGGTACTTACGGCCGCCCGCTGCGCGTGACAACGCCCACGACATCCAAAGGTGTTCACGTGCGCGCGTGACGCCTACGTACAGAAGGCGGCGTTCTTCTTCGATCTTCGCCTCGTCGCCGTCGGCGTATTGGATCGGCATAGTGCCCTCGACGAGTCCGACGAGGAACACGGCGTCCCACTCCAGGCCCTTCGACGCGTGCAGCGACGCCAGCGTCACGCCTTCGACGGTCGGCGGGTGCTGTGCCTCGGCGCGCATGTCCAGTTCCGCGCAGAACCGCGGCAGGTCGGCGTCGGGCACGGCGGAGGCCAGTTCCTCGGCGAGCTCCACGAGGGCGAGCAGCGACTCCCAGCGTTCGCGCGCGGACCCGCCCGTGGGCGGCTCGTCGGTGAGGCCGACCTTCTCCAGCAGCGAGCGCGTCACGTCGGGCAGGCTGCCGCTCACCTCGCCGGCCGAGCGCAGCGTGATCATCGCCTGGCGCACCTCTGCGCGTTCGAAGAACCGCTCGCCGCCGCGCACCAGGTACGGGATGCCCTGCGCGGCGAGCGCCTGCTCGTAGACCTCGGACTGGGCGTTGACCCGGTAGAGGATCGCGATCTCGGACGCCGCCACGCCCTCGTCGAGCAGCGTCTTGACGCGCCGCGCGACCGCGTCCGCCTCGGCGGGTTCGTCGTCGAACTCGTGGAACCGCGGTGCCGGGCCCTCCGGTCGCTGCCCGATGAGGTTGAGGCGGGAGCCGGCCGGGCGTCCACGGGCCCACTTGATGACTTCGTTGGCCAGTCCCACGACCTGGGGCGTGGAGCGGTAGTCGCGCTCCAGCCGCACCACCACGGCCTCGGGGAAGCGGCGGGGGAAGTTGAGCAACGGCTGCGGCGAGGCGCCCGCGAACGAGTAGATGGTCTGGTTCGCGTCACCGACGACGGTCAGGTCGTCGCGGCTGCCGAGCCACGCGTCGAGCACGCGCTGTTGCAGCGGCGTCACGTCCTGGTACTCGTCGACGACGAAGCAGCGGTAGCGGTCGCGGAACTCCTGGGCGACCTCCGCGTTGTCCTCCAGCGCGGCCGCGGTGTGCAGCAGCAGGTCGTCGAAGTCGAGCAGCATCGCCTCGTTCTTGAGCTGCTCGTAGGTCAGGTAGAGCTTCACGACCTGCTCGGCGGGCGCCGGGATGTCGCGTGCGGCGCGGGAGGCCGCGAGCGGGTAGTCCTCCGGGGTCAGCAGCGACGCCTTCGCCCACTCGATCTCGCTGGTGAGGTCGCGCAGCGCGTCGGTCTCGGTCGGCAGGCCCAGGCGTGCGGCGGCGCGGGCGACGACGCGGATCTTCTGGTCGACGAGCTCCCAGCGCGGCCCGCCGATGACGCGCGGCCAGAAGTAGCGCAGCTGACGGGAGGCGGCGGCGTGGAACGTCACGGCCTGCGCGCCGTGCACGTCGAGCGAGCGCAGCCGGGTGCGCATCTCCCCCGCGGCGCGCTTGGTGAACGTGACGGCGAGGACCTGCGACGGGGCGACGTGGCCGCGTTGGCACAGGTAGGCGATCCGGTGGGTGATGGTGCGCGTTTTGCCGGTGCCGGCACCCGCGAGCACGCACACCGGGCCGCGTGGAGCCTCCACCGCTGCACGCTGTTCCGGATCAAGACCCTCCAGCAACGCGTCCATAGCCGGGCAGTCTCGCAGACGGCCGATGCAACTCCGAGACCAGCGCGCCGTATCCTGGTGAGCATGGCTGGTAAGCAGGACAAGGCGGCTGCCAAGGAAGCGGCGAAGGTTCGCCGCGCGGCATCACGTGAGCGGCGCAAGCAGATCTTCGAGGCGTTCAAGATGCAACGCCGCGAGGACAAGGCGCTCATCCCGCTGATGCTCGGTGCGCTGCTGGGCGTCACCGCGATCGCCGTGGTCCTGGGCCTGGTCTTCGACGCGGTCTGGATGTTCGTGCCGCTGGGCATCGCGATCGGCGCGCTGCTAGCCGTGATCATCTTCGGTCGCCGGGTGCAGAGCAACGTCTTCCGCAAGGCCGACGGCCAGCCCGGTGCCGGTGCGTGGGCGCTCGAGAACCTGCGCGGCCGCTGGCGGGTCACCCCCGCCGTCGTCGGCACCACCCAGCTCGACGCCGTGCACCGCGTGCTCGGCCGTCCGGGCGTGGTCCTGGTCGCCGAGGGCGCGCCGCACCGGGTGAAGCCGCTCCTCGCGCAGGAGAAGAAGCGCATCGCCCGCGTCGTCGGCGAGACCCCGATCTACGACTTCATCATCGGCTCCGCCGAGGGCCAGGTGCCGCTCAAGAAGCTGCAGTCGACGCTGATGAAGCTCCCGCGCAACATCACGACGGCCCAGGTCGAGACGCTCGACGCCCGTCTCGCGGCGCTCGCGAGCCGGGGTGCCGCGCTGCCCAAGGGCCCGATGCCGCAGGGCGCGAAGATGCGCAACGTCCAGCGCACGCTGCGCCGCCGCTGACCTCGGTCACCACGCCACGCACCACAGCACCAGCACCAACCAGCACCAGCACGCGAGAAGGCCCGGCACACCTCGTGCGCCGGGCCTTCTCGCTGTTCAGGGGGTCTCTTGCGGGCTATCTGACCTTGATGACGACGGTGCCGGCGGCCTTGTCGTGCAGGCAGCGGCCGTCCGAGTCCCAGACCAGCGCCGGGATCAGCGGGAAGATGAGGACCGTCCGCAGCAGCGCGCGCGGCAGGTGCACGAACGCCTTGCCGTCGATGCGCGCCACCCGCAGGCCGAACACGGCGTGACCAGGGGTGAAGCCGAAGAACGCCACGGCGACGACCGTGATGACGAACCAGGCGAGCAGGCTCCAGTTGCGCGGCAGCTCCGGGCGCGTGAACAGCGCCGCGACCCCCGCGGACAGGAAGAAGTCGAGCAGGATGGCGAACGTGCGCCGCCCGACCGAGGCGATGGAGCCCGGCCCCTTCTCCGGGAAGCCGTGCCGCTCGCCACGCCAACGCTGCTGCTTGCCGTCGTTCGAGTCCTCGCCCGGTTCGAGTACCGAGCGGGGTCCTGACAGCCACGAACCGGTCCACCTGCTCACCCCTCCAGAGTAAGGCCGTGCTCAACGGGTGAGGACCGGCAGGTCGTCTTGCCCACTCGGACGGCCCCGTTAACACTGGCGAAACATCCGAGTGACGGACGGGCAACACCGCCGACATACGGTCGCTCGTGATGGCCAGCCGTATTCCATAGCCAAGGAGTCGACGAGGGTGTTCAAGAATTCCGACGAGGTGCTGAAGTTCATCACCGACGAGGGTGTCAAGTTCGTCGACGTGCGGTTCAGCGACCTGCCCGGCGTGATGCAGCACTTCACGCTGCCGGCCAAGGCGTTCGACGCCGACGCGATCGAAGAGGGTCTTGCCTTCGACGGCTCCTCCGTGCGTGGCTTCCAGTCGATCCACGAGTCGGACATGCTGCTGCTGCCCGACCTGTACACGGCGCGTGTGGACCCGTTCCGCATCGAGAAGACGCTGATCGTCAACTTCTTCGTGCACGACCCGTTCACGCGTGAGGCGTACAGCCGTGACCCGCGCAACATCGCGCGCAAGGCCGAGCAGTACATCACCGACTCGGGCATCGCGGACACCGCGTACTTCGGTGCCGAGGCCGAGTTCTACATCTTCGACTCGATCCAGTTCGACACCACCGGGAACTCCTCGTTCCACAAGATCGACGCGGTCTCCGGCTGGTGGAACACCGGCCGTGAGGAAGAGGGCGGCAACCTCGGCTACAAGGTCAAGTACAAGGGCGGGTACTTCCCGGTCACCCCGAACGACCACTACGCCGACCTGCGCGACCAGATGGTCCTCAACATGGAGGCCCAGGGCTTCACGGTCGAGCGCGCCCACCACGAGGTCGGCACCGGCGGCCAGGCCGAGATCAACTACAAGTTCAACACGCTGCTGCACGCCGCGGACGACCTGATGCTGTTCAAGTACATCATCAAGAACACCGCCTGGCAGGCCGGCAAGACCGTCACCTTCATGCCGAAGCCGCTGTTCGGCGACAACGGCTCGGGCATGCACACGCACCAGTCGCTGTGGAAGGACGGCGCGCCGCTGTTCCACGACGAGAGCGGCTACGCGGGCCTGTCCGACACCGCCCGCCACTACATCGGCGGCATCCTGCACCACGCGCCGTCGCTGCTGGCGTTCACCAACCCCACGGTGAACTCCTACCACCGCCTGGTCCCCGGCTACGAGGCCCCGGTGTCGCTGGTCTACTCCCAGCGCAACCGCTCGGCGTGCGTGCGCATCCCGATCACGGGCAACAACCCGAAGGCCAAGCGCATCGAGTTCCGCTGCCCCGACTCCTCGGGCAACCCGTACCTCGCGTTCTCGGCGATGGTCATGGCGGGCCTCGACGGCGTGAAGAACAAGATCGAGCCGCCGGCCCCGATCGACAAGGACCTCTACGAGCTGCCGCCCGAGGAGGCCCGCGACGTCAAGCAGGTCCCGGCCACCCTCGACGCGGTGCTGGACAACCTGGAGGCCGACCACGAGTTCCTGCTCGAGGGCGGCGTGTTCACCCCGGACGTGATCGACACCTGGATCTCGTACAAGCGCTCCGAGGAGATCGACCCGCTGCGCCTGCGCCCGAACCCCTACGAGTTCGCGCTGTACTACGACGTGTGATCGGCGCGGGGCCTTGATCGGCAGTTCCGCCGGTTGAAGCCCCAGCCGGGGCCGCCTCCAGGACGTCCGCCGTGGAGAGGCCGCCTGAACGACCACAGGCCGAGGGCCGGGTGACTGACTTAGTCATCCGGCCCTCGGTCTGTCAGCCCAGGTACGCCCGAAGCGCATCTACAAACTCAGCACGTACCTCTGGAGCAAGTTCCTCTGCCCAAACCGCCGCTGCGTCATCCCAGACGCGAGTGGCACGGAACCTGGCTCCCAACGCCTCAGCAGTTCTGCGTGGCCAAGCGTGAGCGTTCTCAAGGCGCTTTGCATCGTCAATAGCGTCGAGCAAATCGCCTTCTCGCACAGCCAGCCGCTGCGCAACTTTTCCCCATTGCGCCTCGGTCAGCCCATTGAAGACAACACGCTCTGGCGCATCACCACCAGGCAGAACAAGGCAGCCAGCACTAGCATCTTGATCGCCGTCCAGGACGCCTACAGATTTCCCCGGAAGCCCGCCCTTGTCGGACACTTCACCCAGCGTCTGAACCGTGCTTGCAGGCCCAACAGCGATCACATCGATTCTTCTACCCAAAGACCCATCAGCGTCTTCGAGTGCAACAAGCAGCTCAATCAAGCTCTTTGATTGGGAGTCTTCACAGTAGACGACCAACTCGGGATGCGAGACGTCGTCCATCATGCTCAATGCAAACTCAGGCGTGACGCCGTACAACACGTGACGACGCCTATCCCGATCGACATTTACGTATACGCGAGCCTCCAGCGGAAGCTGTTCGAAAACGTAGGGCGAGTGCGTCGAAAAGATTATCTGAAGCTTGCGCTCAAGCGCAAGCTCAAGCAGCTCCGTGGTCAACCTTCTCTGGGCGCGAGGATGAAGAGAGGACTCGACCTCGTCAATAATGATCAGAGAATTACGTGGAACTTCTTGCAGGATCGCCACCAGGTCTGCCGTGGCATCCTCACCAGCACCCTGGTGGAAGTTGGAGTACGTAGTGCCCCCAACCTCAAGAACCCCCACCTTCTTGGAGTCCTTCGTCACCATCATTCCATGCTCATACGACACACCGAGCACCCTGGCTAGGACTTTGAGGTACTTCCCTTCAAGAGCAACCTCTTCGCCCGCAAAGACCGACTCTTTGGCAATCTTCCCGTAACCGATGAGCGTGTCGATCGGTTGAGTGCGACTGACATCGAGAAAAAACACCGGCCTAACAGGACGAACTGGCATGCCACGCCAGCGCTTCGTCAACTTGCGCAGAGAGTTCGCCTGATCGACATCACCCTGGGTGTATTTGTACTGGAGATAGACGTTCTCAACAGTCTCCCAAGGGGTATTCGGAAAGAAGTCATCCGGATAGAACGTCGTTGGGTCCCTCTTTGACCCGGTGTCCCTGGCCCTATATGCCGCTGCGGCCGCCTTCAGCACCGTACTTTTACCCGACCCGTTGGTACCCGCGATCGCAACGACCGGAAATCGGAACTCCACCTTCTCAGAGTTCCAGCCGCGCAGCCCAGTGATTGTTACAGCGTCCAAGAAGAGCGGCCATCCTTTTGATGACTTCCGCAAGGTATTCCATGAATCCGATACCTTGCGAACAGTCGCCGAAGGCTCACTCAGGTTCCTCGACATGACACCTCGATCAGCAGAGCTGGAGTACGGTCTTGCTTCCCCATCGCCCGGTGGTACGCAGGTTGTTACGCCAACTCACATCCTCAACGTCGGCCAACTGTGCAACACCTTCTCGATCGCACTACGTGCGCGCTGATGACTCGACGGCATCAGGTGGGTATACACGCGGAGCGTGAAGGCCGGATCCGCATGACCCAGGTACTCCGCGAGAGCCCGGATGCTCACTCCGTCATCAAGGAGCATGGATGCAAAGAAGTGCCTTAGCGCGTGGAACCCCTCCGCGCGCCCAGGCGCAAGCACGCCAGCCTCCACGAGCGCCGGCTTCCACACGTGGTGGTTGAACGAGTGTCGGTAGATCTGTTTTGACTCCCGCGTGTAGATCAACAGCGGCACCGTCACGAGCTTGCCGTCAGGTGTCCCCCACGGCAGCGTGATCGGAAGCGGCTCGAACTTTTGGACGTGCGCGTCGATCGACTCCCCCAGGCTGCTGGCCAGAGGTACTTCACCAGGTACTTCGTCAGGTAGCCGATGTGGCGTCCCGCTTCCTCGGTACCGCCGAGGATCCCCTTGGAGTAGACCTGTGCGCCGAACTCAGCCACGTGTGCCGGGACGTCGAGGTCAGCAACGGCCTCAGCCCACGGCGTGAGCTGTACGCGCGTGTCCGGGTCCACGAACCCCATCAACTGCAAGTCCCACACGGGCATCTGGTCGCCGCTGTACTTGATCTCGTCGTGGTTGGGCCACCACACCTGGAGGTAGGTAGCCGCCGTAACTTCGCGGATGACCCGATGCGGAATCGAGCCCCGCACCGCGAAGTGTGCGTGAGGCGTGATCCGCTTCTGAGGCTCGACCGTGCCGAAGTACTGGGCGTCGAACCCAACGACCCGCCGCAGGTTCTGCCACCACCGGTCGACCAGAGACGCGAAGTGCACCGCGTCCCGAGCAGCACGACGGTAGTCGTACGTCGACGGATCGACCGGGGAGCCGTTCTCACGCACCTTGCCGTAGGTGTCGAGCGTGAGCGTGACGAAGGTGGACGGCCGGTACTTGCCCGCGAACTCTCTGCCCACCGTTCGCTTGTTTACCTTGCGCCGAGGAAGGTTGGGCGCGTCCTGACGTCGGCGAGTGGACCGAATCGGAGCTGTTTTCGCAGGTAGATCGACCGATGGAAGGTTGCTGCGGACACCCTCCCCGCGCAGGTCCGCGTCCGCTTCCCGGATGGCTTCACGCAGGTCATCGACCTGGTCCAACGCACCTTCCGC
The DNA here is from genome assembly GCF_040647275.1 of Lentzea sp. NPDC042327. NCBI lineage: Bacteria > Bacillati > Actinomycetota > Actinomycetes > Pseudonocardiales > Pseudonocardiaceae > Lentzea > Lentzea sp. NPDC042327. The sequence goes on from NZ_JBEZBX010000029.1 coordinate 22,444, forward strand.
CGCTGCCTTCCGGTACTCCGCCGTCAGGTCGGACCGGTAGGTGACCAACTCGACCTGGTCAGCCGAAGGCGCTTCCCGTTCGGCCACCGGCTCCTGTTCGAGGTGCCAGCCTTCACGGCACTGCGCCATGCGGGCCTTGCGGTTGCGTTCCGCACAAACCTGGCACTTGCTCGCTTGCGTGGAGTTGCACCGCACCGCGACGATGCGCACCTCTCCGGTGCGAGGCAGGGGCATTCGTCTTGGACAGCTCAGGCGTTGACCACACAATGGCTTCCACACATACGATCGCCGCAGCACCGGGCATCGCCAACGAGCTCTTGTCTCTCGTCCAGTCCGTGCTCTAGCCGCGCAGCACCAGCGACGTCATCGATCAGGATGTACTGCTGAATTCAGCTCTATGGGATCAAGGCGCCGCCGTCGGCGGCGCGCGGCGGGCCAGTCGCCTACCGGCGAGACCCACATCCATCCGGGCACGTCGGGCTCCCGCTTCGCTCCGCCCGCCGGCCACGGCGGCACGGTTCCCTGGTGGCGTTGCAGCACGCCGCCGACAGCGAAATCAACATCATGAGCTGCCAACGAGCATCGGTCGGGACGATCGCGCCGTGGTCGAGCTGATCGAGCCGGGCAGGGCGATCGACTGCCGCAACAGCTTCGCTGTCTTGCCACCGGAGGTGTCCTGACTGTTCCGGCCACGCTCCGCCGCAACCGGCTCAGTACAGTCCCGTACAACAAACGCCGGGGCATCATCGGCTCCATCGCGACCCGAAGGTGACCGACCGTCATTCAGTAGCGCCGGATAACAATCAGAAAGCACCCTTGAAATGACCGAAAGAGTTTTCTCGCGCGAACGAAAATGGGGAACTTGGGTCGGAACTACAGATGACCTCATGAAGCTTGGCGAAGCTGCGAAGAACCTCTTTGCAGAGCGCAAAGAGGTTCTTGTTTCATCGGCAAGAAAGAACGCAAACAAAGAATCGCCATACGAACTCCGAGACGTAGAAAGATTCGTCGATCGACTTCATTTCGAAGTAAAGCTCGAAAATGGAGATGACTCTGTAACAGGAGACCTAGAGAGCGTTCTTGCCGAGTTCGACCGTAGAACAGCAACGAAGCTGACATTCGAGGGGAACTACGGTTTTAGCCTCCACGACAAGGAGGCGCTGCGCATAGAACTGAACTGGACCGAACGATACGCCGCAGCAGCCGTGGTTACCGTGACAGCAAGCGATCACGGCTGGGCCAACAAAGCGACAGCGATCCTGAGCGAACTACTCGATCGGCGCAATCAGAACTGGAGTTGGATCCACAAGCTTGGATGGCAACTTCTAGCTTTTCTGGCTATATCCGCGACCGCAGGAAAGACCACAAGCCTTGTCACTGAACCATTCCTCCCAAAGGGCTGGAATCCATGGATTTACGCGATCCTACCCAATGTCGCTTCAATGACCGTTATCGTCTGCACCTTCTTTATCAGGAAAAATTTTCTTTCACTTTTTCCGAAGGTTGAAGTAATCGACCTAGGGCAGACCGCATCCAAAACTCGTCGATGGATCTTCGTCGGTACGCTACTCATGACAATTTTTCTAGGAATACTAGTAAACAGAATTTCCTGAGTTGGGTACACGTCGTGTTGCCACACCGGCATACCCAGTCGCGCATGCGCAAGCCACCCCCACATGACCGATGCCATCTCCAACCATGATCAGGCCGTCGCCAGGCCGTCAGACGTAGATCAGCGTCGATCAACGACGGCAAACATCGAGAACAAACCAGCAGGTCAAACTAGGTGCAGTAGGGCGAATCGCAGCTAGCCGACCACGATCGATAAACCTGCGACGTGTGATCGGCGCTGTGAGCCAGTGGTTCACGACGAGGGCCGGGTGACTGGGAACAGTCATCCGGCCCTCGTCCCGTTCACGCCCCGAGCAACGTCGCACTGGACCCGTTCACCCCGTCACGGACGTCGGTCACCACGACGTCGGCCTCCCCGCCGGTCGGCAGCCGGATGCGGGCCTCGCCGGCGCTGAGCGCCTCGGCGGACGTGGCGGCGCCGGACAGGGCCCAGACGCCCCCGGTCACCGCCTCGATCACGTCCACCCGGTCCAGCTCGGTCGTGCTGCCGTCCGGGTAGACGAGCCGGGCCGGTCCTGAGTAGCTGAACATGGTCTCTCCCGTTCGTCCGCGGCTGCGTTCTGCGGCTGCATGAGAACGAACGGGCCGTGACGGGTCACGGGTTCAGCTCGGCCTTGAAGACTGTCCGGAGAGGACGGCGAGCTGGGTGCGCACCTCCATCAGGGCCTCGCCGAGCAGGTTCAGCCCCCGCCACGACGACGGGTCCGCCGCGCGCGGGTCGTCCGCGGCCAGGCCGATGCCCCACACGCGGTCCAGCGGGCTGGCCTCGACCAGCACGCGGGTGCCGGTGCCCAGCAGGTACGCGGACAGGGCGGGGTCCTGGGAGAACTTCGCCAGGTTGCCGGTGACGACGATCTCCATCCGGGTCGCGACCCACTCGTCGTCGGAGAAACCGGTGACGACACGGCCCAGGGCCTTGGCCTCGGCGGGGGAAGCGGCCTGGAGGACTCGGGTGGCGACACCGGAGTCCCCGAACAGCAACGCTTTGCGCCACATCATGTAGTGCTCGGCGGACGCAAAGCGTTGCCCGTCAACGACGAACGAGCACGGCCACCACTGGGAGAGGCAGCCGCGGCCGATCGTGCCGTCGCGTTCGGGCTGGTGGCCCCAGAAGAACAGGTACTTCACGCGGCCACGGTAGCCCGGTCAACGGTCCGGGTCGCCGGGGTTTTCGGCAATCACTTCGGGAGCGGGATACCGGCGACGGAGACGGCGGCGCCGGTCGGGGCGAACTGGCCGGAGATCGACGAGAACGTCAGCGTGAGCGAGTTCACGCCGGCGCCGAGCTTCTCGTCGAGGACGACGGTGCCCGAGGTGGAGCTGCCCTGGGTGACGGGGCCTTCCCACTTGCTGCTCGCGGCGGTGTAGGTGCGCTTCAGGTCGTCGAGCACGGCGATGCCGTCGACGGGGAGGGTCATGCGGGCCTGGGAGGCGTTCGTCGCTGTCACGAAGAGTTTGATGCGGCCGTTCGCGGCCTCTACTCGGGTGACCTCGATCGTGAGCATGCCGCGCTGCTGTTTGAACGAGCCGGTGGTGACCTTGACGTCGGCGGACGGCTCGGTGGTGTCCAGTGCGGCGTCCGGGGTGGAGAGGTCGTCCGCGATGGTCGTCGTGGTCGTGACGTTGGGGTGCGCCGCGGAGTTCTCGCCGCTCAGCATGAACTGGATCACTCCGAGCAGTGCGAGCACGACGGCAGCGACCGACCCGATGGCGATCACCGTCTTACCTCGGCGCGTGACCCTGCGATGCTGCATGACTTCCTCTGTTCAAACCCCCGCGACAAGGCACAGCTCCCCCACTGAGCGCAGCCAGTCTCATCTCGATCGGGTGAAACGTCAATGCGCTAGGGTCCGCGCGTGTCTGAAGATGTCGCCGAGTTCACGGCCCCGCAGCTGCTCACCACGCAAATCGTCGACTCCGCCGCCGAGGCGATCGAAGCGGTCCAGGCCGCTGACGTGCTCGATCTCGGTGTCCGGGTCTACAACCGCCTCGTGCCCGACGCCGAAGACGGCGAGTCGCTGGAGGAGGAGTGGGTGGTCGAGGTCTACAGCAACGCTCCCGCAGTCGACCCCGACGAGGACGAGGACTGAGCAGCACGAAGGGGGCACGCCGCCCCGGCGTGCCCCCACACCTCGTTCTCCTGCCCGCACCGCCGGGCTAGACCGTCAGCACGACCTTGCCGCGCACGTGGCCGCCGTCCAGCAACCGGTGTGCCGCAACCGCTTCCGCCAGCGGGAACGTCCGCTGCACCTCGACCTCCAGCGCGCCGGCGGCGACCAGGTCGACCAGCCACTGCGTCTGTTCCGCGTTCGGCCGCGCCCACGTGTTCGTCACACCGTGTTCCAGTGCCCGCGGCCCATCCACAATGGACGTCATCCGCGCCCGGTCGCGCACCAGCCGCAACGACTGGTCGAACGCCACCCCGCCGACGTTGTCGAGCACCGCGTCGACCTTGCCGTCACCGCCTACGAGCTCGGCCACCGCGTCGACCAGCGCGTCTCCGTACGCGACCGGTTCAGCGCCCAGTGACCGCACGAAGTCGTGGTTGCGCGGTGACGCCGTGCCGAGCACCCGCGCGGCACCCAGCTCACGGGCGAGCTGCACCTGCAGGTGGCCGACACCGCCCGCGGCCGCGTGCACCAGCACGACATCTCCCTCGCCGACGCCGACGGCCTTGAGCGACTGCAACGCCGTCAGCCCGGCCAGCGGCAACGCGGCCGCCGTCACGAAGTCCACAGTGGATGGCTTGCGCGCGACCACGCGGTCCGGCAGCGAGATCAGCTCGGCGTAGGCACCGAACTGCACGTGGTCCTTGCGGGCGTAGGCGAGGACCTCGTCGCCGGGCTGCCAGTCCCGCACCCCGATCCCGACGGCGCGCACCACACCGGCCACGTCCCAGCCGGGGATCAACGGCGTGTGGTGCGGCATCAGCCCCCGCAGGTACCCGGCGCGGATCTTGGAGTCCACCTGGTTCACCCCCGCCGCTTTGACCTCCACCAGCACCTGGTCGGGGCCGAGCAGCGGATCGGGCAGGTCCTGCCACGTCATGACCTCGGGGTCACCGAACTCGGTGAGCGCAATCGCCTTCACAGTCCCTCACCGTAGAAGACACGCTCCGCCACCGCACGGGCACGGCGGGTGGTGCGGCGGTACTCCTCCAGGAACTCGCCGGGGTCACCGCCGGGCGGGTACCCCATGACGGAGGCGACGGCGACCAGGTCGCGGCCCGAGGTCGGCAGCTGGTCGGAGGCCTTGCCGCGCACCAGCGTCACGGCGTTGCGGGCGCGCGTCGCGAGGTTCCACGCCGTGGTCAGCTCGGTCGCGTCGTCCTGGGTCAGCAGTCCCGCCTCCACCGCGGCCGCCATCGCCGCCATCGTGGACGGTGTGCGCAGGCCGGGCACGGCACCGGAGTGCTGCAGCTGCAACAGCTGCACGGTCCACTCGACGTCGGCGAGCCCGCCGCGGCCGAGCTTGGTGTGGGTGCTGGGGTCGGCGCCGCGCGGCAGCCGTTCGGCGTCGACCCGCGCCTTGATGCGCCGGACCTCCCGCACCGATGCCGCGTCGAGCCCGTCGGCCGGGTACCGCAGCGGTTCGATCAACGCCTCGAACTCCGCTCCCAGCGCGGTGTCGCCCGCGATGAACCGGGCCCGCAGCAGCGCCTGCTTCTCCCAGATCTCCGCCCACTTGCCGTAGTAGGCGCGGTAGGAGTCGAACGTCCGCACGAGCGGCCCCTGCCGCCCCTCCGGCCGCAGGTCGGCGTCCACCTGCAGCGGCGGGTCCTGCGAGGAGGCGCCGAGCAGCCGCCGGATGTTCTCGACGACGCCGCTGGCCCACTTCGCGGCCTCGGCGTCGGTCACGCCCTCGAACGGCCGGCACACGAACAGCACGTCCGCGTCCGAGCCGTACCCGAGCTCCCGGCCGCCGAGCCGGCCCATGCCGATCACGGCCAGCGCCGCGAGCGGTTCACCGGCGGACCGCACGGCCGCGTCGAGCGCGCTCTGCAGCACCGCCACCCACACCTCGGACAGCGACACGCACACCGTCTCCAGCGGCATCAGGCCCAGCAGGTCGGCCGCGGCGATGCGCAGCAGCTCGTGGCGCCGCAACGACCGCGCGGCCGCCACCGCCCGCGCCAGCTCGGGGTGCCGCGACACGGCGCTGCGCAGCGGGTTGCCGACGGTCAGCGGGTCGCGTCCGACCAGCGCCTCGGTGTCGGCGAGCAGTCGCAGCACCTCCGGTGCGCGCACCAGCAGGTCCGGCACCAGCCGGGACGTGCCGAGCAGCACCGCGAGCCGTTCGACGACGGCACCCTCGTCCCGCAGCAGCCGCAGGTACCAGGGTGTCTCCGCGAGCGCCTCGGACACCTTGCGGTAGGCGAGCAGCCCGCCGTCCGGGTCGGGTGTGCCGGCGAACAGGTCGAGCAGCACGGGCAGCAGAGCGCCCTGGATGCGCGCCCGCCGGGACATGCCGTGGGTCAGCGCCTGGATGTGCCGCAACGCGCCGTCGGGTGAGGTGTAGCCGAGCGCGGCGAGCCGGGCCACCGCCTCCTTCGTGGTGAGCCGCAGCGCCTCGGTCGGCACGCCCGCCACGGCCTGCAGCAGCGGACGGTAGAACAGCTTCTCGTGCAGCCGCCGGACCTGGTTCGCGTGCCTGCGGAACTCCGCGAGCAGCACCTGGCCCTCCGAGCGCTGCCCGTCGGCGGCCAGCCCGATGGACCGGGCGAGCCAGCGCAACGCCGCCGTGTCGTCGTCGGCGGGGAAGAGGTGGGTGCGCAGCAGCCGTTGCAGCTGCAGCCGGTGCTCCAGGGTGCGCAGGAAACGGTATGAGCGGCCGAAGTCCGCGGCGTCGTTGCGCCCGACGTACCCGCCCTTGCCGAGCGCGGCCAGCGCGGCGGTCGTCGCCTGGATCCGCAGCTCCTCGTCCGAGCGCCCGTGCACGAGCTGCAGCAGCTGCACGGCGAACTCGACGTCGCGCAGCCCGCCGCGGCCGAGCTTCAGCTCCCGTTCGGCGAGCCCGGTCGGGACGTGGTCCTCGACGCGGCGGCGCATGGCCTGCACGTCCTCGACGAAGTTCTCCCGCTCGGCCGCCGTCCACACGTACGGGCGCACGACGTCCAGGTAGGACTGGCCGAGCTCGGCGTCACCCGCGACCGGGCGCGCCTTCAGCAGCGCCTGGAACTCCCAGGTCCGCGCCCACTTCCTGTAGTAGGAGGCGTGCCCGTCGAGGGTGCGGACCAGCGCGCCCGCCTTGCCCTCCGGGCGCAGCGCCGCGTCGACCTCGAAGCACGAGTGGCCCGCGATCTGCATCATCGTGCTGGCCAGCCGGGTCGCCACGCCGAGGTCGCCCTCGGCGACGAACACCACGTCGACGTCGCTGACGTAGTTCAGCTCGTTCGCACCGCACTTGCCCATCGCGATCACCGCGAGCCGGCACTTCTCGACGCCGCTCACCTTCTCCCCGGCCAGCTCCAGGGACCGCCGCAGCGCCGACACCGCGAGGTCGGACAGCTGCTCGGCAACGGTGTCGTACGGCACGTACGGCAGGTCCGGTTCGACCACGTGCGCCACGTCGTTGGCCGCGATGAGCAGCAGCTTCGCCCGGTACTCGGTGCGCAGGACGCCCTCGGCGGGCAACGTCACGTCCACCGGCCCGGTGAGCGAGCGCCACCGGTCCGGGTTCACGACGAGGAAGTCCGACAGGGCCGTCGAGGAGCCGAGCACCGCGAGCAGCCGGCCGCGCACGACGACGTCGGTGTGCAGCGCCTCCGACAGCGGGGCCCAGTCGGCGACCTCCCGCAGCCGTTCCAGGCCGCGCAGCGCGAGGTCGGGGTCGGGGCAGCGGGAGAGCGCGGCGAGCACCGGTTCGGCACCGTCCGCGGGACGGCGGTCGGCGTACAGGCCGAGGCCGCGCAGCACTTCCTCGCTGCGCGGCTCGGTGAGCCCGAATCTGGCTGGTGAGGCGGCGCGACCTGGTTCGCTCATCACGAACCAACCTAGTCGTCGCGCGGCTGGAACTAGAACACGATCAGGGAGAGCCCGTAGAGCACCACGGCGACACAACCGGCGAAGCTCGCGTACGCACCGGCCTTGCGGTTGCCCGACAACGCCCGGATGCCCACGACGAACAACGTCACCACGAGCACGGTGACCAGCAGCGTGGCACCGAAGACCTGCAGCAGCGCGACCCAGTTGACGGTCATGCCGCCACCTTGTGCAGCTCGGCCTGCGCGGCGACCTCGTCGACGATGTGCTCGGGCTTGACCGGCTCACGCCGCGACAGCACCCAGATGCCGATCGACACCGCGCCACCGATCACGGCGACGCCGATGACACCCGCGGTGCCGCTGGAGGCCCACTTGCCAGCGATGGCGCCGACGATGCCCGCGGCGGGCAGCGTGAGCAGCCAGCCACCGGCCATCTTGCCCATGGTGCCCCACTTGACGCCGCGGCGGTCGCGGCCGAGACCGGAGCCCATGATGCCGCCGGACGCGACGTGCGTGGTGGACAGCGCGAACCCGAGGTGCGACGACGCGAGGATCGCGGTCGCGGTCGACGTCTGCGCCGCGAAGCCCTGCGCGGGCTCGATGGTGGTCAGGCCGCGGCCCAGGGTGTGGGTGATGCGCCAGCCGCCGAGGTAAGTGCCGAGTGCGATCGCGACACCGGCGCTGATGATGACCCAGGTGGGAGGGGCCGAGCCGGGGGCGAGCGAGCCGGACGTGATCAGCGCCAGCGTGATGATGCCCATCGTCTTCTGGGCGTCGTTCGTGCCGTGCGCGAGGGACACCAGTGACGCCGAGGCGACCTGCCCGACCTTGAAGCCGGTGTGCGAGACGCGCGGGTCCGCCGCCTTCTTGAGCCGGTAGACGACGATCGTGGCGATGGCCGCGACGAGACCCGCGACCAGCGGCGCGACGATCGCGGGGACCAGCACCTTGTCGACGACCTTGGCGAAGTGGATGGCGTCCACGCCGGAGGAGACCCAGGCCGCGCCGATCAGTCCGCCGAACAACGCGTGCGACGAGCTCGACGGCAGGCCGACGTACCAGGTGACGAGGTTCCACATGATCGCGCCGACCAGCCCGCCGAAGATGATGGCGGGCGTGATCTTGGCGTCGTCGACGATGCCACCGGAGATGGTCTTGGCGACCTCAACGGACAGAAAAGCGCCGACGAGGTTGAGCACCGCCGACAACGCGACCGCCGTGCGGGGCTTCAGCGCACCCGTGGCGATGGAGGTGGCCATGGCGTTGGCCGTGTCGTGGAACCCGTTGGTGAAGTCGAAGATGAGAGCAGTGACAACGACGATGATCACTACAAGAGCGGGATCCACAATGATCCTCCGGCTGGATCGAACAAGCTGTCCAGGAGGTTACGGTACCGCCAACGGAGGAAGTCTTAAAACCTACGAAAGTAACGTCACACCAACGGAAGTTGTGTCCTCAAACCGCCCACGGGCGACAGTTCTCCCCGCACCAACATGGCGAATCTGCGCACGAACGGGTGCCAGACCTCCTCGAAGTCGCGGTGCGCCTCGGCGAGAAACTCGGGGTCGAAGTGGTGTGATCGTGCACACGCCGCGGATTCAGGGTCTTTGGCCGCCCAGTTCAAGACGATTTCCGGAGTCGTCTCGATGTGGAACTGCAGGCCATAGGCACTCGTTCCGACCCGAAAGGCTTGGTTCGGGTATTTCGGGGACGCCGCGAGCAGTTCCGCGCCGGGCGGCAGCAGGTGCACCTCGTCGTTGTGGAACTGCAGCACGTCCGGGGTGAACGGCAGGTCCGCGAACAGCGGGTCGTTCGCCGCCACGTCCCGCTTGGCCACCAGCAGGACCCCGACCTCCGGCCCTTTCGGGCCCTTGCGCACCTGCCCGCCGGTGGCCGCCGCGAGCAGCTGCGCCCCCAGGCAGATGGCGAGGGTCGGCAGCCGCTTCGCGACGGCGCTCGACAGCAGTTTCCGCACGTCAGCGAGCCACGGGTGGTCGAGGTCGTCCAGTGCGCCCATCTCACCGCCGAGGCAGATCACGCCCTGGTAGCCGTCGAGGTTCGCCGGTGCCGGCGTCTCCGGCAGCATGACCAGGTCGAGCTCGACGCCGTCGGCCAGGAGCCAGTCGCCCAGCTTGGCCAGCGGGTCGGACTTCGAGGGCTGCAGCACGAGCAAACGCGGAGACGTCACACCGGTGAGCCTATGTCGGCTGGGCTCAGCAATGACACGCGACCTTCGAAACACCTGCCGCGACCTGACCGTCTCCCTCGACCGGGTATCCCGCCTGCTCCCACGCGGTGATGCCGCCGGAGAGCCGCTTGACCCGGTAGCCGCGCCGGGCGAGGGCGAGCGCGCCCTTGGTGGCGGCGTTGCACTGGAAGCTCTCGCAGTAGCAGACGTAGACCAGGCCGGGGTCGAGGTCGAGCTGCTCGGGCAGGTCCCGGTGGGGCAGGTTGATGGCGCCGGGGATGCGCTTGCGCGCGAACGCCTCCGGGGCGCGGGTCTCGACGAGCACGAACCCGTGTGCGGTGCCGTCCACCAGGTCGCGGTGCACGTCGTCGGGGTCGGCCTCGAACGCGAGCTCGGCGGCGAAGAACGCGGCGGCGGCCTGCGGGTCGGCGGCGGGGAAGCGCAGTGCGTTGGTCATGGTGGTGATCCTGCTGGTCAGCGCTACCGGTGGACATGCGGAAGTCCAGGCGTTGCGGGCGTTGTGCCTATGATTTCCAGGTGGAACTCGACGCCCTGGACTGGAAGATCCTCGCGTTGTTGCAGCAGGACGGGCGGATGTCGTTCACCGCGCTGGCCCGTGAGGTGTCGCTGTCCGCGCCCGCGGTGACCGAACGGGTGCGCCGGCTGGAGGCGCTCGGGGTGATCACCGGGTACACGGCGGTCGTGTCGCCGGCGCGGCTGGGACTGCCGATCGAGTCGATCGTGCGGGTGCGGGTGCGGTCGCTCGACACGCCGCGGTTCCGCTCGCACGTGCTGGCGCTGCCGCAGGTCCGCGACGCCAACCACGTGACCGGTGACGACTGCTGGCTGCTGCGCGTGGTGTGCCGCTCGATGATCGAGCTGGAGGGGCTCGTCGAGGTCATGCAGCGCTACGGCGACACGACCACGTCGCTGGTGTTCTCTTCCCACGTGCGCAACCGGCCCGTGGAGTCGGCGCTGTTCGACTAGTCCCAGCTGTGCTCGGACCAGTCGGAGATGTGCCGGAAGCCGATGCCCCGGTAAACGGAGTTCGCCGTCGGGTCCTGCACGTCCGCGGTCAGCACCACGTGGTCGGCGCCCTCTTGCCGTGCCCACCGGCTGATCGCGGCGGTGGCGGCGGCCGCGTAGCCGTGCCTGCGGTGCTCGCGCGGGGTGAAGACCGGTCCGACGCGTGACACGCCACCGACCGGGGTGGTGCTCGCCGCCCAGGACACCGGGACACCGTCGACGAGCCACAGCACGTGGCCCGCGGACATCCACCGGCTGTCCAGCGCCCGTTGCGCGGCCACCTCGCGGGGCAGCCCGTCGAGCTCCTCGACGAAGTCGGTCCACCAGCCGGTGACGAGGTCGTCGTCCGCGGCGGTGGCGAGACGGGGCGCACCGGGGACGTCCGGTTCGACGAGCTCGCCCAGCCGGTAGAGCCGCAGGACGTAGACCTCACGACCGCCGGGACGCCACAGCGCGCGGAACGCGTCGACCCGGTCCCGGGGGCCGGTGACCTGGCTGACCTCCGGGTCGTGCTCGCGCACCGCGGCCACCACCGCGGGGGCGGCGGCCGGCGGCATCGCGGCGACGTGCAGCGGGCGACCGGCCATCCTGGTCACCGCGCCGACCACCGTTCCGTTCTCGTGCAGGGAGAGGAGCGTGGCGGCACGGCGGTGGCCGCGGAGGGCGGCGTCAACGGCGGTGAGGTGCACGCTGTGGTTCACGGGGTCGGCTTCGAGGAAGGCGCCGGCCGTGGCCACGAAACCGGTGATGTCCTGGTGGCTCAACGCTTCCACGTGTGCTCCGTCCAGTCCTCGACCGGCGCGTAGCCGATCCGCTGGTAGATCGAGTTCGACGTCGGGTTGGCGAGGTCGGCGAAGAGGACGACCGCGGTCGCACCCCGATCGGTCGCCCACTGCGTGATCATGGCGGTCACGGCAGCGCCGTAGCCGTGGCGGCGGTGTCCGGGTGGCGTGTAGACGGGTGCGACGCGGGTCATGCCGGCGATCGGGGCGCTCGCCGCCGCCCACGCGACGGGTGTGCCGCCGGCCTCCCAGACGGCGTGACCGTTGCCGAGCCGCAGTGAGCTCCGCATGATCTCCTCGGCCGGCTGCACGGGCGCGTTCGGTGACGCCTCCCTGGCGAAGGCTTCCCGCCAGGCCGCGAGGAGCGGCACGTCGTCCTCGGTCGCCATCCGCCCGGAACCCGCGACCGCGGGCGGAGCCAGGGTGCCCAAGCGGTAGAGCCGGGTGGACATGGTGACGCGGAACGGTCGTCCCCACGCTGTGGCGAACGCCTCGGACTTCTCGCTGGGCCCGGTGACGCCGGGGAGGTCCGGGTCGACCTCCCGCAGCCGGTCGACCGCGAGCTCCAGCGCTTCGAGCGGCAGGTCCGCGGTCTGCACCACCCACGGCGGGGTGCGGATGACGGAGCCGACGAGCTCGCCGCGGTCGTGGAAGGTGATCAGGGTCGGCGGCCGGTTCGGGTCGGGGTGCCGGCGGGCCCAGTGGAGTGAGGTGAGAGCGACGGTGTTCCGCACCGGATCGGCTGCGAGCCGATCGTGCGCGATGGCGTCGAACGACGCCTGGTCTGGGTGCACGACCGCGTCCATGGCTCCATGAGACCAGGGGCCGCAACCGAAAAAGATGCGGACATGGCAGAAGACCCCTGCGGGGAGCACTCGAGGTGCTCGACCCGCAGGGGTCTTCTGTACGTAAGTTCGGCGGCGACCTACTCTCCCACACCGTAACCAGTGCAGTACCATCGGCGCAGAAGGGCTTAACTACCGGGTTCGGAATG
>NZ_JBEZBX010000030.1:0-33368 GCF_040647275.1 Lentzea sp. NPDC042327
AAGCCTTCACGATGCTCGTGCAACGCTCACAGCACGAGAACGTCAAACTCCGCTACATCGCCAAGAACCTCCTCGACTCGGTCGCCGGTTCCTGAACGGTCGGCGCCGTTCGCGGCAGACGGGCAACACCTCGCCCCGCCAGCTATTCGTCCTGGGTTCTCAAGCGTTCTGAGGCGCCGCTGATGAAGCTCTCCGCCGTCGACCGTGGCCTCGAGTGATGTGCGGCGGCGGCGCCGGGAAAGCGGGGATCGTGGACGCGCGAACTGTTCGCCCGCATGCGGTGCGCTGGTGGGCGTGTCAATGAGCAAGGCGACGTCTGGGCGCACGTCGCCGACTCCCTCCACGCTGAAGACGCAACTCGCCGGTTTCGTGGGAGCTCCACCTCAAAACTCGGCATACTGATGGGGCTCTGCCGAAACATCGGGCCGACCGCTATCCGCACCTGGACCCATTACCTGATCAAGGTTGCGTGACGCAGCACTAGCTGGGTCTTTCAGCTCAGGCTGAGGCGTGTTGACGGAGGTTTCTGCGAGGGCTTCCCATCCCGCAGAGCCCAACCGTGGGGCGGACCCGGTCGGCGCGGTGCTCATGGCTCATCCGTGCCGCGCGGTGCGTGGTCCCCCTACCCTTCCCGGTTCGACCAGGACAGGAAATCCGACCAGAACGCTGCTGTGGCGGCAACGACGTGCCGCTCCTCGTCGGCTCTGCCCTGCGGGCCGCCGAACTCCTGGTGCACGTAGTCGATGAGGTCGTACCCGTAGGGGATGATGTCGGCGCCGCGGATCGACAACACCGGGTGAGCGAATGTCGCCTGGCCCGCGGGCAGGTAGCGATGGGAGTAGACCGGAACCAGCTGCGGCACTGACGCCAAGTGCGCCCTCGCGCCGGCTACGGCGTCGGTCCGCCGGGCAGGGCGCGTGCCCCAGCTCGGATGCCAGAAGTCCGCCTCCGCCACCGCGAATACCACGTCCTCGACCGGTCTGTCGAGCCAGGAACGAAGCTGCGCGGCGTTGCCGTGACGCCAGTCGGGCCATGCCCCTCCCGTGGGCAGCCCCGCCGCGAGAAAAGCGCGGTGGTCGTCGGCGAACGCGAACCCGAACCGCGCTTCGATACCGATCAACTCCTGCTCCGTCAACCCTGGGCGGATCTCGGCGCGTCCGAGCCGGGCCAGCAGGCGTGCGGCCTTGGCGCCGAGACTCACCCCGAACGGATTGATCATTTGTGCAGGTTACAGCCCCATGGCGTGCAATCAGGGCCCAAGAGCTGCGAGTTCGTCGACGCGCAGAAGATGTACGACGCGCATCGGAGCGATCGTCAGCACCGCACTCGCCCCGCTCGACATGGGAGGACCAGCCTGGACCGTCAGCAGACCAAGCCGATCACCGGGTCAACGTTGCGTGACGCACCACTAGTAGTGCGTCGCTGCTTAGTTATGGCGCGTTTGGCTGGGAGGCTGTTGTCATGGCCTCCCAGTTGAAGCGGCCGGTGACGTTGTCGGCGCGGGATCGTGAAGAGCTGATCCGGCTGACCACCACTGGTGTGCACTCAGCCTCAGCGATCAGGCGGGCGCGGGTACTGCTCGCGCTGGACACCTCGGCAGGTGAGCCCGATTCGAAGGAAGTGATCGCAGATCGGCTCGGGGTCTCGGGTGAGATGCTGCGGCTGGTCGCCAAGCGATTCGCCGAGACCGGCGGTGATGTCCTGGCCACGATCGGGCGCAAGAAGCGTGACCTTCCGCCGGTGCCCTCGCCGGTCACCGGTGAGGTCAAGGCCCGGTTGATCGCCCTGGCGTGCTCGCAGCCGCCGGCGGGGCATGCTCGATGGTCGTTGCGGCTGCTGGAAAAACACGTCGAACTCACCGAGGACATCCCGAACCTGGACCACTCGACCATCGGCCGGGTTTTGAAAAAACGGAACTGCGTCCTCATCTGAGGAAGTGCTGGAACATCCCGCCGAAGGCGAACGCGGAGTTCGCAGCCCGCATGGAAGACGTCCTCGCCGTCTACGCCCGCCCGCACGACCCTGCCCGCCCGGTCGTGTGCATGGACGAGAAGCCCTTCCAGTTCCTTGGCGAGGTCCGCGACCCGCTGCCGGCCCGGCCGGGCCGCGATGCCCGCCAGGACAGTGAGTACGTCCGGTGCGGCACCTGCTCGATCTTCGTGTGGGCAGAACCGCTGCGTGGCTGGCGCCGCGTGCATGCCCTGGCCCAGCGCACCAAACTCGACTGGGCAGGGCAGGTCAAACACCTACTGACCGTGGACTATCCCGACGCCGAGACCGTCGTGCTGGTCATGGACAACCTTCAACACCCACGGCATCGCCTCGCTCTACGAAGCCTTCGACCCCGGCGAGGCCTTCGCCCTGGCTCAGCGACTCGAGATCCACCACACACCCAAACACGGGTCCTGGCTGCTCCTGCCACCGGTTCGCAAGCGCCCTCTCGTCCAACGCCAGTGCCGACGCCGCCGGCCGCACCGGCGCCACCGATACCACCGGCACCCGCGCCACCGGCGACGAGACCGCTGTTACCTCCGAGGCCACCAAGACCGCCGTTGCCGCCCTTGCCCGCGGTGAGCACGACGGTATCGCTACCGGCGCCGCCGGTGACGGTCCCGGCGTTGCCGGTAAAGCCGTCCCACCGCGGTGCCCAGGTCGACCAGGGCCCGGCCCGTCGTACTGGTACGTGCTGTCGATCCCTTGACCGACCTTTCACTCTGAAGTGAGCCCGGGGACTGAGGTCTCCTCTGCCACCGCCTGCCTTGCTTTCGCCCGCCTGACCACCCACACGCCACGAAAATATCACCGAAACAGCGGACGGAAATTACGGAGGCGCGAATTACGAGAACAGCGGCAACGATCAACCGGTACTAGCCTGCGATCTTCACCGGGACGTTGACCAAATCTGTGGGACAACCTCGGTTCCAAGCCATGAGGAAATATGTGTTCCATAGTGTCTGATCAGGTTTTTCACCAAGCCCACCACAATCAACTTCCGCACAGGTGGGCCATTTAGGGGACGGCGGTACCGGTCGGCGCATCTGAAGGAGTACACTTCGGTCTGTTACCCCGGACCTCGGTGACGTGACATGACCCGCGATGATCATGGGTACAGATCACGAGCCGAGGTTTTCGCATGTGCGAGTAGCCGCACAGGCTGCTTCGGCAAGGTCTCCGCGCGTCGCTCGCGCACTCTTCTCCGCTGGCGCGTCCGCGCTGTGCGGCTATGAACAAATCGTGTTCGGGAAATGAAGACATGAGGATCCAGCAGAGTCAGATCCGCCGGGTGACCGTCGCCGCGGTGGCCGGAGTTCTCGCGGTCCCCGGCTTGTGGGCGGTCGCTCCACTGACCGCCCAGGCCGCCGTCAACTGCGTCGTGAGCGCCGGTGTGACCCAGACCGACACCGTCGTGATTGGAAGTCCCGGCAACGACACGATCGACTGCGGCGGAACGGATCCCGCCAAGACGATCCGCGGCAACGGTGGCAACGACACCATCACCGGCTCAGCGCTCGACGACACGATCGACGGCGGCGACGGCAACGACACCCTCACCGGCGGCACCGGCAACGACACCCTCACCGGCGGCCTGGGCATCGACACGATCTCCGGCAGCGCGGGCACCGACACCCTCATCGGCGCTTCCGTCGACGGCAGCCAGGACAGCCTCGACGGTGGCCTCGGCGTCGACACCTGCCAGGGGCCCGCACCGGACCCCGACATCCACGCCAGCTGCGAGAACACCAGCACCCCGCCGGCAACGGGCCCCGGCTCGGGCACGGGAAACGCAACCGCACTGTGCATCGCGACCGGCGGCGTGCTCACCCTCACCGTGAACCCGGTGGGATATGTCTGCGTGTTCAACCCCCTCAGCCCGGCGAACCGCCGCGTCCAGGAAGCCCGCAGCATCTGCACCGGAGCCGGAGGAACGTTCGTGAGCCTGCTCCCCCTGAGCTACACCTGCCTCCTACCGACCACGCCATGAGGTATCCGCCCCACGAACTGATCCAGTCGCTGGGCATCCGAGCGAGGAGAGAAGTCAGGCCCTGATCCCGTCCCGAGAGGGCCCCGGGCTCCGCGGAGGCCAGGGTCCTCGTGCCGAACGCACCTGTCAGCCCCGGAACGCCGCTCGTGGCGTCTTCGACCAGTTGCGAACTCTCTCAGCAGGTATCGCAACCGGGTGAAATTCCAGACCGAAGTGTCCTGCCCAGCAGAATGTAGTCCGATGTGGACATACTGATCCCCAACCTCCGACAAGGCACCTCGCCGGTCGGGCCCGCCGCTCATGCAACGAAACGCTCCTCCGTTTGGACATCGTCACAACCATCGGCCAGTCGATCGTTGCGCAGGTCGAGCGCAACCGGGCCAAGACGCCACACCTGTCCGCCGCGGTCTGCTTCTACCGCTCCGTGCACGGGTTCGGCACGAGTTTCGTGTACTGAAGGGCGTGGGTCGAGGGCGGGGAGAGAGTCGATGGAACATCGTCTGTTCACCGTCATGCGGGTAGCGGATCTTTCCCGCCGCAAGGAGTTCTTCACCGCGATCGGGCTTCGGTTCGACCTCGATCTCACGCGTCGTCGACACCCGGACCGAAATCGAAGCCGTGTTCGACATCTTCGCCAACGACCGCGGCGATGTGGAGCTCATCGTCGACCGAGCCATCATCGCTGGCGGCCAGGAGTACTCGCCACCGTGGGATGCGGACTTCTTCCATCAACGCGTCTTCGAGGACCTCGACGGCCACCAGCGGAAGATCTGCTGGGTCAAGAACGCCCCGGCATCATGAGATGACACGTGCGCGACCTCGCACCGTCCGAGAAGTAATCACTCTCCCGGGTGTCTCAGCAACCGCCTGAACGGACGGCTCGGGTCGCGGCCATTCGTCGGTAGTGCCCGATGCGATGATCACTATCTGCAACTCGTACTGGATTCACGCTGAACGCCAGGCCAGGTCGTGGGCTGCCCGACACGGCCTGGTCAGCGAGGGCGAGCAGGCGCGGCGGTTGGGTCGCATGGGGCACGGGCGCATGGCCGGATGGCTGACTCCGCATGCGGACCCTGCTGAGCTGGGGGTCAAAGCCGAGTGGGGTGCGTTCGTCGCGCTGGTCGACGACAGGTTCGACCAGGAAGGGCAGTCACCGGCCGAGGTGCGGAAGCTGCTGCAACAGCTCCTTGAGGTGCTCAGCGGCGCGGACCGAAGTGAGCACCCGGTGGCAGCGGTGCGCGCACTCGGCGACCTGTGGGGCCGCACGAAAGCGGCGGCTCGGCCGGGATGAAGCGACCAGTTCATCGGGCTGTACCGGGACTTTGCCGAGGCCATCTGCACGGAGGCGGAGCTGCGGGCGTCTGGTGAGCGGCTCGGGCTCGACGATTACGTGGTGTTGCGCCGACGCACCATCACGGTGTTGCCGGTGCTGGCCGTCATCGAACGCGCTCTGCCCGAGGCCCGTCAACTGGACGGGTTGCGCAACGCGACCGCCGACATCATCGCCTGGACCAACGACCTGCGTTCCGCGCGGCGGGAGTTGGAGGAGGGCACGGACAATCTCATCACTGTGCTCGCCCGGCACCACCGGTGCAGCCTGGCCGAGGCTGCGGCGAAAGCTCGCACGATGCTCGCCGGGCGCATGGACGACTTCGAGCAGGGCGGTGCCGGCGGCGACCGGGCCGAGCTGATCCGCCGGGCGCGGGACGGATCCCTCGCCTGGCAACGCGAAACCCGTCGAAACACGACGGGCTCGGTGACTTCGGGCGAGCCTCGGAGGGGTGTGCGGGCGCTGGCCAGACATCTGGCTGTCGAGGTGGACGCCACCGGTGTCGTGGATGACCGGTGATGGCCGCGATCCACCGACGCTCGGCTGACCTGCACGAAACGTATTCCCGGCATGCACGAACTCGCTTTGATCTGATCTCGATCGGGTTTCCGGGCAGCGGCTTCCGAACCTGATCTGCGCGGGCACGCTGCACAAGGCCCGCACGACGGGCATCTCGACCAAGCGGCGCGACCGATCGGCTCGCGGAGGGCAAGCGGTGTGACAGCCGGCGCCAGCGGGTACTCGGAAGGTCGAACCTGCGGGGAGTGAGCCCATGCGTGGCGACATCGAGACCTACTTCGAAAACGGCCGGTGGAAGAACAAGGTCGAGGGGAACGACCTTCCTTCCAGCATTCACCTGTCCAAGGAAGATGCGCGCACGAACGGCCGTGAGATGGCCATCTCGCACGCGGTGGACCACGTCGTCCGCGACCGGGACGGTTCGGTCGCGGAGCACGAGGTGTACCCCCGCGGGCGCGACCCGCGCACTCTCTCCCGCTGAGTCTCTGGCGGCCGCCGGCAACGCGACTGTCCTGTGCTGGTGGCGTTCCGCCGTCCTGCTGAACGAGGCCGGCCCAATTCGCGACAACATCCACAGTGGACTTCGAACGCCACGGTCGGATAAGCGGCAGACAGTGTTCAGAAATCGAAGAATCGGTGAACGGCGAACGGCCGCACAACGGATCCCCCAGAATCACGGGAAGGGTTCGAACGGGTGCCGTCGTGGTGGCGTGCTTGCTCGCGCTGCTCGCGGCGGCTCTGATCGCGAGGCAGACCCATCCGAAGGTGCTGGCGCACGGGGGCGAGAGGTACCGGACGCACCTGCGCGACCGTGCCACCGCCCACGGCGTCGGGGACCTGGTGGAGTTCGATCCGACCTACCTCGAGGCGAACGCGCTGGCGGACCTCGTGGGCCGGGCCGATGTCGTCCCGCTCCCCTACGACTCCTCCCAACAGGTCACGTCGGGCGTGCTCGTCGAAGCGCTCGCGGCGTGCGGACCGGTCGTCACCACGGTGTTCCCGCACGCCGTCGAACTGCTGGCCGGCGGAGCCGGTCTGCTGGTGCCGCACCGAGACCCTGCGGCCATCACGGCGGCGCTGCGGCGCGTGCTGACGGAGCCCCAGCTCGCCGCGGGAATGCACGACCGCTCCACCGAGCTCGGTCCGGCGCTGAGCTGGCCCGCGGTGGCCGGCCGGTATCTCCGCCTCGCCGAGGACCTGCTCACCACCCGAGTCGTCCTGACACGATGAGGGAACCCGACTTCTCCCACCTGGTGCGGCTCAGCGACGACACGGGTCTCTACGAGCACGCGGAAGGCCCCTTGCCGCGGCGGGAGCACGGCTACTGCCTCGACGACGTCGCCAGGGGTCTGGTGGTCCTGAGCCGCGAACCGGAACTGCCCGCCGAACTGGCCGGGCTGGCTGAGGGCTATCTGGCCTTCATGGCATACGCGCAGAACGAGGACGGGCGCTTCCACAACCGTCTCGGGCCTAGGCCGCGACTGGCAGGACGAGCCGGGACTGGGCGACTGGTGGGGCCGGGCGCTGTGGGGACTCGGCACCGCCGCCGCCCGCTGCCCGGTGCCCTCGATCCGCCGGACAGCACTGGAGTGCTTCGACCGCAGCGCCCACCGCCGGCCGCCGTCGGTGCGCTCGATGACGTTCGCCGCGCTCGGCGCCGCCGAGGTCCTCAGCGCCGATCCGGTCCACGCCTCCGCCGCCGCGCTGCTCGGCGATGTCCCCTCGTACGTCGGTGAACCACGTCCCGACCCGACGTGGCCGTGGCCCGAGAACCGGCTGTTCTACGCCAACGCCGCGCTGGCCGAGGCGCTGATCGCCGCGGGGATCTCCTCGCCGACGACAAGGTGCGCGATGACGGCCTGCGGCTGCTGGAGTGGCTGCTGGGCGTCGAGTCCACGGACTTCCACCTCTCACCGGTCCCAACCGGTGGGTGGTTCCTCGGCGAGCAGCGCCCGGCGTTCGACCAGCAGCCGATCGAGGCGGCCGCGATGGCCGACGCCTGCGCCCGCGGCTACCGCTGCACCGGCGACCCCACCTGACTCGCGGCATCCACCGTTCGATCGCGTGGTTCAACGGTGACAACGACCTCGGCTCGTCGATGCGCGACGATCAGACCGGCGGCGGTTACGACGGGCTGACCCCGCAAGGCCCGAACAACAACCAGGGGGCCGAGTCGACCCTGGCTCTGATCTCCACCCGCCAGCACCTGCGCACGCTCCTGAGGAGCACCGGATGAACGCACGCGTCACCCGAAGCCGGCTGCGGCTGCGTCCGGACCCGCGCCGGGTGATCACCAGGCTGTTCGTGCCCGGCGAGAAGGTGCCCGAGCACGAGTCGCGGTCCGCAGCCGTGATCCGGCGGGTCATGGCACTCGACGACGGCGTCGTCCTCGCCGCGCTCGAGCGCACGGTCCGCCTGTTCGCGGAACGGCACCAGGACATCCGCGCGACCTTCGCGGACAACTTCGCGAGCGTCAGCCACCGCCTGCCCGCGGACGTCGACCTGGCCGAACCCCGCCGGTTGCTGATCGGCGCGTACTTCACCCACGTGTACGCCGTCGTAGGGAGCGGCGGTGTGCACCCCGTCCATGGTCGTGCCATCCCGACCAGAGCGGGATGGCACCCGACCGGCTGAGGTTCGTGCTGAGCGTCCGCTGCATCGGCGAGGGGCACCTGCCCTCGACAAGTTTCCAGACCGGGACGCTCGGGCCCGGTGATGACGTCAGCACGGATTCACGACCAGACGTCATCAGCATCGGCCTGCGCCGCGACGCCGTCCACGAGAAGAGCGTCTTCCAGGGCAAGCTCTCCGAACGCGGCCACGACGACGAGGTCTCCGCCGTGCTGAACCGGTGGCTGCCCACCCGGTTCACCGGCGCCGAACTGTTGGCAGGCCTGCACCCGAAGCTCCTCGCCAGGCAGGCGGCACACCGGACCGTCGAACTCGTCAGGTGGATCGCCGCGTACAACTACACGACCGAGTTCCCGGAGAACTCGGTCGTGAGCGGGCGGGTGCTCTGGCCGTCCGGGGTGGCCGCAGGGTCGCGACGCGAGCGCTGCCGACCGCCTTCGTTGTCGTGGAACCGCTTCGCGTGGCCGCCGGGCTGGTACGGGCCTTGGAACACCCGGTCACCACATCGATTCGTCGTCCTCGCCTTCGCGGCACTCTCGCCGACACCTCTGCGCCGTACCATTCGCTGCGCGTTGAGCACGAGCGCCGCGAACTCGTTCCCCGCGGAAGGCGATGCGGCATGGACAACCTGGCTACCGTCCTCGGACGGAAAACGCGCACACCGCCGAAGCCGACCCGCAGGGACGCGGTGGAGTGCCGGGACGAGGCGGCCGTGGCTCTGACCACGCTGAGGGACGGGATGTCCGTCGAGGAGCCCCTCGACGGACATCCTCGAGCGGCTCGCCGACACCGCGACGAAAGCGATCCAGGACGCCGACGCGGTCACGGTCATGGTCAACGATGAGCGCCCGAGGACCGCCGCGGCCAGCGACAGCACTTTCGCCGGAGCCGACGAGAGGCAGTACGACGCCGACCGCGGCCCCTGCCTGGAATCCGCGCGCGCTTGCCTTTCCATGGCCATCGAGCTTCCGGCATCGGACAGCAACGACGCCGTCCACATGGGATCGCTCAACATCTGCAGCTACAGCGCGCCGGCCTTCGACCCGTCCGACGAGAGCGTGATGTGGTTGTTCACCACGGCGGCCAGCGCGGCGATCAGCAACGCCCACCAGCGGCAGAGATCGCGTGAGCACATCGGCAACCTCGAGACCGCGCTGGCCTCACGTGCAGTCATCGAGCAGGCCAAGCGGATTCTCATGGCGGTGCACGCCTGCACCGCCGACCAGGCCTTCGAACTGCTCGTCCAGCAGTCGCAGCACAACGACGTCAGACTCCGTGACGTCGCCAGGCACCTCCACGGCAGCGTCGCCGGGCGGTGAGCAGGTCCGGTCGGTCCGCCCAGGTACATGGCGACCCGAGTCATGTGCACCCGAACAGCGGCGGATCACGACGTGGGTGCCGTACTAAGATCGATGTCGATCCAGCCGCCCCGGACCCCGGCGGCACCATCCGCCACTCAAGGCTCGGGGTGCCCGTCATGATCGGACTTTCCAACGCCACACGCCCGGAAGAACACACTCGGGCGTTGCGCGAACTGGACCACCGCAGTGGCGGTGAGAACTGCCTCGATGACATCCGGCGCCAGGTCCGTGACAGCCTGCCGTTGCTCACCACACGCGTGCCGGCGCACGTACGGCAGCGACTGCACGCCGCTGTGGCAAATCTGCGGAACATCGCGGGGTGGGCCAGATTCGACGCGGGCCTGGTGAGCTCCGCGCACCACCACTTCGGCCACGCCCTCGCCCTGGTCGGGCTCGCGCGTGCGGACGGGTTGACGGCCAACGTGTGCTACCGGCTGGGGCGCGTGTTCCTGCACCACGGGCAGATCGACAAGGCGTTGCGCCACTTCGACATCGGCCGGCTCGCGGCTGCCAAGGCCGGCGACGACCTCGCGGCCGGCATCCTCTCCGTGAACGCGGCGTGGGCGTACGCCAAGAAGGGGGCCGAGCACGGCGCCCTCGCGCTGCTCGATCGCGGCCAGGACGAGTTCGCCGCCGTGAACCGCGTCGACGTGGCCGGTTGGGCGGCTTTCTTCACCGAGGCGGAGCTCTCCGCGATCGCAAGAGCCGTGCACACGGACCTGTCGGTCACGGTGGGACGACGGCACGCGCGGACCGCCGTTCCCCTGCTCACCACGGCAATCGGCGAGTACGACGAGATACTGGTCCGGGGCCGAACGTTCAGCTTGATCCTGTTGTCCACCAGCCATCTGGTCGAAGGAGACGTCCAGGGCGTGGTGGACTGCGGGATGCGGGCCCTCACGATGTCGGCACTCGTCGACTCGGCCCGCGTGCGCGACCGCTTCCGCCCGCTCGCGTCCCTGGTACGCAGGCATGAGGACTACGCAGGGGCGTGGGGCCTCGCCGACCACATCGACGCGGGTCACGGTACTTCCAGGGCGTCGTGAGCGGTCCGGTGTGGCCCGGCCTTCGGCACCTCGCGGCACTCACCGAAGATCAGCGCGAAGTCCTGCGCCTGCGGGTCGTTCGAGGCCTCTCCGCGGAGCAGACGGCACACGTGCTCGGGTCCACGCCAGCAGCGGTACGCCTGGTGCAGCACCAGGCGCTCGAAACCCTCCGTGCTGTGATCAGGCTGTCCTGACCTCGGTGCCGTGAGGCGCAATAACTGCATCGGTGCTTCCGCCACTCGCCAAACAGACGCACGAGCGTCGATACGTTTGTGAGCCGCACCGCGAAAAATCGCGACAAAAATCGTTGACCACGAGATGGTCCAATTTTT
The DNA here is from genome assembly GCF_040647275.1 of Lentzea sp. NPDC042327. Taxonomy (NCBI): domain Bacteria; kingdom Bacillati; phylum Actinomycetota; class Actinomycetes; order Pseudonocardiales; family Pseudonocardiaceae; genus Lentzea; species Lentzea sp. NPDC042327. The sequence continues at coordinate 11,202 of NZ_JBEZBX010000030.1, forward strand.
CCTAAGGGAGATTGTTTCAGAACAAACCCCCGGAAACCGTTCTGGCGCGACCATGCGGAGCGACACCAGGGCCCTACTGCAGCCCACCCTTCGACAGAGAACGCTGGTCACGTGCACTTTCAGTCCGGCACCAGGTCACGCGCACGCCCGTCCCGCAGCACCGGCCGCCCGGCGCGGCCTTCGCACAATGAGTTGAAGAAGTTTGAGAACGACCGCGCAGGGGCTACTCTGATATTGATCCGCCCGGACCCCGCGGTCGCTCTGATCTCACGAGGAGATTTCAGTTGAGCACCGTATGCGGCAAAGCATGAACGCGGTCCCGGCCGACGCGTCAGTGATCGTCCAGCGCCTGCATCTCTCCGCCGGCTTCCACGCCACCGGACGCGACTGGGTCGTGGGGTGTCTGGCCGCGCTCGGCACCCGCCTGCGGTCGTACCGCGACGACCAGGTGGACCTGGAGATCAGCCTGAAGGACCGCGACGGCGACGAGCAGCGGGTCGTCCCGCAGTGCTGGATCAGCAGCGCGCACCGCGTGCACTTCGTCGCGACCTCGTCGAAGCAGCGGTTGTTGTCGTCGGCACTCGGCGAGGCCAGGGACGACCTGATCCGTCAGGTCGACGAGGCGAAGACAGACCCGCACCGAACCGCGTCACAACCGATCGCTGCGGCCGGTGGCGCCCGAACCCGGGATCGGCTAGCGACATGAGCACCGAGCAGCACCGCCAGGTGGCCGACGTGGAGACCTACGAGAACGAGGACGAGCACCGGCAGGTCGCCGTTCGCCACGTCTGCATCGCCTGCGGCGTGCGGACGAACGCGGTCGGCAGCGCGATCTACCTGCGGACCACACGAAATGGCGTCCAGCCGTTCGAGACCGCCGGCTTCTGCGGGGTGGAAATCGCTGAATTGCAGACCATGCTCGCGGAGGGTCCGGCTTTCACGGCGACGCGGCAGAACTGGCCCGTGCTGGTGCCGGACCTCGCCGCCACGAAGCACTGGCCCGTCTTCGCCCCCGCTGCCATCGCGATCGGGGTGGCGGCGATGTTCGCGTTCCCATTGGTGCTCAACGCGCACTCGCTCGGCACTCTGGAGATCCACCGGGACGCCTGCGGCGCCCTGCTCCCGGACGAGATCGCCGACGCGGTGCACCTGGCCGACGTGGCCACGGCCCTGTTGCTCGACCGGCCCGCGGGCCGGAGCGCGGAGGACGAGCACGGCGGAAAGGCGTCCATCCGCACGCGTGGACCGTCCGGCCCTGCGGTCCGCCACCTCTTCTCGGTGGCGAACGACCGGGCCGAGCGCGGACTCATGTGCACCAACATCGACAAGTAGAGGTGGCGCGAATGTCGGACCGGGTGGCCCAGCCCTTCGTCGCGCTGGCCGACGAACAAGGTGCTCAAGCTGATGGCCGTCTCGACCAAGATGACCCGGCCGCTGGAGCACCACCTGGCACACGACGGAGAAGGCCCTTCCGAGGAGTGCTTCCGCTCAGGTCAGAGCGTCCGGTGTGACGACCTGCGCGCGGGGCCACCGCGGTGGCCCCGGTTCAACGCCGCCTCGGTGCGCCTCGGGTTCGTCGCGGTCGACGCGGTGCCGATGCGGCTGCGGAGCGAGGTCATCGGCACGCTCAACCTGTTCCGGACCTCGCCGGATGCACTCCCCCCGAGGCGACGACGTTGGCGCAGTCGTTCGCGAACGTCGCGACGATCAGCCTTCTCCAGGTGCGCGCGATCCGGCGGAACCGGGTGCTCGCGGAACAGCTGCAAGCCGCACTCACGAGCCACATCACCATCGAGCAGGCCAAGGGCGTGCTGACGGAGCGCCCGCAGATCGACGTGGAGGACGCCTTCTCGCTGATGCGCACCCACGCCCGCAACACCAACCAGCTGCTCTCCGAAGTGCCCCGAGGGCGAGCCCGGCAGCGAACTCGTTCGCGACGAACCGCTGAGCTTCGATCCCCGCGAACGCCGCTACGGGTGGCGATCCGTGCGGCACGGCCGGGTCACCATCCCCAACCCGGCCCACCGGCCGGTACCCGCGGCTGCCGCCGGCGATCCCCTCGACCCGATGACTGTGTTCGAGGAGATCTTCTGATGCACCTGACCCGGTTCGAGATCAACCCGGCCCGCCGCGCCGCCCGCGATCTGCTCGCCTCACCACAGAAACTCCACGCCGCCGTGCTGGCCGGTTCCCCACCCTGGCCGCGGCACCGGCCGGGAACGGGCGGGTGTTGTGGCGGCTTGATCAGCGTGACCATCAAGCCCTGCTCTACATCGTCAGCCCGCACAAGCCCGACCTCACCCATCTGGTCGAGGACGTCGGCTGGCCCACCACCCACGGTTGGGACACCCGTGACTACACCCGCCTGCTCGACCGGCTCAACGCCGGCGACGAGTGGGCGTTCCGACTCAAGGCCAACCCGGTGAGCAACCGGCGCAAAAGCGACGACGCCGCACGATCACAGCGTTTCGGTCACGTCACCGTGGCCCAGCAGACCGACTGGCTGCTCAACCGGACCCAACGCCACGGCTTCACCATTCCCCGCGGCGAGCACAAAGAACCCGACGTGGCCGTCCGCGGCCGCGAACACCTCAAGTTCCAGCGCCAAGGACGCACCGTCACCCTGGCCACCGCCGTGTTCGTCCTGATCACGCTGTTCGTGGTCATCCGGGCGAGCCGCAACACGAAGACCGCTGCCGACTACCTCGCCGCCGGCCGTGCCTTCACCGGCCCGCAGAACGGCATCGCCATCGCGGGTGACTACCTCTCCGCGGCCTCGTTCGAGGGCCGCCTGGAGATCACCGACCCCGACGCGCTGCGGCACAGCCTCACCCACGGCATCGGACACGGCAAGGCCTACGGCTGCGGGCTGCTCACCCTCGCCCCGGTGAAGCGTGCCTGACATCCCCGGCGCGAGGCCGGTCCCGCTGTCGCAGCTGGTTCAGCGCAGCTCGACCCTGTTACCACACCTCGACTTCTTCCAGTGTTCTCCCCCGGCCAGCCGGCACATGCCGACCGCTGCGGAGCGCGGACGCCCGTGCGCAAACCAAGTGAAAAGAGCTGACGCAGGTACCAAGAGCGCTGCGGCGACGCCAGTGCCGCTAGCCGGAAGGACGTCGCCTCACCGCTGCGATACGGCGGCGCCATTTGTCGAGTTCCACCAGCACGTACGTCAGGGCGCTCAGCACCAGGACGGAAGTCCAGGTGTGCCAGGGCATTGGCGCGGTGTGGAACAAGGTGTTCATCGCGGGCAGGTAGGTCAGCAGCAGTTGCAGACCGATGGTCAGCGCGATACCACCGAGCAGCCATCGGTTGCTCAGCAGCCCGGCGCGCGACCGCAGGTTTTCCAGTGATCGGCAGTTCATCAGGTAGGCGATCTGCGCGCCGACGAACACGTTGACCGCCACGGTGCGGGCGAGTTCGAGTGACGCCCCGGAGGAGAGCTGCCAGCGGAACGCTCCGAACGAGCAGGCGAGCAGGACCGCGGAGACGAACGCGACGCGCCCCACCAGCGATCTGGTCAGCAGGGGCAGGGTCGGCGGCAACGGCGGCCGGCGCATGACGCCTGGCTCGCGGGGTTCGAAGGCGAGGGGCAGGCCGAGCGCGACGGCGGTGGTCATGTTGATCCACAGGATCTGCACCGGGAGGATCGGCAGGGCTGTGCCCAGCACGATCGCGGTGAGGATCACCAGGCCTTCTGCCATGTTGGTGGGCAGGGTCCAGATGATGAACTTGCGCAGGTTGTCGAAGACCGCGCGGCCTTCCTCGACGGCGGCGCGGATCGAGGAGAAGTTGTCGTCGGTGAGCACCATGTCGGCCGCCTGCTTGGCGACCTCGGTGCCTCCCTTGCCCATCGCCACGCCGATGTCCGCGCGGCGCAGGGCGGGTGCGTCGTTCACACCGTCCCCGGTCATCGCGACCACCTCGCCTCGTGCCTGGAATTCCGTGACCAGCCGCAGCTTCTCCTCCGGTGACACTCTCGCGTAGACGTCGTCGATGTCGAAGTGGGCCGCGATCGACCGTGCGGTCGCCGGGTGGTCACCGGTGATCATCTTCACTTCGATGCCGGCGGCCTGACAGGCGTGCACGGCCTCGATCGCCTCGGGACGAGGTGGGTCCTGCATCGCGACCAGTCCGAGCAAGGTCACCTTGCCGCGCAGTGCTTCCTCGGTCAGCTCAGCGCCATGGGCGGTTCCGATCGCGAGCACTCGCAGGCCGTCGCGTGCCAGTTCTTCGGCTTCGACGCCGTGTTCCAAGCCTGCGAGTTCGAGCACGCGTTCCACCGCGCCCTTGACGTACACGGCGCCGCCGGTGTGCTGGGTCGCCATGAACAGGCGTTCCGAGCTGAACGGCAGCACGTCCACCCGTGCCGGCACGTCGGCGGTGCCGAGTCCTGCTTTGCGGGCCGCGACGACGAGTGCGGCCTCGGTCGGGTCGCCGACAGGCTGCCACTCACTTTTCTCCTCGATGATTCGCGCGTCGTTGCACGCCCACGCGGCGAGCAGGCATTCTCGGACCGCCGCGTCCGCGGGTGGCGCGAGGTCCCCTTCTGGGGAATAGCCGATACCGGTTAGCTCGTGGTGCCGGGTGCCGACGACGACCGTCCGCACGGTCATGGCGTTTGCGGTCAAGGTGCCGGTCTTGTCGGTGCAGATCACCGTGGTGCTGCCGAGGGTTTCCACGGCGGGCAGCCGGCGAACGATCGCGTTCCTGCGTGCCATCCGCGCGACGCCGATCGCGAGCGTCGCCGTCACCGCCGCGGGCAGGCCTTCCGGAATCGCGCCCACCGCGAGGGCAACCGCCGCGGTCACCATGCCCGCCAGCGGTTCTCCTCGCAGCAGTCCGACCGCGACGCTGGCCACGGCCAGCCCGAGGATCACCAGTGTCAGCACCTGGCTGAACCGTGCGAGTTTGCGTGTCAGCGGCGTCCGGACCGTCACCGTCGTGCCCACGAGGCGGTGCACTCGGCCGATCTCGGTGTCGGTGCCCGTCGCGGTGACGACGCCTCGGCCGCTGCCGGCAGTGACCAGTGTGCTGGAGTAGGCCGTGTTGGCCCGGTCGGCGAGCGCGGTGTCCGGTGGCAGTGCCAGTGGGTCTTTCGACACCGGCGAGGATTCGCCGGTGAGTGCGGACTCGTCGACGCTGAGCTCCTGCGTGTCGACGAGTCTCAGGTCGGCGGCCACCTGGTCGCCCGCTTCCAGGAGAACGACGTCACCGGTCACCAGTTGGGCGGATGGGACACGGGACGTGACGCCGTCGCGCAACACCGTGGCCTCGGTGCGTGTCATCGCCGCGAGGGCGTCCAGTGCGCGTTCGGCCCGCATCTCCTGCAGAAACCCGATGATCGCGTTGATCACGACGACGGCGAGCACGACAGACGCGTCGACGATCTCGCCGAGTGCGGCGGTGAGCACCGCGGCCGCGAGCAGGACGTAGATAAGCGGGTTGTGCAGCTGTTTCAGCAGCCGCACAACCCAGTTCGACCCTCGGCTGGGCGGCAACTCGTTCGGTCCGAGCTCCGCGAGCCTGCTCTGCCAGTCTGAAGTGGACAGTCCGGTCATCGCATCGGAGCGGGCCTGTCGCACGACCTCGTCGGCCGGCTGCGCGTGCGGAGTGGGAGCCTTGGGATCAGCTGTGGTCAGCGGCATGGCTCTGCTCGTTGCGTGCCTCTCGTTGCACGGGGATCACGAGGACGGGTGCGGACGAGTGCCGCACGCAGTGCGTGCTGGTCGATCCGAGAACGGTCTTGCGCAGCCAGTGCCCGCTGTGAGTGGCCACGACGAGCATGGCCGCACCCACCGACTGCTGCTCCAGTGCTTCGGACGCCGGCATCCCTCGGGCCGCGTCTGTTTGCGTCCAGTCCGCGAGCGGCTCGTAGTTCCACGCGTGCACGACGTGCAGCGGGCAGTCGCGGACGAGAGCCTCGTCCATCGCCCACTGCAACGCTCGCTCTGACACCGACGTTCCATCGACCCCGACAACGATCGGGTTTGCTGTGCTCATGACTCCACCTCGTCGACTCCGAGCCTCGACCGGCGGCGGGCGCCGGCACGCGTTGCCTGTCCTTGACCCGCGTCGGAAAGCGCTGCCACGAGCAGCACGGCGCTGCGCGAGGCCTCGATCAGCACCGACTTGGGATCGCCCTCGGCGAGGGTCCTGCACACCCCGGAGCCGTTGCCCGCCCTCACCGCTTTGTCGAGTACGGCCTGGTGTCCCGCGCGCACGCGTTCGGACGTCCACTCCATGCCGAACTCGACGGGAATCGGACCGATCATCAGGGCGTGGTGCCGGTGCCAGGCGAAGATCGCGACGACCGGGTAGCCGTGGTGCCGCGCCTCCGCCGGAGCCCAGCCCGGTGCCGCCTCGCTGGAGGGAGATCCGTCCACGCCAACCACGATGGTCCCGGTCGCGATGTCGCTCATGGCCGTACGATCGCGAGCGGGCAGGGCGCGTGGTAAACCAGCGCCTGGCTGGTCGAGCCGATCAGCATTCCGACGAACCCGCCGTACCCTCGACTGCCCACCACCAGCAGCTGGGCCTGCTCGCCGAACCGCGTCAAGGCTCGTACCGGCCGGTCGTGCAGCACGACGCGGTCGACCTGCACGTCTGGGTACTTCTCCTGCCAGCCGGCGAGTTGTTGTGCCAGCAGGCGTTGTTCCTGCTCCTCGACACGGTTCCAGTTGATCGCGAACTGCGAGTCGTCGAAGTCGCTGCCGATCATGAGGTTGTGCCACGACATCACCGCGGTGAGCGGCGCGCGACGCACCGATGCGGCCTCGAACGCGAACGCCACCGCTGCCTCGCTCGTCGGCGACCCGTCGACGCCGACGACCACCGGCCCCTCAGAACGCGGTGTCCCACGCACGACCACGAGCGGGCATTGGCCGTGCGACGCCAGTGCGAGCGCGGTCGAGCCGACGAGCAACCCGGTGACGCCGCCGAGTCCTTGCGATCCGAGCACCATCAGCCGGGCCTCACGCGACTCCTCGATCAGCGATGTCGCTGCACCCCCTGCGACGACGTGCGTCGTCACATCGATGTCGGGCGCACCAGCCAGTGCGGCTTGGGCGGCCTCGTCCAGCCATGTGCGCGCTTGTGCTTCGATCGCCTGGTGGACCTCGGTGCCCGTGAGGATGACCTCCGGATAGCCGCGGCTCGGCAGGAGGTAGCCGTGCACCAGGCGCAACGGTGCGTGGTGGCGGGCGCAGTCGTCGGCTGCCCACCTCACCGCCGCGAGCGCAGAGGACGAGCCGTCGATACCGACCACGACGGGTGCCGCAGGTCCCTTCATCACGAGTTCTCCTCATACCAAGAGTCGTACGTGGGCATCACCATCCACTCAGGACACACCCAAGTGGCGCGCGGAGACGCGGAACCCTCGCGAGCGAGGTTCCGGCGATTCGGTGCACGGCGATCACGTTGCGCGACAATTCGGCGACTTAAGAGGGAACATCCCACGACCTCCTCGGCGCGTCAGCGATCCACGCGTGCGCCGCCGAGGTCCGGGGCGGATGTACCACTCAGCGTAGAGGGCCTCGGACAGGAGCGCACCTTGTGCGGGAAGGATGCTGGTCTCTACGCTCGAGCAACCTTCCTCCACGCCCGCCCGACCCCGCGGTCGCCACGGTCTCGTGAGGAGACGTCCGTGAACATTTTCATCGGCTGGCGCCGGTCAACCGACCACCGGCACGCAAGACGATGAACCCGTCCCTGTCCGGGACCGCGGATCCGAACCAGCCGGTGACCGGCCGGGGACCGGCCGATCTGCTCAGCACAGCGGCCGCGCACGCCTCCATGAACGTGCCGGTCGTGGCGGCGACCGACATCGCGGACGAGGTGCACGCCGGTCTGCGGGGGCGGAAGTTCGACAGCGCGGCGGTGCTGGCCGTGTGTCGTGGCGACGCCCTGATCGGGCTCGTCACGATCGAGCAGCTGCTCGCGGCCTCGCCTGACACGCCGATGAGCGCGATCATGGATGCCCGGCCTCCTGTGGTGCACCCCCACGTCGATCAGGAGAAAGCGGCCCGGCAGGCGGTGCAGAACCGGGAACCCGGGCTCGCCGTCATCACACCGGACGGCCGGTTCCGCGGGTTGATCTCGGCACAGCGCCTGCTCGGCGTCCTCATCGAGGAGCACGACGAGGACCTCGCCAGGCTCGGCGGTTTCCTCACGACATCTGCATCTGCGCGAAGCGCGAGCACGGAGCGGGTGGCAAGGCGGCTGTGGCACCGTCTGCCGTGGCTGCTCGTCGGCTTGGCGGGAGCACTGCTGGCGGCGGGAATCGTCGGGTCCTTCGAGGAACTGCTGGCCCGCCAGGTCCTCGTCGCGCTGTTCGTGCCGGGAGTGGTGTACATCGCCGACGCGGTCGGCACCCAGACCGCGGCCCTCGTGATCCGAGGGCTGTCCGTGGGCATCGGGATCGGACGTGTCGCGCTGCGCGAGGTCGTCACCGGCGTGCTGCTCGGCACCCTGCTCGCGGCGATCGCCTTCCCGCCGATCCTGCTGGTGTGGGGTGACTTCCAAGTGGCGCTGGCCGTGTCGGCCGCGTTGCTGGTGGCTTCGTCGATCGCGACCGCCATCGCCATGGCCCTGCCGTGGCTGCTGCACCGGCTGGGCCGCGATCCCGCGTTCGGTTCTGGCCCGCTGGCCACCGTCGTCCAGGACCTGCTCTCGGTCTACGTCTACTTCGTCATCGCGACCGCTCTGCTGTGACGATACCGCGCGCCTCGCGAGCGATCTGGAGGTCCTCCCGAGCGGTGATCACCAGTGTCCTCACGTCCGCACCGGCGGCGGTGATGTCCTGATCGTCGCGCACGGTGTCGTTGCGGTCGAGATCGATGGCCGCGCCGAGGAACCGCAGCCGCTCGACCGCTCGACGTCGCACCGCGGACGAGTGTTCACCGACCCCACCGGTGAACACGAGAACGTCCATCCCCCCGGTTGCCGCCGCCATGGCGCCGATGCCACCCACCAGTCGATGTGTGTAGACGTCCAGAGCGAGGGCCGCGTCCGTGTCTCCACGATCCGCCGCGGCTTCTACTTCGCGCATGTCACCGGTGCCGGCGAGCGCGGTGAGTCCGGAGCGCTGTTCCAACGCCGTGGCGACCTCGTGCGGTGACAGGTGTTCGTGCTCTTCCAGCCAGAGCACCAATCCGGGATCGACGGTACCGGACCGGGTCGCCATCACGAGACCTTCCAACGGGGTGAAGCCCATGGTGGTGTCGACGCTGCGTCCGTCCACCACTGCCGCGAGCGACGCTCCCGCGCCCAGGTGACAGGAGACGACCCGCAGCCCGGCCTGCGGCCGGTCGAGCAGTTCTGCCGCGCGGCGCGAGCAGTAGCCGTGCGAGAGGCCGTGGAATCCGTAGCGCCGGATCGCGTAGCGGTCCCGCCATTCGCGTGGCACCGCGTAGGTCGCGGCCGCCTCCGGGATCGTGGCGTGGAAAGCGGTGTCGAAGCACGCCACCGCGGCGATACCGGGGAATTGTCCGGTGACGGCGTCCAGAGCGGCGAGCGACTTGGGTTGGTGCAGCGGGGCGAGGCCGGTCAGATCGTGCAACCGCTCCCGCACCACGTCGTCGATCCGTACCGGACCGGTGAAGCCGGTTCCACCGTGCACGACACGATGCCCGACCACATCCGGTTCGTCCCAGTCACGCAGGACTCCGGCGAGGCGCGACGTGTCGAACCCGTCCGCTCCGGCAGGCAGGTCAGCGGTGTGCCGCACCGCGTCGTGCTCGTCGAGGAAGCGGAGCTTCAGGCTCGACGAGCCCGCGTTGACGACCAGCACTCGCACTGCTCAGTCCTGTTCCGGCCAGGTCCAGCCGGAGATCGCCGGGTCGTCCTCGCCGTGTTCGCGGGTGTACCGGCGTGCCGCCAAACGAGCATCCGTCATCCGCTGGCGCAGCGTCGCGGCGTTGCTGCCCAACGACGGGACGCGGTCGATGACATCCATGACGAGGTGGAAGCGGTCGAGGTCGTTGAGCATCAGGACGTCGAACGGCGTGGTCGTGGTGCCTTCTTCTTTGTAGCCGCGCACATGGAGGTTGTGGTGGTTGTTGCGCCGGTACGTGAGCCGGTGGATCAGCGCCGGATAGCCGTGGAATGCGAAGATCACCGGTTTGTCCGTGGTGAACAGCGCGTCGAAGTCGCCGTCGGACAGCCCGTGCGGATGTTCGCTGGCGGGCTGCAGCCGCATCAGGTCCACGACGTTGATGACCCGCACCCTCAGCTGGGGAAGGTGGGCGCGCAGCAAATCCGCGGCGGCCAAGGTTTCCAGCGTCGGGATCTCTCCCGCGCAGGCGAGTACGACATCGGGCTCGCCGTCGGTGTTGCTCGCCCACGGCCAGATCCCGAGACCGCGCGTGCAGTGCGCGACCGCCTCGTCGATGCTCAGGTAGGTCAACGCGGGCTGTTTGCCGGCGACGATGACGTTCACGTAGTGCTTGCTGCGCAGGCAATGGTCGGTCACCGACAGCAGCGTGTTGGCGTCCGGCGGCAGGTACACCCGGATGATCTCGGCTTTCTTGTTGACCACGTGGTCGATGAACCCGGGGTCCTGGTGGGAGAACCCGTTGTGGTCCTGGCGCCAGACGTGCGACGACAGCAGGTAGTTCAGTGACGCGATCGGTGCTCGCCACGGAATCGCGCGTGTCGTCTTGAGCCACTTCGCGTGCTGGTTGAACATCGAGTCGATGATGTGGATGAACGCCTCGTAGCAGTTGAACAAGCCGTGACGGCCGGTGAGCAGGTAGCCCTCGAGCCAGCCCTGGCACAGGTGCTCGGACAGCACCTCCATCACCCGTCCGTCCGGAGCGAGGTGATCGTCACCGGGCTCGGTGATGGCGTTCCACGTGCGGTCGGTCGCCTCGAACACCGCGGAGAGGCGGTTGGACGCCGTCTCGTCCGGCCCCATGACGCGGAACCGGTCGGGATTGCGGATGATGATGTCGCGCAGGAACGCGCCCAGCACCTTGGTCGCCTCGGCGGCTTCTGCGGCAGGACGCTCCACCGGTACGGCGTGGTCGCGGAAGTCGGGCATGACGAGGTCGCGCAACAGCAGGCCGCCGTTGGCGTGCGGGTTGGCGCTCATCCGCCGGGCCCCTCGCGGGGCGAGTGCCTGCAGTTCCGGGATCAGTCGCCCGGTGCGGTCGAACAGCTCGTCCGGGCGGTATCCGCGCATCCACTGTTCCAGCAGTTCACGGTGCTCGGGGTTCGCGCGGGTCGCGGCGACCGGTACCTGGTGGGCGCGGAACGTGCCCTCGACCGGCAGGCCGTCGACCACCTTGGGCCCCGTCCAGCCTTTCGGCGTGCGCAGCACGATCATCGGCCACAGCGGGCGCTTCCCCGTGCCGGATCCTTCGCGGGCCCGGTGCTGGATGGCGGCGATGTCATCGAGCACGAGGTCGAGCGTGGCCGCCAGTTGCTCGTGCACGTCCATGGGATCGTCACCCACGACGAAGTGCGGGACATAGCCGTACCCGCGCATCAACGCGGTGAGCTCGTCGTCGGGGATCCGTGCGAGCACGGCCGGGTTGGCGATCTTGTAGCCGTTGAGGTGCAGCACCGGCAGCACCGCGCCGTCCGTCGCCGGGTTGAGGAACTTGTTTGAATGCCAGCTGGCCGCCAGCGGACCGGTTTCCGCTTCCCCGTCCCCCACCACGCACAGCACCAGCAGGTCCGGGTTGTCGAACGCCGCACCGTAGGCGTGCACCAGCGCGTAGCCGAGCTCTCCGCCCTCGTGGACGGAACCGGGTGTCTCGGGCGCGACGTGGCTGGGAATGCCGCCGGGGAAGGAGAACTGCCGGAACAACGCCCGCAGCCCGTCCTCGTCCTGCCCGATCGAGGAGTAGACCTCGCTGTAGGTGCCTTCCAGGTAGGCATTGGCGACCAGTCCTGGACCACCATGACCAGGACCGGTCACGTACAGCGCGTTGAGGTCACGAGCGTTGATGACCCGGTTCATGTGCGCGTACAACAGGTTCAGCCCGGGAGTGGTTCCCCAGTGCCCGAGCAGGCGCGGCTTGACGTGTTCGGTCCGCAGCGGATTGCGCAGCAACGGGTTGTCCAACAGGTAGATCTGACCGACCGACAGGTAGTTCGCCGCCCGCCAGTACGCATCGATCAGCTCGAGGTCGTGCCGGGTGAAGGCCGGTGCCAGGTCGGTGCGTGTCACGAGCGTGACTCCTCATCAGGTTGTAGCGATCGTCTGTTGTGGACGGTGTTCGACGAACCGGTCGTCCAGGCCGCGTCTCCTCGGATCGTGGTGTCCGTCACCGCGGTCGGCGCCGCAACCGGTTGTCCGCCGCGGTGGTGCCAGATGTCGCGCAGGACGACCTGGATGACGCCGACGACCGGGATGGCGAGCAGTGCGCCGAGTATTCCGGCGAGTTCGGTCGCCAGGAGCAAGGCGACGAGCACGGTCAACGGGTTGAGCTTGACCGTCCTGGAGAAGATCACCGGTTGCAGCAGGTGGTTCTCCAGCTGCTGGTAAACGATGAAGAAGATGACCACGGTGATGGCCGCGGGCAGCGAGTGGATGAGCGCGGCGACACCCGCGACCACCGCGCCGAGGGTGGCGCCGACCAGGGGGATCAGGTCTGCGATCGCGACGAAGATCGCGATCAGCTCGGCGAACGGCACACCGAAGATCTTCAGCACGACGTAGGTCAGCACACCGCAGATCGCGCTGATGAGGAGATTGCCCGAGATGTAGCCGGTGACGGTCTTCGCGCAGTCGCCGCCCACCCTGCGGATGTGCTCCGCCCGCTGTGAGGAGAACAGCGCGAGCGTTCCCTCGACGACCTTCGGACCCTCCAGCACCGCGAGGTAGGCGATCACGAAGATGGAGATGGTCGCGACGATGCCGGTGACCGCGCTGCGCAACAGGCCCAGCGCCGGGGTGCCGAGGCCGGTGGCGAACTCCCGGATGCGTTCTTCGTTGTCACGGGCGAGCTCCAGCGCGTTCGTGCGCTCCAGCAAGATCCCGACGGGGCCTCTGCCACCACGTGCGTCCGCGATCATGTCCGGCAGCGCCGCCGCCAATCGTGTGCCCTGCTCGGCCAGCGGCACGGCGAACAACGTGAGAATGCCGCCGAACGCCAGCACGACGACGAGGAACACGACCAGGGTCGCCAGCGGGCGGCGGCACCACCTGACATGGTCTTGCAGCCAGTTCACCGCCGGGTAGAGCGCAACCGTGAAGACGACCGCGATGAGCATCCACACCAGAACTCGCTGGACGTGCATCACGAACACCACCGCCACGACCGTGGCCAGGGTCAGCCCGATAGTCGCGAGGATGGTCCGCACAGGAACCTTATGGGCGCGCTGGCTCGGCATCGTGTTCACCACTCCCGTTCCGGCCGTACGACGACCGTTTCCGGGGAACACCGAGGACAGCGCCAGTCCGGCTTCCGACGCGCGAAGTGCCCTCGGCACCTCGAACTTACGCCGGTGGGCTGTACGCCGCTTTTTACGGGCGTCGGGGGCTGCTGTCCCTCATCAGCTCGGTGATCTCCGGTGATCGCGATACGACGTGCTGCGCAACCTCTGACAGGAGCTGGTTGCTGTTGCGGGCGTGGGTGCGCATGAGGGAGAACGCGTCCGCGACATCGATCTGCAGGCGCTCGGCCAGGATGCCCTTCGCCTGCTCGATGACGATGCGGCTGTTGAGCGCGTTCTGCAGTTGTTCGGTGACCATTTCGCTGTGCCGCAGCGCCCGGACCTGGAGGATGCTGATCGTCGCGACGTTGGCAAAGGACTGGGCCAGTTCGACCGCGTCCTGCGGGATGGCGCCGGGCGAGGTCCGGAACAGGTTCAGCGCGCCGACGACCTGCTCGCGCAGCCGCATCGGCACCGCGTGCACGGCGGCGAATCCCTGGTCGCGCGCCGCGGCCGTGAACCGGGGCCAGCGCTGCGGTTCCTGCTCCAGGTCGGCGCACTCCACGGGCTGCCCGGTGTGGAAGCAGTCCAGGCAGGGGCCTTCCTCGTCCTGCAGCTGGAACAGTTCCAGCATGCGGGCCTGTTCGGTGGACGCGGCCACCAGGTTCAGCGCACCGCGCTGGTCTGCCAGCAGGATCCCGACCGCGTCCAACTCGAGCAGTTCGACGCAGCGTTCTGTCAACGTCTGCAGGAAGTCGATGGCGTCGAACCGCAGCACGAGCGTGTCCGCCAGCTCGACGAAGGTCTGGGTGATCCGCCGGTCCAACATGTGACTCACCTCTGTTTCTCGAAATCGGTGTCCGGGGTGAATCTCAGTCTGCGCGCGACCACGTCGGCCGCCACCTCCGACAGACGCAGGCCGGCGAGATACGCGTGCGCCCGCAATCTCAGGAACGCTTCCCCGAGATCGGTGTCCAGCTGCACCGACACCATGCCGGTGGCCTGGTGCACCACGCCCCAGCGGCGTTCCGGCTCGGTGGCCCACAGGTCGCCGCCGTCCAGCGCCTCCGGCGCCGCGGTCCGGCCGAGCAGCAGCGCCGTCGCCGTGTCCGCGAACAGCAGCGCGTCCGCGAGCTCCTCCGCCGACAGCGGGCCGTCGACATCCCGGCAGATCTCCAGGGCGCCCAGCGCGATCGCGCCGAGCGTCAAGGGGATCACGAAGATCGCCGCCACTCCCGCGGCGGCCGCGGCCGGGGCGAACACGGGCCAGCGCCGCGCACTCCACCCGCCCGCCAGATCGGATGCGAACACCGGCTGGTTCTGCCGCAGAGCCTCCGACACAGGCCCCTCGCCCACCGTTGCCTGGAGCTCGGCGATCTCGTCACCGGCAGTTCCGGCGACTTCGAGCGGTTGCGCGGTACCGACCAGGTAGACCGCGACACCGGCCGCGTTCAGACCGGCCCGGCAGGCGAGGCAGACATGGCGGACGCCGACGGGCTCCCGCTCGGCCACGGCGATCTTGTTGACCACCGCGAGGATGTCGAGATGCCGATTCGTGCCCATGCCGGTCACTCCTCGCCATTGTGATCCAGAACGAACCATAGCCCTTCACGCCACCGCCCACCGCCTCGGTTGCCGAACCACGGGGACCGGCGCAGAGGTGGAGCTGGGCCGAGCGCGGGAGCTCCGACGGAAACGAGTCAGTGTTGCCGGTGCGGGAGGCCGGCGTATTCGGCGATGCGCGCGATGAGCTCCCGCGCACCGTGTGGGAGCGGTGGCGCGCCGCTTGCTCGCCGAGTGGCCGGATGCGATCGCGGACGCGTGCCGAGGTGAAGGTCTCGGCGGGCGCCAGCGCGCGGAACCCGACAGCTACGCCGTGACCGAGGTCCCGGTCGAGCAGGTGGTTGATCGACAGCAGGACGAGGCTGAACACACGGCTGCGGGCCATGTCGTCGCCGTAGTCGTCGACCGCTCCGGTGAGCAGCGGAATCGCGGTTCGGGCGTGGCGAGGGCTCGTGGTGCGGGCCAGGTCGGTGTGGACGGCGCCGACCATGGCCGACAGATCCGTCTCGGTGAAGAACCCGGCCCAGCTGGGCACATCGGTGTGGCCGGCGGCCGCGAACCGGTCCCTGCCGCGATCGAGCTCGGCGAGCGCCTGACCACCGTCGCCCTTCCTGGCATGGGTCCAGGCCGAGTTCATCGACAGGATGCGGGCAGCGATCTCACCGCCCGGCCCGGCCGCGGCCAGCTGACCCAGCTCGAAGTAGTCCAACGCCTCGGCGAGGCTCCCGTGGTGCAAGCACACGCGGCCGAGCCGGTAGCAGATGTTGGCCACCAGGCCGTTGTGCCGGCCCCGACCGGCGAGCACGAACGCTTGGGCGAAGTGGACACGGGCACTGCCGGCCAGGCCGACGTCGAAGCACACCCAGCCGGCGAGGTTGTAGAGATCGCCCAGCGCCACGTGCAACCGGCGCCGCACGTACTCGGCGGCTGACGCGTCGAGCATCAACCGCCCCTCCCCCATCCGGCGGCGGATCGCGTCGAGACACGCATCGCCGCCTTGGCGGTAGTGCACCAGGCGCAGGGCGTGCGTGTCCGCCTTCAGCTGTTCGACGTCGGGCAAACCGATCGTGCGGGGCGCACGTTCCGCGCCGGGGAAGGATTCCGCGGTGGCCATAGCGGCACTCCTGACAGTAAAACTGGAGAAGTGGTCGCCGCCGGGGTCCAGGACGGTCACACGCCCTCGATGTCCAGCGGCTCACAGGCCACCGAACCGGCGAGGGGACTGCACATTCGTCGGCGTGAGCCGACTGCTACCCGAACACAGCCGAGCTCTTTCCCCCAATGCTGCCACCGAACAGGGCGGCACGCGAACGGGTGAACAGGCGTGGTGCCCGGAGTGGATCGCTGCTGCGCGCCGGCCACGGCGGGCGTGGGTATGGGTGTGAGCAGTGTGAGCCGCACCAGAACCGCAGGATGATGTGCCGTGGACGGAGTTGTCGGCGGCTACAGCGTCCCTGGGATCGCCGAGGGCAGCGGCAACACCGTTGCCGCTGGTGTTGCCGCTGCCCGTTGATACCGCTGTCAGCAGGTGCAGATGCCGCCGTTGTTGACCCCGGCGGCGCCGTTGCCGCCCGCGAGGCCGCTGGCGCCCGACGGGGTGGTGATGATGTCGAGCCCGTCGTTGATGGTTCCGGAGTTCCCGAGACCGCCGGCACCCGCGGCACCGCCGATGCCCCCGGGACCGCCGGGGCCACTGCAGCCGGTGCCGCCGTTGCCGCCACCGGCACCGTTGCCACCCTTGCCACCGGTCGCGGTGATGGTGTCCACGCCGGTTCCGCCGGTCAGGGTGCCGGAGTTTCCGATCCCACCGGCGCCACCGGCACCGCCCACGCCACCAGCGCCACCGGGCTGAACGGCCGCCAGACCGTTGCCGCCCTTGCCACCGACGCCACCGTTGCCGCCGAGACCACCGTTGGCCTTGAGCGAGTCAGCACCGGCACCGCCGCTGATGGTCCCGGAGTTCCCGACCCCACCCGCACCGCCGGCACCGCCGACGCCACCGGCGCCGCCGCCGTAACCGCAACCACCCACGCCACCGGCCGCACCGGTACCACCGGCACCACCGTTGGTGGTCACGTTGTCGAGACCGGCATCACCGAGATCACCGGTGAAGGTTCCGGAGTTCCCGACGCCACCGGCCGCGCCCGCGCCACCGATACCCCCGGCACCCGCGCCACCGGCGACGAGACCGCTGTTACCACCAAGGCCGCCAAGGCCACCATTGCCGCCCCTGCCCGCGGTGAGCACGACAGTGTCGCTACCGGCGCCACCGGTGACGTTCCCGGCGTTACCGACGCCACCGATCCCGCCGACGCCACCATCGCCTCCGGCGCCACCGGCACCGGAGGCGAACCCGGCCCCGCCCTGGCCGCCGTTGCCCCCGTTACCCCCGGCGCCACCGGTGACGATGATGCTGTCCGTGCCCGCACCGGCGTCGATGACACCGGTGGTCCCCACGCCGGCGCCGCCGACGTTGCCGGCTCCGCCGTTGCCGCCGGCATTTCCCGCAGGAGTGCCGGCATTGCCGTTGGCGCCTGCCGGGCCGTTGATGCCCGCCGTACCGACGACGCCGGTGACACTGATGGTGTCGCCACCGGCAAGGCTGTTCACCGTGCCGTTCACGGCACCGCCGGTGATGGTGATGATGTTGTTGCCCGTGGTCCCGGTCAGCACTTGACCGGCGGGGATCCCGGCGGTGCAGGTGAAGTTGGCGCCGCTCTGGGTGCATCCCGGCGGGAGCGCCAACGCCTGCGCGGGAACCAGCAGGGAGAACCCCGCCGCGGTGCCCAAGGCGATGAGGGCCCGACCGGCCCGGCCTGCCGTGCTGATGCGTTCTGTCGATCTCATGATCAACCTTCCACCCGTGAAGAGAATCCGCAGCTGACGCCACGAACTTGCGAGGTGGTGTGATGACCGGGGTCTGGAGCCATTGTCCGATGCCGGAAGATGAGGGCACCGGCACCAAGCAACCCTCGATACGACCGAGCTTTCACGCATTCGACACCGCTGGCAACAGAAGGAGCGGCCGGTCACCCATATGCGGTCAAGTCCCCACTGATGCCGCCACCGACGAGGGCCTCGCACCTGGACGACAAAATGCGTTCCGCAAAATGCGTTCCGCAAATTGCGCAACACCCGTTCGCAGAGGTTTTCGCATTTCTTTTATCACCTGCAAGCGGCGCGACCCCCACCAGCCCGCAAAGGCCTGGTGGGGGTCGCGCAGGTCTGGCTCCGTTATCAGATGATGGGGAGGAGCGCGCCAGCGGCACCGAGGATGCCGGCCACGGCGCCGTTGACGATGCCGATGACGGAGTCGATCAGGCCGCCGATGATGATGATTCCCATGACGAGATCTCCTTGCTGTTGAGTAGAGCATTTACTGGGTCGTGTGCGGTTCGTCCGCGCGATGGTCAGCCGGTGCAGCCGGGCACAGCCGGAACACTGCCGACGCAGTTGTTGGGGGTGTTGGCGGTGATGGGCGAGTTGGTTGCGGTCATGGTGCCGCCGAGGCGGTAGACGCCACCGGCGGTCAGCACCGCGGTGTTAACCGTGACGGCGGTTTGGGTCATGGTGGTCGCGGTGGAGTTGACGGCGGCGACACCACCACCTTCAGAGCCGGTGTTGTTGAGGATGAACAGCGGGCTGCCGGACACACCTGTGGTGCTCAACGTGCCGCGCAGGCCGTTGTAAATGCCACCACCGCGCAGCAGCGCGGTGTTGCCGGTGACGTTGCTCCTGGTGAAGGTCGCGGCGGGCGCGGTGTCCGAGGCGGTGTCGGCGTTGGCCAGTCCACCACCGTTGAGCGTGGCCACGTTCCCGACGAGGCCGCTGTTGGTGAGGGTGACCGCACCCCGGTTGAGGATGCCGCCGCCGTCACCGACGGCGCTGCCGTTCGTGAACACGACCGAGGTCGTCAGGGTCAGACTGCCGGTCGAGCCGACTTCGGCGATCCGGAACGGCAGCGCGGAGGAACGGGTGATGACCGCCGGGCCGATCATCTGGATCGGGGTCGTGATCACCGGCAGCCCGGTGGTCAGACCACCGTGAGCGGAGGTCAACTGATAGGTGCAGCCGCCCGCCAGCACGAGCGTGTCCGAGGCGGGAGTGCCGTTGGCCTGGTTCACCGCCGCGACCAAAGCGTTCTCACTGCACGCCACCGGAATGGTGATGGCTTGCGCGACGGGGGCAAGGGTGACCAGACCGGCAGCCACGATCGTGGCTCCGATCATGGCGTGGAGAGTGGTGCGGATGCGTTGCATGACGAGTTCATTTCCTGAAACGAAAATTGGGGAAACCTCCGACACGAAGGCACCAACGGAGAAAGACAGAAAGACTGCGGGCAGGGCACCCGATCAGAACGGCCTGCACATCGGGCCGTCCACACAAAAGCCTCGGCCCGTGATCTGTGTCCACAATTGTTGTGAACAGGTCACGTCACCGAGGTCCGGGGCAACAATGTTCAACCTACTCCTTCACCAAAGCGATGGGTACCACAGTCCCCCAAATGGCCCCTCCGTCGTACCTCTGATTGTCCCAGCCACGCCGAAGCCAGCTGATCAATGACAGCTGTGCCCGCGACTTCTGCACAGTCTCGGTTTCACGAGTAGCGCAAGGTTTGCGCAAGAGTCCGCGCGACCCGCGACGCGCGGCAAACACTCGGCTCGACACGGACGTGAAAATCGTGTCTCATAACGCCCGCGTGGTGTCGAAGTCCGCACTGTGCCGCTGAGCACAGAATTCCACATAGGCGATCCCAGGGCATGCTCATCTTACGCCTGTTACATCTGGTCCCCGTCCGCCTCATCGGCTGGCTGATCTTGCTCAGCCGCCCCCAACGTCGAAGGACATCGAACTACTGGTGATGCGGCACGAGGTCGCGGTACTGCGCTGAACCAACCCCGACCGCGCGGTGCTCGCCGCGCCGCCGTCCCCCCGCGCTACGCACGAGACGGCTGGACCCTCAAGGTCAAGCCGGCGGAACACGAGAGGTCGCTCCTCGACAGCGACGCGCAAGCCATCAAAGACTGTGGGGTGCCAGAGCTCTGGACTCGCCGCTGAGCTGCGGTAATCGTGCGTCATCGCCATAGCAGCGGCATGATCGTGAACGTGGCGTTGAGGCTGCTGTACTTCATCTTCGTCCGACTTGTCGGCTGGCTGGCTCTGCTCGGCCCATCCTCGGCGGCCAAAGATGTCGAGTGGGTCTGCTGCACCGTTAGGTAACATCTGAATTGGCTTGCCGTGATGGTGAGCTGGGAGGATGTCGCTGTGCCCAAGCCCTACCCTCAGGAGTTCCGCGACGATGTCGTGCGGGTCGCCCGTGACCGCGAGCCCGGTGTGACGGTCGAGCAGATCGCGAAGGGCTTCGGGGTTCACCCGATGACGTTGTTCAAGTGGCTGCGCCAGGCCGAGATCGAGGAAGGCGCCAAGCCCGGTGCGAGCCGGGCCGAGTCGGCTGAGCTGCGTGAGGCGCGTAAGCGGATCAAGCTGCTGGAGCAGGAAAACGAGGTCCTGCGCCGCGCGACGGCGTATCTGTCGCAGGCGAACTTGCCGGGAAAAGGCTCTACCCGCTCGTGACCGAGCTGGCCGCGGACGGGATTCCCGTCGCGGTGACGTGCCGGGGGTTGAACATCGCTCGACAGCCGTACTACCGGTGGCTGGCGGCGCCGGTCAGTGCGGCCGAGCTCGAGCGGGCTCGTCGGGCGAACGCGTTGTTCGACGCGCATCACGACGATCCGGAGTTCGGCTACCGGTTCCTGGCCGACGAAGCCCGCGATGTCGGCTGGTCGATGGCGGATCGGACCGCGTGGCGGATCTGCTCGTCGATGGGCTGGTGGAGCGCGTTCGGTAAGAAACGCGGCCGCAACGGCAAGAAGACCGGTCCGCCGGTGCACGACGACCTGGTGCGCCGTGACTTCACCGCCGCAGCGCCGAATCTGTTGTGGCTGGCCGATATCACCGAACACCGCACCACTGAAGGAAAGTTGTACCTGTGTGCGGTCAAGGACGTCTGCTCCAACCGGATCGTGGGCTACTCGATCGATTCCCGGATGAAGTCCCGGCTTGCCGTCACCGCGCTCACCAACGCTCTCGCCCGCCGCGGTGAGGTCGCCGGCTGTGTGGTGCACACCGACTGCGGATCGCAATTTCGTTCCAGGAAATTCGTCCGTGCGCTCGCTCGTCACGGCTTGACCGGCTCGATGGGCCAGGTCGGCGCCGCGGGCGACAACGCGGCCATGGAGAGCTTCTTCGCGTTGCTGCAGAACAATGTTCTCGACCGGCGCACCTGGTCCACCCGCGACGAACTGCGAATCGCGATTGTGACCTGGATCGAACGCACCTACCACCGCCGCAGGCGCCAGGCAGCTCTCGGCAGGTTGACCCCGATCGAATACGAAGCAATCATGGCCACGCCAGCCAGCCGGGCTGCGTGACTACAACTGTCACCTACTCGTGCAGCAGACCCATTCGCGAAGTTCATGCTGCGCATGTCGGGCGAGCAGATGAGCTACCAGGTCCCGATCTTCAACGAGCCCGCCCGCTCCATCGCACTCTTCGAGGAGACAAGGGTCGACCGTCAGCTCGAGGTCTTGCATGGCGACTGGGCCCAGGAGTTGCTCGGCTGCACCGTTGCGGACTATGTCGGCGTGGCGTTGCTGTTCCACACCGGTGCGCTTCGCAACAGCGGACGACTCAACCTCGACTGGCTGGATGGCGTGCACTTCGAGCCAGTCGTCCAGGAACTTGCCGCCAGCAAGGTCCGTTCCGTTGCCCGTGATCATTTTGTCGCATCGCGCGACGAGATAAAGCGGCGCCAGCCTGGCCACGACCCGCGCCGCCATCGAGACGCGTGGCGCTACCAGTTCAATCCACTCGAGGCCCGGCCTGTAGTCACCGGTCTGACTGCAGATCTTCTCATCCCGGTTCCCGGTCTCCTTGTACGCAAGGTCAGTCCTCTAGGCGTCTACCACACAGGTGTCGGGCAGTGGTCGGACAAGTTCACACGCGATGTGGGTTGGCTGTTCGAGGCATATGTCGGCCGGCAGCTTGGCCTGCTTAAGAGGTCCTAACAGAATGATCAACGTGGTGGTGTGCAGCATGTCGGATGTGGATCATGTTTGACCGTGAAGAGGGGTCAGTCGCCGCCGTGGATCGTCTCGGACGATCTGTGGGAGCGGATCGAGCCGTTACTGCCGGTGGTGCCGCGCAGGCCGCGTAATCCTG
>NZ_JBEZBX010000031.1:0-31849 GCF_040647275.1 Lentzea sp. NPDC042327
GGGGGGCGGCCCCCCGGGGGGGTGGTGTGGGTGCGGGGGGGTGCGGGTGGGGGGCCCGGCGGGGGGCCGGGGGGGGGCCACCACCCCGGCCTACCTCGCGCCGACGTGCAGCGCGAGCGCCGTGCCCGCACCGAGGGTGTGGGTGAACCGGCCGTTCGAGTCGACCGTCACGCGCACGCAGCCGGTCTCCTGCACGTTGCAGTAGCTCCCGGCGGGCAGGGCGGTCTGGAACGTCCTGGTGACCGCGAAGGTCTCCCGGTTGATCGCGACGAAGCCCTTGCTGCCGCGCCCGAACGCGATCAGGTCGTACCCGTTGTCCTGCCAGTTGTTCACGTCGGTGCCGGCCACGGTGTTGCGGAACGCCACCATGTTCGCGATCTGCGTCCACGCGTGCTGGCACTTCCAGCCGCCGTTGTAGCAGGCCCAGTCACCGGGCGGGCCCGCGTCCTTGTCGCTGAACTCGTAGCCGGAGTAGACCTGCGGGGCGCCGTAGTTCCACGCCAGCATGAACACGTTCGCCAGTGTGTAGGTCGAGTTGTCCTTGTAGGTCAACGTGGACCCGTTGCGCTCGGTGTCCCAGTTGTCCACGAACGGCCGGGCCTGGCCGCTGGGCAGGAAGCCCCACGACTGGCCGAACGTGCGCAGGTAGGCCAGGTTCTCGTTGGTGAAGATCCGCTTCAGGTCGTAGGCGTAGCGGAACTCGTCCACGTCACCGGACCCGGTGTACTCGCCCGGCTGCACCGCCTCACCGGCGCCGTAGATGACCTCGTGCACCCAGAACACGTTCGGGTTGGTCAGCTTCGACTTGATCGCGGACAGGTCGGCGGCCGCGATGTGCTTGGCCGCGTCGATGCGGAACCCGTCCACGCCCATCGCGATGAGCCGGTTGAGGTACCCGGCGATGGCGCCGCGCACGTAGTCGCTGCCGGTGTTCAGGTCGGACAGTCCGACCAGCTCGCAGTTCTGGACGTTGGAGCGGTCCTGGTAGTTGCTGATCGGCGAGCGGCACGAGTGGAAGTCCCAGTCGCTGTACACGCCGGGGTAGTTGTACTTCGAGTAGCCGGTGCCGCCGGTGCCGGTGCCGGAGCCCGCGCTCATGTGGTTGACCACCGCGTCGGCGATGACCTTGACGCCCGCGCTGTGGCAGGCCGAGATCATGTTCCTGAACGCGTTCTCGTCGCCGAGTCGTCCGGCGATGCGGTAGCTGACCGGCTGGTAGGTGGTCCACCACTGGGGACCCTGGACGTGCTCGGTGGCGGGGGACACCTCCACGTACCCGTAGCCCTTGGGGCCCAGCACGGTCGTGCACTCCGAGGCCACGCGGGCGAACGGCCACTGGAACAGGGTGACGGTGACGTCCCTGTTGCCCGGCGGTGCCGCAAAACTTTGCGCCGGTGCGAACAGCGTCACGGCCAGCACGGCCGTGACCAGGACGCGAAGAGCCGAGGAAACCACGTTGTCTCCTAGGTTGCAGGGGTTCCCCATGGTCGTACCAGGCCGACCCGCGCACCGGGAAGCGTTGCAAGAACTTTCTCCGCGAATTCGTCCGCGAAGCGTACGGACTAGTCCTGTGTGGTCGAAGTGGCCGCCGCGATCAGGGCGATCAGCTGGCGGCGGAAGTGCTCGTAGTCGTCGACCGCGCCGAGCAGCGCGTCGGACTCGCGTTCCTCCCGGCGGGCGGCGGCCAGCGCGCGGCGACCGGCGGGGGTGATCTTCACCGACGTGCGCCTGCGGTCGGTGGGGTCCTGGCTGCGCACGACGTGGCCGCCGCGGCCGAGGTGCTCGATCGTGCGGCTCATCGTCTGGTCGGTGACCCGGCACAGCACGGCCAGCTCGCGCTGCGAGCGCGGCCCGTCGGCGAGGTGGTGCAGCGTGATCATCCCGGCGTGGGTGAGGCCGCGGCCGGCGAGGAAGTCGTCGAACCGCTTCTCGACGACGCGGGCCGCGACCGAGAGGAGCCTGCCGGTCGGCCAGGAGGCGACGTCCGCGCCCACCTGGTCCGGGCGGTGCGCCACCGCCAGCTCGTCTCCCTCGGCCACGACCCCATCATCCCAGACCCGCCCGATCACCCCACGTCGGTCCCGAACGGCATGCCGGTGACCGGGCCACCGGCCGCGAGCGCCGCGGAGACGGCCGCGGCCGCCGGCGGGTAGGCCAGCTCGCCCAAGCCGCCCAGCGGGGCGTTGGACTGCACGATCGTGACGTCGACGTCGGGTGTCTGCCCGATGCGCGCCCACCGGTAGTCGCCGAACGACGACTCCACGACGCGTCCTTCCCGGACGGTGATCTGCGCACCGAGCACAGTGGACACCGCGTCGACCACGCACCCCTCGACCTGTGCCCGCACACCGGACGGGTGCAGGGCCACGCCGACGTCGACCGCGGCGTGCACGCGCAGCACCCGGCGCGACCCCGGTTCGGCCACGGCGACCACCGCGATCGCCGAGCCGTAGTCCTCGTGGCAGGCGACACCGCGGGCCGTGCCCGGTGCGGGCGGCTTCGCCCAGCGGGACCTCTCGGCGACGGTGTCGAGCAGCCGGTGCAACCGAGACCCCGCCGGCAGCAGCGCCCTGCGCAGGGCGATCTGGTCGAGACCGGCCCGCGCGCCGAGCTCGCTGAGGAAGTTCTCCTCGGCGTAGAGGAACTGCCCGGCGTAGACCGCGCGCCAGAACCCGGTCCGCAGCGGCGCCGGCCGCACGCCGACCGCGATGTCACCGGGCACGGTGTACGGGAAGTGGTCGCCGCTCGCCTTGATCAGCGCCGGGTTGGCGAACATCGGCAGGACGGTCAACGGCCAGGTCACGACCTCGTGCGACCGCCGGGTGGGCAGGCCGTCGGGTCCGACGAGCGCGGTCATCCGGTGCACCGACATCGGCCGGTAGGAGTCGTTGCGCATGTCGTCGGCGCGGGTCCACAGCACCTGCACGGCCGCACCCACCTTCCGCGAGCAGGCCACGGCCTCCAGCACGGGGTCGGGTTCGATGCGCCGCCCGAACGCGCCGCCGGACGCCGTCGCCTCCACCCGCACGGACGTCGCGGGGATCGCGAGCTGGCGGGCCAGCTGCGTGCGGAGGCCGCCGGGGTCCTGCGTCGGTGCCCACACCGTCAGCCCGTCCGGGCGGACGTGCGCGGTGGCGTTCATCGGTTCCATCGGCGCGTGCGCGAGCAACGGCATCCGGTAGACGCGCTGCACGCCGTCGATCGGGCTTTGCGCGGGGAGGGCGGCCTCCAGGTCGGCGAGCCACGCGCGGCTGTCCGCCGCGGGGGTGCCGCCGCGCCACGTGACCCGCAGCGCGTCCCGGCCGCGCAACGCCTGGTGGGTCGACTTCGCCACGACCGCCACACCGCCCTGGCCCTCGGCGGGTGCGGTCAGCGTCAGCACGTCGACCACGCCCGGCAGCGCGCGGGCCGCGGTGTCGTCGACCGCGTCCGGCACCGCGCCGAGCCACGGCGGGCGCAGCACGACCGCGACGAACCCGCCGGCCGGCCGGGCGTCGATGCCGTACCGGGTGCGACCGGTGACGATGTCGCGGGCGTCCACGCGGCCACCGCGGGTCTTGCCCAGCAGCCGCCACTCCTCCGGCGGCGTGAGCTCGACCGGCACCGTGGCGGGGTCGAGTGCGGCGGCGGCGCGGACGAGGGCCCGGTAGGCGAGCCGGCCCCGGCGTGGATGGCGCACGGTGCCGTCCTTCGCCGTGCACTCGGCGACCGGCACCTTCCAGCGCTGCGCCGCGGCCGTGACCAGCAGGCAGCGCGCGGTCGCGGCGGCCGTGCGGATCGGCGTGGCGAGCTGGCGCACCGACGACGAGTTCGCCACGGCCTGCGAGCCGAACCGTTCCGTGTCGCCGTGCGCCTGCTCCAACGTGATGTCGTCGGCGTCGACCGCGAGCTCTTCGGCGACCATCAGCGCGACGACCGTGCGTACGCCTTGGCCCGTGTCCGGCCGTGGCACCGTGGCCGTGATCCGGCCTTTGTCGTCCAGTCGCACGAAGACGGTGGGCACCAGGCCCGTGGCGCCTTCGGAGCTCTCCTGCGCGAGTGCCGGCACCGGCACCGCCACGACGAGTGCTCCCGCTCCCGCACCGCGCAGGAGGGTCCGCCTGCTGATCACCGGTCCTCCTCGCGGATGAGCCGGCTCGCCCGGCGCACCGCCGCGCGGATGCGCGGGTAGCTGCCGCAGCGGCAGACGTTGTCGCGCAAGGCCTCCTCGATCGCCGCGTCGTCCGGGTCGGGGTTCTTCGCGAGCAGTGCCGCCGCGGCCATCACCTGACCCGGCTGGCAGTAGCCGCACTGGGCGACGTCGAGCTCGCGCCACGCCCGTTGCACGGGGTGGTCGCCGTCGCGGGAGAGCCCTTCGATGGTGGTGATCCGCGTTCTCGTGCTGTCGGCGGTCGTGCGCACGCACGGCCGTGCCGCCTCACCGTCCACATGGGACGTGCAGGCGCCGCACAGACCGACCCCGCACCCGTACTTGACCCCTGTCAACCCCAGTTCGTCACGCAACACCCACAGCAGGGGAGTGTCACCCTCGACGTCGACCTCGTGCCGTTCACCGTTGACGCGCAACAGATATCGGGCCACCGCGCTGCCTCCCGAGTTGCTCAGTGCGCTGAACATATCATGACGAACCGTGCATAATGCTCAGCATGCTGAACGATGTGCGGCGCTCCTCCCGAGGGGTGCTGGTGTGGGGCGTGGCGGCGAGTGCGCTGCTCACGGGCCTGGTGTGGCTGCTGGGTCAGCGGCTGCACGGGGTCGAGCTGCTGCCCGACCGGGGTGCGTCCTGGTACTACTGGAAGCTGCCCGACCCCACCTCCTGGACCAGGGCGTCCGCCTGGCTGGGCTACGCGGCGCACCAGCTGGTGTCGTGGTGGCTCATCCACTTCGCGCAGACCAGGGTGCGGCGCTACACCGACGGCCTGCACCGGATCAACGTGATCGCGCTGGCCGCGAACGGCGGGTTCATCGCGCTGCACGCGGTGCAGACGCAGCTGTTCTACGACGGCCTGGCGCAGGACGTGTCGATCTTCAGCTCGCAGGGTTCCGTCGTGCTGCTGCTGGTCTGGGTGCTGCTGATGGAGAACCGCCGCCGCGGCCTGGTGCTCACCTGGTCGGCGCCGATCTCCGCGCAGGTGGTGTCGTTCGCCCGCCGCTACCACGGCTACCTGTTCAGCTGGGCCGCGATCTACACCTTCTGGTACCACCCGATGGAGTCGACCAGCGGGCACCTCATCGGCTTCTTCTACATGTTCCTGCTGCTGGTGCAGAGCAGCCTGATGTTCAGCCGCGCTCACACGAACCGGTGGTGGACGCTCACCCTCGAACTGATGGTCGCGATCCACGGCACACTGGTCGCGGTGATGAACTCGGGGCCGGACGGGGTGTGGCCGATGTTCCTGTTCGGGTTCGTGGCGATCTTCGTGCTCACCCAGATGCACGGCGTCGGGTTGAGCGCCCGCACCCGCTGGTGGATCGGCGGGACGTTCGTGGTGGCGGCGCTCGCGGTGTACTCGTGGCGCGGGCTCGACCGGATCGACGAGGTGGTGCGGATTCCGTTGATCGAGTACCTGCTGGTGGGGGTGCTGGCGCTGCTGATCTGGGCCGGCGTCCGCGCGGCCGCGCTGGTCCGGTCGTGACCTGGGCGCGGCGGCTGGCCGGGACCGCCTGCCTGGTGGTGCCGCTGGTGCTCCTGGTCGCGGGCTGGGGTCCGCTGACGGCGGGGCACCCGGCGCAGCCGGTGCTGCTCGGCGCGGTGGCCGTGGTGGGCGGCGGGCTCGCGCTGTGGCGGAAGGTGCCGTCGTGGCTCGTGGTGGTGCTCGCCGTGGTGCTGGTCGCGCCCGCCGTGTACCTGCAGCCGTTCGCGGCCACGCGGGTGGAGGACGACGCCGCGGTGCTGCGGCCGGACGGTGCCGTGCGCGCCGGGCTGGTGTTCCACCCCGGTGCCCGCGTCGACTACCGCGCCTACCTGCCGTTGCTCAAACGCGTTGCGGCACAGGGGTTCCTCGTGGTGGTCGTGCGCGAGCCGCTGAACATGGCGTTGCTGGCCGGTGACACGGCACCGGTGCGCGCCGCCCACCCCGAGGTGCCGGTGTGGGCGGTCGGCGGGCACTCGCTGGGCGGTGTGGCCGCCGGACGGGACGTGCTCGCCGACAGCTCGGTGCGCGGCCTGGTGCTGTGGGCGTCGTACCCGGTCGGCGACCTGTCCGGGCGGACAGGGCTGACGGCGTGGTCGATCTCGGGGGAGCGGGACGGGTTCACCACCCCGCAGGACGTCGCCGACTCGCGGCGGCGGCTGCCGGCGGACACCCGGTTCGAGGTCGTGCCGGGCGCCGTGCACGCGTTCTTCGGCGACTACGGCGACCAGCCCGGCGACGGGACGCCGACGGTGCCGAGGGACCAGGCGCAGGACCGGATCGTCGCGGCCACGGTGGCTGCGCTCGCCGCCATGTGAGCTCCGGCCGGCCGGGGCAATGGTGCGGGTCCACGGCGGACGGCGGCACGAGGTGGTGGCCGCGCACGTGGTGCGCTCGTCCTGCCGGGTCTTCACTGGGGTCGTCATGTCCCTGCCTGCACCGACGGAGGCGAACACATGCGACTCGGGAACGTGTTCCTGGCACTCGCGGCGGCCACCGGCCTGGCCGCCGCGTCCCTGTCGATCTCACTGGCGGCGGTCCCCGCGCCGCAACCGGGCACCCTCGCCCGCTACGACGTCACCGGCACGTACGTCAGCGGGTTGTCGTCCGGCGGTTTCATGGCCAACCAGCTGCACGTGGCCTACTCCGGGGTGTTCCAGGGCGCGGGCATCTTCTCCGCGGGCCCCTACGACTGCGCCCAGAACAACCTCACCACCGCGCTGAACGCGTGCATGGACACCTACCAGCCGCGCAAGACGCCCGCCGAGCTGGAACAGCTGACCAGGACCCGTGCGTCGGCGGGCACGGTCGACCCGCCCGCGAACCTGTCCGGCGACCCGGTGTGGCTGTTCCACGGCAGCGCCGACCAGACCGTCGCCCGCGCGGTGAACGACGACCTGGCCACCTACTACCGCGATTTCGGCGCGAGGGTGGCGTACGACAACACCTCCGCCGCCGGGCACGCGTGGGTCAGCCCGATCGGACCGAACAGCTGCGGCTCGACGGCCTCGCCGTACGTCAACAACTGCGGCACCGCGGACCCGGTGCGCGAGATGCTCGGACACCTGTTCGGGTCGGTGGCCGCGCCCGCGTCGTCGCTGACCGGCAAGCTCGTGCAGTTCGACCAGGGCCGGTACGCGCCCGGCGGGAACGCGGCGGCGATCAGCCTGGGCCGTGACGGGTTCGCGTACGTGCCGCGGGCGTGCGAAACGGGGCCGTGCAAGCTGATGGTCACCCTGCACGGCTGCTACCAGTACCACGGGCTCGTCGGGAACGCGTTGATGGACAAGGGCTACCTCAACGAGTACGCCGACACCAACCGCATGATCGTGCTGTACCCGCAGGCCACCACGATGACCGGCAACCCGCGGGGGTGCTGGGACTGGTGGGGCTACCAGTCCGCGTCGTACCCGCTGAAGTCCGGTCCGCAGATGGCCGCCGTCGTGGCGATGGTGAAGGCGCTGACCAGCGGGCAGACGCCGACCACGACCACCACCACGTCACCCGGGTCGGAGTGCGTCACCGCGAGCAACTACGCGCACACCACCGCCGGCCGCGCTTACGCGAACCTGGGACAGACCTACGCGCTGGGCTCCAACCAGGCGCTCGGGCTGTGGAACACGTTCGTCACCAGCAGCGTCCGGCAGAGCGCGCCGAACTACTGGGTGAAGTGCTGACACGTCGCCGTGAAGGGTGGAAAGCGCTTACCGAAAGAAGCCGTTCGCGCGGTGCGTTGGCCCGTTTCCGCCCTTGACCCCTCTCCGGTCCGGTGCTGTCATGAAGCACGGCAGGTTTCTGGGAGCGCTCCCAGAAAACGGACTTCGAGGGAGAAGACGTGCTCAGCAGCGTTGGTGTGCGCGTGGGTGCCGTGGCGGCGGCTCTCGGTGTGGTGGCAGGGGGTGTCGCGGCGGCGGGACTGGCCGTGGCGGCCCCCGGCTGCAAAGTCGACTACGTGGTGCAGAACCGGTGGCAGGGCGGGTTCTCGGCGAACGTGACGATCACGAACCTGGGCGACCCGGTGACCGGGTGGAGCCTGGCGTGGACGTTCCCCGGTTCCGAGCGCTACGGCGAGGGCTGGAACGCGCGGTTCACGGCGTCCGGCGCGAGCGTAACGGCGTCCGATGTGGACTGGAACGGCGCTGTGCCCACCGGTGGCACGGCGTCGTTCGGGTTCAACGGCACGGTGTCCGGCTCGGAGGTGGGCACGCCGGAGTCGTTCTCCTTGAACGGCGTGGTGTGCACGGGCGGCGTGGGGCCGACGACGACCACGACGACGACCACGACCACCACTCCCGCACCCGAGCCCGGTGACCCCACCGGCCGCAAGCAGGTCGAGCGGCTGGACCGCGGTGTCGTGAGCGTCCGTTCGGGCAGCGGCAACCTGGTCAGCTGGCGGCTGCTCGCCGGCGACGCGCGCGACACCGGGTTCCACGTGTACCGCGGTGGCACCAGGCTGACCTCGGCACCGGTCACGGCGTCCACGAACTACCTCGACGCCGGTGGCCCGGCGGGCGCGTCCTACACCGTGCGCGCGGTCGCCGGCGGCGTGGAGCAACCCGCGTCCCCGGCATCGCTGTCGTTCGCCCAGGGCTACCTCGACGTGCCGATCTCCGCGCCGGCCGGCGGGTACAGCGCGAACGACGCCAGCGTGGGCGACGCCGACGGTGACGGCCGGTACGAGATCTTCCTGAAGTGGTACCCGGACAACGCGAAGGACAACTCGCAGGCCGGCGTCACCGGGAACACGTTCATCGACGCCTACCGCCTCGACGGCACCCGGTTGTGGCGCATCGACCTGGGCCGCAACATCCGTTCCGGCGCGCACTACACCCAGTTCCAGGTGTACGACTACGACGGCGACGGCCGTGCCGAGATCGCGATGAAGACCGCGGACGGCACCCGTGACGGCCGCGGCACGGTCATCGGCAACGCCTCCGCCGACTACCGCAACAGCGACGGCTACGTGCTGAGCGGCCCCGAGTTCCTGACGATGTTCAACGGCCTCACCGGTGCCGCGGTGTCCACCGTGAACTACGACCCGCCGCGCGGCACCGTGTCCTCGTGGGGCGACAGCTACGGCAACCGCGTCGACCGCTTCCTCGCGGGCACCGCCTACCTCGACGGTGCCCGCCCGTCACTCATCATGGCCCGCGGCTACTACACCCGTTCGGTGATCGCCGCCTGGGACTTCCGCGGCGGCCAGCTCGTGAAGCGCTGGACGTTCGACTCGAACAGCAACACCGCCTACGCGGGCCAGGGCAACCACTCGCTGACCATCGGCGACGTGGACGCCGACGGCCGCGACGAGATCGTCTACGGCGCGGCGGTCGTGGACGACACCGGCCGCGGCCTCTGGAACACCCGCTTCGGCCACGGCGACGCCGCCCACCTCGGCGACCTCGACCCGTCCCGCCCCGGCCTCGAGTACTACAAGGTCTCCGAGGACGCCAGCAAACCCGCGTCCTGGTTCGCCGACGCCCGCACCGGCCAGGTCCTCTGGCAGACCCCGGCCGCCGGCGACAACGGCCGCGGCGTCGCCGGCGACATCCACCCCGGCAGCCCCGGTGCCGAGTCCTGGTCCAGCGCCGACAGCCAGCTCCGCGACACCAGGGGCCAGGCCGTCGGCCGCAAACCGTCCTCGGCGAACTTCCTGCTGTGGTGGGACGGTGACCCCACCCGCGAGCTCCTCGACGGCACGCACGTCGACAAGTACGGCACCTCCGCCGACACCCGCCTGCTCACCGCGGCCGACGTGCACTCCAACAACGGCACCAAGTCCACCCCGTCGCTCTCCGGCGACATCCTCGGTGACTGGCGCGAAGAGGTCATCTGGCCCACGACCGACAACCGCGCGCTCCGCATCTACAGCACGCCGGCGCAAACCGACCGCCGCATCCCGACGCTGATGCACGACCCGATGTACCGCGTCGCCATCGCGTGGCAGAACACGGCTTACAACCAGCCCCCGCACCCGAGCTTCCACATCGGTGCCGGCATGGCCACCCCGCCGTGGCCGGACGTGCACTACGCGGGCTGAAGGGTTTTGAGCACAAGGCATTCCCACGACGTCGCACCCTGAGTGGTGCGCGTGGAGTCCACGACCCGGCGCTCCCGCCGGACCGCACCGAGGATGGCGCGGGACCGGCGGGAGCCCAGGAACATGGACACGATCACCACGCCGTCGGGCGTGAGCGCCCGCTCGTACCGTTCGAGCGCCGCCAGCGGATCGGTGAGGTAGTACAGGCTCTCGTTGAACACGATCACGTCGAACTTCCCGTCCGGCGTGTGCGTGTCCGCGTCGGCGGCCCGGAACTCCGTGCGCTCGTCCACCCGCTGCGCCAGCCTCCGCACGGCCACCTCGGAGATGTCGAGCCCGACGTACCGCTCGTACCCGTGCGGCAGCCACCGGCTGTGCAGCACCCCTTCACCGCACCCGACGTCGAGCACACTGCCACCCGGCGCGAAGAACGTCCCATACCCGACGATCACCGCGTAGTACGCCTGCTCGCCCAGTCCCGCCAGGTGGTCCCACTCGCCCCTGGCGTACTGCGCGTCCCACGCGGCTCGCTCCCGGGGCGTGTCCCCCTTGGCCTCCCGCGCCTCGAAGTCGCGGACGAACCGCTCGACGCGGTCGTGGCCGGGGAACCGCCGCCCGTAACCGGCGGTGTAGTAGCCCGTGCGCAGCAGCCGACCAACACGACTCATCGGGCAAAGCTAGCAAACCGGACACGACGCCGGGAGTGTCGATTTCCGCGCCCGTGCCTTGGTCGGTCGAACTCCATCGCTTCTCGCGGCCGGAACGTTTCGCCTTCCGCTGACCACTTTTTGTCCCCAAATTTCAGCTAACGCCGAGCGTGCGCCGAACGACGAGAGGTCCGAACGGGTGAGCGGAGGAAATGCGGGTGTGCGCGGTGATCGGGTCCGATCCGGACCGGCTCGACCGGTTGGCGTCGACGCTGCTCGCGTGCGCCGACCGGGTGGACGGCGTCCGCTCCGAGCTCGCGGTCGTGCTCCTCGGTTCGCCCTGGCGCGGCCACGACGCCGCGGGGGCCTGGTACCTCTCGGACTCCGAGGACGACCCCGGCAGGAGTACCCCGGTCAGTCCCGGCGAGGCGTGCGCCCGCGTCGGCGAGCTGTTCCCGGACGTGGTGGGAGCACGGTGATCCGGACGGGGCTGACCACGCACCCCGGCGTGGTGCGGACGGTCAACGAGGACGACGCCGTCGCGGGCAGGCAGGTGTTCGCCGTGGCCGACGGGGTCGGCGGGCACGCGGCCGGCGAGGTCGCGAGCGGGCTCGTGGTCGCGCGGCTGCGGGAGCTCGACGGGCTGGAGCTGCCGGGGGTGGAGGACGTGCGGGCGACGCTGGCCGCCGCCGGCCGGTCGCTGGTGGAGGCCGAGCACGGCGGGATGACGACGGTCGCGGGGCTCGCGCTGGTCGCGTTCTCCGGGCAGCCGCACTGGGTCGTGTTCAACGTCGGCGACTCGCGGGTCTACCGCCTCGACGGCGCGGGGCTGACGCAGCTCACCGTCGACCACTCCGAGGCGCAGGAGCTCGTGGCGGCCGGGGTGCTGACCGCGGACGAGGTCAGGACCTACCCCCGTCGGCACGTCGTCACCAGGGTGCTCGGCAGCACCGGCGCCGGTGACCCGGACCTGTGGGTGTTCCCGCCGCGGGCCGGTGAGCGGTTCCTGATCTGCACGGACGGGCTGACCGGCGAGCTCGCGGACGACGAGCTGGACGAGGTGCTGCGGCTGCACGCCGACGCGGCCGGTGCCGCGGCGGACCTCGTCGACCGCGCCGTCGCCGCCGGGGCCCGCGACAACGTCACCGCGCTGGTGGTCGACTACACCGAGGCGGTCGCGTCCAGCTGCGACACGGCACCGCGGGGTCCGCGATGACCGCTGTCGAGTACGTGCCGGGCACGTGGACCGCCGTGGTGGGGGAGCGGACGTGGCTCCTGCTGTCCGTGGCACCCGGCTCCGACCTGGTCCGCCGCTGCTGGGAGCTGGTGCGCGCGGACGAGCCGCTGGACGAGGTGCTCGCCGCGATCGTGCACGAGGGGTTCCGCGCGGTGAGCGGGTTCGCGCTCGTCCGCGTGACCGCGACCGAACAGCGCGCCGTGGTGCGCGGCGAGGTCCAGCTGCAGGCCGTCACCAGGTCCGGTGCCGTCGAGGAGATCACCGCGGCCGGTGTCGCGACGTGGGTGGACCGCGGCCTGGACGACGTGGCCCTGCTGCGGGTCACCGCCGGTCCGGGAGGCACCGCGCTGCCGTTGCGCGGGGGCGTGGTCCTCGCGGGTGAGCTCGTCGTGACGCTGTCCGACGTCGCCGCAGCCCTGCCGCCGCAACCGGCCCCGCAGACCGAGGTCGTCGAGCACACCGTTGTGCGCCAGGAAGAACCGGTCGACCTGCCCGTCGTCCGCGACCACGTCGCACCACCGCCGGTGCCCCGGCCCGCGCTCGCCCGGACCGGTGGCGTGATCCAGTCGTTCGACTGGGCGCCCCGGGTCGCCGCGGCGCCACCCGCCGAGCCGGTGACGCACACGGTGCTGCGCACGAACGCCACGTCCCCCGGCGACACCCGGATGCTGCACGCGGGGAACCACCGGGTGCGGGCGCGGCGGTGCCCGTCGGGACACCTCAGCTCGGACTACGCGGTGCACTGCCGGGTGTGCGAGGTCCTGCTGCCCGACCAGGTCGCCATCGTGCTGGACAGGCCCGTGCTGGGCCTGCTGCGGATGTCCACCGGCGACACGATCGCGCTCGACCGGGACGTGGTGGTGGGCCGCGACCCCGGTGGTGACCGCAGGCACGCGAACCTCGTGCAGGTCGGCAGCGAGACCGACGCGGAGATCTCGCGGACCCACGTCGAGGTGCGGCTGGAGGGCTGGGACGTGCTGGTGCGCGACCTCGGTTCCACCAACGGCACCACGATCTCCCGCCCCGGCTGCCCGCCGGAGCAGCTGGCCCCGCACATCGAGCAGTTCCTCACCCCCGGGACCAGGGTGTCGCTGAGCGAGCAGGTCTTCTTCACGTTCGAGGTGGGCGGATGACGCTGGGACCACCGGCGATCCCGGACTTCGAGTACCGCGGTGACATCGGTGCGGGCGGCTTCGCGACGGTGCACCGCTACTACGACGGCAAGCTCAAGGACGACGTCGCGGTCAAGGTGCCGCAGACGACCGGCCTGTCCGACGAGGTGCGCGAGCGGTTCCTCGCCGAGGGCGAGTCGATGGCGAAGCTGCGCAAGCACCGCAACGTCGTCACGGTGTACGGCACCGGCACCGCTGTGGACGGACGCCCGTACCTGGTGATGGAGTACTGCCCCGGCGGCGACCTGGCGAAGATGGCGAGCCGGATGCCGTTGTCGGTCAAGCAGGTCCTCGACATCGGGGTGCAGATCGCGGGCGCGCTGGAGACGGCGCACGGGCGCGGGATGCTGCACCGCGACATCAAGCCGGCCAACGTGCTCATGAACGAGTCCGGCGACGCGTGCCTGACCGACTTCGGCATCGCGGGCCGGCTCGCGGACCGCGGCCGGGAGACGCAGGTGGCGCTGTCGCCGCCGTGGTCGGCGCCCGAGCTGTTCGGCGTGGACGCCGTGGCGAGGTACGGCGTGCGCACCGAGGTGTTCTCGTTCGCCGCGACGCTGTGGCACCTCCTCGTGGGACGGTCGCCGTTCATGCCGCTCGGCACCGACCACTCGGTCGAGGCGGTCCAGCACCGGATCGTGAGCGGGTGGCGGCCGGACCAGCTGGCCGCACCCGACGAGCTCCGGCGGTTGTTGTTGCGCGCCATGGACCAGGACCCGGCGGCACGGCCGGGTTCCCTGCTCGACTTCGCCGCCGAGCTGCAGCGGATCCAGGTGACGTACCGGTTCGGCCGGACCGAACTGGTGCTGATGCCCGGCACCGTGCCGGAGCGGCACCCGGTGCGCACGGCCGGCGTCCCGTCGTTCGCGCCGCCTGCTCCGCGCACCGCGCCGCCGACCCGGCAACGGGTGCCGCCGACGGCGCCCCGCGCCCCGCACACCCTGGTGCGGCAGGGAAACCCGCAGCCGGCGACGATCGTCCGCGAGCCCGCCTCCGCACCGCGGCCGACACCGGCGGAGCACGTGGAACGGGTGCGCTGGCCGCTCTACGCCGCCGGTGCCGCCGCGGCGGTCGCGATCATCGGTGTGGGCGTGTTCCTGTTGTCCGGCGGGGAGGAACCCGCGACCGGACCGGCGCCGGCCACCGTCGTCGACGACGTCCCCGACCAGAACGCGGGGGCGGGCAGCGCCCCGCCGGGCCGTCCGGTGATCACCGCGATGCGCGTGGACGCGGGAACAGTCCGGTTCGAGTGGAGCTACTCGGCCCAGCAGGCCACGGACACGTTCTCCTGGCGCACGTCCGACGGTGCCCGCACCGGTGTGGAGAAGGCGCCGAAGGTGGTCGTCGAGGGCGCGAACCCCGTGTGCCTCCAGGTGAAAGTCGTGCGCGCGGACGGCAGCAACGCGACCGCCGACTGGTCGCAGGAGAGCTGCGGATAATTCTCCGCCCGCATTCGGGTGAAAGCTGCAACGGATTCAGGGATCGGCCCGACAGGCGGTTGACGGAACCGCCGGGGAGCGCCGCGACCGCAAACGAGGGGAACAGTGGGATTCTTCCGAAAGCACCGGACCACGCTCGCGTCCGGAACGGTGCTCGTTCTCGCGGCCGCCTCACTCGTTGCCTACGCGTTCACGTCCACCGGAAATCCGGTCCGCCAGGTCGACCTCGACGACGGCGGTGTCTGGGTCACCAGTGACCGCGACGGTTTGTTCGGCCGGCTCAACAAACCGGTCGGAGCGCTCGACGCCGCGTTCAACCCGCCCGGCGGGGCACGGCAGAGCTATCAGCTAGACGTCGTCCAGGACGCCTCCGCGGTGGTCGCGCGGGACCGGGCAGGCGGCAAGCTGTACCCGGTCGACGTCGCCCGCTCGGTGACGCTGGGTGACCACGGGCTGGCGTTGCCCAGCGGCGGCCAGGTGGCGCTCGCGGGGGGCACGCTCGCCGTGCTCGACCCCGCCGCGGGCAAGGTCTGGGCGACCCGAGTCGACGTCGCCGCCGGCGTGAGCGCGCTCGACCAGGTGAGCCAGGAGACCCCGCCGCTCGCCGGCCTGGACGCCGCCGACACCGCCGCGCTGGCGGTCGGGCTGGACGGTGCGGTGCACGCCGTGTCCGCCAACGGCCGCACGGTGCGGGTGACCCCGGCCGGGACCGGCTTCGGCGAACCCGAGTACGGCAAGCTCCCCACCGCCCTCAAGGCACCGGCGATCACCGCCGTCGGCCCCGACGCCGTCGTGCTCGACGCGGAGTCCGGCACCCTCTTCCTGCCCGGCGGCCGCACCGCGCGGGCCGGGCGCGAGTCCGTGCTGCAGCACGCCGGGCCGGAGGCGGCCGCGGTCGTCGTGGCCGGCCGGACCGAGCTGACGGCGTTCGACCTGGACGGCGACGGCGCGGTGGTGCTGCACGAGGGCGTGGACGGTGCCCCGGCCGAACCGGTGCGGCTCGGCGACTGCGTGCACGCCGCGTGGGCCGGCGCGTCCGGCGGCTACTTCCGCTCCTGCGGCGGCCAGAAGGCCGCACCGGGCAACATCCGGGACGCGAAGGCGCTGGTGCAGCCGGTGTTCCGGGTGAACCGCAAGGCGATCGTGCTGAACGACGTCGCGACCGGCGCGGTGTGGGACCTGAGCACCCAGCGCAAGGTCGACGACTGGCAGGCGGTGAAGCCGCCGCCCCAGCAGAACCCCAGCGACAAGGACAAGAACGAGAACACCACCGAGTCCGCCAAGGACAAGCCGCCGAAGGCCTCCGACGACACCCTCGGCGCACGGCCCGGCCGCACCACGGTGCTGCACGTGCTCGACAACGACTCCGACCCCGCGGGCAACATCCTGTCCGTCACGGCCGTGAGCGACCTCGACCGCAAGGACGTGGCGCTCGCGATCGCCCCGGACGGGCAGACCGTCGAGGTGACGCTGCCGGAGCAGGCCCAGGACGCGCACTTCAAGTACACCGTCGACGACGGCAAGGGCCTCAACGCCACGGCCGCCGTCACCGTGCAGGTGCGCACCGCGACGCAGAACGAGGCGCCCGCCGTGCGCAAGGGCGCCGTGCCGCACGAGTGGTCGGTCGCCTCCGGTGGCCGGTTGACGCTGCCGGTGCTCGCGGACTGGCGCGACTTCGACGGCGACCCGGTCGTGCTGACCGAGGCCGCGGCCAAGGCGGGTGTCGCGACCACGACCAACACCGGGTTCGTCGAGTACGCGGCACCGGTCCAGGCCGGTCAGCAGGCGGTCGACTACCGGGTCACCGACGGCATCGCGAACGCCGTCGCGGGAGCGGAACGCGTGCGGGTGCTCGACGCCGCCGCACCGGCCGCCCTGCCCCCGGTCGCGCGCCCGGACGTCGCACGGGGCCAGGTCGGCACACCGGTCCTGGTGCGCCCGCTGGAGAACGACCTGCCCGGCGCCGACCCGGTCGACCCCGCCGCCGAGCTGCGGCTCGCCGCCGACGTGGCACCGATCGCGGGCGCGACGGTCACCACCGACACGAAGACCGGCCTGGTCACGCTGACCGCGACGAAGCCGGGCACCTTCCCGCTGGACTACACCGCGGCGTTCGGCAACGCGCCGTTCGCCAAGGGCGCCATCCGCATCGACGTCGCCGCCGCACCCGCCTCCCCGCTGCCTCCGGTCGCCATGCCGGACAACGCGGTGGTGCGCGGTCAGGAACCCGTCGTCGCCGACGTGCTGGCCAACGACTTCAGCCCGGCGGGGTCGCTGCTGGGCGTGCAGCACGCCGAGAGCACCTCCGGTCAGCTCGAGGTCGCCGTCGTCAAGGGCCGCTGGCTGCGGATCAACGCGACCGCGCCCACCCTCGACCGCAACCCGCAGGTCGTGCGCTACACCGTGACCGACGGCGTGACCGGCCCGGTGACCGGCGAGGTCACCGTCACCCAGCTGCCGCCGCCCGCGGACGACACCCCGGTGCCCAAGGACGACCGGGCGGCGGCCCGCGCCGGTGACTCGGCGACGATCCCGGTGCTGGACAACGACATCTCACCGGCCGGTGCCCCGCTGACGCTGCAGTCCAACGTGCAGGGCGCGCCGGGCACCGGGCGCCTGACCGTCACCACGCGGGACGGCCGCCAGGACGCGGGCACCGCTTACGTCGCGGGCGACGTGGTCCGCTACGTGGCACCGGACCGGCTCGACACCCCGTTCGTCGCCGACGTCTCCTACGTGGTGCAGAACCCGGACGGCGACCAGGCCGTCGGCCACGCGCACGTGACCGTGAACCCGGCGCCGACGCCCGCCAACCCGAACCAGCCGCCGGCACCGGAACCCGTCGAGGTGCGGGTCGTCGCCGGCGACCGGGTGACGGTCACCGTGCCGTCGAGCGGTGCTGACCCCGACGGCGACTCGGTCGCGGTCACCGGCATCGCGTCCGCACCGGCGATCGGCCGCGTCGTCGGGATCGCCGGCACCTCGCTGACCTACGAGGCGTTCCCGACCTCGAACGGGACCGACACGTTCGGGTTCGTCGTCACCGACTCCTACGGCCGCACCGGCGAGTCGCTGGTCCGCGTCGCCGTGGTGCCGCCGGGAGACCCGCAGCCACCGGTCGCGGTGGACGACGTCGTGACCGCCGCACCCGGTGCGCGCCTGGCCGTCGACGTGCTCGCCAACGACGTGCGGGCACCCGGCGACACGGTGACCGTCGAACCGCTGGAGGCGCGCAACCCGTCGCTGCCCGGTGACGTGAAGGCCACCGACGGCCGCATCGAGCTGACCGCGCCGGACCTCACCGGCAAGCCGCTGGTGATCGCCTACGCCGTCACCAACGGACTCGGCCAGCCCTCGGTCGCCACGCTCACCGTCCGCAGCCGGGAGGGCTTCCAGGTCCCGCCGGTCGCCGGCGAGCTGTTCCCGCTGGTGAGCAAGGGCGACAGCACGGTCGAGGTGGACCTCGCCGGCGCGGTCGCCGACCCCGACGGGCCGGCCGGCGAGCTGGAGGTCACCAAGGTCTTCCACGAGCGGGCCGAGGTCTCCGGGCTCAAGGCGACCGTGCCGGTCGGCGACCACCCGCGCACCCTCGTCTACGAGGTCAGGGACGCTTCCGGAGCCACGGCGGCGGGGCTGGTCCACGTGCCGTCGAAGGGCACCGGCGCCCCGCGCGCCATCCCGGACAAGCTGATCTCCGTGCCCGCGGACGGTTCCGTGACCGTGCAGGTCGAGGACTACGTCGAGGTCCCGTCGGGCAAGCAGCCCAAGCTCACGACGGTCGACCGGGTCACCGCCGCGCCCTCGACCGGGCTGGCGGTGCGCAACGAGGGCGACACCGGGCTCGTCCTCACCGCGCGCGACGGCTACACCGGACCGGCCGCGGTCACGTTCCAGGTCACCGACGGCAGCTCGCTCACCGACCCCGAGGGCAAGTTCGCCCTGATCACGGTGCCGGTGCAGGTCGGCCCCGACACGCCGGTGCTGCGGTGCCCGTCCTCGGCGCTCGCGGTCGTCGAGGGAGGCCTTCCGGTGAAGGTCGACGTCACGTCCGTGTGCCACGTGTGGGTCGCCGACCGGTCGAGGCTCGGGGACGTCCGGTACCGGGCGAGCTGGCTCGAACAGCCGGACGGCGTGTCGCTGGAGGGTTCCGGCGAACGCACGCTGACCGTCACCGCGGCCGGCGGCGCGAAGCCGGGCTCGACCGGCACGATCGAGGTCGGCGCGGGCGACGGGCCGAAGGGCAAGCTCGTGGTGGAGGTCGCCGCCGCACTGCCGCCCGCCATCGCACCGGTGACGGTGGACGGCGTGAAGGCGGGCGACACGGCGACCGTCGACCTCGTCTCCTACGTGCGCTCGCAGCTGCGCGATCCGAAGATCTCCGTCGTCGCGGTCACCCAGGTCAACGGTGCCGGGGCGAACGTGAGCAACGAGGGCTCGACCGTGCGCATCACCCCGAACGGCGACGCGCACGGCGCAATGGAGTTCAACGTCGTCGTGACCGACGTGGCCGACACCGGCCGGGAGGACCGCAGGGTCACCGGCCGGATCAGGCTGAACGTGCTCGGCGTGCCCGACGCTCCCGGCACCCCGGTGACCGGTCGCACGGTGCTGAGCAAGGTCGTCGAACTGTCGTGGAGCACGCCCTCGGGCAACGGCGCGCCGATCGACTCCTACGAGGTCGACCACGGCCGCGGCAAGCAGGTGTGCCCGGCGTCGCCGTGCACGATCACCGGGTTGTCCAACGGCACGGAGTACACGTTCACCGTCCGGGCGCACAACCTCGTCGGGTGGGGCAAGCCGAGCGGCTCGTCCGCGCCGGCCCAGCCGAACACGGTGCCCGGCGCCGTCACCGGGCTCAGCACGTCCGAGCCGCGGGACGGCACGCTGAAGCTGAGCTGGGCCGCGGCCGCCAACGAGGGCACGCCCGTGCTGCGGCACGAGATCAGCTGGTCCGGCGGTGGCCGCACGACGGCACCCGGCGGTGCGACGAGCGTGACGGCCACCGGCCTCGACAACGACGCGCAGACCGTGTTCACGGTGATCGCGGTCAACTCGCAGGGCCCCGGCCCCGCGGTCACCGTCGAGGGCCAGTCGGCCGGTGCCCCGGACGCCCCGGCGGCGCCGGCGTTCACCGCGACGAACGCCGCGAACGCCCAGACCCGCGCGGTCACCGTGTCGTGGGGCGCGGTCGGTGCGAACGGCCCCGGCCCCACGACCTACACGCTGACCCGCACCGGCGGCGGCACCAAGACGGTGTGCTCGAAGGTCACCGCCACCACGTGCCTGGACGACGGCCTGCAGAACGACGGCACGATCTACAGCTACACCGTCGTCGCCGCGAACGCCGCCGCCGAGGCCGAACCGGCCGGGCA
Organism: Lentzea sp. NPDC042327; assembly: GCF_040647275.1. Lineage (NCBI taxonomy): Bacteria > Bacillati > Actinomycetota > Actinomycetes > Pseudonocardiales > Pseudonocardiaceae > Lentzea > Lentzea sp. NPDC042327. Next base: position 20,038 of record NZ_JBEZBX010000031.1, read on the forward strand.
CACCTCGCCGGCCAGCGCGCCCGCGCAGATGGAGGCGACCGCGACCCCGGACCCGATCACCGGGTTCACCGCGGCACCCACCGGCGTGGACGGGCAGGCGGCGCTGCGGTTCGACGTCGGCGCCTCGCACGGCAGGTCGAACACCGTGAGCTGCACCTGGTTCGGCGGCTCGTGCGGCACCTGGACCTACCCGGTCGGCGGGCAGGCCGGCGCGACGCAGACGATCAACGGACTGCCGAACGGGCAGCCGGTCACGATCAGCCTCCAGGCGTGTAACGGCAGTGGTGGCGGTGCGTACGCGGGCAACCCGTGCAACAGCGCGGCCACCGCGGGCGTGACCACCTACGGGCCGATGCGCGACCTCGCGCTCAACACCTCGAACAACAACACGGTCATCAACTTCTCCGTCTCGGTGAACCCGAACGGCAAGCCCGCGACCGTGCGCGTGACGACGAGCCGCGGCTTCGACCAGACCTTCACCACCGGTGTCGGCGGGTGGAGCTGGTCGGGCAGCCAGGACGTCGGCTACTCGCAGAACGTGACCGTGACGGCGACGGTGTCCGACGCGGGCCGGCCGACGCTGAGCCAGTCCCGGCAGCAGGCCACCCCACCGCCTCCGCCGCCACCCACCGTGACGGTGTCGAAGGGAGCCGCCTGCGGTGCGGGCGGGTGCAACGGATCAGGTGTCTGCACTTCTTCGGCGTGTGCGTACGTCGTCGTGCAGACCGCGAATTTCAGCAGCAGCGTGACGTGCACGTTCAACAGCGACCACGGCCCGGTCGGATTCGTGAACGAGAACTTCGGCCCCAACGAGCGCCGGCAGACGAGGAACTACTACGGATATCCGGGCGAACAGGTCTACGTGACCTGTGGTGGCGTCCAGGGATCATTCCGTTGGTGAACAGTGAAGGAAATACCATGACCGTGACCCCTGAACAGGCTCGGCTGTTCGCGCAGACCTTCGAGCAAATGGTGCTGAACATCTCGCGGGCCATTTCCGGCAAGGAGCACGTGATCCGCCTGGCGCTCACCGCGTTGCTCTCCGACGGCCACCTGCTGCTGGAGGACTACCCCGGCACGGGCAAGACATCGCTGGCGAAGGCGCTGGCGAACACGGTGCAGGGCACCAGCGCCCGCATCCAGTTCACGCCGGACCTGCTGCCGTCGGACGTCACCGGTGTGCAGATCTACGACCAGCAGCGCGGTGTGTTCCGGTTCCACCCCGGGCCGATCTTCGGCTCGATCGTGCTCGCCGACGAGATCAACCGGGCCTCGCCGAAGACGCAGTCGGCGCTGCTGGAGGTGATGGAGGAGGGCCGGATCACCGTCGACGGCGAGACGCACCCGGTGGGGTCGCCGTTCATGGTGATCGCCACGCAGAACCCGATCGAGCAGGCCGGCACCTACCGGTTGCCGGAGGCGCAGCTCGACCGGTTCCTGATGAAGACCAGCATCGGCTACCCGGACCACAACGCCACCGTGGCGCTGCTGGCCGACGCGGCGACGCGGGACCGGTCGGCGACCGTGCCGCCGGCCATCGCGGCGAGCGCGGTGGCGCAGCTGACCGCGCTGGCCGACCAGGTGCACGTCGACCCGGCGGTGCTCGGGTACGTCAGCCGGATCGCCGAGGCGTCGCGGTCGCACCCCGCGGTGCGGCTCGGCGTGTCGGTGCGCGGGTGTCTCGCGTACGTGCGGTGCGCCAAGACGTGGGCGCTCGCCCAGGGGCGCGGTCACGTCGTGCCGGACGACGTCCAGCAGCTCGCGCACCCCGTGCTGGGCCACCGGATCCTGCTGCACCCGGAGGCGCAGTTCGACGGCGCCACCGTGGAGAAGGTGGTCGACTCGCTGTTCGCGGACGTCGAGCCGCCCGTGCGCCGGGGGGCCTGAGGTGGTGCGGCTGCTGGAGGTGGTCTCGCCGGCGGGCCGGTTGCTCGCGGTCGCGTCGGCGGTGGGGTGGGTGCTCGGCGCCGTGCTCGGCTGGGACGAGCTCGTGCTGCTCGGCGCCACCGGGCTGGTGCTGCTGGCGCTGGCGTGCGGGCTGACGCTGGGCCGCGGCGCGGTGCGGGTCGACGTGTCCGTCGCCAAGCGCCGCCTGCGGCCCGACGAGTCGACGCGCTGCGCGGTCGAGGTCGAGCACCACGGCCGCAGGACGCTGTTCGCGCCCGAGGTGGAGCTGCCGATCGGCCGGGACCGGGTCGAGGTCTTCGACAGCGGCCGCGAGGTGGAGGTCGCCGGGCTGCGGCGCGGGGTGATCGCGGTCGGACCGGCCACCACGGTCAGGGGCGACCCGCTCGGCCTGGTGCGGCGGACGGTCGCGATGACCGAGGTCGTCGAGCTGTTCGTGCACCCGCTGACCGTGCCGCTGGCGCCGCTGGGCACCGGGTTGCTGCGCGACCTGGAGGGCTGCACCACCAACGACGTCTCGATGAGCGACCTCGCGTTCCACGCGCTGCGCGAGTACGCGCCGGGCGACGACCGGCGGCACATCCACTGGCGCTCCACGGCGAAGCTCGCCGCGTCCACTCAGGACGGACGGTTCCTGGTGCGGCAGTACCTCGACTCCCGGCGCGCGCACGTCGTGGTGGTCGTCGACGGCGCCGAACAGTCCTATCCGGACCCTTCGGTGTTCGAGACGGCCCTGTCCGCCGGTGCGTCGGTGGTGCAGCGCGCGGTGGCGGACGGGATCGACACCAGCGTGGTCGCCTCCGGGCACCTCTCCGGCCGGGCCCAGCACGTGCTGGACGTGTTCGCCCGCGCAGAGCTGGGCGGCCCGTCGCTCGCCGAGGTGACCGCCCGTGCGGCGGCCGCGGCTCCCGACGCCACGCTGCTCGTGCTCGTCACCGGCGCGCGGCACGGCTACGGCGACCTGCGCGCCGTCGCGACCGCGTTCCCGGCCGAGGTGCGCAAGGTCGTGCTGCGGGTGGACCCGCGGCAGCGCACCGCGCGGTCGGCGAGCACCGCGTTCACCGTGCTCACCCTGCGCCGGCTGGGCGACCTGCCGGTGCTGCTGGCGGGAGGGACCCTGCAGTGACCGGACTCGTGCCCCGCCGCGACGACCTCGTCGACGCCGCCTTCCTGTGCGCGTTGTTCGTCGTCGCGCTGCTGGGGTTCCGCACCACCTACACCGGCTGGGGCTTCCTGCTCGCCGGCGGCACCGGCCTCCTGCTCGGCGTCCTGGCCGGGCACGTCGCGTCGGTGCTGCGCCGGCCGATGATCGCCGTCGCCGCCATGACGGTCGCGGTGTTCTTCCTCCTCGGCGGTGTCGTGGCGCTGCGCGAGGACGGGGGACTGCCGACACCCGACGTCCTCGCCGGTCTGCTCGACCTCGGCGTGCACGGCTGGAAGCAGCTGCTCACCACGCTGCCGCCGGTCGACGGCGCAGGTCCGCTGCTGGTGATCCCGTACATCCTCGGCCTGCTGTGCGGGTCGGGAGGCTTCACGCTGGCCCGCCGCGTGCCGCTCAGCGGGGCACCGATCGGCGCGCCGCTCGCCGTGCTCGCCGCGGTGGTCCTGCTCGGCACCGGTGAGGCGGCCGGGGTGCTCGGCGCGGTGTTCGCCGCGGTCGCGGCAGGCTGGCTCGCGGTGCGCGCGGCCCGGCACCGCACCGGTGTGCGTGCCGGTGGGATGCGCCGGGTGCGCGCGGTGACCGCCGTGGCGCTCGTCGGCGTCGCGGCCGGGTTCGCGCTGGTGGTGTCGCCGGTGCTGCCCGGCACCGGCAGCGCCCACCGGGTGGTGCTGCGCAAGTACGTGGAGCCGCCGTTCGAGATCGGCGCCTACGCGAGCCCGCTGGTCGGCTACCGCAAGCACACGAAGGACGCCAACCAGCTCTGGGACCAGACGCTGTTCACCGTGCGGGGGCTGCCGGAGGGCGAACGCGTCCGGATCGCCACCCTCGACGGGTACGACGGCCGGGTGTGGGGCGCGACGAACGACCCGGCCGGTGCGGTGGACCCGGTGCAGCGCAACAACTTCCAACGCATCGGTGTGCGCATCCCGGCCACCGGGACCGGAACCGAGTCCGACGTGACCATCCGGATCGAGGCCGCCTACGCGACGGCGGACGAGCTGAACGCGTGGCTGCCGACGGCCGGACGCGCACGGGAGATCGCCTTCAGCGGTGAGCGCAGGGCCGGTCACACCGAGAACCTGCGCTACAACCTCGCGACCGCGTCCGGCATCGTCGCCGACCGGTTGCGCGAGGGGGACACCTACTCGCTGCGCACGGTCCTGACCACAGCGGGCATCCCGGACGACGCCCAACCGTTCGGACGGCCGTCGGTGCGCACCTCCGAGCTGGCTTTCGTGCGCGGCAAGGTCGCCAAGTGGACCGGTGGCGCGACGACGACCGCCGAACGGCTGAAGGCGGCCGCCGCGTACCTGCGCGACAACGGCGCCTACACCGACGGCGGTCCAGGCGAGACCGAGTACCTGCCGGGGCACAGCGCGGGCCGGCTCACGGCGTTCTTCAACGCCAAGCGCCCGGCGGGCAACGATGAGCAGTACGCCGCCGCGTACGCGTTGGTGGCGAACGAGATCGGCATGCCCGCACGGGTCGTGCTGGGCGCGGTGCCGGGCAGCGGCGGTGTGGTGCGCGGCGAGAACGTGCAGGCGTGGGTGGAGCTGCACCTCGCGGACGGCACGTGGGCGGTCGTCCCGAACACCGAGTTCATGCCGGACCGCTCGAAGAAGCCGGACCACCAGCCGCCGCAGGAGATCGAGAACACCGACGCCGCGGTGGTGCCGCCGCCGAACACGGTGAAGATGCCCAGCTCGCTGGTCGACGCGAGCCGCACCGACGCGAGCGGCGTCGGCATCGGCGACCCCGGCGGGTCCTGGCTGCCGGGCTGGCTCGCCGGCCTGCTGGCCGACGCCGCCTCCGTGCTGCTGCCGATCGCCGCGGTGGTCGGTCTCGTCGTCGGGGGCAAGGCCGTGCGCCGCCACCGCCGCCAGACGCGCGGCAGCACCGCGAACCGGTTCGCCACGGGCTGGCACGAGCTCGTGGACCACGCCCGCGACCTCGGGGCACGGGTGCCGCGCGGCCTGACCCGGCGCCAGGAGGCCACCCTGCTGGCCGGGTTCGACCTGGGCGGCCTGGCGGTGCGGGCCGACGCCCACGTGTTCGGGCCGGGACAGCCGGACCAGGCGGCCGTGGACGCGTACTGGGCGGACGTGCGCGAGGCCAGGAAGCGGATGCGCACCGGCGTGCCGCGCTGGCGGCGGTGGCTCGCACCGCTCGACGTCCGCACGTTCCTGCCGGCCAGGGCCAGGTGAGGGCGTGCAGATCACGTTCACGCTCGCGCGCTCCGATGCCGTTGAACCCGCAATCACCCGGAGCGGTGGAACAACTCCACCCGGCTGGGCGACCTGCGTTGCGCGCCAGGGGGTCGCATGAACACAGTGCCGGACATGAAGCAGGTGTTGCAGCACAGGATCGACGCGACGTTCGCCCACTACGACGTGAACGGCAACGGTGTCATCGAGCTCGCCGACGTCTACGCGCTGGCGGAGCGGTTGTTGCGGGCGTTCGGGGAGCCGGCGGGGTCGGAGCGCGGGCGGGAGCTGGTGGAGGCGCACGACCGGTTCTGGGAGATGCTGGCCGTGCACTGCGACGCCGACCGGGATGGGCAGGTCTCGCCGGAGGAGTACCGGGAGGCGATGATCGAGATGTTCGTGACCGGAGGGCCGATCGAGGCGGACTTCCTGGAGGTGGTGCAGGAGTTGCTGGCCCTCGCGGACACCGACGGTGACGGGCGGGTCGACGTGGACGAGTTCACCGTGCTGCTCAAGGCGCGCGGGCTCGGTGACGACGAGTGCGGGGTGGCGTTCGCGCACCTCGACACCGACGGTGACGGGGCGATCAGCGTGCCGGAGTACATCGCGGCGGTGCGCGACTACTACACGAACCCGGCCGAGGACACGCCCGGCAGCTGGCTGTACCCGAAGGCGTTGCAGCGCACCTGACGGAACGGGTCCCCGCTCCGCGTTGTCCCGCAGATTCCCCAAAGCCCACCCGTTGCCGCCCTCACCTCCTGCCTCTGCCCGCATCTGCAAGTACCACCAACTCAACCTCAACAGGCACTTCTCTACTGCCAACTGCGCCTCCGGCCCTCTGCGCGTGCAGGGCCTGGTTCGGTGCATGGCGACCATGTGGGTGGTAGTCAGCGGCGATTCGATCAAGAGTTGGCGGTACTCGCAGATGCGGCGGGCAAACGAGGGGCGGGCAGGTGCTAGCGGGTGCAGCGGTAGCTCGACGCCGCCTTCGGGTCGCCGTGGACGTACCGCGACACCCGCGGGTACGGGCAGAGGTCGCGGGTCGCGCCGTCGGGGGCTGTGGCGGCGAGCGTCGCCGGGGCCTTGCCGTGCTCCACCCAGTCGACGAGTGCGCCGAGCTGGTTCGTGGGCGCGGCGCCGGGGCCGCCGGCGCAGTGGTCGACGCCGGGGGCCAGGAACAGGCGGTAGAAGTCGTCGACACGGGCCGTCGTGCGCTCCACCTGCTCGCGGTACGCGAGCGTGCCGCCGGGCGGGATCAGCTGGTCGTTGGTGCCCACGAGCGTCAGCAGCTTGCCGCCGGCGCGCCGGAACGCCGACAGGTCCGGGTCCGAGGTGCCGATGACGGCGTCGTACTCGCGCACCGACTGGCGGAACAGGTCGCGGTACTGCTGGTAGGTCAGCTTCGAGGTGTCGGAACCGGGCTGCTTGAGCAGGAAGCTCTGCACCCACAGCACCGCCACCGGGAACCCGGGACCGGACGCGCCGGGCAGCGTGCCGGCGAGCCACAGCGGGTCGGCGCCCTTGGGCAGACCGGCCCACAGGTTGCGGCCGCGTTCGTCGGTCGGGCCGTCCCACACCTTCCGCATCACGTCGGCGTCGGCCCTGGTGACCGTGACCTCCCGGCCGTCGCACAGGACCGTCCTGCCCACCAGGCGCCGCGGGTCGTAGCCGCAGCGGTCGGGCCGGTCGACGATGCCGTCGGTGACGCGGTCGTTCGCGTCGCACGCCTCGATCGCGGCCTTGCGGAACTCGTTCAGCACGCAGTTGCCGACGACGTGGCCGTCCTGGTTCTGCACGACCTGCGGCCACAGCGTCGCGACGGCGAACTGCGCCCAGTTGACGGCCGGTGCGTTGGCGACGATGCCGTCGAAGTCGCCGGGGTGGCGCTGCGCCTCGGCGTAGCCTTGGCGGCCGCCGGTCGAGCAGCCGTTCCAGTACGAGTAGCTGACCGGGCGCCGGTAGTGCTCGCGCACCACGGACTTCCCGACGACCGCGGACTCGTGCACCGAGCGCGACGCGAAGTTGGTCAGCAGCGTCCGGTCGACCTGGCCGTTCCTGAGCGCCCAGCCGGTGTCGAGCCCGTCGCGCACGCCCGCGTCGGTGGACACGGCGGCATAGCCGTCCTTCACGGCCTGCACGAACGGCGCGCCGAAGTCACCGGCGGCGTAGGCGCCACCGCCCACGCCCTGCAACCGGCCCGTCCAGCCGGTCTCGGGCAGTGCCACGACGACCTTCACGTGGTCGGTGCCGTCGTGCGTGAGCGTCACGGTGACCTCGCAGTACGCGGGCACGTCGTGGACGGGCGGCGGCGCCGACAGCGGCGTCTGCGGGAACTCGACGGTCCCACCGGGCCTGCGGGTCGCGGCAACGCCCTCGACCGCCGCACCGCCGGGAGCGGTGACCTGGACGGTCGTGCACCCGGTCTGGCCCGCTGATGCCGGCGGTGCGAGGGGCACCAGTGCGGTCAGCAGCACGCTCGTGGCGAACAGCTTCGTCAGTCGTCTCACGTCGGGCGACGCTACGCGCGAAGGGCGCCGGTCGCGCCCGTCGGACAACGCCATCGGTGTACGTCATCGTGCCCCCGTTCACCGGACCGGGTGATCGGCTTGCGAGACTTCCCGCATGCGTGAGGTGGGCAACGGGCGCTACCGGCTGATCCGCGAGCTGGGGCGGGGCGGCATGGGTGCCGTGTGGCTCGGCGAGGACTCGGTCCTGGGCCGGGAGGTCGCGGTCAAGGAGCTGCTGCTGCCCGGCACCGTGCCCGCCCACGAGCGGGCCGTCTACCAGGAACGGGTGCTGCGCGAGGCGCGCATCGCGAGCCGGCTGTCCGAACCCGCCGTGGTGACCGTCTTCGACCTGATCTCCGAGGACGACCAGACGTTCATCGTGATGGAGCTGATCAACGCTCCCACCCTGGACGCGTGCGTCGACCGCGACGGCCCGCTCGGCGTGAGGGAGGCCGCCACGCTCGCCGGCCAGCTGCTGGACGCGCTGGAGGCCGCGCACGAGCAGGGCATCGTGCACCGCGACGTCAAGCCGGGCAACGTCATGGTGCCCGGCAGGGGCACGGCGAAGCTCACCGACTTCGGCATCGCGCAGTCGCTCGACGACCCGCGGCTCACCGCCACCGGGACGCTGATCGGCTCGCCCGCCTACATGTCACCGGAACGCCTGGCGGGCGGGGAGGCCTCGCCGGCGTGGGACCTGTGGGCGCTGGGCGCCACGCTGTTCTACGCGGTCGAGGGCCGCGGCGCGTTCGACCGCCCGACGACCTCGGCGACGATCCTCGCGGTGATGAGCGAACGTCCGGTGCCGCGGGTCAGCGGACCGCTGGGCGAGCTGATCACCGGCCTGATGGAGCCCGACCCGCAGCGCCGCCTCGGCACCGGGCAGGCCCGCCGGCTGATCACCCGCGCGCTCGTGCAGCCGGACCTGACGGAACGCTTCGAACCGGTGTCGGGGCCGATGCCAGCGCCCAGGCCTCCCGCGTTCCACAGCGGCCCGGTCACCACGCCGCCACCGTTCACCACGCCACCACCGTTCACCGCGGCCCCACCGGTCGAGGTCCTCGTGCCGCCGCGCAAGCGCCGCTCGGTCGGCATGTACCTGTCGGCGACGCTGACGCCGTTGTTCATCGTCGGAGTGTTCGTCCTGCTGTACTTCACCGTCTTCAAGCCGATGCTCGGCAACACGGGCCTGGGCAACACGGGCCTGGGCAACACGGGGCTGGGCAACACGAGCCTGGGCAACACGGGTGCCGGCAACACGGGCGACGGCCCCGCCAGCTCAGCGGCGATGCAACCGGTGCTGACCCTGGGCATCGACGGCGACATCAAGGACGACAGCCTGCTGGCGTTCAGGAAGGACTGCCTGGCCTGGACGCCCGCGAAGGACGCCGCGCCGATCAAGCCGCAGCAGCGCGGCGGCTGCTACAAAGAGCACGCGACCGAGGTCCTCGACACCGTGCTCGCCAACTCCGAGATGGAGAAGGACGTGGCGTACCCCGGCGTGGAGGAGCTGACGAAGATCGGCGGCACCGCCTGCACCCGCACGTTCCTGTCGAACAAGGTCACCGGGCAGGACAAGGAGAAGACGCTGCGGTACTGGGTGGTGGTCCCGACCGCCGAGTCGTGGAAGGTGAAGACCCAGAACGGCTACCGGCACTCCAGCCGCGTCATCCACTGCTTCGTGGGCAGGGCGGACGGCACGCCGCTGACCGAGCCGCTGATGGCGCAGTGAGGCGCGGCGCGGTGCGTCGGAAGCACCGCGCCGCACCCGTTCTCAGTCCTCCACGCTGATCGCGGACGCCGGGCACACCTCGGCCGCGTGCCGCACGTCGGCCCGGCGTTCCTCCGCGGGGCTCGGGTTCAGCAGGTCCACCAGCCCGTCCTCGTCGCGCTGGTCGAACACGTCGTCGGCGGCGAGCACGCACTGCCCGGCCCCGACGCACCTGCCCTGGTCGACGCTGACCCTCATTCCGACCTCCACGTCACCGGCAGTTCGGACACGCCACCCGTGAGCGTGGCCCTGATTTCAAGCTCTGACACGTCCTTGGCCAGCCGCATCCGCGGCAACCGCTTGGCCAGCGCGGCGAACACGACCCGCAGCTCGGTCCTGGCCAGCGACGCGCCGATGCAGAAGTGCGCGCCGTGCCCGAACCCGAGGTGCGTCCTCTCCGGACGGTCGGGGTTGAACACCTCCGCGTCGGAGTACACCCCGTCGTCCCGGTTCGCGGCGTTGATCGACAGGATCAGCGCGTCACCGCGCTCGATCGTCACGCCGGCGATGTCGACGTCCTCGTGCGCGTACCGCAGCAGCCCCAGGTCACCGGGCGCGCCGAGCCGCATGATCTCCTCGACCACCGCGTCGACGTGCCCGTCCGGGTCGGCGACCAGCGCGTCCCAGTGCTCGCGGTTGGTCATGAGGAACAGCACGCCGAGCCCGATCCGGTTGACCGTGGTCTCGTGGCCCGCGAACAGCAGCCCGACGCACAGCCGCACCATCTGCTCGTAGTCGAACGCCGAGTCGGCGCCCTGCGCGCGGACCAGGTCGGAGATCACGTCCTCACCGAGGTCCGGTCGCTTGGTCTCGATCAGCCCGATCATGTAGCGGAAGAACTCCTCGCGCGCCCGGTGCGCCTCCTCGCCGATCGCCGTGCCCGCCATGCGCTCGGACAACGACGCGAACAGCTCGCTGTCGGCCTCCGGGACGCCGAGCAGGCGGCAGATCATGGCCACCGGCAACGGGAACGCCAGCCCGCGGTGCAGGTCGACGACCCCGGCGGTCTCGTGCTCCGCCTCCAGCCGGTCGAGGTACCCCTCGATCAACCGTTCCATGTGGTCGGACAGCATCCGCATGCGCTTGGCGGAGAACGCGGGCGTGAGCAGGCGCCGCATCCGCGCGTGGTCGGCCTCCTCGGTCTCGTACTCGCCGGTCGGCCCGTCCAGCACGGCCGCGGTCGTGATCCGCGAGGCCTGCTCGGGGTGCGGGTGGGAACGGCCGAAGCGCTTGTCACCGAGCAGGAGGCGCACCTCCTCGAACCGGGTCACGAGCCACGCGGGGTCGCCGGTCGGTGTGGTGACCGGGGCGATGGGGGCCTCTCTGCGCAGCAGCGAGTAGAGCGGGGCGAGTTCGAGCACGTTCGGCCTGGGCAAAGGCAGCTGAATGCGTTCGGGAGCAAGGCTCATGACCCCGACCGTACCGTTTATTGGCACTAGCTGCCATTAAACTTTCGAGCCTCTGACGTGCTTGAATCACCCGATGGCGGACGTTGTGGCGGAAAACGGGGCACCCCGCAGGGGCCGCCCGCCGGTGAGCGGCGAGCAACGCCGCCGCCAGCGCCTGGAGATCTCCCGCCACGCCGTGCGCCTGTTCGCCGAGCAGGGCGTCGCCGCCACCTCCGGGGAGCAGATCGCCCGGGCCGCCGGCGTCTCCGAACGCACCTTCTGGCGCCACTTCCCGCACAAGGAGAGCTGCGTCGAGCCCCTCCTCACCCGCAGCGTGGACGCCTTCTGCGCCGTGCTGCGCGCCTGGCCGGCCGAGCTCGACCTGATCGACCACCTCCGCACCGCCTACCAGCCCGTCCTCGACGCGGGCTCTGACGACGACGTGGAGGCGGTCCTGGCGGTCGTCCGCCTCACCCACCACGAACCCGCCCTGCGCGCCGCGTACCTGATGCTCCGCGAACGCGACGAGGACGCCCTCGCCGAAGTCCTCGCCCACCGCATGGCCCTCCCCGCCGACTCGATTGCCGTCCGCGTCCAGGCCGCCGCCATGAGCGCGGTGCTGAAGGCCGCGACCGACGACGTGGCGGCCGCCACCGCCGGCGGCATCACACCGGAGGCACTCGAGGACCACAGGGAGCACCTCGCCCGCGCCCTCAGCCTCGTGCTGCGCGGCCTTTCGGACGCGAGCTCGCTGATGCGCGAACGCTGACCGCTCCGGCGTGCCCGAACGGGCGCGGAACCTACTCGCGGGTTGTGACCAGTGCCAGGGCCGCCTCCCGAACATCCGGGTCGGGGTGGGCGCGCAGCTCACGCAG
>NZ_JBEZBX010000032.1:0-29159 GCF_040647275.1 Lentzea sp. NPDC042327
AACACGCAGAACCTGCTGCTGGAGGAGTCGCACCTCGGCGCGGTGATCGACCCGGCGGCGGGGTCCTGGTACGTGGAGCAGCTGACCGAGTCGCTGGCCGTGGCGGCGTGGGCGTGGTTCCAGGAGCTCGAACGGGCCGGTGGGCTGCCGGGTGCCTCTGCGCTGGTCGCCTCGCGGATCGCGGGGACGTGGGCGCGGCGGTCGGCACGGCTGGCGGACCGCAGCGACCCGATCACGGGGGTCAGCGAGTTCCCGGACCTGGCCGAGAAGCCCGTGGTCCGCCCGCCCCACGCACCCGCGCCCGCCTCGGCCTCTCCGGTGTCCGCGGCCCCGCCCTTCGGAATCGATACCGACTCGCAGGCCCCCAGGGGGGACGCACCCCCCATCCCGATCATCTCAGGCGGGTCTGACAGTTTCGGGCTGCCGCGGGTGCGTTATGCACAGGCCTTCGAGGAGCTGCGCGACCTCGCCGACGCTCAGCCCGAACGCCCCGTGGTCTTCCTCGCCACCCTGGGCCCGGTCGCCGCCCACACCGCACGCGCCACGTTCGCCGCCAACCTCTTCAACGCCGGCGGTTTCGCCACCCCGAGCGCGGGCCCGACGAAGACCGCCGACGAGGTCGCGGACAGGTTCACGGCCTCGGGCGCCAAGATCGCGGTCGTGTGCGGCAGCGACTCCAGCTACGCCGAACTGGCCGTCGACACCGTCGAAGCGCTGCGGAAAGCCGGCGCGACGCGGGTGCTCCTGGCCGGCAAGAAGACCGATGCCGACGTCGACGGCCGCGTGTACGCGGGCTGTCCGGCGCTGGAGATCCTGAACAGCACCTACGAGCTCCTGGGAGTGCAGCGATGATCCCCGACTTCGCGGACGTCGACCTCGGCTCGCTCCCGTCGGCGAAGTACGAGACCGATCTGCCCGTGTGGGAGACGCCGGAGGGCATCGCGGTCAAGCCGGTGTACGGGCCGCAGGACCTCGACGGTCTCGACTTCCTGCGGACCTATCCCGGTGTCGCGCCGTTCCTGCGCGGCCCGTACCCGACGATGTATGTCAACCAGCCGTGGACCGTGCGCCAGTACGCGGGGTTCTCGACGGCGGAGGAGTCGAACGCCTTCTACCGGCGCAACCTCGCGGCCGGGCAGAAAGGCTTGTCGGTCGCGTTCGACCTGGCCACGCACCGCGGGTACGACTCGGACCACCCGCGGGTCGCCGGTGACGTCGGCATGGCCGGTGTCGCGATCGACTCCATCTACGACATGCGCACCCTGTTCGACGGCATCCCGCTCGACCGGATGTCGGTGTCGATGACGATGAACGGCGCGGTGCTGCCGATCCTGGCGCTGTTCGTGGTGGCCGCGCAGGAGCAGGGGGTGCGGCCGGAGCAGCTCACGGGGACCATCCAGAACGACATCCTCAAGGAGTTCATGGTCCGCAACACCTACATCTACCCGCCCCAGCCGTCGATGCGGATCATCTCCGACATCTTCAGCCACACCTCCGAGCACATGCCGAAGTTCAACTCCATCTCGATCTCCGGCTACCACATGCAGGAAGCGGGCGCGACCGCCGACCTGGAACTCGCCTACACCCTCGCCGACGGCGTGGAGTACCTGCGCGCAGGCCAGGCAGCCGGGCTCGACGTCGACAGGTTCGCACCGCGGCTGAGCTTCTTCTGGGCCATCGGCATGAACTTCTTCATGGAGATCGCCAAAATGCGGGCCGCGCGCCTGCTCTGGGCGAAGCTGGTCAACGAGTTCCAGCCGAAGAGCCAGAAGTCGCTCAGCCTGCGCACGCATTGCCAGACATCCGGGTGGTCGCTGACCGCGCAGGACGTGTTCAACAACGTCGCGCGCACCTGCGTCGAGGCCATGGCGGCGACGCAGGGGCACACGCAGTCGTTGCACACCAACGCACTCGACGAAGCGCTCGCACTGCCCACCGACTTCTCCGCGCGCATCGCCCGCAACACGCAGCTGCTGCTGCAACAGGAGTCCGGCACGACGCGCGTGATCGACCCGTGGGGTGGCAGCGCCTACGTCGAACGGCTGACCGCCGAGCTGGCGGCGAAGGCGTGGGGGCACATCAGCGAGGTCGAGAAGGCCGGCGGGATGGCCCGCGCGATCGACGAGGGCATCCCCAAGCTGCGCATCGAGGAAGCCGCCGCCCGCACGCAGGCGCGCATCGACTCCGGCCGCCAACCCGTGATCGGCGTCAACAAGTACCCGGTGACCGGCGACGAGCAGATCGAGGTCCTCAAGGTCGACAACGCCGGCGTGCGCGCACAGCAACTGGAGAAACTGCGCCGCCTCCGCGAAGAACGCGACCAGTCCGCCGTGGACAGTGCCCTCGAAGCGCTGACGAACGCGGCGGGCAGTGGGGGTAACCTGTTGGAGCTGGCGATCAACGCCGCCCGCGCCAAAGCCACCGTCGGGGAGATCTCCGAGGCGCTGGGCAAGGTGTGGGGCCGGCACTCCGCGCAGATCCGCACCATTTCCGGTGTCTACCGGCAGGAGGTCGGCCCAGTGTCCAACGTGGACGCCTGCCGCGAGGTCGTCGACACGTTCGCGCGGCAGGAAGGCCGCCGGCCGCGCATCCTGGTCGCCAAAATGGGCCAGGACGGGCACGACCGCGGCCAGAAGGTGATCGCCACGGCGTTCGCCGACCTCGGCTTCGACGTCGACGTCGGCCCGCTGTTCCAGACACCCGACGAAGTCGCCCGCCAAGCCGTCGAGGCCGACGTGCACATCGTCGGCGTCTCCTCCCTCGCCGCCGGGCACCTCACGCTGGTGCCCGCGCTGCGCGAGGAACTGGCCAACCTCGACCGCGCCGACATCATGATCGTCGTCGGCGGCGTCATCCCACCACAGGACTTCGACGAACTGCACGCGGCCGGAGCGGCAGCGATCTTCCCACCCGGCACCGTCATCGCCGACGCCGCCAAGGACCTCCTGGTCAAGCTCGCGGACCAGCTCGGCCACCATGGCTAGGGCGATCGACGTCGCCGAGTACGCGAAGGGCGTGCTCGGCGGCAACCGCAGCGTGCTCGCCAGGGCCATCACGCTGGTCGAGTCGACCCGCGCCGACCACCGCGCGCAGGCCCAGGAGCTGCTCGTCGAGCTGCTGCCGAAGTCCGGCGCGGCGGTCAGGGTCGGCATCACCGGTGTCCCCGGCGTCGGCAAGTCCACGTTCATCGACGCACTCGGCACGATGCTGGTCGAGCGGGGCCACCGGGTCGCGGTGCTCGCCGTCGACCCGTCGTCCACCCGCACCGGCGGCAGCATCCTGGGCGACAAGACGCGGATGGCGCGGTTGTCGGTGAGCCCGGACGCGTTCATCCGGCCCTCGCCGACCTCCGGCACGCTCGGCGGCGTCGCCCAGGCCACCCGCGAGACGATCGTGCTGGTCGAGGCGGCCGGGTTCGACGTGGTGCTGGTCGAGACGGTCGGCGTCGGGCAGTCCGAGGTGGCCGTCGCCAACATGACGGACTGCTCGCTGTTCCTCACCCTCGCCCGCACCGGCGACCAGCTCCAGGGCATCAAGAAGGGCATCCTGGAGCTCGCGGACGTCATCGCGGTCAACAAGGCCGACGGCGAGCACGAGCTGGACGCCCGCAAGGCCGCACGTGAGCTGGCGGGGGCGCTCAAGCTGCTGCGCGCGCCGGACGCGGTGTGGCACCCGCCCGTGCTCACCTGCTCCGGCCTCACCGGGGTCGGTCTCGACGAGCTGTGGTCCCGCGTGCTGGAACACCGGACGATCCTGAGCGAGGTCGGGGAGCTGGACGAACGCCGGCGGCGCCAGCAGGTCGACTGGACCTGGATGATGGTCCGCGACTCGCTGTGGCGGCAGGTGCGCGAGAGCCCGGCCGTGCGCGCGTCGGCACCCTCCCTGGAGGAGAAGGTCCGCAGCGGGGAACTCACCGCGACACTCGCCGCGGAGCAGATCCTGAAAGCCTTCCAGGCCGACGCTGGGTGAGTGCGTAACTAGTTTGGGTGACCTTCGATCGTGGTATTCGTTGTAGAGTTCAGGGCATGTCGAGGTTGCTGCTGGCCTGCGTGTTCGCGCTGATGGGCGTCTTCGGGATCGCCGGGACATCGGTCGCCGACGAGGGTGCGAACGCCCCCGCGGTGGTGGTGGCGCAGACGACGGCGAACCCCGGTCCGGCCCTCGACTCGCCGCAGGAGCCGTCCCCGGAGGTGCGGCAGGAGACCAAGCAGAAGCTGTGGATCGGCGGCATCGCGCTGGTGCTGTTCACGATCGTCTACTACCGCAACAAGAAGCGGTGGGCGGCGTGGAAGAAGGCGCGAGCGGCCAAGAAGGGCTGACTCGAGGACGTTCGAGGTGTGTTCGCCTGAGACGCCGCGTCCCACCTGATGGGACGTAATAGTCAAAGTTAAGCGTGCTTCTCGGCCATTTGCGTCATCGTTGATCGGTCAGACCGAAACTCGCTCGCCGCTCGGCGCAGCGCTGCGACCGGCCAGCCGGTTGATCATCATCAGCGCGTCGCGTCCTGGGGGCGGTGATGCAGGATGGTGGCAAATGGGTACCGACTTGAAGATCAGCACACGCTCGACCGTCGAGCGGTACTCCGACGCGCTGGTGGACCTGTCGCACTCGATCCACGCCGAACCGGAGCTGGCGTTCGAGGAGCACCGCAGCGCGGAGAAGATCACCTCCCTGCTGGCCCGCGAGGGTTTCAAGGTCGAGTCCGGTGTCGCCGGCCTGGACACGGCGTTCGTCGCGACGTTCGGCGACGGCGAGCTCGTGCTGGGACTGTGCGCCGAGTACGACGCGTTGCCCGAGGTCGGGCACGCGTGCGGGCACAACGTCATCGCTGCCGCTTCGGTGGGAACCGCTCTTGCGCTGCGTGACGTCGCCGACCGCCTGGGTGTCACCGTGAAGGTGATCGGGACGCCCGCGGAGGAGGTCGGTGGCGGCAAGGTGCTGATGCTGGAGCGGGGCGTGTTCGACGACGTCTCGTTCTCGATGATGGTGCACCCCGCGCCGTACGAGTCGTGCGCCGCGCGTTCGCTCGCCATCACCGACCTGGAGGTGCACTACAGCGGCAAGCCGTCACACGCGGCCGCCGCCCCGCACCTGGGCATCAACGCCGCCGACGCGGTCACCGTCGCGCAGATCTCGATCAGCCTGCTGCGGCAGCACCTCGAGCCCGGCCAGATGGTGACCGGCATCGTGACGAACGGCGGCACGGTCCCGAACGTAATACCCGCCCGCGCATCGGCGATGTTCGATGTGAGGGCGGAGAACCTGGAATCGTTGCAGCGCCTGGAGAACCGGATCCGGGACTGCTTCGGGGCCGGAGCGCTGGCGACCGGCTGCACCCATGAGGTCGTGCAGGTCTCGCCGATCTACGCCGAGCTGACCCCCGACCCGTGGCTCGCCGATGCCTACCGGCACGCGGCCACCGAGCTGGGGCGACGGCCGCTCTCCCGAGAAGAGGAAGCGGGCAGGAAGATCGGAAGCACCGACATGGGCAACGTCACCAGAGTGTTGCCCGCAATCCACCCGACCATTGCCATCGACTGCGGAGACGCGGTGAACCACCAACAAGAGTTCGCGACCGCCTGTGCGTCGGCATCGGCCGATCGCGCGATGCTCGACGGAGCACTCGCCATGGCCTGGACGACGATCGCGACAGCCACCGACCCCCAGCAGCGGGAACGCCTGCTGGCCAGCGGAGGTGCCGCATGACGGTCCTGGACTCCCGCCTTTCCGGCGCTGCGGTTTCTTCCTCCCCTGAGATGCTCGTCGACCCCACCGGGGTGAGCATGTCTCCTGTGGATGATCTCGGAGAGGGCCGCGGCCCCGCCTGGCTCGACGACTGGCTGAAGGCACACGCCTCGGACGTCGTCGCGTGGCGCCGCCACATCCACGCCCACCCCGAGCTCTCCCGGCGCGAGTACAACACCACCGAGCTGGTGGCGAAGCTGCTGCGCGAGGTGGGCCTCAAGCCCCGCGTGCTGCCCGGCGGCACCGGCCTGATCTGCGACATCGGCCGCGGTCCCCGCATCGTGGCCCTGCGCGCCGACATGGACGCCCTGCCGTTGCACGAGAACACCGGCTCGCCGTTCTCGTCCACTGTGGACGGTGTGTCGCACGCGTGCGGTCACGACGCCCACACCACGGTCCTGCTGGGCGCTGCGCTGGCACTGGCCTCCGCCACCGAGCTGCCAGGACGGGTGCGGCTGGTGTTCCAGCCGGCCGAGGAGGTCATGCCCGGCGGAGCGCTCGACGTGCTCGCCGCGGGTGGCCTCGACGGTGTGGAGCGGATCTTCGGCCTGCACTGCGACCCGCGCCTGCAGGTCGGCCGCATCGGCACGCGCATCGGCGCCATCACCTCCGCCTCCGACCTGCTGGAGCTGCGGCTTTCGTCACCGGGCGGCCACACGTCGCGGCCGCACCTGACCGCCGACCTGGTGCACGCGCTGGGCACGGTGATCACCGGCCTGCCGACGATGCTGTCCCGCCGCGTCGACCCGCGTTCCGGCACCGTGCTGGTGTGGGGTGCCGTCCACGCCGGTGAGGCGCCCAACGCGGTGCCGCAGGACGGCCTGGTGCGCGGCACCCTGCGCACCGGCGACCGCGACATCTGGGCCGAGCTGGAACCGCTGGTCAAGGACCTGGTGACCGGTCTGCTGCTGCCGACCGGCGTCGGGTTCGACCTGCACCACCGCCGCGGCGTCCCGCCCGTGGTCAACGAGCGGGAGTCGACGCAGATCCTGCGCGCCGGCATCGAGGCCGCACTCGGCGACGACGCGCTGGCCGGCACCGAGCAGTCCTCCGGCGGTGAGGACTTCGGCTGGTACCTGGAGCACGTTCCCGGGTCGTTCGCGCGGCTCGGCGTGTGGAACGGGGTGGAGAAGCAGCGGGACCTGCACCAGCCGACGTTCGACCTGGACGAACGGGCCCTGCTCGTCGGGGTGCGCGTGCTGGTCCACACGGCCCTGGCCGCCCTCGCCTAGCTGTGAAGGCGTCTGCAAGTACCACCAACCACGTGGTTGGTGGTACTTGCGGACGCCGTTCGCGTCAGAGGACCTGGTCCACCTGAGCGGTGTCGTGCAGCGTCCGCCACGAGTGCGCGAGAGTCACCGCCGTGTTCGGGTCGCGCTTGTCGGCGAGGTAGTGCCAGTCCATCCGCACCTGCTCCGGCGTCACGGTCAGCACCTGCGCGCCGTGCGAGTCGAGCTCCACGAACTTCACGTGCGGGTTCAGGGCGCGGAACTGGGCCTCGATCTGCAGTGACGCGGAACGCGGCGGCACGCCGATGCGTTCGTCGAAGTTGTCCGAGGTCACCGAGGTCGAGACGAACTCCGTGGCGACCGTGCCCTCGCCGAACGGCACGTCGATCGCCCACGACGAGTGGATGTCGCCGGTCAGGAACACGGCGTTCTTCATGCCCGCGCGGTCGAGGGCGCGCAGCACGACCTCGCGGTCCGCGGGGAAGCCGTCCCACTGGTCGGTGTTCGTCGGCGGCAGGCCGGGCAGGGGCGGGATCTTCAGCGGGGCCAGCATCACCGAGTTGCCGACGAGCTTCCAGCGGGCGCGGCCGTCGGTCAGCGCGGACGTGAACCAGGCGCGCTGGGCGGTGCCCAGGATGGTCGTGTCGGTGCGGTAGCTGCGCAGGTCGAGCATGGTGAGGTCGGCGAGGCGGCCGAAGTGCAGGCGGCGGGTCAGCTTGCCCTCGCGGACCGGCATCCACTCGAAGTAGGCCTGCGTGGCCGCGGCCAGGCGGGCGCCCCAGGGGCCCTCGGTGGCCGGGTCGTGGACAGGGGAGCCGATGGACGAGGAATTTTCCGCCGACTCGTGGTCGTCCCAGGTCGCGATGACCGGGTGCGCCGCGTGCAGGGCCTGCAGGTGCGGGTCGGTCTTGTACTGGGCGTGGCGGGTGCGGTAGTCGTCGAGCGTCTCGCACTCGTGCTGCGGTTCGGTGACGCGGACGCCGGGCTCGAAGTACTCGTAGACGTAGTCGCCGAGGTGGATCACGGCGTCCAGGTCGTCACGGGTGGCGAGGTAGCCGTAGGCGCCGAAGTGGCCGGCGATCCAGTTCGCGCAGGAGACGACGCCGAACGTCAGCGAGCCGCAGTCGGCGGACGGGCGGGGAGCGGTCTTGGTGCGGCCGACGGGGGAGACCACGTCGGCGGCGGTGAAGCGGTAGTAGTAGCGGGTGGCCGGGCGCAGGCCGGAGACCTCGACCTTCACGGTGTGGTCGCGGTGGGCGCCGGTGAGGGTGCGGCCGCGTGTCACGACGTGCGTGAACGACGCGTCGCGGGCCACCTCCCAGCGGATCGGCCCGTCGGTGACCACGCGGGTCCACAGCAGCACGCCGTCCGGGTGCGGGTCACCGGAGGCGACGCCGTGCTCGAAGACGGGTGCGGTGGTGGCGTGCGCGGTGCCGGTGACGGCGGCACCAGCGGCACCGGCGGCGGCAGTGGCTTTCAGGAACGTTCGACGATCGACCCCGGGCATGCCGCCCAGCATGCCCGAGGCCGGCTCGTCAGCTCACGGGTTCGGTCAACTGCGGACGGGCCTCGGGAGCCGCGGCACGAACGGCGTCCGCGGCTTGGTCGTCCGCCTTCGTCTGCGAGGTGCGCTCGGACTCGACCCGCGCGTTGTAGACCTCGACCTCGCGCTTCACCGCGTCGTCGTCCCAGCCGAGGACCGGGGCCACCAGGCGGGCCACGGCCTCCGCGCAGTCCACGCCGCGGTGCGCGTACTCGATGGAGATGCGGGTGCGGCGGGTCAGGACGTCCTCCAGGTGCAGGGCGCCCTCGTGCGACGCCGCGTAGACGGCCTCGACCTGGAGGTAGTCGGGGGCCGCGGTGATCGGCTTGAGCAGCTCCGGGTTGCCCGCGGCCAGGCCGAGGACCTCGTGCACCAGCGAGCCGTAGCGGTCCAGCAGGTGGCGGACGCGGTACGGGTGCAGGCCGTGCCTGGCCGCGAGCTGGTCGGCCTGGTTGACCAGGGCGTGGTAGCCGTCGGCACCCACCAGCGGCACCTTGTCGGTGATCGACGGCTGAATGCGGCCCGGCACGTCGACCTGCGCCGCGTCCACGGCGTCGGCGCCCATCACGCGGTACGTCGTGTACTTGCCGCCCGCGATCGCCACCAGACCGGGCGCGACCCGTGCCACGGCGTGCTCGCGCGACAGCTTCGACGTCGAGTCGGACTCACCGGCCAGCAACGGGCGCAGACCCGCGTAGACGCCCTCGATGTCGTCGTGCGTCAACGGCGTCGCGAGCACGGAGTTCACGTGTTCGAGGATGTAGTCGATGTCGTGCTTGGTCGCGGCGGGGTGCGCGAGGTCGAGGTTCCAGTCGGTGTCGGTGGTGCCGACGATCCAGTGGTTGCGCCACGGGATCACGAACAGCACGGACTTCTCGGTGCGCAGGATCATGCCCGCCTCGGCCACGATCCGGTCGCGCGGGACGACGATGTGCACGCCCTTCGACGCCCGCACCCGGAACCGGCCGCGCGAACCCGAGAGCCGTTGCAGCTCGTCGGTCCACACACCGGTCGCGTTGATCACCGCGTGCGCCCGCACGTCGACCTCACGGCCGTCCTCGACGTCGCGGACCCGCACGCCGGACACGCGGTCCGCCTCCCGCAGGAAGCTGATCACCTGGGTCGACGTGCGCACGACGGCGCCGTAGTGCGCGGCGGTGCGGCCGACCATCATCGTGTGCCGGGCGTCGTCGGCTTGGGCGTCGTAGTAGCGGATGCCGCCGATCAGCGCGTCGCGCTTCAACGCGGGCACGAGCCGCTGGGCACCCGCACGGGTGAGGTGCTTCTGCCCCGGCACGGACCGGGCCCCGCCCATCGTGTCGTAGAGGAACAGGCCGGCCGCGGTGTAGGGGCGTTCCCAGATCCGGTTGGTCAGCGGGTAGAGGAACGCGACGGGCTTCACCAGGTGCGGCGCGATCCGGGTCAGCATCAGCTCGCGCTCCCGCAGCGCCTCGCGGACCAGGCCGAACTCCAGCTGCTCCAGGTAGCGCAGGCCACCGTGGAAGAGCTTGGACGACCGGCTCGACGTGCCCGAAGCCAGGTCGCGGGCCTCCACCAGGGCCACCCGCAGGCCGCGCGTGGCCGCGTCCAGCGCCGCGCCGACGCCGACCACGCCACCGCCGACCACGACGACGTCGAACGTCTCGGACCCCAGGCGCTGCCACGCCTCCTCGCGTTCGGCGGGTCCCAGCCCGCCGGTGACCGGAGGGGCGACGGGGGTCTGCGGTGCTTCAGCTGCGTCCTTGTTCGTGGCCACGACGGATGCCTCCCCTGTGCCGACTCGCGGATCACGTTACCTGCAGTCACCGACCTCCGCCCACGGGCGAGCGCACCGGGTCCCCGCGGCCTGAAAACGGCCCGGCGAACCCACCTCGCGTGGACAACTGATCAGCCCGGTAATAGCGTCCGAGCACGTTGCAGGCGGGCAGCGCGGCCTGACCTCCGGGTGTGCGCTCCTCCTGGCCGCAGACGAAGGAGGCCGACGGTGGGTGCAGGCTCGATCTTCGTGTGGGAGGTGCTGGGGACGGCGGTCCTCATCCTCCTGGGCACCGGTGTGGTCGCGAACCAGGTGCTCAAAGACACGCTCGGCAACAGCACGGGGTTCCTGTTCGTCAACGTCGGCTGGGCGTTCGCGGTCTTCGCGGGTGCGAGCATCGCGAACCCGAGCGGTGCGCACCTCAACCCCGCCCTCACGTTCGGGCTCGCCATCGCGGGCAAGACGCCGTGGGGTGACGTCCCGTTCTACGTCCTCGGGCAGATGGCCGGTGCGATCATCGGCGCGATGCTCTGCTGGGCGACCTACAAGCTGCAGTTCGACACCCACGACGAACCGCAGAACACCCTGGGCATCTTCGCCACCGGGCCGACCGTGCCGAACGCGCTGTGGAACACGGTCTCCGAGGTCATCGGCACGTTCGTGCTCGTCGCCTGGGTCCTGCTGTCCCCGTCCGCGAAGGCCGCCGAGGGCGGACTGCCGCAGTTCGGCAACTCGGCGCTCGGCTACGCGGGCGTGGCGTTCGTGGTCCTGGTCATCGGCACATCGCTGGGCGGCCCCACCGGGTACGCCATCAACCCCGCTCGCGACCTCGGTCCGCGCATCGCCTACGCCTTCCTCATGCCCATCCGCGACAAGGGTGGCGCAAACTGGGGCTACTCGTGGGTGCCCGTCGTCGGCCCGCTGGTCGGCGGCGCACTCGCGGCGTTGCTCTACCTGGTTCTCCCGGTCTGAAAGGACACACGCGCATGACCCAGTACGTGGCCGCGATCGACCAGGGCACCACGTCGACCCGCTGCATGATCTTCGACCACTCCGGGCGGGTGGTGTCGGTCGACCAGAAGGAGCACGAGCAGATCTTCCCGAAGGCCGGGTGGGTCGAGCACGACCCGAAGGAGGTCTGGCAGAACACCCGCCAGGTCGCCGCCGGCGCGCTCGCGAAGGCCGACCTGACCACCGCGGACATCGTCGCCGTCGGCATCACCAACCAGCGCGAGACCGCGGTGGTGTGGGACCGCAACACCGGTGAGCCCGTCTACAACGCCATCGTCTGGCAGGACACCCGCACCGACCGGATCGTCACCGAGCTCGGTGCGCTGGGCGGCGGCCAGGAGCGCTACCGGGCCAAGGTCGGCCTGCCGCTCGCCACCTACTTCTCCGGCCCCAAGGTCCGCTGGATCCTCGACAACGTCGAGGGCGCCCGCGAGAAGGCCGAGGCGGGCGACCTGCTGTTCGGCAACATGGACACCTGGGTGCTGTGGAACATGACCGGCGGGGTGAACGGCGGCGTGCACGTCACCGACCCGACCAACGCCTCCCGCACCATGCTGATGGACCTCGACACGCTGCAGTGGGACTCCTCCATCGCATCCGACATGGGCATCCCGATGTCGATGCTGCCGGAGATCCGGTCCTCCTCCGAGGTCTACGGGCAGGTGCGGGAACGCGGCGCGCTCGCCGGCGTGCCGATCGCGGGCATCCTCGGCGACCAGCAGGCGGCGACGTTCGGGCAGGCCTGCCTCTCGCCCGGCGAGGCCAAGAACACCTACGGCACCGGCAACTTCATGCTGCTCAACACCGGCACCGAGAAGGTGATGAGCGAGAACGGCCTGCTGACCACGATCTGCTACAAGATCGGCGAGGCGGCACCCGTGTACGCGCTGGAGGGCTCGATCGCCGTCACCGGCTCGCTGGTGCAGTGGCTGCGCGACAACCTCGGCATGATCGGCGACGCGGCCGAGGTCGAGCGGCACGCGCTGTCGGTCGAGGACAACGGCGGCGCGTACTTCGTGCCCGCCTTCTCCGGCCTGTTCGCGCCCTACTGGCGCTCCGACGCCCGCGGCGCGATCGTGGGCCTCACCCGGTTCGTCAACAAGGGTCACCTGGCGCGCGCGGTGCTGGAGGCGACCGCGTTCCAGACGCGCGAGGTGCTCGACGCGATGAACGCCGACTCGGGCGTGGACCTCACCGCGTTGAAGGTCGACGGCGGCATGGTCGTGAACGAGCTGCTGATGCAGTTCCAGGCGGACATCCTGGGTGTGCCGGTGATCCGGCCGGTCGTGGCCGAGACGACCGCGCTGGGCGCCGCCTACGCGGCCGGGCTCGCCGTCGGGTTCTGGAAGACCGAGGACGACATCCGCGAGAACTGGGCGATGGACAAGCAGTGGGAGCCGCAGATGGACGACTCCCGCCGCACGTCGGAGTACGCGAACTGGAAGAAGGCCGTCACGAAGACCTTCGACTGGGTCGAGGACTAGGAGTCACGGCACGGCGAGTTCGTGCCGGACGACCGGCACGAACTCGCCGTCAAACAGCGTGCACGATCACGTTGTCGCGGGTGCCGCACGTGATCAGCCGCAGCCCCTGCTGGTCCGCGTCCTTCGCCACGGCCTCGGCGAAGTAGTCGTCGCGGATGACCCGCTCGGTGCGCGTCACCGTGAACCGCGCCACCGAACCGTCCTTCTTGGACACCTCGACGACGTCGCCCTCTGCCAGGTCGTTCAGCCGGTAGAACACGCCGCGGGCCCCGTTGCTCTCGATCCGCCCGACGATGATCCACTGCTTCGGTTGCGTCTGGTGCCAGCCGGCCTGCATGCCCTCGTTGGCCGGGGGCATCTGCACGGCGCCGTCCGCGCCGAGGGGCAGCTGGATCAGCGAGGACCGCACGCCGATGCGCTCGACTCTCAGCTCCATCGGATCCGAGTTGCCGAGCGGCGACACCACCGGCGGCGGTGCGCTCTCGCTCGTCGCAGCCGTCGGCTTCGGCGCCGGCTGCGAGCAGGCGGTGCCGGCCAGGGCCACGCTCAGCACCGCGATCAAGACACGAGTCCCCACGAACCCATTGACGCACATCCGGTGGTCAGGTTGCTCGTCCGGCCAGGACAGTGCCGAACTGTGATCAGGCCGTGCCGCCTCCACCGGTCTGCGGCGCGCCCTTGGGCTTCACGATGGGCGGCTTGGGCTTGGCCGTGGGTGCTGCCGGAGGCGTCGTGGAGGTCGTCGGGGTGGTCGGCGGGGCCTTGACGGTGAACGTGTTCACGAAGGTCTGGTTCTTGTAGCAGTGGACCGTCGCTTCGTACGTTCCGGGCGTGCCGGTCGCCTTGCCTTCGCCGTGCGCGCTGCCCCCGGGGTTGTTCGGGAGGCTGATCGGTGCGACGAAGCCGTTCGACTCGGCGGTGGGGCAGAACGAGTACCCGGTGACCTGCACCTTGATCGTCTCGCCCGGCGCGTACACCTCCTTGTCGAGGAACCGGCCGTCGAACGGGGGCACCGGCGGCTGCGGCTTGTCCAGCCGGTAGCGCACGACCCCCTGTGCGCTGGTGCCCTTGCACTCCAGGTACGCCGCGAACGGGCCCTGCACGTCGGCGAACCTGCCGCGCAGGGTGGCCAGGTCGAACGTCGCGAAGCCGGGCGACGTGAGCGACGTCGGGCCGCCGGGGCAGGTGCCCTCCTCGATCGTCGCGGTGAACTCGGAAGCGTGCGGGAAGACCTCGCCCCCCAGCGAGAACTTCGGCGTGACGTCCTCCTGGGCAGCGGCGATCGGCGTGAGCGCGAACACCACGCCGACGGCCGCGAGCGCGGCAACTGACCTGATCATGGCTGTCTCTCCCCCCTCGGGCACATGGACTGCTGGTACCGAACACGCCCGAGCGGGCGGTTCGGTTGCCGACAGGCGGCCTTTTCCTCAGATCAGCGTCGCGTAGACGATGATGTTGTCCCGGTAGCTGTGCGCGGCCTCGTCGAAGCTGCCCCCGCAGGTGATCAGCCGCAGCTCGGGTTCGGCGGTGTCGCCGTAGACGGCCTCGGTGGGGAAACCGGCCTTGGCGATCTGCTCGGTCTTGCGCACGCGGAACCTGGCCGTGGTGCCGTCCTTCCTGGACACCTCGACCTCGTCACCGGCGACCAGTTCCTTGAGGCGGAAGAAGATCCCCGGCTTCTTCAGCCCGTCGACGTGACCCAGCAGGATCGCGGGAC
Source organism: Lentzea sp. NPDC042327 (assembly GCF_040647275.1). Taxonomy (NCBI): domain Bacteria; kingdom Bacillati; phylum Actinomycetota; class Actinomycetes; order Pseudonocardiales; family Pseudonocardiaceae; genus Lentzea; species Lentzea sp. NPDC042327. The sequence continues at coordinate 14,486 of NZ_JBEZBX010000032.1, forward strand.
CGGCCTCGCCGGGAGTGCGTGCGAGCCGGTACCACCCGGCCTGCATCGGCTGTTCGACCGGCGGCACCTCGACCGTCTCGTCGGCGTTCAGGCCGAGCGGGACGAGTGACGACGTGGCGCCGATCTTCGGGATGCGCACCTCGGTCGGTTCCGACGGTGGCATGCCCTTCTCGGCGACCGTTCGTGCCGCGGAACCGGTCGGGTGCGCCGGTGAACCGCTCGGCGGCGGGGTCGTCCGCGGTTCTGCCGCGGGAGGGGTGGCACAGGCGCTGAGCAGCGCCAGTGCCACCACCACGACCGCGATGGCGAGCCGCTTCACCGGGCCGTGCCCCCGCCGCCGGTCTGCGGCGCGCCCTTGGGCTTCACGATCGGCGTCTTCGGCTTCGCCGCGGGCTGTCCGGCCTTGGCCTTGACCGTGAACTTCCTGGTCGCGGTCTGGCCGGAGCACTGCATCGACGCCTCGTAGGTCCCCGGCGTGTCGACGACCTTGCCGCGACCGTTCCGCAACGATCCCTCGGTCTTGTAGACGATGTCGATCGGCTCGACGAACCCGGCGGACGTCACCGGGCCCGTGCACATCGCCGTGACCTGCCGGTGCACGTCGATGGTGCCGCCCGCCTCGACCACGTCGTCCGGGAAGAAGTAGAACGTCTCGACCACCCTGAACTTGACCGTGACCGGCTTGCCCCCGCAGGTCGCCGTGGCCTCGTACTCACCGTTCTGGTCGACAGCGGTCCCGCGACCTGCGAGGAGGTTCGGCTGGTTCTTCTCGAGCTCGATCGGCGCGGCGAAACCCTTCGAGGTGACCGGTCCGACGCAGTTGTGCCCCTGGTCAGCGGTGACCCCGACCGGTGCGCCCGGCAGGTACTCGCTCCTGTCCAGGGTGAACCCGGCGTTCTCCTGTGCACCCGCTGCATGTGCGAATGCGAACGTGGCTCCGAGCGCGACGACGGTCGCGAAAATGCGCTTCATCTGTTTCTCCCCCTGAGTGGAACTCGCACCCCGAAGACGCCCCGGAGGGCGCCTCGGTTGCCGGGGGAGGTCTGAGCTACCTAGTCGAGATCGTCGTGCCGCATGAGCTGGCGGCCGGACTCGGTGATGGAGCCCGAGAGCGACGGGTAGACGGAGAACGTCGTCGCGAGGTGCTCGACGGTCAGCTGGTTCTGCACGGCCAGCGCGATCGGCAGGATCAGCTCGCTCGCGTTCGGCGCCACCACGACACCGCCGATGACCACGCCGGTGGCCGGGCGGCAGAACAGCTTCACGAAGCCTCGGCGCAGACCCTCCATCTTGGCGCGGGGGTTCGTGGCGAGCGGCAGCATGATCGTGCGGGCCGGCACCTCGCCCGAGTCGATCGCCTGCTGGCTGATGCCGACGCTCGCGATCTCGGGGTTGGTGAAGACGTTCGCGGCGACGGTCTTGAGCTTGATCGGGCTGACGCCCTCGCCCAGCGCGTGCCACATGGCGATGCGGCCCTGCATGGCGGCGACCGAGGCGAGCAGCAGCACACCGGTGCAGTCGCCGGCCGCGTAGACGCCGCTGACGTTCGTGCGGCTGACCCGGTCGACCGGGATGTAACCGCCGCGCCCGAGCTCGATGCCGATCTTGTCGAGACCGATGTCGTCGGTGTTCGGGACGGAACCGACGGTCATCAGGGCGTGCGACGCCTCGATCGTGCGACCGTCTTCCAGGTGGATCAGGACGCCGTCGCCGACGTTCTCGACCTTGTCCGCGCGCGCGTGCTTGACCACGGCCGTGCCGCGCTCGGCGAACACGTCCTCCAGCACCGCGGCCGCGTCGGCGTCCTCGTGGGGGAGCACCCGGTCCCGGCTGGAGACCATCGTCACCTTCACGCCCATCTCGGTGTAGGCGCTGGCGAACTCGACACCGGTCACACCGGAGCCGATGACGGCCAGGTGCTCGGGCAGCTCGGGCAGGTCGTAGATCTGCCGCCAGGTCAGGACGCGCTTGCCGTCCGGCTCGGCGCCCTGCAGGACGCGCGGGGTGGCACCCGTTGCGATGAGCACCACATCGGCGGTCAGGACCTCCTCGGCACCGTCCGGGGTCGTCGCGACCACGCGGTGCTGGGCCAGCCCCTTCGAACCGTCCGCGAACCGGGCCCGGCCGTTGATCAGCCGCACGCCCTCGCGCTGCAACCGCGCCCGCACGTCGGCGGACTGGGCGAGGGCGAGCCCCTTCACCCGGCCGTGCACGACCGGCAGGTCGACCGCCGCCTGGTCGTTGTTGGTCTGGATGCCCAGCTCACCGGCGTTGCGGAAGGCGCTGCGGGCCCCCGCCGACGCGATGAAGGTCTTCGACGGCACGCAGTCGTACAGCACGCACGCGCCACCCGCCCCGTCGGTCTCCACCAGGGTCACGTCAGCGCTGTGCTGAGCCGCAACCAGGGCTGCCTCGTAACCTGCGGGTCCGCCGCCCATGATGACGATGCGGGTCACGATCAGTTCCCTTCTGCGTGCTTGCTGGCCGGGACAACCGTACGCGTTGTCGCGAACCGCCGTGTCGCCAGGACCGAAAGCTGATCGTCGAGTCGCTACTCTGTCGGACGTGCCGCTCTATGCCGCGTACGGGTCGAACATGGATCCGAACCAGATGATGGAGCGAGCCCCGTACTCCCCGCTCGCGGGGACCGGCTGGCTCGTGGGTTGGCGTCTGACCTTCGGCGGCGAGGACCTCGGCTGGGAGGGTGCGCTCGCCACCATCGTCGAAGAGCCGGACCAGCAGACGTTCTGCGTGCTCTACGACGTCTCACCGCGCGACGAGTCGCGCCTGGACCGGTGGGAGGGGGCGCTCGGGCTGTACAAGAAGATCAGGCTGCGGGTGCAGACCCTCGAAGGGTCCGTGGTGGCCTGGCTGTACGTCCTCGACGCGTACGAGGGCGGCCTGCCCTCCGCCCGGTACATCGGCGTCGTGGCGGACGCGGCCGAGGCCGCCGGCGCTCCGCACGACTACGTCAACGACCTGCGGACCCGCCCCTGCCAGGGCATCGGCCCCTAGCTCCCTCTCCCCGCGCGCCCCGCGCCGCTGCCCTCACGCGGGGCCCTTTCGTGCGCTCACAGCGCACGAAAGCTCCCCGCGTGCACCTCAGCAGGCGGGCGAAGGGGCGCGTGACGGGTCAGGACGGCTGGCCGGTGGCCTCTTCCAGCAGCTCCACCAGGTGGTGGTGCAGCCGGCGGTAGTCCACCGGGGTGATCGTCGACCACGGCGGCCTGCCCTCCGAGGCCCGGCGCATCTGCAGGTAGCGGCCCTGGGGCGTGTCGTAGAACGAGACCACCCGGTCCGGCCGCACCCGCTTGCCCCACTTGTCGCGGGCCGCCGCGCCGAACTGGCCGCGGTGCGTGGCGTCGCGGACCATGTCGGCCAGCGCGTGGGCGTCGTCGGCGCGCAGGCCGCGGGAGCACAGCTCGGCCTCCAGGTCCTCGGGTGAGGCCGCCGAGGAGGCCGCCGCGTCCAGGTCCGCCGACGGCAGGGTGATGGAGTGGCCCTCCCCGGCCGGCGCGGACGGCAGGACGGTCAGGGCCTCGCGGGGCAGCCCGTCGGCCTCCGCGGGGCGCAGCAGGAGCTGGCCGCCGTCGAGGACGGCGAGCACACCGGCCTGGCCCTTGCCGGCCGCCAGCAGGCGGACGCTGCGCTCGTGCAGCCAGAGGCGGGCGTCGATCTCCCGCTGCGGGCGGTTGAGCACGTGCAGCAGGTCTTCCAGGGTCGGGTCCAGCGACCGCGGGCCGCCCAGGCCGCGGGCGCCGAGCTGGCGCCAGACCTGGTCCTCGAGCACGCGGCGTTCCTCGCGGGTCTTGCCCGGTGAGGGCACCTTGAGCACCAGCGGCATCGTCTCCAGGCCGAGGTGCTCCCAGAGGACGTCGAACTCCAGCGCGGAGATGACCACCGGGTCGCGCGTGTCACTCGTCCCGAGGTCCAGGCCCAGCAGCGTCATCAGTCGGTCGTGCTCTCCCCGATCACCGGCAGCGCGTAGCTGCCGATCCCGTAGATGTCATCGCGTTCGCGCAGGTAGTCGGCGGCCTTGTGCTCAAGGTCCTCTTCGTCCTCGCCCTTGCGCGGGCCCATGCCGCCGAACGGGTCGTACGACTGCGGCAACGGCACGGAGCGCTGGTGCACGCGGTCGTTGTTCTGCCCGCCGACGGTGCCCAGCGGGCCCATCGACGAACCGTGGGCGCCACCCGCGTTGTTGACCGTCGCGGTGTGGCCGACCATCTGGCCGACGGCCGCCGACGACGACGCGGTCGCGCCCTCCTCCATCTCCTTCACCTCACCGGTGCCGGCCGAGGACGACGAGCGGTTGCCGGTGCGCTGACCGGGCACGGCACCCGTGGTGCCGACGCCGGCCGCGCCGGTGCCCGCCGGACCGGACGTGCCCGCGGTGCCGGCCTGGCCGGCCGAGGACAGCGACGTCGAACCGGTGCCCCTGCCCGTGGTCGCCGCGGGCGACACGCCCGAGCTGCGGGTCGTGGTGCCCGGAGCGGTGCCGCTGCCGCCACGCGGGGGCGCGGTGGTCGAGCCGCGCGAGCCGGAGCCCGTGCGGGTGCGCGGACCGGTGCCCGTGCCGCCGTGCGGGCCGAAGACCCAGCCACCGGGCGTGTGCACGCCGGGGCCGCTGCTCGACGTGATGCCCGAGGCGCTGATCTGCAGCTGCGGCGGCTGGGTGAACTGGCCCAGCGTCGAGGTGTTCGCCGTCGTGGACGACGCGTAGGTGGCCATGACCTCACGGGCGCGGCGCTCTGCGGAGTCCGCTGCCGCCTCCTGCTGCTCGTGGTCGGTCTGGCCGCCGAAGAGGTGCACGATGCCGCTGACCAGCGCGTTCGGCTGCTCCGCCGTCACCTTCACCGGCGCGGGCATGTCGGCGCGGGCCTTGGCGATGTGGTCGGCCTGCAGCTCGGCCGAGTAGCGCATGACGTCGGCTCCGCCGCGGGCGCCGTCGGCCCAGGCGGCGAGCGGGTTCATGCCGGCGGCGGCCTGCTCGGCCGCCCTGCCCTGCCACCGGGCGCCGGACTTCGCGATGCCGCGGTGCAGGTCGTCGTTGATCTCGCTCAGCGCACTGGACACACCGGCCCAGCGCTCGACCGAGGTGTGCGAGGCAGCAGCGCCGGGACCGGCGTGGATGCGCGCGTAGAGTTCCTCGTGGCTGTAGCCCTGCCAGCGGTGCTCCACCATCTCAGCAACCACTCTTCCCCATCAGGCCCGTGTTGTCGCCCTCGACCACGCGGTACTGGCGTTCGATCTGGTTCAGGTTGTCCATCGCCGTCTTCAGCTGCCGCTGGTAGTTCTGCAGCGCCTCGAGGGCGGAGTCGCCGTCGGTGACCGACCGCTCGTTGAACTTCTCCGCTGCCTCGGCGCTGACCGGGTCGCCGGCCCACGGGCGGACCCGGAACTCGGTGACGGCGAGCTCGATCTGCTTGTCGAGCTTCGTCAACGCGGCTGAGAAGGTGCTGCGCAACGCGGGGATCGCGTCCGGCTCCACGTTCAGCTCGTGCTGGACGGGCGGCGAGGAGTCAGCCCCGCTGCGTCCCCCTGGCGGCATGGTGGAACCTCCGGCGGTTGTGCTTGCAAGCGCTCAGCCACTCTAACCACCGAAGGTAACGCTGTGGAGTGCAACGGGTGACTTCCCCCCGTGTGGGTCAGCGCTTCTGGGTCAAACTGGCCATCGCGGCCTCCGCCACCCGCTGGGCCCCGAGACACAAATGATCTTGTTGCGCGCCACTGGAATTGCCGCCGTCGCGGAACATGACGTCGAGGAACTGGCCCTCGGCGACGTCGACCTCGACGTTGCAGACGTCGTCGATCCCGGGTGTGCGGACAGTAATCGCCGCGAACCCCTCGATCGCCCCGATGACGTACTCGACCTGGGCGTTCTCCGAGATCCACACGTCGGCGCCGGAGACCAGGACGAGCGCGAGGCGGGTGACGTTGCCGCTGGTCGTGCTGCGGATCGAGCACGCCTTCGCGCCGTTGAAGCTCGTTTCGACGTACGGGTTCGGCGGGCTGTCCAGGCTCAGCGCCGTGCGCTGGTCGGCGGTCAGCACCGCGCACGGGTCGACCTCGTCCAGCGGGACCGCCAGCGGCCGGGGCGGCAGGGACGGCCTGGTCGCCGAGGACGTGGGCGCTGGCGGCGGGGCACTGCTGTCGCCGGAGCTGCGTTCAGGCCCGGTCGTGCACCCGGTCAGCGCCAGCGCCGGCACCACCACCGCGGCGGTGAGGAGCGCTCGGATCCGCATGGCCGGTCACCGTAGCTGCTCCGGGAAGGGGTCCGTGGCCAGGCGAGACCAGAGCAACATGTCTTCTCGCTGCTCATCGACTATCGCCTCGTCGCGAAGTCGACCCTCCAGGGTGAACCCGCACTTCTCCGCGACGCGCTGCGACGCCTTGTTCGACGCCGCGTGCCGGTAGGCGACCCGGTGCACGCCCAGCCCGCCGAACGCGAACGCGAGCGTCGAGTTCAGCGCGATCGTCAGCACGCCCCGGCCGCGGTGCTCCGGCTGCGTCCAGCAGGTGATCTCGCCGAGCCCGAACTTCAGGTCCAGGTCGCGGATCACCACACCGGCCAGCAGCTCGGCCGTCGTCGCGTCGCACACCGCCCACGAGACGCGCTGCTCGTAGGTCCAGCCGTTGGTCAGGTAGTCGACGAAGATCTCGGCCGCCGCCTCGTTGTGCAGCCCCATCCTCGGCATGTACCGGCGCGTCTCCTCGTCGGCGAACGCGGCCGTGATCGCCGGGACGTCGTTGATCCGGTCGTCCCGCCGGAACGCCCTCAGGTAGTACTCGCCGGCGTTGATCTCGACTGCTTCCACGCGGGTGAGGCTAGTGCTCCGCGGCGAACCCGTCGTGCCGCTCCGCCAGCTCGTCGAGCTCGTCGCGGTGCGCGGAGGCGGGGGAGCCGTCCGGTGCGGTGGTCAGCTCGACCACCCAGTCCACGTCCTCGGCGTCGTCCTCACCGGCCAGCATGTCCCGGTGCACCCGCGCGGGCGCCCAGCCCTCTCCCAGCAGCTCGGTGGCGAGCTCCTCGGCCTCGTCGCGGTCGGGCAGCACCAGCAGCACGGTCGGCGGGACCAGCCCGCGCGTGGCCAGCGCCACCCGCAGCGCCCGCACGTCCGGCACGTGCACGCCGTCCAACCCGGCCGCGGTCGCCGCGACGGCGTTCTCCTCGCTGTCGTCGCAGAACACCGCCGTGGTGCGGCCGAGCTCGTCGAGCACCCGCCGGTAGATCGCGGGGTCCGGCTTCGCGACGCCCAGGCGGGAGGAGTTGAAGACCGCGTCGAACTCCCCGTCGAGCCCGAGCACGGCCAGGTCCGCCTCCAGCCGCGTGGTCGCGTTCGACAGCAGCGCCACGAAGCACTGCCGGCGTGCCAGCCGGGCCAGGTGCAGGGCCTCGGGAACGACCTCACCGCCCGCCGCCCACGCGTCGACCCGTTCGCGGGGGATCGTCCTGGCGATCTCGTCCTGCCACTGCGCGTCGGTGATCTCACCGGTGACGGCCCGGTGCAGCAGACCGGGCTCGAACGCGACGGCGGCGATGTCCGGCGGGGTCGGTGGATACGCGCGCAGCACCCCGTCGAGGTCGAGCAGCAGCAGCGGTTTCACCGCCGGCGCCCGTTCCACTGCCCCCACAGGATCGCGACGGCGGGGATGAGCAGGAAGATCAGCGGGTTCTTGACGAGCACGAAGAACGCGATCACCACGGCGACCCCGACCACCGGCACCACCGCGCCCTCCCAGCGGCGCGCGGGCACGGCAGAGGGCTGGTCGAACATCGGCGTCGGCACGGCGAACTGCGGCCGCGGGTCCGGCAGGTCGCGGAACTGCGCGAGCAGCTCACCGCGGGTCTTCGCGGTGGTGATCCGCGCGGACCGCTCGCCGTACTCGTCCACGTCGATGCGGCCCGCGCTCATGTGCTCACCGAGCACCTGCAACGCCTGGCTGCGCTCGGTGTCGCCGATGCGGATGTCCCGTGCCGGGTCGCTCACCCCTCAATGGTAGGCGAGCCCCCACCCTGCTTCCCCCGCAGATGCTTGAGCTGTCAGTCCTTCAGCTCGCAGATCACGGTGCCCTGGGTGATCGGGTCACCGGGCGCGGCCGCCAGCCCCGTCACGGTGCCCGCCTTGTGCGCCGTCACCGGGTTCTCCATCTTCATGGCCTCCAGCACCACGATCAGGTCCCCGGCCGCGACGGTCTGCCCGTCCTCCACGGCCACCTTCACGATGGTGCCCTGCATCGGCGCCGCCACCGCGTCACCGGACACCGCCGCCGACCCGCCGCCCGCGCGCTTGGCCTTCGCCGGCTTCTTCACGGCGGCACCACCGGCGGCCGGACGCGCGCCCACCGCGAGGTCACCCGGCAGCGACACCTCCAACCGCCGCCCGCCGACCTCGACCACCACGGTCTGCCGCGGCGCCTCCTCGGCGGCGGCGTCCGCGCCACCGGAGAACGGCGGGATCCGGTTGTCGAACTCCGTCTCGATCCACCGCGTGTGCACGGTGAAGCCCTCGGGCTTCTCGGCGGTGAACGCCGCGTCGCGCACGATCACGCGGTGGAACGGCAGCACGGTCGCCATGCCGTCGACGACCATCTCGTCCAGCGCGCGCCGGGCCCTCGCCAGGGCCTCCTCGCGGGTCTCGCCGGTCACGACCAGCTTGGCCAGCAGCGAGTCGAACTGCCCGCCGATCACGGAACCGCTCTCCACACCGGCGTCCACGCGCACGCCCGGCCCGGACGGCGCCACGAACGTGGTCACGGTGCCCGGCGCCGGCAGGAAGCCGCGGCCGGCGTCCTCACCGTTGATCCGGAACTCGATGGAGTGCGCGCGGGGCGCCGGGTCCTCGGTGTACCGCAGCTTCTCGCCCGCGGCGATGCGGAACTGCTCGCGCACCAGGTCGAGGCCCGTGGTCTCCTCCGACACCGGGTGTTCGACCTGCAGCCGGGTGTTGACCTCCAGGAACGAGATCGACCCGTCGAGGCCCACGAGGTACTCGACGGTGCCGGCGCCGTGGTAGCCGGCCTCCAGGCAGATCGCCTTGGCCGACGAGTGGATGGTGGCGCGCTGCTCGTCGGTCAGGAACGGCGCGGGCGCCTCCTCGACGAGCTTCTGGTGGCGGCGCTGCAGGGAGCAGTCGCGGGTGCCGACGACGATCACGTTGCCGTGCGTGTCCGCGAGCACCTGGGCCTCGACGTGGCGCGGCTTGTCCAGGTACCGCTCGACGAAGCACTCGCCGCGGCCGAACGCCGTGACGGCCTCGCGCACCGCGGAGTCGAACAGCTCGGGGATCTCCTCCAGCGTCCGCGCGACCTTCAGGCCGCGGCCACCGCCGCCGAACGCGGCCTTGATCGCGATCGGCAGGCCGTTCTCCTCGGCGAACGCGATGATCTCGTCGGGGCCGGACACCGGGTCCTTGGTGCCGGGCACCAGCGGCGCGCCGGCGCGCATCGCGATGTGCCGCGCGGTCACCTTGTCGCCGAGGTCGCGGATCGCCTGCGGGGTCGGGCCGACCCAGACCAGGCCCGCGTCCAGCACGGCCTGCGCGAACTCGGCGTTCTCGGACAGGAAGCCGTAACCGGGGTGCACGGAGTCGGCACCGGACTGCGCTGCGGCGGCCAGCACCTTCTCGATCGACAGGTAGCTCTCGCCGGGGGTGTTCCCGCCGAGCGCGAACGCCTCGTCGGCGAGCCGGACGAACGGCGCGTCCCGGTCGGGGTCGGCGTAGACGGCGACGCTCGTCAGCCCGGCGTCCTTGCAGGCGCGGATGACCCGGACGGCGATCTCACCGCGGTTGGCGATGAGGACCTTGCGCAGCGACACGGCGTCGTACCTCCTGCTGGGACCGGCAATTACGGCTCTGGCTGGTGCCGCAGTCTACGGAAACCGGTGAACGGGGAGAGGGAGAGACGGCTCACTTCACATCCATCGTGGGCCCATCCGCCACAATCTGCTCTGTGGGTGCAGCCAGGTCCTCGCGGGTGGTCGCCGTCGTCGCTGCCGCCGTGGTCGTCGCGGGGCTGGTGTTCGCCTACTCCCAGCGTCCCGACCACACCGGTTCGGGCCAGTCCGGCAGCGGCGGGGGAATGCGCTGCGGTACCACCGTCTGCCAGTCCGTCGTCGGCAGGTCGGTCGGCGGCGACATGGTGGAGCTGCTCGGCGGCACCGGCGGCGGGCGGATCAGGGTGACCGGGGAGACCGGCACGTTCATCTTCGAGATGACCACCGCCGAGGCGGGCGCGACGATCACCGCCGACTCGTTGCTGTGCCACGCGTCGGCGGTCAGCGTGTGCCTGGTGCGCGGCCCGCACAACGACGAGGTGCTCGGCGAGGTGCTGGTCCGCAAGAACGGCACGTGGTCGCGCATCCAGACGACGTACCTGGCGAGCGCGGCCTACCTGGGGCTGCACGACGTCGACGAGGACGGCGTCGCGGACATCGTCGCCGCGCAGCTCGCGTGCGGCGGTCAGTGCCGCGACGCGTTCGTGCAGGTGTTCAGCGCACTCGGTCCGGACATCGGCTGCACGCAGGCGGCGCCGGCGCGGGAGCAGCTGCCAGGCTGGCCCGCACCGGCGCCGAGGTTGTCCCAGCTCCGTCCCTGCACCGACGCCTAGGCGTCAGGCGTTGATCAGTTCCTTCTCGGCGGGAGCGCCGTCCTCGATCAGGCCCTCGCTGCGGGCGACCACGACCGGCACGGTGATCTGCCCGGCCACGTTCGTCGCGGTGCGCATCATGTCGAGGATCGGGTCGATCGCGTAGACCACGGCCACACCGGTCGCGATCACCTGCGGCGGCAGGCCGATGACGCCCAGCGTCAGGGTGAGCATCGTGTACCAGCCGGTGGTGCCGGCGGTCGCGAACGCGCCGAACACGGCCACCGCGACGATGCCGACGTACTGCCACACCGAGAGCTGGATGCCGAACAGGTTCGCGATGAAGATCGTCGCGACGGCCGGGTAGACCGCGGCGCAGCCGTCCATCTTGGTGGTGGTGCCCAGCGGCACGGCGAAGTTCGCGTACTCCTGCGAGACGCCGAGGTCCGTGGCTGCCTTGCGGGACAACGGGAGCGTGGCGCCCGACGAGCGGGACACGAACGCGAACTGGATGGCCGTCCACGACTTGCGGAAGAACTCGACCGGCGAGACCTTGCCGACGAACTTCAGCAGCACCGGGTAAACGACGAACAGCACGATCGCGGTGCCGAGGTAGACGGCGACGATCAACGAGAACAGCGGCCGCACGAACGAGTTGCCGTACGTGGCGACGGCGTTGCCGATGAGGCCGAAGATGCCGATCGGGGCCAGCAGGATGATCCAGCCGACGACCTTCTGCACGATGTCGAAGAACGAGCGGACCAGGTTCGTGAACGGCGCGGCCTTGTCGCCGAGCGCGTAGGCCGCGAAGCCGACGAGCACCGCGATGAACACGACCTGCAGCACGTCGCCCTCGGTGAAGGCGCTGAAGATGTTCGACGGGACCAGGTTGTCGAGCAGCGCGCTCCACGAGCCGGACGCGCGCTTGGCGAGCTTGTCGACGGCACCGGCGGCGGGTTCGATCTGCACGCCCTGGCCGGGCTTGAGGACCGCGCCGACGGCGAGGCCGATCAGCACGGCGACCAGCGACGTGATGCCGAACCACAGGAACGTCTTGCCGCCCAGGCGCGCGGCGGTGCGACCGCCGCCGAGGTGCCGCAGCGACGCGATGCCGACGACGATCGCCGTGAACACGAGCGGGATGACGGTGAGCTGGAGCAGCTTGGTGAAGTTGCCGCCGATCCAGGCGAGCACGGGCGCGAGCCACGTGCCCTTCCCGAGCCAGCCGGCCAGCGCGCCGAGGACGAGCGCGGCGAGCACGGTCAGGCCGAAGACCTTGGGTTTGCGGTATGTCTGGACGATCGACACTGGAACATCTCCTGGGCAGGGATGAGCGAAAGGGGGCTGGGGGCGGTCAGCCCGTACAGCCCGTGCTCGTCCTGCGTCCGTGGTCGATGGTCCGACGACGCGTCAAATACTCGTTCACCGCGTACCCCCAACGCGTCCGCTGGGGGCAATCTTCCCTGTTGGGAGGAAGTGTGACCAGGGCTACCAGAGTGTGGACACCGGAACACCCAACCGGCCCAGCAGCCGCCGGGTGAGCGGCAGGCTGATGCCGATCACCGAGGTGTGGTCGCCGTCGATGCCGTCGATGAACCAGCCGCCCAGCCCGTCGATCGTGAAGCCGCCCGCGACGTGCAGCGGCTCACCGGTCGCGAGGTAGGCCTCCAGCTCCTCGGCGGCCGGCGTGCCGAACCGCACGGTCGTCGACTCGGCCGCGGACGCCCGGCCGACCACCTCCCCGCCGGACACCCGCAGCACGGTGTGCCCGGTGATCAGCACACCGCTCTTGCCGGCCACCCGCTGCCACCGCTCCCGCGCGACCTCGACCGTGCCCGGCTTGCCGACCAGCTCGCCCTCGAACAGCAGCATCGAGTCGCAGCCGATCACCACGCACTCGTCGTCGTGCTCGACCGCCTCCGCCTTGGCCGCGGACAGCGCGACCACCGTCTCCTCGGGCGTCGGGTCGGTGAGCGAGGCGACCAGCGCGTCCTCGTCGACACCGGACACGCGGACGACGGGCTCGATGCCCGCCGCCCGCAGCACGCTAAGACGAGCGGGGGACTGGGAGGCCAGGATCAGGTGCACGCCCGGAGTCTGGCACGGGCGGTGCGCTCCCCGGGGGTGCGGTCGCCGGGGTCACGGGCCGGAAGGCCACCGCGGCGACCAGCCCGACCAGGAGCACCGCGATCAGCATCCAGAACGTCGCCCGCACCGCCGTGGTGAAGTCGCCGGTCGCGGCCAGCACCACCTGCAGCACCGCGCCCATCGCGGCGCTGCCCAGCACGTTCCCGAACTGCCGCGAGGTGTTGTAGATGCCCGAACCCGCACCGAGCAGCGACCGGTCGACCGTGCGGATGGAGATGTTCGTGAGCGGCGAGTACACCAGCCCCATGCCGACGCCCAGCGCGACGAGCGAGGGGACCAGCACCCACTGGTTGCCGTCGTGCAGGAGGAACGTCATCGTGCCGATGCTCACCGCCAGCAGCACGAACCCGCTGATCGGCAGCACCTTGGCGTTCGCCCGGTTCGACCAGCGCCCCGCGAAGATCGCCGTGGTGCCGGACATCAGCGACGCCGGCGCCGTGACCAGGCCCGCCATCAGCGGCGACAGCTTCGGCACGGTCTGCAGGAACAGCACCAGCGCCACGAAGAAGGCGGTGACCGTGAACCCGATGGCGATGTTCGCGACGTTGCCGAGCGAGAAGTTGCGGTTGCGGAAGATCCGCAGCGGCAGCAGCGGCTCCGGGTTGCGCGGGGCCGCCTGCCAGAGCACGAACGCCACCAGCACCACCACCCCGGCCACCACGACCTCGGGGATCGTGACCGGTCCCGCGACCCGCCCCCACCCGTAGTGCTCGCCGTTCTGGACGCCGAACACCACGAGCCCGAGCCCCGCGCAGCACAGCACCACGCCCAGCACGTCGAACCGGTGCGCCCGGCCGGGCCGCAGGTCCGGCACCCACAGCGCGAGCAGGACCAGCGCGACCACCCCGATCGGGATGTTCACGAAGAAGATCCACTGCCACCCCAGGTGCGTGACCAGCACACCGCCCAGCAGCGGTCCCGAGACCGTGGCCAGTCCCGCGACCGAGCCCCACATGCCCAGCGCTGCACCCCGCCGGTCCGCCGGGAACAGGTGCGTGATGAACGCCATCGTCTGCGGCGTCATGGCCGCGGCCCCCAGCCCCTGCACCGCGCGGGCGGCGATGAGCGCCGTGGAGCTGCCCGCGAGCCCGCACGCCAGCGAGGCGAGCACGAACAGCAGCAGCCCGATCAGGTAGAGCCGCTTCGGCCCGTACCGGTCACCGAGCCGGCCGGTCATCAGCAGCGGCACGGCGAACGCCAGCAGGTAGGCGCTGTTCACCCAGATGATGTCGTTCAGCGAGGCACCGAGCCCGGCCTGCATCGAGGGCATCGCGACGTTGACGATCGTGGTGTCCAGCAACGTCATGAAGAAACCGACGCAAAGGGCGTACACGGCACGCCAGGCAGCCCGGTCTGCTGATTGCGTAGGACTACTGATGCGCGCTCTCCTCTTCCGTCGGCACCCTCGGTGGGGTGAAGCGCTGGGTGCTTGTCCTCACCGAACGCGGTCCCGATCGCGAAGGCAAGCGCAGACGGACCGCCGCACTCCTCGTCGCGCTCGGCGCCCTCCTCGGCGCCGGTGCCGTCGGAGGCGTGCTCGCGAGCGACCCCATCGGCTACGGCGTACCCGTCTGGCCGTTCGCCAACCCTGCCGACCGCGCGGAGAACGCGTTGCTGGCACAGGTCGAACCCGCGCTGCGGTCCCGGCAGCCACTGCCCACACAGGACGCACAGGTGCTGCGCACGACCGAGTCGTACGGCAGCGTGTTCTGGACGTTGAAGCTGAGGGTGGACGGTGAGGAACGGTGCCGGGAGGTGGCCGTGGGCCTCGACTTCACGAGCCGCCGCGTTCCCTGCTAGCCAGAAGGCGTCTGCAAGTACCACCGACTGGCAGTCGGTGGTACTTGCAGACGCCGGATCAGCCGGGGAGACCCCCGAGATCGGAAGAGCGGGGAGTTGGGGAAAAGTGTTCAAAGGGTGGGGTATATATGGGTGG
>NZ_JBEZBX010000033.1:0-27073 GCF_040647275.1 Lentzea sp. NPDC042327
GTTTCGCCGGCCACGTCGGCGAAACCGAGGGCCACCAAGGGCGCCGGGGCGAGCAGGGCGGTGGCCAGGGTGCGGAGCTGTGCGGGGGTGGTCTTGGCGGCGTTGTGGCGCAGCCAGCGCTGAAGTTCGGTGCGGGCGTCCAGTGCGAGCGTCGGGCGGGTGGCCAGGGAGGCGGTGAACAGCACCTGGTCGAGGACGTCGTCGGCCTGCCAGTCGACGGCGCTCGCGGCCAGGCGGATCGCTTCGCGCGGCATGGGGGTGGCCAGGTCGTGGGCCAGCAGGCGTTCGAAGGCGCGGTGGGTGGGGGAGGTGCGGTCGTCGGCGAGGAGGCGGACGACTGCGCGGATGCGTTGGCGTGCGGGGAGGTCGCGGTCCGGTTCGGCGTTGTGGGTGTCCAGTGTGGACAGCAGGCGGGTCACTGCCGTGCGCAACGGGGTGAGGTCGTCCTCGCAGGCGGCGACCAGGGCGGTGAGGGCCTGCTGCCAGGTTGCGGTGCGGGTGAGGTCGGTGGTGAGGTCGGCGAGCAGGTCCGTGCCGCCGGTGTCCCAGCGCGACCACAGCGGCAGGGTGGCCAGTGCCCGCCGGGCGGCTTCCGGTTCGGGGCGCACGGCGATCGCGCGGACCAGTGACGCGTAACGGGTGCGGTGGCGGTCGGCGACGTCCTGCGGTGGCAGGTCCAGCACCGACAGCGCCACGGGGGCCTCGCCTTCGGCCGCTGCCGACAGCAGGTCCCAGGCGGCCTCGTCGTCGAGGAAGTAGCGGCACGCCGAGACGATGGCGCGCTTGATGTCGCGGTGGGTGTCCGGCCAGATCGCCGCCAGCTCGGGGAGTGTGCCGGGCACCTGGTGTTCGGCGAGCAGGCGGACGGCCTCCTTGCGCGACGTCACCTTCTTGCCGCGCAACACCGGTGCGAGCAGCGCGCGCAAGCGGGTGGGTGGGGTGAAGCGTGCGCAACGGGTTGCGGCGTACACGGCGACGCGGGCGCGGTCGGTGTCGGCCAGCGCCAGCAGGTCCGGGAGCACGTCGGCCGGTTCGTCGGTCCACGCCAGGGCGCTCAGCGCCGCCTCGGCCACCCGGACCTCGTTGTCGCGCAACAGGGTGCGCAGGGTCGCTGCGGTGCCGGGGACCTGGCCGAGCGCGGTGGTGGCGTTCACCCGCGCGAGGACCGCGTGGCCGGTCGACCGCGCGATCGACGCGAGCTGGGCCGCGTGCTCCGCGATCTGCCGGGGCATCCACAGGTGGAAGCACCGGGTGTAGTGCGGGACGAAGGCGACGTCGGAGTTCCAGAACCGGCCGCGCACGCGCCGGCCCACCACCAGGTCGAGGAGGTCCGTGCGGCGCATCGACACGGCCCGCTGGACCTCGCCGAGCACGATCGACGAGATGTCGTCGGACAGCACCTGCCCGACCCGGTCGTCACGGGTGGCCGTCGGTGCCAGCCACAGGACGATCGCCTGGCACGCAACGGTTTCCTGCGCCGCGAAGCGCGCCCGCCCGACGAGGTCCTGCAGTTCGGGCAGGTGCCACGCCCTGCGCTCGAGGCCCGCGGCCAGCGCGAGCACGAGCGAGTACTGGTCGCGTCCCGCGTCGGCGGTCATCCTGGGCCGCAGGGCCGCGAACACCTGGTGCTCGGCGCCGCGCGGCAGCGACCGGTGCAGGCCCGGCAGGTGGACGTGGGAGTTGTGCTCTCCCACCAGGTTCAGGCCGTCGAGGCCGGTCTCCACGAGCACCGGCTCGCTCGTCACGGCGCCCTGCCGGACCAGTGCGGTCGCGAGCTCCTGCACCGCGTGCCAGGTGCTCCACGAGCTGTCCCGCGCACGGGTCGCGTCGAGGAGCAGCTTGGCCAGCAACGGTGCCTCGGACGCGCGGAACAGCCACGCCGGCACCTTCGCCAGCGCCATGAGCGCCGGGGCGCGCACCGGGTCCTGCTCGTTCGGCAGCCGGGTGAGGGTCGCGAGCATCGCGGCGAACGCGTCGGGGTCCTTGCTCGCCGCCGCGGCCTGGACGTAGAGCGGGTAGGCCTCGGCGCGTTCGTCCGCCGTGGCGCGCTTCGTGGCCGCCAGCAACGGTTCCCGCGCCTCCTCCCACGGCAGCCGCGCGGTCACCGCCAGCCGCTGGGACGGCGAGTCCGCGACCCGCCGCAGCCCGAGCAGCCGTCGTGCCTGCACCGCGCGGTCGGCCACCGGCAGCTCGTCCAGCACCGCGAACGGCACGTCCGGCCGCTCGCCCACGGCTCCCTCGTAGACGGACGCCCGGCGCGACGGCGGCAGCGCGTGCAGCAGGTGCCGCAGCCCGGAGGGGTGCAGCCGGCGTGCGACGGCGACCAGCGCCCGCTCGTCGACACCGGCGAGGCGCCGCCAGAAACGGCCGCTGGCGGGCTGGTGCGCGGAGTCCTGGGCGAGCAGACCGGCGACCCGCTCCGGCGCGACGCGGGCCAGCACCGACGGCAGCCGCACTGACCACACGTGCGGCGCCACCCGTTCGACCAGGTCCAGCACGCGCATGGGCAGCTTTTCCGCCGCACTGCGCACGGCGACCTCGCGGTGGGACCAGATCTGCTTCCACGCCGACACCGGTGCCGCGGCCAGCTCCGCCTCGACCAGGTCGAGCAACGCCGCCGGGTGCCGCTTGCCGATCGCCGACCAGTTCGCCGCCGCGTGCTCCAGCTCCCGCAACGGCGGCGCCGAGCAGGCCACGAGCAGCGCCGCGGCCTCGTCGTCGCCGTGCCGCTCCCACACGACCGGCAGGAGCGCGTCGGCCAGCGCCGTCGCCTGCTCCCGGCGCACCAGCCGGTAGAGCCGCCGCCGGGTCGCGGCCGCCATCTCCGGCAGGCGTTCGAGGAACACCTCTGCGGGCAGGCCCAGCCGGACCGCCGCCCGCAGCGCCGTCCACTGCACCGCCGTCTGCGGTGCCGCGAGCTCCCGCCGGACGTGCTCGCGGTGCCCCGCGATGGCCGCCAGCTGCACCGCCAGCCGCCGCTCGAACGTGCCCCGCCCCGCCAGGTCCCGCAGCACGGCGTCGAGCTCGGCGGTGCCAGCCAGCGAGAGCGCGGTCGTGGCGATGTGCCGTTGCCGCGCGGGTGCGGGCAGCGGGTCGATCGCGGTGAGCAGGGCGGCGGCGGTAGTGGTCACAGCGGGTGATTCTCCGGTCGCCACCGACCTGGCGCGACCGGATTTGCCCAGGGCGTGCGCACGCGTGCTGCCACAGCGGCT
Source organism: Lentzea sp. NPDC042327 (assembly GCF_040647275.1). NCBI lineage: Bacteria > Bacillati > Actinomycetota > Actinomycetes > Pseudonocardiales > Pseudonocardiaceae > Lentzea > Lentzea sp. NPDC042327. The sequence continues at coordinate 3,213 of NZ_JBEZBX010000033.1, forward strand.
ACCCTCGGACCGGAGGAGCGTGGCACCGCCTGACCGCGCCGGGAGCCTGGGAACTCCTGTGACGGTGCGGTCGGTGTACCTGGGGTTGGCCCGTTCTCTTCCTTCTGGGGGAAGCGCTGCACAGCGCTCAGGCGAGGAAGTGACGTGGGGGATGTTGTCTCTTGAGCTAGTGCCGTCCGCGGTGCCCGACCTGGTCGACGCCGACCCTGTCCGGACGTGGAGACGGCGGAGGTGGTCGCTGATCGGCGGCGAGGTGCTCACCTCGCTCGGTGCGGCCGGGGTGCTGCTGCTGTGGGCGCGCGGGGTGGAGGTCGACCCGGTGGACCGGGTGGGCCAGGTCAGCGGTCTGGCGGGTCTGCAGCTGGGGTTCGCGGTGATCGCGCTGGCCGTGCTCGTCGCGGTGGTCGTCGCCGCGCGGAAGCGGTACGCGCACGTCGTCGAACGGCTCGCTGCCGCCGCCGCGGCGGGGTTGTTCAGCGCGCTGGTGGCGGGTGCGGTGGTGGTCGCGTTGCGCGGCACCACCTTCGGCCTGTTCGCGGTCTACGGCGACGCGGGCGTGGTGGTCGGGTGGGCGCGGTCGCTGATCGAGACCGGTGGGATGCCGTACACCTACCCACCGGGCTTCATCCACGCGATGGCGTGGTTCAGCGAGCTCACCGGCAGCACGCCCGAGCACGCGCTCAAGGTGCTGCAGATCACCGGGACCGCGCTGTTCGGCCCGGTCGCGTACCTGGCCTGGCGGCTGGTGCTGCGGCCGATGTGGGCGCTGGTGCTGGGCGTGGTGCCGGGCATGGTGCTCATCGAGCCGTACAAGGTCTACGCGAACCTGATGCTCGTCGTGCTGGTGCCGGTGATGTTGTTCCTGCTGCACCGCCTGCGCAGGGCCGACCAGTTCACGTACCGCGCGCTCGTGGTGCGCGGCATCGGGGTCGGCGCCGTGGTCGGTGTGGTGTTCCTCGTCTACTCGGGCTGGTTCGTGTGGTCGGCACCCGGTGCGGTCGTGGCGGCACTGGTGGTGTTCCCGTGGCGCACGGGCCTGTGGCGCGGTCTCACGCTGCTGGCGGTGACGACGGTGACGTTCGTCGCGGTGTCATACCTCCACCTGTCCACCATCCTGTCCTCGTCGAGCGGCATGACGGACCGCTACTTCTACTTCGACGTCCACACCGAACCGACCTACATCGCGATGACCCGCGGCGACATGCCCGGCGCGGAACCGGGTCCGTGGCCGCCGCCCGGTGAGCTGGGCGGCGTGGGCGTGTTCACGATCATCGCGCTCGTCGGTGTGGCCGCGGCGATCGCGGTGGGGCGCAACCGGACCGCCGTGATCCTGCTGACGAGCCTCTTCGCCGGCGCGTGGCTGGTCCGGTTCTACTACGCCTCGACGATGTACGAGCGCGACGCCGTGCAGCTCTACCCGCGCAGCACCGCCGAGCTGCTCTACACGATGTTGCTGCTGTGCGGTTTCGCGCTGTACTTCGGCGTGCAACGGCTGGAGGGCCTGCCGAAGCTGCGGCCGTGGCTCGGTGCGCGTTCGCTGCGGATCGCCGCGCTGGCGGGGATGTTCGTGCTGATCGCGATGGCCGGGTCGTCGATCGGCGACCGCTACATGCCGCGTTCGGACCACTCGCTGGGCATGCTCGCGCTGGCCTCACACCTGACACGGCAACCGGACGGGACGTGTCCGGCGTACACGCGGACGCTCCGCGTGGACTGCGCCGACAACGACGACGAGTACTGGAGCCTGTTGCCGGGCTTGGCGCGGGACGCGCCACGGCCGGGCCTGCTGCCGCACCGGACCGGCGGATGAGCAGGGTCGTCGCGGTGGTGGCCGCGGTGCTCGCGGTCGCCATCGGCCTGGCCGACCGGTTCGCCGAACCGGTCGCCGTGCCGTTCGGGCAGGACCCGGGGTGGCTGCTGCCGCTGCTCGACGAGCTGCGGCTCTGCACCCGGTACGAGCTGGTCGCCGTGGTGGTCGTCGCGGCGGTGGTGGCCGGGTGGCGGCGGGACGCCGTCGTGCTGGCCGGGTGCGCGGGGCTGCTCGTGTTCCTGTGGCTGGACCACCCCGCGGAGCAGGGGACGGCGTTCCTCACCCAGGAGGACTACGACTCCCTGCGCGTGTACAACTACAACGGGTTCATCGCGGCCGGTGTGCTGGTGGCGGCCGCGGTGGTCAGCGGTTGCCGACGAGCGAGTCCAAGGTAGCCGTGCCGTTCTGCTCGCAGCGGTGCCCGGACTCGCGCAGCACCTCGGGGTTCTTCGCGTCGTCCTCCTTGCCCGCGTCCTTGAACAGCTTCGTCAGGATCGCGAGCTGCTGGTCGGCACCGGCGAACAGGAACTCGTTGCACGTCGACCGCGCGTTCAGCGGCCCGTCGGACGGCCCGGAGGCACCGCCCGCGAAGTACAGGCCGCCGACGACCAGGGTCATGATCAGCAGACCGAGCGCGAGTCCGCCCTTGCCCGGCGGTTTCTCCTGCACCAGCCACGCCTCGACCGCCTCGATGAACGGCGCGGACGCGGTGAGCTGCTTGTCGATCCAGAACTCCCAGTCGACCTCCACCTGGTCGTCGGCCACCTCGAACTGGGCGTGGTCGGCCGCGAACAGCGCGCTCACCACCAGCTCGCGCGGGTACGACCACGACTGGAACGGGTCTGGCCGCACCACCACCAGGCGGTCGGGCAGCAGCAGGACGACGTCACGCGCGCCGCGCGCGAGACGTTGGGTGTGTCCTGATCCGATGACGGCGCCCGCGAGCCAGGCCAGCACCTGGCCGCGTTCGGGTTCGTCAAGGGCGTCAACGGCGATCTCGAACAGGCCGTCGAGGTCCGGCTCCATGGGCACCACTTTCGGCAGCGGGGGACGCCTGGCTATCGTTCGGCGACCGAGCCGGAGTTACCCGTGAAGGCTCAAGTTCGTCCGAATGGCGCTGTCGTGACGATGGCCACGTGACGCTGCGGTCACGGCCGTTCGCAGCCGGTCCACCGCACAACATCGGCCGCTGATCATTTTCACCCGAATGAGCCGGTACGTGCTCTTCGAGCAACCCCTAGCGTCAGCCTATGGCCACCACCACACCATCCACGGCGTACAGCCGCGACCTGGGCGACGAGCTGCGCCGGTTGCGGGAGACCTCCACGAACCTGAGCGGCGCCGCGCTCGCCGTCCGGCTCGGCTGGGACCCCAGCAAGGTGTCCACCATCGAGCACGGCAAGTACCGCGCCAGCGAGATCGACCTCGTGCAGTACCTGACGATGTGCGGCAAGGACGTCGACTTCTTCGAGGACTTCAAACGGCGCTACCGAACCGCGTTCGACGAGTACGTCGTGCAGGTCTCCGACAACATGCGCACGCTCGCGCTGGCGGAAACGACAGCCACGACGATCACCAGCTACGACATGCGGTCAGTGCCCGGACTCGTCCAGACGCCGGAGTACGCCGACGGGCTGTACCGGATGACCGGGTTCGTCCCGGAGGAGCGGATTCCGGCCCTGGTGCAGGTGCGGACGGACCGCCAGTCGTTGCTGCGGCGACACGATCGGCCGACTTGCTTGTTCTACATCCATGAGCATGCGCTGGAATTGCAGGTGGGGAACGGTCAGGTCATGGAGGAGCAGTACCTCCAGCTGCTGTTCGCCGTGCGAATGATCAGGATCGTGCCGGCCGGTGCGGCGGTGACGTCGTCGGGGTGCGTGCTGTGGGAGTACGACAAGGCCATGCCGGTCGCGTTCACCGAGACGGATCTGGCGAAGGTGTTCGTGCAGGACCCGGCGGCGATCGTGCGCACCCGGTTGCTGTTCGACCGTTTGGCTGAGGTCGCCTTGGATGAGGAACAATCGCGGAGCAAGCTGGCGGAGTACGTCGGCCGACCGCGAGGGGACTTCGATGACCGAGGAACGCCGTTGGCGTAAGAGCAGCTACAGCGACGGTACCGAGGATGGCAACTGCGTCGAGGTCGCGCTGTGCGGCGACGCCCTCGTGCGCGACTCGAAGAACCCCGGGGGCGCCGTCCTGACGTTCGCTCCCGGCGCGTGGAAGAACTTTCTCGAAACTCGTTGAACCGTTCCCCGTCTCACCACGTGTCATCGCCGTCACCAGGTGAGCAGGGGGAGCGGTTCGATGGCACGCGACGACGAGAAGACGGTCCTGTTCGGCCAGGCGGCCGGCCCGACGGTGATGCTGCCGCGTCAGGGCGCACAGCTCGTGCGCCTGCCGCGGCGCACCGCCCCGATGCGCGTCGACGTCGCGGGCGGCGGCCCGGTCGGGCTGGCGTTCGCGTGCTCGCTGAAGACGATGCTCGGCGACCAGGTCTCGCTGCGCGTGCACGACCGCCGCTGGAAGCGCCACGCGGGCCGCGTCGTGTGGAAGGACGCCTCCGACGGCAACAACCGCCGCGAGCAGGTCGTGACGCTGCAGAGCAACGTCTGGGCCGCCCTGCCCGCCGAGGTGCGGCAGCGGTTGTTCGCCGACGGCCGCTTCTCCGAGATGTGGCCGCTCGGCCCCGACTCACCCGCGTCGAAGGGCCGTCCGCGCAACATCAAGATCCGCTGGATCGAGGACGCGCTGCTGGACCTGGCCCAGGACCTCGGCATCGAGCTGCTGCCGCAGGCCTACACCGTTCCCTCGAAGTGGGACGGCCTGCACGTGCTCGCCATCGCCGACGGCGCCCGTTCCGCGACCCGCGAGGCCCTGAAGCCGCACTTCGGCACGCCGTCACGCGAACTGTTCAGTGTGGACGGTTCGCCGCTGGACGAGCGCGTGCTGGGCATCCGCGTGGTGTCGTCGAAGGTGCCCGACGAGCACACCGTGCCGTTGACGGTGGCGCAGAACCGGTTCCTGTTCAACTCGATGGGCGGCGGCTTCATCAACATGCGCCTCACCGCGGAGGAGGCCTCGGAGATCGTCGCGCTGGGCGCCAACTGCCCCATCGCGTGCATCGGCAGGTTCGGCTGCACGATGCGCCCCGAGGGCGGTCGCTTCGTGTGCGACCGGCACCGCTCGGTGTTCAAGCCGTCCGTGGACAAGCTCTCCTACCTGTGGCCCCGGATTCTCGACGGCCTGCGGTTCTTCGGCGCCGGCGTGGCCGACGTCGTGGGCATCACGTCGTTCACCCTGGGCATGCAGCAGATGTCGAAGTTCACCGCGCAGCTCTCGCCGTCCACGTACGGCTTCCTGCTCGGCGACGCCGCCAACTCCCTGCACTTCTGGCCCGGCCGCGGCCTCAACACGGGCCTGAAGAGCGCCCAGTCGCTCGCGGTGAACCTGTTCCAGCGCTGGAAGGGCCGCGGTTTCCGCGCCGCCGACTTCGCCCAGCACGAGGGGATCATGCAGCAGCTCCAGTACCGCGAGAAGTCCCGCGCCTGGACCACGATGCTGATGCCCGACGCCGACGGCGTGCCGCGCGGCATCGAGGACCGCATCCGCGACGGCCTGACCGGCCCGTTCGACCGCGAGCCGCTGGTCGCCGAACTCTTCCAGCGCGTCAAGGACGTCAAGGCGCGCATGGGCGACCGGATGGGCTCGCTGGCCTCCGACGAGTGGTACCTGGGGCGCATCCAGGCGCTCGACGTGCGGACGTTGAAGGTGATGGTCGAGTCGGGGGCGTGGATCACGCGGGAGATCGGCGGGGACGAGGTCGTGGTGCCGGCCGCGGTGCCCGCCGAGCCGGTGGCCGGGGTGCGCCCCGGTCTGTCGCTGGTCTCGTGACGCTCAACCCAGGCTGACCGGCAGCCGTTCGAACCCGCGCAGGATGCGCGTCGGTCGCCGACCGGCGCCCTGCTCCAGCCGCAGCCCCGGGAACCGCCGGAACATCGCCCGCAGCCCGATCTCGCCCTCCATCCGCGCGAGCGCCGCCCCGAGGCAGTAGTGGCGGCCCGCTCCGAACGACACGTGGTCGCGCGCGTTGGTGCGGGTCACGTCGAAGGTGTGCGGGTCGGTGAACACGTCCGGGTCGCGGTTCGCACCGGCCAGCACGGTCGCGACGAGCTGCCCGCGGCGGACCGGCACGCCGAGGACCTCGGTGTCCTTCACGCAGGTCCGGCCGGTCAGCAGCACCGGCGGGTCGTGGCGCAGCACCTCGTCGACGGTGTTCGCCCACAGCTCCGGCCGCGCGCGCAGCACCTCCAGCTGCCCGGGGTGGCCGGCCAGCAGCGAGATGCCGTTGCCGAGCAGGTTCACCGTCGTCTCGAACCCCGCCGCCAGCACCAGGCCCGCCGTGGACTTGAGCTCGCGTTCGGTGAGGCCCACGCCGTCGTCGCTCGCGGTGACCAGGCGGCTGAGCAGGTCGGTGCCGGGCCTGGCGCGCAGGGCGTCGATGTGGCGGCTGAGCCAGGCGTCGAACTCGGCCAGCGTCGTCTCGACGTCGCGGAACACCCGCCACGACAGGCCCAGGTCGAGGCTCGGTGCCGCGGAGGCGCCGAACGCCAGCACCCTCGCGCGGTCTTCCTGCGGCACGCCGAGGATCTCGGAGATCACCGTGACCGGCAGCAGGCCGCAGTAGGTCTGGATCAGGTCCACCGGGTCGCTCGGGTCGAGGCCGTCGAGGAGCTGGTCCGCGATCTCCTGCGTGCGGTGCCGCAGCTGCTCGACCGCGCGCACGGTGAACACGCGCGTGACGAGCTTGCGGTAGCGGGTGTGCGCGGGCGGCTCGGTGACCAGCAGCGACGGCGGCTGCACCGGGTGCAGCACGTCGGTGGCCGCCCAGTCCGCGATCCTGCCCAGCACACCGTTGCCGTAACGGGGGCGGCTGGCCTGGAAGGCGTCACTGCCCAGCACCTCGCGCACGGCGGCGTGGCTGGTCGTGACGTGTCCGATGCCGGTGGGCGCCAAGGGGCCGTGTGCCCTGATCTCGTCGAACAACCCCGTGAGGTCGTTGCCGTTGTTCGCCTCGACCGTGATGCGGCCCTGGAGGTCGCCCTTGCGCGCGGCCAGGCGCAACGCCACCCTCGGCACGCCGTGGTTCAAGCCCCAGCGGATGACCGTTTTGATGGTCGCCTCCTTCGCACGGGAACGACGCCCAGGGTAGGCGCTGGTTCACGAGGTTGAGGAGACCTTCCAGGTCGTGAGCGCGCAAGCGACCGCGGTGACCACCAGCGCGCCCGCCGAGAGCACGCCGAACAACCCCCACGGCACGGCCACGACGCCACCCGTCCCACCGGCCACCCCGATCAACGCCCCCGCCGCCACCAGGGCACCGAGCAGCAGACCGACCACGGTGACCACGGTCGACTCGATCAACGCGGCCGTGGTGACCTGCCGGCGGGTGAGGCCGGACAGGCGCAGGACCGCGAACTCGGCGCGGCGTTCGGCACCGGCGATGACCACGGCGTTGACGGCGGCGATGGCCGCGTACAGACCGGACAGTCCCATGAGGACGGCCATGATGACGAGGTTGCCGCCCTGCTGGGCCTTCGCGGCGGCACCGGCCCACTCGGCGACGGTGCGGACGGTGCCGAGGTCCCCGGCGGCGATGGCGGAGCGGACGGTGGCGGGGTCGGTGCCGGGGGTGAGGCGCAGGAACGTCTGCGTGGGGGAGGTGGCGAGCAGGTCCGCGGGGACGGCGTCGCGGGAGACCAGGAACTCCTCGCCCAGCGCCAGCGTCTCCGGCAGGCGGGCGACGAAGCGGAGGGTGGTCTCCTGGCCGTTGTGCCGCAGGGTGACCGTCTCACCGACCAGGCGGTCGCCCCACACCGCGGAACCGCCGGCGACCGTCGGGCCGGTCAGGGCGGCGAGGTCGCCGGAGCGGGGCTGGGCCACGTGGGTCTCCAGGTAGGTCACCGGGTCGACGGCGAACACGAGCTGGTCGTAGGTCTGCGGGCGGGGCGGGTCGTCGGGGGACTCGGCGCTCAGGGCCGTGATCGACACCGGGAGGAGGCTCTGCGGGGCGGCCACGGCGACGCCGGGGAGTGCGGCGAGGCGGGCGGACTGGGCGCCGGTCGAGTCGACGACCAGGTCGGCGCGGACGGACCGCTCCTGTTCGACGCCGGTGAGCTTCGCCAGCGACCCGAGGGAACCGTCGATGCCCAGGACCAGCGCGACGAGGACGATCAGCGGTGCGGCGGTCGAGGCGCTGCGGCGGACGCCGTCGCGCAGGTTCGCCCGTGCCAGCTCGGCGAGAGTGCTTCCGGGAAGGACGAACAGCCGGCCCACCAGGGGGACCAGCAGCGGGCTCAGCCTGCTCAGGGCGACTGAGCCGGTCATCGAGATCAGCAACGACATTCCGAGCGCCACCAGCAGGTCGCCGGAGCGGGTCAGCGCGATGAACCCGGCCGTGGCGGCAGCGCACAGCAGGCCGGTGACCCACCTTCCCGGCGTCATCACCCGTGCTGCGGAACCGGTGTCGCGCAAGGCGTCGAGCGGCTGGACCCGCGCGGCGCCGCGGGACGCCGACAGCACGCCGAGGACCGCCACGCCCACGCCGATCGGCACCGACGCGCCCAGCACCCACGGGCCGAACGGCGCCTCGAAGCCGTCGGGCAGGAAGCCGAAGCCGTGCAGCACGGCCGACTGCGCCAGCGTGGCGGGGAACGCGAGGACGACGCCGACCAGCGTGCCGAAGACGCCGAGGAACAACGCCTCGCACAGCAGCAGGCGGCGCAGCTGACGCCGGTTCGCTCCCAGCACGCTCAGCAGTGCGAGGTCGCGGCTGCGCTGGGCGACGGTGAACGCGAACGTCGACCCGACGATGAACACCGCGAGGAACGCGGCGAGCGGCACGGTCATCCCGAGCAGCGTGGCGGCGCCGACGTACCCCTCGTTGATCCGCAGCGCCTCCTCCTCGGTGACGCCCGGCGGCACCCAGCCGCGCCCGGTGGCGGCCATGACCAGCAGGGCCGCCTGCACGAGCGCGACGCCCAGCGCCACGGTCATAACGGCGCCGACGAACAACGGCCAGCGTTCGCGCAACGTGCTCAGCGACAGGGTCAGCACGACTCCTCCAGGCGTGCCAGGCGTTCCGCCACCGCGTGGGTGGTGGGCCGGTCGAGCCGGTCGACCACCCGGCCGTCGGAGAGGAAGACCACCGAGTCGGCCGAGGCCGCGGCGGCGGGGTCGTGGGTGACCATGATGATCGTCTGACCGGCGGTGACGAGGTCCTTCAGCAGGCCCAGCACCGTGCGCGCGGACCGCGAGTCCAGTGCGCCGGTGGGTTCGTCGGCGAACAGCACGGCCGGCCGGGTGATCATCGCGCGGGCGATGGCGACGCGCTGCTGCTGGCCGCCGGACAGCTCGCGCGGGCGGTGGTGCTGCCGGTCGGCGAGACCGACCCGGCCCAGCGCCTCCGCGATGTCCTGTGTGGACGCACGGGAGCCGGCGAGCTTCAACGGCAGCGCCACGTTCTGCGCGGCCGTCAGCGAGGCGACCAGGTTGAAGTGCTGGAAGACGAAGCCGATCGACCGGCGCCGCAACGTCGTCAGGTACGCCTCCGGTGCCCTGGTGATGTCGGCGCCGGTCAGCAGCACCTGGCCGGTCGTCACGCGGTCCAGGCCGGTGGCGCAGTGCAGCAGCGTCGACTTGCCCGACCCGGACGGCCCCATGACCGCCGTCCAGGTGCCGGGCGGGAAGCCGAGGCTGACCCCGTCGAGCGCGCGCACCGTGGCGGACTTGGTCCCGTACTGCTTGGTCACCGCGCGCAGCTCGACCGCGAACGGTGTGGTTCCCCCGTAGCTCACGGTGTCAGAGCCAACCGTGCGGGGCCGGGTCCCTGCACTACGTCCAGCGCCCGGATCGAGGTGGGGCTGGGCCTACCCTGGGCGCATGGGGGAGGGCGCGCCGGTGACGGTGCTCGACGCGGTGACCGGCCGCGGGTTCCTGCTGGGCGGCTGGCCGTGGCGGTCGCTGTGGTACCTGGTCACGAACCTGCCGGTGGCGTTGGTCGCGGGCGCACCGCTCGCGCTCGTCGTGCTGCTGTGGCAACCGATCGCGACCAAGGGGCCGAGTCCCGCCGCGGTGTTGTCGGCGGCGCTCGGCGTGCTGGCCGCGACCGTTGTCCCGGTGCTGGCGACGCAGCTCGCGAAGGTGGAACGGGCGCGGGTGCGGCTCGTCGACACCAGGCCGATCACGACCGGCGATCGCGCGGCGGGCCTGCACCGCTACGGCGAGGCGGCGACGTGGCGGGAGGTCGCCCACACGTGCCTGCTGGCGACGGTCGTGCCGGTGGTGTCCTCGGCCTTCTTCGTGCTGTTCCTGCTGGTGGTGGCGTTCGCGCTGATGCCGGCCCTGGTCGTGGACGGGCCGGTGGCCGCGCTGTTCTGGGAGGTCGGCACGGCCGCGGAGGCGTGGGCGTGCACCGCGGTCGGGCTGGCCGGGCTGGTGGCGCTCACCTACCTCGCGGCCGGGATCACCGGTGTGCAGGCCCAGCTGGCGCGGGAGCTGCTCGGCGGTCGCGGCGACCTGCGTGCCGAGCTGGTCGAGGTGTCGGCCTCGCGGGCACGGCTGGTCGACGCGTTCGAGGCCGAGCGGCGCCGCATCGAACGCGACCTGCACGACGGCGCGCAGCAGCGGCTGGTCAGCCTCACGATCCAGCTCGGGCTGGCCCGCGTCGACCTGCCGGGCAACGAGAACGTCGCGGCGGCGCACGAGCAGGCCAAGGAGCTGATGGCGGAGCTGCGCGAGCTCATCCGCGACATCCACCCGCAGGTGCTCACCGACCACGGCCTGGCGGCCGCGCTGGACGACCTCGCCGACCGGATGCCGCTGCCCGTCACCGTCAGCGCGGACCTCACCCGCCTGCCCGCAGCCGTCGAGTCGGCGGCGTACTTCGTGGTGTCCGAAGCGCTCACGAACGTGGCCAAGCACGCGCAGGCGACCGAGGCGCAAGTCCAGGCACGGCAGGAGGGGTCCGCGCTCGTCGTCGAGGTCGTCGACAACGGGCACGGCGGTGCCGACCCGGCCGGCGGCACCGGTCTGACCGGGCTGGCCGACCGGGTCGCGGTGGTGGGCGGGAGAATGCTGCTGTCCAGCCCGACCGGTGGCCCGACCCGACTGCGCGTGGAGATCCCGTGCCGATCCGAGTAGTCCTCGCCGAGGACGGCGTGCTGCTGCGCGAAGGGCTCACCGGTCTGCTGGGCCGGTTCGGGTTCGAGGTGGTGGCGGCAGTCGGGGACGCGGAGGCGCTGCGGGCCGCCGTGACCGAGCACGGCCCGGACCTGGTGCTGACCGACATCCGCATGCCGCCGGACTTCACCGACGAGGGACTGCGGGCCGCGCTCGCGTTGCGCCGCGACCACCCCGGGCTGCCGGTCGTGGTGCTCAGCCAGTACGTCGAGCACCGGCACGCCGCCGACCTCATCGACAGCGGCGACCGCGTCGGCTACCTGCTCAAGGACCGGGTGGCCGACGTCGAGGAGTTCGTCGCGAAGCTGCGGCACGTCGTCGCGGGCGGCACGGTCATCGACCCCGAGGTGGTGCGCGGACTCGTCCGGCGCTCCCCGCTCGCGACGCTGTCCGCCCGCGAGACCGAGGTGCTCGGGCTGCTCGCCGAAGGGCACTCCAACGCCGCCATCGCCCGCCGGCTCACGTTGTCGGACGCCGGGGTGGGCAAGCACGTCGGCAACATCCTCGCGAAGCTCGGCCTGCCGCCGGACGACGACGTCAACCGCCGGGTCATGGCCGTGCTGACCTACCTGCGCACCGTCAGGAGCGGATGACCGGCACGGGCAGGGCGCGCACGACGTCGTCGTCCGCGTCGGTGACGACCCCGGCGACCTCCTCCAGCGGCAGCACCGAGAACCGCGACGCCGCACCGATCTTCTCCGCGCTCGCCAGCACGTAGGTGTCCGCCGCCCGGTGGGCCAGCGCGCGTTTCATCGCCGCCTCGTCCGCGTCCCCGGTCGTCAGCCCTGCCTCCGGGTGCACACCGGTGACGCCCAGCAGGAACAGGTCGGCGTGCACGCCCTGGGCGGCCTCCACCGCCGCGGCGCCGCACGCGACCATCGAATGCTTGAACAGCCGGCCACCGATCACGTAGACGTCCACGTTCTCGTGGTGCTCCAACGCACTCGCGACCGTCGGGCTGTGCGTGACGACCGTGGCGCGCAAGTCCGACGGCAACGCGCGCACGACGGCCAGCGCGGTCGTGCCACCGTCGATGATCACGGTGCTGCCCGGTTCGACCAGCGCCGCTGCCGCCGCGGCGACCCGCTGCTTGCCGGGCACCGACACCTCCTGCCGCGCGGTGTAGTCGGCGACCGCGGGCGAGGCGGGCAACGCGCCGCCGTAGACGCGCTGGCACAGCCCGGCCGCCGCGAGGTCGCGCAGGTCGCGGCGGATCGTATCCTCGGACAGGCCGACCTCCGCGGCGAGGTCCTTGGCGACGATCCGGCCGTCGGTGCGCAGGCGTTCGAGCAGCAGGTCACGGCGTTGAGCGGCAAGCATGCACGTTTCTCCTTGTTTTTGCCGAGTCTTGCACATTATGGTCGGGGCATGCTGATCCTGATCGCCGGCCCCTACCGCTCCGGCACCGGGGACGACCCGGACCTGATGGCGCGCAACCTCGAACGCCTGGAGGAGGCCGCGTGGCCGATCTTCCGCAGCGGCCACGTGCCGATGATCGGTGAATGGGTGGCGCTGCCGGTGCTGCTCGGCGCGGGCGGCAGCTCCCCGGCCGATCCGGTGGCCGAGGGGATCATGTACCCGACGGCGCAGCGCCTGCTCGAGAAGTGCGACGCGGTGCTGCGGCTGCCCGGTGCGTCGACCGGCGCCGACCAGGACGTCCGGATCGCCAGGGAACGCGGTCTGCCGGTCTACCACCGGGTCGAGGACATCCCCGGCTACCGCGCGGCCTGACGCGCCGCGTTCAGGCGCGGGCGGCGGCGACGAACTCGCGCATGCGGCCGTGGTCCTTGACCCCGCGGCTGGACTCGATGCCGCTGGACACGTCCACGCCCCACGGCCGTGCCACCGCGACCGCGTCGGCGACGGTCTCCGGCGACAGGCCGCCCGCCAGCACCCAGGTGCCCTCCGGGCGGCGGTCCGCGAGGCGGGTGACGTCCCACTGCTCGCCGGAGCCCGCGACCGGGGAGTCGATCAGCAGCAGCTGCTCGCCGAACGCGCCGGTGCGCACGTCCGTGTCCGGGCCCAGTGCGGTCGCCCGCACGAGCGTGAACGGGTGGCCGCTCAGCTCGTCGAACGACTCCTTCGGGTAGTCGCCGTGCAGCTGCAACGCGCGCACGCCGGTCCGCAGAGCCAGCTCACCCGCCTCGCCGGCGGGGATGCCGCGCACGACGGCCACGGTCAGCACGTGGTCCGGCACCGCGGCCACCAGACGGCGGGCCAGGTCCACGTCGATGCGGCGGGGGCTGGCGGTCAGCACGAACCCGACCGCGTCGGCCCCCGTCGCGACCGCGACGTCGACATCGGCTTCGGTGCGCAGACCGCAGAGCTTCACGAACACACCCCAATCCTATGCTCTCGCCCCCTGTTGCTCAGGCATCTGCAAGTACCACCAACTCACCCCGCCACCGGCCGGACCACGGACGGCCGGCGGCGCTGTTAGTAGTGGAGAAGTGCCTGTTGATGTTGAGTTGGCGAGCTGCTCAGGGCGGCACACGTGACGCGGCTCGCGGTGTCGCGCGGCTAACAGTCACAAGCGCATGCGCTGTCCGGTCCTGGTTAATGGAACCAACGGGCAACGGAGGCCGTGATGACAGAAAAGCAAGTCGCCACATCGGTGTTGGTGATCGGAACCGGGGGCGCGGGGCTGCGCGCCGCCATCGAGCTCGCCGAACGCGGCGTGGACGTGACGGTCGTCGGGAAGCGGCCGAAGTCCGACGCGCACACCGCGCTCGCCGCGGGCGGCATCAACGCGGCGCTCGGCACGATGGACGAGGCCGACACCTGGCAGCAGCACGCAGCGGACACCGTCAAGGAGAGCTACCTGCTCGCCAACCCGGAGATCGTCCGGGTCGTCGCCGAGCAGGCCCCGCGCGGCATCGCCGACCTGGAACGCTGGGGCATGCCGTTCGCACGCGAGGACGACGGGCGCATCTCGCAGCGGTTCTTCGGCGCGCACACGTTCCGGCGCACGTCGTTCGCCGGCGACTACACCGGGCTGGAGATCCAGCGCACGCTCGTCAACCGGGCCGCGCAGCTGGGCGTCCCCGTCCTCGACTCGTGTTATGTCACCCGCATCCTGGTGCGGGACAACGTGGTCTTCGGCGCCTACGGGTTCGACCTGACCGACGGCACGCGGTACGTCTTCCACGCCGACGTCGTGATCCTCGCGGCGGGCGGCCACACCCGCATCTGGCGGCGCACGTCGTCGCGCCGTGACGAGAACACCGGCGACTCGTTCCGGCTGGCCGTGCTCGCCGGCGGCCGCATCCGCGACCCCGAGCTCGTGCAGTTCCACCCGTCCGGCCTGCTGGAGCCGGAGAACGCGGCCGGCACGCTGGTGTCCGAGGCGGCGCGCGGCGAGGGCGGAATCCTCACGAACGCGCTGGGCGAGCGGTTCATGGACCGCTACGACCCGGCCCGGAGGGAACTGTCCACCCGCGACCGGGTGGCGCTCGCCGCGTACACGGAGATCAAGGAGGGCCGCGGCACCCCGAACGGCGGTGTGTGGCTCGACGTGTCCCACCTGCCGCGCGAGCAGATCATGCGGCGCCTCCCGCGCGTCTACCAGACGTTGCTGGAGCTGCAGATGAAGGACATCACCCGCGAACCGGTCGAGATCGCGCCGACCGCCCACTACTCCATGGGCGGGGTGTGGGTGTCGCCGTCGGACCACTCGACCGGTGTGGACGGCCTGTTCGCCATCGGTGAGGCGTCGAGCGGTCTGCACGGCGCGAACCGGCTGGGTGGCAACTCGCTCATCGAGCTGCTGGTCTACGGCCGGATCGTCGGCGAGGCCGCCGCCGAGTACTCGGCTTCCCTGACGGCACAACACCGTTCGCACGCCGCACTGGCCGAGGCACGGGCCGAGGTGGACGCGCTGCTGGCCGCCGACGGCCCGGAGAACGTCCGCGCGTTGCAACGGTCGCTGCGCAACACGATGACCGAGCACGCGGGCGTGGTGCGCGACGAAGCCGGGCTGCGCAAGGGGTTGGCGGAGCTCGACGAGCTGGAGGCGCGCATCGAGCAGGTCGGCGTGCACCCGGACCTCGCCGGCCACCAGGACCTGGCGCACGCGTTCGACCTCAAGGCCTCGGCGCTGGCGGCCCGCGCGACCCTGGAGTGCGCGCTGGAACGCCGGGAGACCCGCGGCTGCCACAACCGGTCCGACCACCCGGAGCTCGACCCCGCGTTGCAGGTCAACCTGGTGTGGTCGGGGCCGGGACGGGTGGAGCGGGAGGAGATCCCGCCGGTGCCCGAGGAGATCGCGGCGCTGATGCGCGAGGTCGACACGGCGGGCAAGCTGGTGGAGTGATCGCCACCGGGCGGGAGCGGGGGCTCCCGCCCGGTCCGGGCACGGCCACCTCGACGGCGAAAAGTGTGAAGAGGACGAAGAGGCTCGTTCCAGCGAGCACGGAACCGGTGGACGACCCCGAGACCCGTTCCACCGCGAGAGGCGCGACGGCCCTGGCGGGACACCGCCCCTGGCGCTCACGGCGGTGCGCGTGATCTTCTGCGTTCACCTGGTCGCCGAGCACAGGTGACCGGGAAAGGCGCCGGACGTGGTGGCAACACACTCCTGGCGGTGCGTACGTTGGGCGGCATTGCGACACTCGCGGTACCGGCATCCACCACTGGAGCACGCATTCGTAGCAGAGTGTGATCGCACCATCGGGCGGTACTTCCGGGCGCGGCGTACCGCTAGCCTGTACTGCGGTACACACTTAGACGGGGGTTCACGTATGGCGGGGACGCGACGCGTGGCCGAGCCCGCGGAGCCGACTCAGGCCGTCGGGAGGCGTGAGCGGCACAAGCGGGCCATGTACGAGCGGCTGTACACGGCGGCGCTCGACCTGTTCACCGAGCAGGGCTACGACGAGACCTCGATCGAGGACATCACCGAACGGGCCGATGTCGCGCGGGGCACCTTCTTCAACTACTTCGAGAAGAAGGAGGAGGTCATCGCCGCGTGGGGCACGCGGCGCAGGGAGACGCTGCGGGCGGAGCTCGGTGCCATCGCGGGCGGCGGCAACGACGTGCTGTCCTCGCTGGAGAACTGCATGCGCGCGCTCGCGCGGATCAACAAGCTGGAGTGGCGCACCACGCAGGTCATGCTCGCGGCCTGGGTGCGGTGCGGCCACCCCATCTTCGAGGAGCCGTACGCGACGCCGTTGTTCGCCGAGATCGTCAGCGCCGGCAAGGACGCGGGTGACGTGGGGGACCACGTCGACCCGATCCTCGTCGGCAACATGCTGCGGGACGTCTACCTGGGCACGCTCTACCGGTACGTCGGCCGCGGCAAGCAGCCGACGACGCTGGCGAACGAGCTCGTCACGACCTTGCGGGTGCTGATGCACGGCGTGCTGGTCAGGCCGGACCGCTAGCCAACAGGCGGTCGGCGAGCGCGCCCACCTCCTCCGGCCCCAGCAGCAGGGCGGCGGGCACGGTCCGCCCGAACGCCTTCTTCAGGCGTGCGGCGAGCTGCGCGGCCATCAGGGAGTCGAGGCCCAGGTCGCGCAACGCCCGCCGGGTGTCCACCCGGTCCGGTGTCGTGCCCAGCACCGCCGCCACGTGCTCCAGCACCGCGTCCACCGTCTGCCCGGCCGGTTCGTCCGCGAGGGCCGGGACGGCGGGGACAGCCGGGACGACGGGGACGGTGGCGGCGACCGGGACCGGTTCCCGGGCCGGCTCGGGTCGCGGCCGCCGGGTGCGGGCCGTGCGCAGCAGACCTGCCACACCGTTGACCAGTCCCGCGAACGGCCCGGCGGTGCCGGTGCGCACGGTGACGCCGCTCAGCTCGGCGAAGCACTCGTGCTCGGCGTCGAACAACCGCACGTCGACGACCGGCTTGCCGCGCCGCTTGCGGGCGACCGCCCAGAACTCACCGCTCGCCCGGCCGGTGACCCGCACCCGTTCGACGCCCAGCGGCACGACCGCGGTGCCCAGTGCCAGCAGCACGGCCTGCATGCCGGTCTCCAGCACCACCGGCCCCGCCGCCGTTCCCGGCGTGAACCTGGCGACCGCCGCGTCCTGCCCGCGCCACGCCTGCCGCAGCGCGCGGAACGGCCCCTCGAACTCGTACCCCTGCCGGGCGGCGAGGTCGCGGAAGTCGCTGTCGCGCACGTACTCCCGGCACCGCGCCAGCGCCCAGTCCAGCCCGGACGAGGCGACCGCGCCCCCGCGTTCCACCTCACCGCTCACGCACCGCACGCCCTCGTCGGTGTGCACGGTGAACGCCCGCACACCACCGCGTTCCGGCCGCACCGTGACCGTCAGGGACGGCAGCGCGTCGGGATCGACCGTGCACAGCTCGTGGAAGCGGATGTTGCGCAACGTGTGCGTGGTGCCGGTGCCGCGCACGACCGACAGCACGGCCTCGAACAGCACGGCCGCCGGCAGCGGTGTGAGACCGCGGAACCGCAGGCCCCGCAACGCCTCCGCCACGCCGAGGGAGGCCACGTCGACCTCGCGGACGACCTCGGTGTCGGCGGTGAACGACTCGAACCAGTAGTCCTGGTGCTGCCACGGGTAGGCGGGCAGCGGCACGCACCGGCCGTCGCCCTGGCGGCTCGCCCAGTCGACCGGCACGCCCGCGACGTGCAGCGCGCCCAGCGCCGCCGTGACCGCGCGCAGCTCGGGCTCGTCGCGCAGCAGCGTCGGCACGCCCGTGCCGGTCCAGCCCGCCGCCTCCCCGATCTCCGCGACGGCGGTCAGCAGCACCGGGTGCGGGCTGACCTCCAGCACCACGGCGGTGCGGGCGTCGGCGAGCACCCGGCGCACGGTGTCGTTGAGCCGCACCGTCCGCCGCACGTTGTCCGCCCAGTACGCGGCGTCGAGCTCGCGCCTGCCGTGCTCCACGGTGGACCGGAAGTCGACCTGCGGTGCGTTCGGGCGCAGGTCCTCCAGTTGCTCGCGCAGCGCCGTCGCGACCTTGTCCATCAACGGCGAATGCGACGCCACGTCGACGTCGCGCACCGGCCGGCAGGCGATGCCGAACGCGTCCAGGTCCTCCGCCACACCCGACATCAGCTCCGCGGGCCCGGCCAGCACGCACGTGCCGGGCGAGTTGTCCGCCGCCACGCACACCTCGCCGCGGTACCGGTCGACCAGGCCCTCCGCGCGTTCGGCTGACAGCTCGGCCCACAGCATCGCGCCGCTGCCCGCGGTCTCCTGCATCGCCGCGCTGCGCCGGCAGATCACCGCCGCCGCGGCGCGCACCGTGAGCGCGCCGGACACCTGGGCCGCGGCCACCTCGCCCATGCTGTGCCCCACCACGACGTCCGGTTCGACGCCCCACGACCGCCAGTGCGCTGCCAGCGCCACCTGCACCGCCCACAGCACGGGTTGCAGCACCGACAGCGCCTCCGGCCACGGCGCGTCGCCGAGCAGCACGTCCACGACCGACCAGCCGGCCTCCTCGCGCACGGCCGCGTCGCACTCCAGCAGCGCCTCCCGGAACGCGGGGGAGACCGCGTGCAGCTCCCGGCCCATGCCGCGCCACTGCGACCCCTGGCCGGGGAACAGGAACACGACCTTCGGCCGGTCGGCCGCCCGGCCCGCCACCGCGCCCTTCGCCTCGGCGCCCGCGAGGAACGCCCGCAGCCCGGCCAGCAGCTCGGCGGTGCTCACGCCGGAGACCGCGAGCCGGTGCTCGTGGTGGTCGCGCCGCACGGACGCGGTGTGGCAGACGTCCCGCACCGCGTCGGTCTCCCGCAGGTGCGCCAGGTGCGCCTGCGCGGACTCGCGCAACGCGGCCCCGCTCTTCGCGGACAGCGTGAGCACGCGGGGGCGGCCGTCGGGTTCCGCCGCGGGCTCCTCCGGCGGTGGCGAGGTCAGCACCACGTGCACGTTGGTGCCGGAGATGCCGAAGGAGCTGACGCCGACCACCGGGTGCTCGGCGGTCAGCGGCTGGTTGCGGGTGACGACCCGCATCGGGGCACCGGTGAGCTGCTCGGCCTGCACCTGCGCGTGCAGCGAGGCGGGCACGGTCCGGTGCTCGGCGACCAGCACGGCCTTGATCAGCCCGGCGATGCCCGCGGTGGCCTCGGTGTGGCCGATGTTGCTCTTCACCGACCCCAGCAGCAGCGGGTGCTCCCTGCCGGTGCCCGCGACCTCGGCCAGCGCCGTCAGCTCGACCCGGTCGCCGACGCTCGTGCCGGTGCCGTGCGCCTCGATGTAGTCCACAGTGGACGGATCGAGGCCGGCGTCGCGGTACGCCGCCTGGAGCATCTCGACCTGACCGCGCACCGCCGGTTGCAGCAGCAGGCCGCTGCCCCTGCCGTCGTTGCTGATCGCGCTCCCGAGCAGCAGGGCACGCACCCGGTCGCCGTGCCCGACGGCGTCGGCGTGGCGTTCCAGCACGACCGCGCCGACGCCCTCGCTGCGCACGAAGCCGTTCGCGTTCACCGACCCGAACTTGCACCGGCCGTCGGGTGCGAGCATCGCGGCCTGCGAGTAGGCGATCGCGTCGTCGGGCAGCAGGATCACGTTGACCCCGGCCGCGACCGCGAGGTCGCACTCGCCCGCGAGCAGCGCCTGCCGGGCGTTGTGCACGGCCACCAGCGAGGACGAGCAGGCCGTGTCGACCGTGATCGACGGCCCGCGCAGGTCCAGCGCGTAGGACAGCCGGCCGGACGTCACCGCGCGCAGCTCACCGCCGGCCGCGTGGCGCACGTCGTGGTTGCCGGCACTGCGGCTGGCCTTGCCGTACTCGGCGGTCGCCTGCCCGACGAAGACGCCGACCCGGCGCCCGGCGAGCCCGGACGGCCGGATTCCGGCGTCCTCCAGGGCCTCCCAGGCGACCTCCAGCAGCAGGCGTTGCTGCGGGTCCATGGCGCGGGCCTCGCGCGGGGAGATGCCGAAGAACTCCGCGTCGAAACCGCGGACATCTGCGAGGAACCCGCCGTGGCGCGAGATCGTCCTACCCGGAGCGGGTTCCGGTGAGTAGTGGTCGTCGACGTCGAACCGGTCGCGCGGGATCTCGGTGATCGCGTCGGTGTTGCCGAGCAGCAGGTCCCAGAAGGCACCGACCGACCCGGCGCCGGGTAAGCGGCAGGCCATCCCGGCGACGGCGACCGCGCGGTCCCGTGCAGGGGCACCCGCCGATCCGGTCCGAGCACCGGGTCCGGTAGTGGTTCCCGAGGTGCTGGAGGCGTTGCGGCGTGTCAAGTTTCCCCCGAGTTGGGTTCAAAGTGGTTCCCAGTACAACTATGTACCCGGAGTCAAGTTTAGCCGCCGCGTCGCGCCTCCTGGTAGTGAAAGTACGCAATTGCCGGTGTACTCGGGCAATGCGGTGAAGCTCGGTCTCGCAGGATGGAACCGGGGCACCTACACTCAAACTAGGTCTTGCGTTCAAGTTTGTACTGACGTACTCACTGGTGCGGTCAACGCTTCGGCAGGGGGGATCGGCATGGCGCGCTTTGTCGTCGAGATGGTGTTCGGGCCGGAACACGAGCGGTTAGCCGGCGTTCGGCCCGCTCACCGGCGGTACTGGGAAGAGCTGGCGGGGCGCGGGGTCCTGCTGGGGGGTGGCCCGTACGCCGACGAGTCCGGTGGGTTGCTGCTGTGCGAGGCCGAGGACGACGTCACTGTCCGCCGTTTGGTGGCCGCCGATCCGTACGTTCGCGGAAAGTTGTTGCGCGGTATCAGGATTCGTGAATGGCGCGGGTTCCTCGACGGCCTTCCCGGTCCGTCCGGAAAGGAGGCGGAGCCGCAGCAATCGGGAATTCCTATGGCTTCCCGCCCATCCGGATCCTCGATGGGGAGCCGCGCGCTGACAGCGCACGAGCAGCGCATCGCCACGCTCATCGTGGACGGCCGGACCAACCGTGAGATCGCTTCCAGGTTCCGGGTGTCGGTCCGCGCGGTGGAGCTGCACATCACGAGCATCTACCGCAAGCTCGGGATCCACCGCAGGGCCCAGCTAGCCGGCGCGCTGGCCGCGTGATGGCAGACCTGGACGTCCGCAAGCTGCGGATGCTGCGCGAACTCGACGAGCGGGGCACCGTCGCCGCGGTGGCCCAGGCGTTGCACCTCACGCCGTCGGCCGTGTCCCAGCAGCTCGTGTCGCTGTCGAAGGAGGCGGGGGTCCGGCTGGTCGAGCCCGCTGGCCGCCGGGTGCGCCTCACCGACGCCGCCCGCGTGCTGCTCAGGCGCGCCAACGAGATCTTCGCCGAGCTGGAACGGGTGCAGGCCGACCTCGCGGCCTACTCGGAGGGCTCGGTGGCCGAGGTGCGGGTCGCGGGGTTCGCGGCCACGTTGTCCGGGCTCGTGCTGCCCGCGGTGCGCGAGCTGCGCGACACCCTGCCCGGGGTGGTGGTGCGGCTGGTGGAGTCCGATCCGCCGCACTCGTTCGACCAGCTGGTGCGCGGGGACGTCGACGTCGTGCTGAGCGTGGAGTCCAAGGAGAGCCCGGCGGCCACCGACCGGCGGTTCCACCGGCTCGCGCTGTTCGCCGAGCGGTTCGACGTGGCGCTGCCGGTGGGCCACCCGCTGGCGGACGCGCCGGTGGTGCGGCTGGCGGACCTGTCCGGCGAGGCGTGGATCTTCCCCACCCCCGGCACGTGCCGCGACATCTCGTTCGCCGCGTGCGTCACCGCCGGGTTCACGCCGGAGATCGTGCACGAGATCGCCGACTGGGACACGACGCTGGGCGCGGTGGGACTCGGGCTGGGCCTCGCTCTGGTGCCCCGGCTGATCACCGCTGCACCGCCCGAGGACGTGGTGATCAGGGTGCTCGACGCGGAACAACCCACCCGGCACGTGTTCGCGGCCGTGCGACGGGGAAGTGAAGAAGCACCGCACCTCGCGGCGGTGCTCAGGGCACTCGGTGCGGCGGCGGCGCTCGCGACCGTGCAGCGCTGCTGATCGTTCGTTCGAGAACAGGAGGAACGGTGGTCGTATGACCGTGCGATCGAGGAACAGGGATTTCTGATCGGGTGACCGGCGGGCCCGGCGGTGACACGTGCGCTCACCGCTGGGCCGGCGGTGGTGGGACGGTAGGACGTCTGTGCGCGCAGCCGTTGTCGCGTGACTGACGGTCTCGGCGCGGTCCTGCTCCGGCTCAGCCGCGCGGCACCAGCGCCGAGGCCTCCGGCCGGAACGGGAAGAACTCCTCCACCCCGGCCCGGACGACGACGCACGTCGACTCCGGCACCTCCAGCCACGCCCCGCGCAGGTCGCCCAGCGGTTCGGACACGATCAGCCGCGACCCGTCCGCGAGGTCGTGCAACGCCGGGTTGTCCGGGTACTGGTCGCGCAACGTCGACAGGTCCGCGCTGTGGAAGAGGCTGCGCGACCTGCCGCGGCTGGAGTAGCGGAACGCCCACGTGGTCGTGCCGTCCGTGGTCGCGACCGTCATCTGGACCGGGAACTCGACCCCGTTGCGGTGGCCGACGTCCTCGACGAACGCCACCATCCGCGCCACCGCGCCCGTCGGGTCCTGCTCCAGGCCGAACCCGACGGCCAGGTAGAACATGACCTCCGAGTCCGTGGACCCCTCGATCAGCGGGTACAGCTCCGGCGTCACGGCCAGCGCGAGCTCGCGGCGCACCAGCGGGAACTTCGCGATGAGCCCGTTGTGCATCCACAGCCAGTTCTTGTACCGGAACGGGTGACAGTTCGTGCGCTGCACCGCGGCCCCCGTCGACGCCCGGACGTGCGCGAACACCCGGTCCGCGGTGATCTGCGCCGCCAGCTCGCGCAGGTTGCGGTCGTTCCACGCCGGCTCGGTGCTGAGGAACAGCCCCGGCGTGCCGGTGACCGCGCCGTACCAGCCGATGCCGAACCCGTCGCCGTTCACCGCCGTCGCGCCGAGCCGGGCGTGCTTGCTCTGCATGACGAGCGAGTTCTCCGGCCGGTAGAGGATGTCCTCCAGCAACACCGGTGAACCGGAGTAGGCGAGCCACCGGCACATGTCGACCTCCTGTCGTTCCGCCGCACATGGGACCACGGCGCCGGGTGCCGGTGCGAGGTTTGCCCCGGCGTGCCCGCGTCGGGCACGATGGTTTTCGGCCCCCGACCAAAGGTGCGTACGTGACGCCTCCTCACCTGCCCTCCCGCGGGCACTTCGAGACGGTCGAGACGATGGCGCCCTTCGAGCCCGTCGCCCAGCTCCCGCCGCTCGCCCCGCTGGACCAGCGCGAGGACCGCACCGAGCCCGCCGGCCACATCGCCGTCATCGGCCCGATCGCCGCCGTGGTGCTGGCGTTGACGATCTGCACGCTGGTCCTCGACCACCCCGGTGCCCGCGCCGTGGCCGCCGTGCTGGCCACGCTCGGGCTCATCACCGCCGTCGTGGTGCTGCTGATGGCGAAGCGGCCGGAACCGGGGCGGCACGTGGCCCGCCACGCACGGGAACACCAGGACTGACCGGGCCGCTCGGCACGGCACGCGCCGGGACTGGCGGCCCCGCCAGCACCCCTGACGCCCCCTGTCAGCGCAGCGTCGCAAGTCCCGCCCGTGCGAACTTCTCGTCCAGATCACCGCTGGGCGCCCCGCCGACCCCGATGCCCGCGACCGGCGTGCCGTCCACGGCCACCGGCACCCCGCCGCCCAGGAACAGCGTCCCCGGGATGTCCCGCAGCGTCGCGCCCTGCCCGGTCACGCGACCGGCGAGCTCCGAGGTCGGCGCGCCGAACGACACCGCGGTGAACGCCTTGCGCCGCGCTGACTCCTCGGTCTGCGGGCCGGCGCCGTCGCCCGCGAGCAGCACGACCAGGTCGCCGCCGCGGTCGACGACGGCGACCGTGACCCGCTGGTTCTCCTTCTCGGCCGCGTCGAGGGTGGCCTGGGCGGCGCGGACGGCGGCGTCGAT
>NZ_JBEZBX010000034.1:0-26228 GCF_040647275.1 Lentzea sp. NPDC042327
CGCCGCGTCTCCCGCCGCACGGCCAGGATGCGGTCCTCGACCTCGACCGGTGTGCGGGCCGGGCTGCGGTGCGGACGCGAGCTGCGATCGGCCAGACCCGCGTCGCCCTCACACCGGTAGCGGGCCAGCCACTTGTGCACGGTGGCACGGGAGATACCGAGCTGCTCGGCGATGCACGCCGGTGACCACCCGGCCGCGCGGCGGGTCACGATCAGCCTGCGGGCATGGATCGTGGTGCGGGCGTTACTGTGCACGCGAGGACCTCCGTGTGCCGATGGGATGCGTCAGACACATCCACTCCGCCCGGAGGTCCTCCCATGTTCAACCCGACACGCCGTCAACAACCTGATTAGTCACTACACTGCCACACCTGCGACACGATCTTGGCGAGCGATCGCAAGGGCACCTTGTGCGGCCGCTGCGAAGCCGCCCACGCCACCCACGCGCCGGTCCAACGGCCAGAGTTCTGGCTTCAGACGTCGATCCAGGACGCCCTGCGGACCTTCAACATCGGTCAGCTCTTCCGCGCGTACCGCCAGGCCCACAGCCCGACGTTGCCGCAATCGACCCTTGCGGCGTGGCTCGACATCACCCAGGGCCAGGTCAGCGTCATCGAGCGCGGACGCCGGCCGGTCACCGATCTCGAACGCCTTGAGCGCTGGTGCAACGCCCTGCGCGTGCCGCACGAGCACCGGTGGTTCCGTGCGGGTTATCGCGATGCGGAAACCCAAGCGCCGCAGAGGAAATCACTTTCCGACCTTGGTCTTGCCTACGCGGCCTCTCTCCCGACTACGGTGGAAGTCGTAGACGAGCTTGGGAGGCACGACATGGAGCGCCGCACCTTTCTGTCCAGCGCGTTGTTCTCCGTCGCCGCATCGGTCGCACCAAGCCGAGACTGGTTGCTCGCCACTCTGGACGAGGCGACCACGGCCACCGGCAAGATCAGCACCGAGCAGGTCCAGGCGATCCGCCGAACCTTCGGTGTCTTCCAGGAGCTCGACGTGATGCGCGGCGGTGGCCATGCCCGCGAGCAGCTCGCGTCCTACCTGACTTCGCACGTGGTGCCGCTGCTGAAGTCGAACGACCCAGAGACGCCAAACGGCGCCGCGCTCTACGAGGCAGCCGCGGAACAGCTGTACCTGCTGGGGTGGATGGCGTTCGACAACGGTGAGCACGCGTTGGCCCAGCGCTACCTGATTCAGTCGCTCCGCCTGGCGGAAGCCGCGGGAAGCCCGGACCTTGGCGCTCACGTTCTGGCCGGCCTTTCTGACCAAGCCACGCTAACCGGCGAGCCGGAGCAGGCGGTGCAACTCGCTAAAGCTGGACGCGCAGGGCTGCTCGCCAAGGGCAACTCGACCGCGTGCCTCGCTGACCTCTACGCGCTCCAGGCCCGCGCCGAAGCGGCGATGGGCGACGGGAAGGCTGCTGCGAGGAGCGTGCACCTGTCCGAGACGACGTTCGAGAACGTCTCTGTGGAGAACGAGCCGGAGTGGGCGCGGTTCATCGACCCCGCGTACCTCAACGGCGAGCACGCTCACACGTTCCGCGACCTGGAGCGCCCCGACGAGGCCGCGCACTTCGCAGGGCTGTCCATTGCTGAGTCCGAGCGACAGAACCGGGCGCGCCGCGGATCTATGGCGCAGGCTGCGCTAGCTCGTGCGGCGATCGACTCACATGACCTCGAAGCCGCAGCGTCCGCAGGAATGGCTGCCGCAAAACTGGCAGCTACAGTGAAATCCTCTCGCTCGGTCGAAGCAGTTTCAGATCTTCGCGTTCGACTGCGTAGCCATGCCGGAACTCCAGCTATTCGGGACTTCATGGATGTGTCCGGGGCGCTGCTACCAGCAATGTCGCCCAGGTTGAACTCATCTTCGAAACTGCCCTAGGTCTTCGGTCCACCTTGTCGAAGAATAGAAAAAATATCGGCTGTCAGTGCTGCGCGTTCCTTCGCGAGCGGGTCAAACGCAATGAGCAAAGTTGCTCCTGCCCAAACGAGGCACGCTAAAAGGGTTGCACCATATACAGTTGCTGGTAGTGGTGTGCCAAGGTAATTGTAGCCAAGGAGTAGCGCGGTAGGCGAAAGTCCGATGACTGCGGACTTTGCCCAATGTCGGATCTTGACCCATGGGCGACTAATGCTTGCTTGGTCATCTGGCATGGGAAGGTCGTCGTAATGCTCGTTGATCAGTGTCAACAGGGTCTCGGCCAATTTACCTTTAAGGTCTGAGTAGGATTGCTGATTTGGCAGTAGCATCCAAATTCGGTATGAATCTAGTACTCTGGCCGCGCCTTCGCAGCGAAGCTGGATTATATTCTTCTCTGAAGAAGAGTATGCCAGGCTGCCTAGATTTCTGCTGAGTCCTACGCGCACGGCTTCTGCGCATCGAGTTAGGGTGAATGGGAGAAGTTGCGGCAGCAGCCGACGGATTTGGTCGTTTATGGCCGTCAGCAGGAATATGCCAAAGAAGAGCTCGCTTCGTGCAACCGACAGTGCATTTGGAGCAAGTGCCTTCTTTACGTACTTTCTGTGCTGGACGCTCCAAATTGCCTGTAGTCCAACTATTCCAATGGCTCCGTAGATCGGGAACCAAAATGACTGCGTAAAGGCTACTGCAGTCGCATCACCAGCGATTCCTGCTCCGAGCACTACCGGAACTGATCTTCCAGATTTCAAAGCTAGCAATAGGAAGGAGCCGGAAATTGCCAAAAGCAATCCTATTGTGATGGGCACCCGGAGTGTAGGGGATTGTATCTTTCCACCCAGAATGACCGCCAGAAGGATAAGGAGATTGCATCCGTATACAATGGCGTTGTCCTTCCAGTTAGGCAGTTCTGGACTCGCCCTGGAGATTATGGTCGCACCAAATATCAGCAGTCCAATAATAATAAAAGTTCCCATAATTGTGCGAATATTGCGAGCCTGGCGATCTATGAGTCCGCCAATTGCGCCCACTCGTACGCTGCGAATCACGTCCTTCCGCACCGTTTCAAGCTCGACCGACCGGTCTTCTGGTGCAATTTCATTGATCGGTTGCAGGATCATCTTCCATCGGAGGTGATGTTGCGCGCGGATCTTTCTTAGCAGAGAGTATCTACGCTTCGTATAACGCCATGCCCTGCTTCGAATGCGTATGAATTTTTTTATCGATGTCCACGTTATTGTCATCTTGGCTCGTTTGTTCGCGAGGAGTCGGGCGACAAGCATAGTGGGTTGTAGCAGTCTGGGGGTGCCTCACGGCGACCGTGTTCAAAGTTTCTTTTCTTCCTCAAGGCGGCCCCTGCGGGGCCGCTCGGTCGCACTGGCTCATCCCGTCCGGCAGGGGCTTCACGGCCCCGTTCCTATGTCGCTCGGGCAAGCGGGCGGGGCCCGGCCTTCGGCCACCCACCCGCGCCCGGCGACGGGGAGGTAGGGCCTACCCCGACCGGACGGGACAGCGACCGAACGGCCCCACAGGCGCCGCGAGTTGAACTGAAGGCGAGCCTGTAGCTCCGAAGGGAGCTAACGTAGATCGGCCCCCCGCGCATCGGAATCGTGGCAAACGCGTCAGCCGAGGGCGCCGTCGCTCTAAACCTCCTATAAGGATGGAGAACCAGGTGGCTGAAGCTGGCCCAATCAAGCGCTTCATTGAGTCTCCGATGCTCGGAATGATTGCATTCTCAGCCGACCTCCTTGCCACCGTTCCGGCCCTCCTGTCGGACTCGCCGGCTAGATGGGTGAGCGGCAATCCTCGGACCGTCATCTTTGCCGTTTCTATCCTTTTTCTAGCGGCCCTTGTGGCTGCAAACGGCTGGCTCTGGAACCAAAGCTTGGTCAAGGATCTTGAAGTGGCGCTTCGAAGCGCACGAGACGAGGCCAAAGCGGCTGCGTGGAGCAATGAGGAGTCTCATAAAAGTGAACTGCACCGACTTCAAGAGACGCACTTCAATGAGCGTCGTGTGCAGGATGAGCAGCATCAGTACCAAATTAGGCTACTGAAGGAAGCGCAGGAGGATGAGCTTCGGCGTCTCCGTGCGACGCATGAGGCTGAAGTTGAGGCACTGGCGGCAGGGCCTATAAGTCAAGACATTGCTCGCTATGCGTCCTTCGCTGAGCTTTTCGGTCCCGATAGCGTCCTCGGGAAATGGCTAGTAGAAGATTTTGTTCCGCACATGGCATCCAGCGTTCGTTTGGATGCTCTAGATCGGGTGTACAGAAAGTGGAATAGTGATCCGCTGGACTATCACGACCCGTACGTTGCTGAGAAGTTCAGGGTCTTAAAGTTGCGACTGGAAGAATTTTTCGTCGCCACTCATGCCAACTATTTCCCTGATGATCGAGGCGGTAAATACGACGGGAAGAGGTATAGAATTCCGGACGAATGGGAGCTGGAAGGGCGCCGGGATGGGGCGATTCGTGATGTGCATGTCTCCAGGGATAATTTGGTTCAGGCTAGGTTGGAATTCATGAAAGCTGCTCATGGTAAGCGCCTAACGTAGCTCTGATTCAACGGCGTCCCGTCTGACCTTCTCAGCACATGTGCTCTCGTTCCTACGAGCGCGCATATGGTCACTTGGTCAGTGGTGCGGGCGCTCGGCTGCCGCACCTGTGGACAGCTCAACGCCTTGACGGCGTCGACCAGCCCACAGGCTTGCCCTCGAACCTTGCCTAAGCCGCCGGCCATCCGTCCCGGCCCGCCCGGCATCCGCTTCGCTGCGCCGGTCGGCCGGGCGGTGTTCACTGGAACATGTGTGGAACGCCCGTCGGTGATCATGCCCAGGTCGCACATCCGCTGCAGGTCACGGCAGTGCCAGCCGAAGCGCGGGAACTCCGCACGATGGAACTGCGCGGCTGACCTCGCCCACGCGACCATCACGATCTGTGCTGGCAGGAGCTCCCGAACCGGGCCTTCGACCAGCGCAGATCCGTTTCCGGGCGAACTACCGCTCCGACACGGTGATCGACATCTCGGCAGTATGGGAACCATGCCTGCCGATCCCAACAGCCCCACCCCCGCACCGGTGGAGAACGACTACGACCTCTTCGCCGAGAACTACACGGCCGTGAACGAGACCAGCCTCCTCAACGCCCACTACACCCGGCCCGCGATCGTGAACCTGGCCGGTGACGTGACCGGCCGGCGGATCCTGGACGCCGGGTGCGGCTCCGGCCCGATCTCGAAGGTGCTGCGCGACAGGGGTGCCGCCGTGGTCGGCTTCGACCGCAGCGCGAAGATGGTGGAGTTGGCGCGGCAGCGCCTCGGCGACGACGCGGACCTGCGGGTCGCCGACATCAGCCAGCCGCTGCCGTACCCCGACGGCGCGTTCGACGACTGCGTCGCCGCCCTGGTCCTGCACTACCTGGAGGACTGGTCCGCACCGCTGGCCGAGCTGCGGCGGGTGTTGAAGCCCGGTGGGCGGCTGATCGTGGCCGTCAACCACCCCATCATGCTCAAGATCCTGGATCGCAAGACCGACTACTTCGCGACCACCAAGTGGACCGACGAGTACGACTTCAACGGCCAGAAGGCCACGCTCACCTACTGGCACCGGCCGCTGCACGCCATGACCGACGCCTTCACCGCGGCGGGCTTCCGCACGGCCGTCATCAGCGAGCCGCCTCCGGCACCGGAGGCCCATGAGCTGTTCCCCGACGAGATGGCGGAGTTCCCGGGCGGGGCCTTCCTGAGCTTCCTGTTCTTCGTCCTGGAAGCCGCCTGAGCCGGAGCGGCGGAGCAGTGGATCTGCGCTGGTCGGACGACTTGGAGCAGGGTTTTCGCCAGCGCAGATCTGCTTTGTGCGGGCCTACGCGCCACGCAGCGGCGGGCGGGCCTCCTGGTGCGGCACCGGAGCGGTGTGCCGGGCGTTGATCGCCTGGGCTTCGGCGAGCTGGTCCTCCAGCGTCACGATGCGGCAGGCCGCGTCCAAGCCCGTGCCCTGGTCGACCAAGGCGCGGACGCGGGCCGCGAGGCGCAGTTGGTAGCGGCTGTACCGGCGGTGGCCGCCGGCCGAACGCTGGGGCTCGATGAGCTTCGCCTCGTCCAGGCTGCGCAGGAAGTTCGCCGAGGTGTTCAGCAGTTCCGCGGCCCGGCCCATCGTGTAGGCGGGGTAGTGCTCGTCGTCGAACTTCTCGGCTGTCGTCTGCGGGTTCTCCGCAGTTGATTCATCTGTGCCAGGGGTCATCGCGCCTCCGCATCACGAGGGGCCCCGATGCCGTAGCACCGGGGCCCCAGGGTTGTTGGGTTTCACTTCCACCTAGCCGACCGTGAGATCGACTTGCTCTGTCCGCACGGCCCCTGTCAGAAGCGGGCACTGCGGGGATCGCGTGTGCGTAACCGAAGACCACCTTCCAATCTGATGGAACTGCGGTACCCGTCCGGCCGAGTTCAGCCGAAGGCGGGCGATCCGATGGGGTGCAACCCTTCCCTTCTCCTCTGATTACTGCTCTTTCACTCTCACGTGGCTGCCGGCACCGGACCTCATGCACATGCCGGTTTCGCTTTCGCCGACTGCCTTCTTGCACATCTCACGGGCAGTTCGTCATCTCCCGTGCCCTGGACCTCTTGTTCGACGAGGAGAATGCTACCCACATCGGACCGAGGATGTCTACCTCCGTCACCACAGATTTTCTCCCGCAGGCAACGTGCACCGTCGACCAGCCGCTCATCGCAGCCCTGCGAGCTCCTACCGCCTGTGGACAACCCTTCAACGGCGCGGGAAGGCCTTCAAAGGCCCATGGAGTTCGATCAACGCGACTACCCGCTCGTTAACGCTCCTGCAGCCCGCCGTGTGGACGGTGCCGCTCAACGACCAACGGCCGTATGCGCACCCTTCGGCTCCATACGCTGGCCATCGCCCGGAGGCACACGCCTAAGAAGAGGAACGGCTCCCTGGCCAGAGGGAGCCGTTCGATCACCTTCGCCGGGCTGAAACCACCCCACACGCGAAGGAGCTTGCGACAAGTGACGTTAGCCAGTCGGTTCGCCGCCCAGAACCACGCGGACGACGAACGGTCGGTCGCGCCTGCCGGCCAGCACGCCTGTTCTCGCCGAAGCGAAGGACCCGCCGAGAACCTCTGGTCCACGATCCGCCACCACACGTCCAGCTGGTCACTGCTGCTGCGCCTGCTCACGCTCGCGCTCGGCGTTGCGGTGTTGTTGGGCGCGGCCACCGCGCTGATGTGGCTCCTCGGCATGAGGGTCGGCATCGCGGGCTTCGAGGTTGCACCCGCGTCCTGAGCCGGTGGCCCTCGTCAACGGTGCCGAGGGCCACCGAACGGCAGTAGCCTCCGGCGGGTGCCCACCGTTCTCGTCATCGGCTTCGACCCGCACACCATCCCCGGCTACGACCCGGACGCCGTCGCCGCGGCCATCGAGCAGGGCAGCAGGCTCGCGGCCGAGCTCGGTCTCGCCGAGGACCTCCACCTCGTCGACTTCGCCCAGCTCGGCGACGCCGCGCTGGCCGGGATCGCCGACCGGCTCAAGGTCAAGCGGTACGACTGCGTGGTCGTCGGTGGCGGCATCCGCAAGCAGCCGGAGCTGCTGGAGGTGTTCCAGCAGGTGGTGAACCTCGTGCACTGGCTCCAGCCGGACGCGGCCATCGCATTCAACAGCGGGCCGAGCGACAGCGCGGACTGGGTGCTCAAGGCGCTGGAGCAGAGGCGCCAGAACAACCGGCCGTGAACCGCGGCGGCCACGCTTCCGTACCTCTCATCAGAACTGTGTGCCAAGCGAGCACCGAGCCGGCAGACAGCTCTGCCGGTTCGTCAGGAGGCAACGATGAACACATCACGGAAGCATTCACAGCACTGCTGACTGTGTGTTAGCAACGGATCGCCCAAGTCATCGGAAACGTGACGAGAGTCACCGAACGGGTGCCCAGGCTTGCCTGTGCTCGTGACGCGAGGTTACGTTCTCGCCCGCCGATAACGGTTTGGTCACTGGCAGGACACGGGAACCGCAGCTCGACGGGTTCCGCGGGTCCGCCCGGAATCCCCCGCCGGGAACGCCGGAGACCAAGCTCCCCGACGCAGGAGGCTCCCCCTTGGCCCGGCACAGCAAGGCCGCCGGCCGAACCGTGTACACGGTCGTGCCCAAAGCAGAAGTGAAGCCCGGTTCCCACCGCGCCGAGGACGACAAGGTCCCGCTCGCCCACCGCGTGAGCGCCATCGTCGTCGCGGCGGGTGTCGCCGCCGGCACGGCCGCCATCGCCAACGCGGCCACCAGTGGCTCCTCCACCGACCTCGCCGCGGGTGCGGCCGAGCTCGGGGCGGCTCCGCAGACGCAGCAGGCCTTGAAGACCGTGCACGACGTCAACCCCGGCGGTGAGGTCGGGCGCCTGCTGCAGTTCCAGCAGATGTACGCGATGCAGACGTTCGAGCAGGCGAGCAAGATCGCCAAGGACGCGCACGCGCAGCGGGTGGAGGCGGCTCGCGTCGAGGCGGAGCTCCAGGCCGAGATGCGCAAGCCGGCCAAGCAGCGCGAGGTCGAGGGCTGGATCAAGGAAGCCATCAAGGTCCTGCAGGCCAACGGCACCAACATCGACAACAGCAGCCTCGACGAGATCTACACGATCATCATGAAGGAGTCGAACGGCAACCCGAACGCCGTCAACAACTGGGACTCCAACGCGCTGCGCGGCACCCCGTCCAAGGGGCTCATGCAGTGCATCGACCCGACGTTCCGCGCGTACAAGCTGCCGGGGTACGACAACATCCTGGCGCCGGTCGACAACATCATCGCCGGTGTCCGCTACACCTACGCGCGCTACGGCGGCTTCCACAACCACCCGGGTCTGGTCAACATGAACCTGGGCGGCGGGTACCTGGGGTACTGAGAACGGTCGCCCCGGGGTGCGGGAACCCCATCGGCGGGCGATGCTGTCAACAGAGTTCACCCACAAGCATGGCGGCCCTAGCGGGCGCACGCCCGGTAGTGCTCCCATCGAAGCGATCCCCCGAACGCAGGGAGTGGCCGATGAACGAGCAACAGGCACCCGACACCGAGCTGGCGAAGATCCGCTCGGAGGCGACGAGCTGGCTGGCCAAGATGGCCAAGGCCCAGCACCGTCCCAAAGTCGAGCCCCGCAGGCCTGAGCACGACGCCATGACACCCGCGAAGACGCAGTAGCGCAGCACCCGCAGGACCCCGGGAGCGCCTCGGCTACGGCCGGGGCGCTTCTGCTGTGAA
The DNA here is from genome assembly GCF_040647275.1 of Lentzea sp. NPDC042327. NCBI lineage: Bacteria > Bacillati > Actinomycetota > Actinomycetes > Pseudonocardiales > Pseudonocardiaceae > Lentzea > Lentzea sp. NPDC042327. The sequence continues at coordinate 9,165 of NZ_JBEZBX010000034.1, forward strand.
GGCCGCCCACAGCAGGTTGAGCGGGTGATCGGCCGGGTGCTTCGACAGTTCGTCCGTTCGGGCGAAAACGCCGACGAGCCGCTCCAGCGAGTCATCTGCGAGCTCGACGACCCGGAGGCCGCCTCCCTCCCGCAGCTCGTTGTTCGACGCCACCACACCCAAACCGGACGTCACGATCATGGCTCCCTGGACGAGGTTCGAGCGCAGCAGCGAGATGCCGTACTGGATCTCGTCGATCTCCGCGGCGATGTCGATGCTCTGCCGGTAGTCGGGGCCGAACCAGCCGCGCAGGAACTCCGCGATCAACCCCGCTCCCGGCACCACCAGCGGCAGGGACCGCAGCTGCGGCACCCGCACCCGTTCGCCGACGACCGCGTCCGGCAGGTTCGTCAGCAGCGCCAGGCCGCCGCGCCGCCACTCGATCACGTCGAACTCCGGCCGCTCCCAGCCGGCGCCCGCCCGCGTCACGACGCTGCCGCACACCACGTCGACCTCGCGGGTCTCCAGCTTCGTCCAGATGTCCTTGGTACGGATGTGCACGACCTTGAGGTCCACGTCGCGCTCGCGGAACTCGTCGGCGACGTGGTGCCACGCCTTCGCGAGCGTGTCCAGCATGTATCGCGTGGTGCCGACGGTGACGGTCGTCCCGAGCTTGCGGCGGCACTCGTGAATTCCGTCGAGCCAGTCCGCGAGCGTCTCCCGCGCCATTTCGACGAGCGACTCACCGGTGGGCGTGAACAGCACGTCCCTTCCGCGTCCCTGCTTCACCACCAGCGGTTCACCGCACAGTTCCCGGAAGTTCCTGTTCAACGTGTCCAGCTGCTTCTGCACGCTCGACTGCTCACGTCCCAGCGCCCGTGCCGCGCGCAGGGCCGACCGGGTCTCGTGCACCGTCAACAGCGTCCTGAGCTGGTCCATCGTGGTGTCCAGGAGAGCACCGGGCATGTTCAGCAGACGGTGCAGCGAGGTGCTGGTGGGCAGCACCAACTGGGACGAGCCGGACATCGGAACCCTCTCTGGTGTTCTACCGATCAGTTGAACTGAACTTGACCGCAGTTCGCAGACAGATAATCTGCAGATTCTGCCGGTAAATCCCTGGACACTTATCTGGCGGTGTACAAAACTATCCGCGGCGACCACGCGTGGGAGCCGATTCCGGGGGGAATCATTGGGGGGTGGGGGTCCGCCAGGCGCAAGCCGGCGGGCCCCCAAGTATTACCCTCGCTGGTTGTGACGGCTTCCGCTCGCCTGGAATGGGGCACCACCTACCAGGTCACCGTGCTCGAACTCGGACTCGCCTGCTGCGGGGTAGAGGTGATGGCAGCGCTCGACCGCCTCCCCGGCCTCGGCGTGACGCCGGTCGACGGCGCGGGCGAGGCGCACGTGCTCGTCGTCTCCGGCACCGTCACGGACGTCATGTTGCCCGCTGTGCTCCGCAGTTACGAGGCCATGCCGGAACCCAGGTACGTGATCTCCGTGGGTGCCTGCAGCAACACCGGCGGCCCGTACTGGGACTCCTACAGCGTCACCAAGGGCATCGACCAGGCGTTGCCGGTCCACGTCGCCGTCCCCGGCTGCCCGCCGCGCCCGGAGGCGCTGCTCGAAGGCCTCAGGGCGCTGCACCGGCTGGTGAACGCGTGACGACCACCCCCAAGACCGCGTTCGGGCAGACGGTCCACCACGTCGAGCTCGCCGACTGGCTCACCACCGCCACCGAACACCACGCCGCGGGCTTCGCGATGTTCGACTGGCTCGGCGTCGAGGACGCGGGCCGGCCCGGTGCCGTCGGCCGGCGCCACGCCGTGTTCCTGCACGTCATCGACCCGAGCACGCGCGAAGGCGTCATGCTGCGCACCGAGGTCGGCCAGGACGACCCGCTGCCGAGCGTCGCCCACCTCTGGCGCGGCGCCGAGTGGCACGAGCGCGAGGCCGCGGAGATGTTCGGCATCGTGCTCACCACGCCCGGCGACCGCCTGCTGCTGCCCGACAGCTTCCAAGGCCACCCGCTGCGCAAGGACTTCGTGCTGGCCTCCAGGGTCGTGCGCCCGTGGCCGGGCCGGCTGGAGCCGGGCGAGGACAACACCAGCGCGCCCAGCCGCCGCCGCACCGCACCGCCCGGAGTGCCGGACCCGTCGTGGGGCCCGCGCCGTGAAGAGGAGAGCACGCCATGACCGGGCCGGAGAACGGCAACAGCCTCCCGCCGCGCACGAGGGGCGTCATCGCGCTGCTGGAGGCCAACTGCACGGTCTGCATGATCTGCGCGCGCGAGTGCCCCGACTGGTGCATCCACATCACGTCGCACACCGAGGTCGAGCAGCAGGCCGGCAGCGCCCGCCCGCGCAGCCGCAACGTGCTCGACCGGTTCGCGATCGACTACGGCCAGTGTCTCTACTGCGGCATCTGCGTCGAGGTGTGCCCGTTCGACGCCCTGCACTGGGCACCGGAGTTCGGCTATCCGGGCACCGGGTCGCTCGACGGCGACGGCGCCGTGGCGGAGCTGGTGCACGAACGGGACGTGCTGGCCACGTGGGTCGACCAGGTGCCACCGCCGCCCGCGCTGGACCCGGCCGCGGAACCGGCGCCGGAGACGGCCACCGGAACCGGGAGGCGACCGGGTTCGTTGAGGGGTAGGACGTGAGGAACCCGGAGGCGCAACCGTGCACAAGCACATCAACGGGTTGAAGACGGCCTTGCTGCTCGGCGGGATGAGCGCGCTGATCATCGTGATCAGCAGCCTGTTCGGCCGCACGGCACTGGTCATCGGCCTGCTGCTGGCCTTGGGCGTGAACGCCTACGCGTACTTCAACTCGGACAAGCTCGCCCTGCGCGCGATGCGGGCCAGGCCCGTGTCGCAGGTGGAGCAGCCGGTCATGTTCGCGATCGTGCGCGAGCTGTCGCAGAAGGCCAAGCAGCCGATGCCGCGGCTCTACCTGAGCCCGACGGTGGCACCGAACGCGTTCGCGACCGGCCGCAACCCGCGCAACGCCGCCGTCTGCTGCACGACCGGCATCCTGGAGCTGCTCGACGAACGCGAGCTGCGCGCGGTGCTGGGCCACGAGCTCGCCCACGTGTACAACCGCGACATCCTGATCAGCTGCGTCGCCGGCGCGCTGGCGGGCGTGATCACCATGCTCGCGAACCTGGCCCTGTTCGCCGGGATCTTCGGCGGCGGCGACGGTGACGACGACGGCCCCGGCCCGCTCGGCCTGCTGCTGATCGCGCTGCTCGGCCCGGTCGCCGCGACCGTCGTGCAGCTGGCCGTGAGCCGGTCCCGCGAGTTCCAGGCCGACCAGTCCGGCGCGGAGCTCACCGGCGACCCGCTGGCGCTGGCGAGCGCCCTGCGCAAGATCGATCTCGGGACGCGGGCGGCGCCGCTCGCGCCGGAGCCGGAGGTGGTGTCGCAGAGCCACCTGATGATCGCGAACCCCTTCCGGCCCGGGGAGCAGTTCGCGCGGTGGTTCTCGTCCCACCCGCCGATCGCCGACCGCGTCCGCAGGCTCGAGGAGATGGCGCGGCGCTAGCGCGAGGTCTGCGCCACGGCCATCAGGTACTCGCCGTAGCCCGACTTGCCGAGCTTCTCGCCGAGCGCGTAGCACTCCTGCGCGGAGATGAAGCCCATGCGCAGCGCGATCTCCTCGGGACACGCGATGCGCACGCCCGTGCGGTGCTCCAGCACCTGCACGAACTGCCCGGCCTCCAGCATCGAGTCGTGCGTGCCGGTGTCGAGCCACGCGAACCCGCGGCTGAGCTCCACCAGCTGCGCCCGCCCCTCGCGCAGGTAGCGCAGGTTGACGTCGGTGATCTCCAGCTCGCCCCGCGCCGACGGCTTGAGGTTCGCCGCGATGTCGAGCACACCGTTGTCGTAGAAGTAGAGCCCGGTGATCGCCCGGTTCGACTTCGGGTGCCGGGGCTTCTCCTCGATGGAGATGAGCCGCCCGAACGCGTCGACCTCGCCCACGCCGTACCGCTCGGGGTCCTTCACCTGGTACCCGAACAGCACGCAGCCGTCCAAAGAGGACGCGTGCTGCTGCAGGGTGGTGGAGAAGCCCTGGCCGTAGAAGATGTTGTCGCCCAGCACCAGCGCCACGTCGTCGTTCCCGACGAAGTCCGCGCCGATGACGAACGCCTCGGCCAGCCCGTTCGGCGCCGCCTGCTCGGCGTACTCGAAGCGCATGCCCCACTGCGACCCGTCGCCCAGCAACCGCCGGAACAGCGGCAGGTCGACCGGCGTGGAGATGATCAGCACCTCCCGGATGCCGGCCAGCATCAGCACCGACAGCGGGTAGTAGATCATCGGCTTGTCGTAGACCGGCAGCAGCTGCTTCGAGACGGCCTGCGTGATCGGGTGCAGGCGCGTCCCGCTGCCACCGGCGAGGACGATGCCCTTCACCGGTAGTTGGTGAACTGGAGCGCGATGCCGAAGTCCGAGCCCTTCAACAGGGCGATGACGTCCTGCAGGTGGTCCTTCTTCTTGCCGGACACGCGCAGCTGGTCGCCCTGGATCTGCGCCTGCACGCCCTTGGGCGCCTCGTCGCGGATCTTCTTGGCGATCTCCTTGGCCTTCTCCGACGAGATGCCCTGCACGAGGTTCCCCGTGACCTTGAACACCTTCCCGGAGATCGCCGGCTCGCCCACCTCGAACGCCTTCATCGAGATGTTGCGCTTGACCAGCTTCTCCTGGAAGACGTCGATGGCCGCCTTGCAGCGCTCCTCGGTCTCGGAGGTGAAGGTGATCGCCTCCTCGCCGGCCCAGGCCACCGTGGTGCCGGTGCCCCGGAAGTCGAAGCGCGTGCTCAGCTCCTTGGCCGCCTGGTTGAGCGCGTTGTCGACCTCCTGCCGGTCCACCTTGCTCACCACGTCGAACGACGGGTCCGCCACGACTTCACTCCTCAACGATCTCGGGGTCTTCGTGCTGCACCGATGCTACTGGGGGACCCCGATTTGAGGCCGCCCGACGGGGTTATGTATTGTTCCCACCGCACCGTTACGACGGTGTGGGGCGGGTTGCCCGAGCGGCCAATGGGAGCGGACTGTAAATCCGTCGCGAAAGCTACAGAGGTTCGAATCCTCTACCCGCCACTCGACGCCAGGGGTCTCTGTCTGCGGACAGGGACCCCTCGTCGTTTTCCGGCTCAGTTCGTCCGATCGGGACTGAGTCCGAACGCTCACCCGTGCCGCGGAGCCGGCTCGACGCCGCGGCGGCGCGCGATGTCGGTCATGTTCTCCTCGCCCCAGTCGCCCAACGGCAGCAGTGCGTCGTTCAGCCGCGTGCCCTGCGGCGTCAGCGAGTACTCGACGCGGGGTGGGACCTCGTGGAACACCTCGCGGTGCACGATCCGGTCCGCCTCCAGCTCGCGCAGCACCTGGATGAGCATCTTCTCGCTGATGCCGGACACCGAGCGGCGCAGTTCGCCGGTGCGCATCGGGCCGTGGTGCAGGGCCCAGAGGATCAGGGCCTTCCAGCGGCCGCCGATCACGTCGATGGCCGCGTCGAGGCCGCACGAGTACGTTCGTGGCTTCATGCTCGATCCTTACCAAAAGGTGGGTACCTGACAAAATAGTAGGTACTTGTCGTTCTGTCAGTGTCGGCACGACGATTTCGGCCATGGGGACCAAGAAATCGGTGAGCGTGCTCGGCCTCGGCCGCATGGGCAGTGCGCTCGCCTGCGCCCTGGTCAAAAAGGGCTACGACGTGACGGTGTGGAACAGGTCGGCGGACAAACCAACGCCGGCCGGCACGACGAGGGTGCGCACGACCGAGGAAGCGTTCGAGGCGGACGTCGTGGTGACGTGCCTGACCTCCTACGCGGTGCAGCAGCCGTTGCTCAGCAAGAACATCAGGACGCTGGTCAACCTCACCAGCGGCACGCCGGAGGAGGCGCGGGCCACCGCGCGGTGGGCGTCGGACAACGGGGTCGAGTACGTCGACGGCGTGATCATGGCCGTGCCGCAGCAGATCGGGACGCCGGGTGCGCGGATCTTCTTCAGCGGCAACGAGGAACACCACGTGCTGGACGCGTTCGGCGAGCCGGTGCACGTGGGGGCGGACGCCGGGCTGGCCGCGCTGTACGACCTCGGGTTGCTCGGGGTCATGTGGTCCACGTTCGCGGGTTACCTGCAGGCGCTCGCGCTCACGGGTGCCGAGGGGGTCACGCCCGAGCAGTTCACGCCGATGGTCGCGGACTGGTTGCGCGAGCTCGCCGGGATGCTGCCGGAGATGGGGGAGGAGACGCGGCACCGGAGCTACGAGACCGAGGTGTCCGCTTTGGACATCAACGTGGCCGGGCTGCGCATGCTCACCGAGGCCAACCGGGAGCAGGGGCTCGACACCGCGCTGCCGCAGGCGTTGCACGACCTGTACCGGCGCGCGCAGGAGCAGGGGCACGGCACGCACAGCATCGCGAGCGTCATCGAGGTGATCAGGTGAGGTACCAGGGGAAGAAGGCCGTCGTCACCGGCGGCACGCACGGCATGGGGCGCGCGGTCGTGGACAGGCTGCTCGAACAAGGCGCCGAGGTGCTGCTGACCGGGCGCAAGGCCGACGACGTCGAGCACGGCCTCTCGATGGACGCCGCGAACCTCGGCGACATCGCACGGCTCAGGGACGAGGCGAGGCGCCGGTTCGGCACGATCGACCTGCTCTTCGTCAACGTCGGCTTCTCCACGCTGACGCCGTTCGCGCAGACCGGTGAGGCCGACTACGACACGACGTTCGACGTGAACACGAAGGGCGCCTTCTTCACCGCCCAGCTGCTCGCGCCGCTGGTCGTCGAGGGTGGCTCGATCGTCTTCACCACCAGCGTCGCCACGGTGCTGGGGTCGCCGGGGCTGAGCGTCTACGCCGGGGCCAAGGCCGCGGTCAGGGCGTTCGCCAGGGGGCTCGCGGCGGAGCTGGCGCCGCGGGTCAGGGTCAACGTCGTCAGCCCCGGGTTCATCGACACCCCGTCGATGGGCGTGACCGGTGTGCCGGACGAGGTCGTCCAGCAGTTCAAGGACGAAGGCGACCGGATCACGCCGCTCAAGCGGCACGGCACGTCCGACGAGGTGGCGAAAGCCGTGCTGTTCCTCGCGTTCGACGCGACCTTCACGACCGGGGCGGAGCTCGCCGTCGACGGTGGTCTCGGCCAGGGCGTCAGCGCCTGAGGAAAAGTTCTCGCGCCGGCCTGTCACACGTTCGCCGCCCGCCGGGTCAACAGGGCACAGGCGACGAAGACAGGAGAACGAACCATGAGGATTGCCAACCCGGTGCTGAGCGTTCCCGGTGCGATGCAGGCGCTGCTGGCGTTGTCCGAGGCGGCCGCGACCACCGGGGTCGACAAGGACCTCGCGGAGCTGATCTGCCTGCGGGTCAGCATCATGAACGGCTGCGGGGCCTGCATCGACCACCACACCAGGCTGCTGCGCGAGGCGGGCGTCGAGGACCAGAAGATCTGGGCGATCGCGGGGTGGCGGGACGTGCCGTACTACACCGACGCGGAGAAGGCGGCGTTCGCGCTGGCCGAGCAGGTGACGCACGTGCACGTCAGCGACGAGGTGTGGAACGGGGCCGCGGAGCACTTCGACGAGGAGCAGCTGGCCGGGCTCATGCTCGTGATCGGCGCGATCAACCTGTGGAACCGCATGAACGTCGGCACCCAGCAGAAAGCCGGCTGATCCGGCGCCTCGAAGAGCGAGGCCGGCGCGCAAGAGCTTCCTCTCCCTTGCGTGCCGGCCTCACGGCGCAGCATACCTCATGTCGAACAAATGTTCGATCATCAGGCGATCAACTCGCCGCGAGCGCGGCGCGTCCGTCCTCGGTCAGCTCGGCGCACACGCGGTGCTCGAACCGGGCCGGTTCGGCCGCGCGCAGCAGTCCCGCGTGGACGAGGTCGTGCGTCGCCGTCTGGTCGCAGCACGGCAGGCCGTCGACGTACAGCTCCGGTTCCGAGCCGCCCGTCACCTCGGCCCTGCCTGCCTCGACAGCCTTCAGCATCGCGCGGGCTCTTCCGCTGAGCTCCATCTCGACCCCCAGGTGTGGTGTCCGGTCCACTTGTCCCTTTGTCGAAAAGAGTCCGCATTCGTTCCACAAGTACGGGTCGGTCCGGGTTCTTCACGGTTGCGAACGCCGTGAGCTTGACCCAGTAGGCCGTTCGGGTCACGGCGACACGCCGGGGGAGGACCTCAGCGCGGGCCGGCGCACCCACGTCGTCCAGCGCGGCCGGTAGCCGTGCGAGTACCAGAACGGCGTCGAGCGCGGGTTCGGCAGCGCGTGGTGCAGCAACGTCGACGCCACGCCCGCCCCGTCCAGTACCGCGTGGGCGTGCGCGACGAGGGCGCTGCCGGCGCCGCTGCCGCGGGCGTCGGGTCGCACGCCGAGGTGGCCGAGGTAGGCGAACGGCCGCTGCTCGGCGAACCGGTCCATCCACCCCGCGTGCCGCGGCAGGTCCACGTAGACCATCCCGACGGGCGTGCCGCCGTGGACCGCGAGCCACATCGCCTCGTGGTCGCGGTCGAGCACCTCGGCCAGCGCCGCCCGCAGGTGCTCCGCGCCGTTCGCGCGCACGGTGACCATGCCGAACTCGGCGTCGTACCGGACCGTGTGCAGGTTCAGCTCGACCGCGACGTCCAGGTCGGCGCGGGTCGCGGGGCGCACCGCGACGGTCGAGGGCCGCGCAGGGGCGGTCCGCCCGGCGAGGCGTTCCGCGACCACCGTGAGCGGGGCGAAGCCGTGGTGCAGCAACGGCGCCGCGGTCGCCGTCTCGTGGCTCGGCACGGTCACGAGCGCCGCGGTGTCGGGGTCGTCGAGACCGGTGAGCCGGGGCTCCCACTCGTCGAGCAACGCGGGCAGGTCGCAGCCGGGCCGCCAGTGCAGCCGGTGCACCCGCAGCGGCCCCCAGGTCGCCCCGATCGAGCCGGGGTCCGTCTCGGTGAAGGAGAAGTCGTCGTCCACCGGCCACTTCTACCTGGCAGGGTCGGTCCGGTGGAGATATTCGTGGTGGACTCGTTCACCGACAAGCGCTTCGCGGGCAACCCGGCCGGGGTCGTCCTCCTGACCGAACCGCGCGACGACGTGTGGATGCAGCACGTCGCCGCCGAGATGAAGCACGCCGAGACGGCCTTCGTCACCCCCGACAACCACCTGCGCTGGTTCACCCCGGAGGTCGAGGTCGACCTCTGCGGGCACGCCACGCTGGCCACCGCACACGTGCTCGGCGGCGAGCAGAGGTTCACCACGCGTAGCGGTGTGCTCACCTGCGTACCGGACAACGGGTGGATCCGGATGGACTTCCCGGCCGATCCGCCGAAGTTGACTGACCCGCCAGTCGGACTAGTGGAGGCGCTCCCACATGCGGCGATCAAGTCCGTCGCGGTCGGCCGCTTCGACTACCTGATCGAGCTCGGCAGCGCGGAGGAGGTCCGTTCCCTGCGGCCCGACGTCCAAGGACTGGCACAGATGTCGTCACGTGGAGTGATCGTCACGGCGGTCGGCGATGGCGAGGCGGACATCGTCAGCCGGTGCTTCTACCCGGCCGTCGGCATCCCGGAGGACCCCGTCACCGGATCGGCGCACTGCACGCTCGCGTCCTACTGGGTGCCCCGGTTGCAGCGCGCTGACCTGCTGGCGGAGCAGGCGTCGGCGCGCGGCGGGTTCGTCAGGGCTGCTCTCGCCCAAGATCGGGTGCTGCTCTCCGGGCAGGCCGTGACGGTGCTCCAGGGGCGTCTGACCGACTAGCCACGTCTGGGTGAACAGGCGTCACGCGGGGTGCTCGACCTGCCATTTCGTCCCCCGAGCGGGGTACTCTGGTGCCCCTGGAGGGGTCCTGATCATCAAGTACGGGACCCCTCAGTCACGCCTGAGCGTCCCCACCCCAGGCCGACGAGGAGGCTGGATGTCCGACCGAGCGTCGGCCCCCGTGTCGAACTCGGCCGCCTGGTCGGCCAAGTCGACCAACCGCGCGTTCAGCGCGTTCGCCGTCACCCTCCTGGTGGCCGGCGTCGTGTGCGCGGGCATGGTCGCGGCCTGGCTCCCCGAGGAGGAGCACACCTCCCTCTTCTGGATCGGCCCGCTGCTCGTCGTCGGCTTCCTGCTGGCCGAGCAGCTCGCGATCAACGTCGACGTCCGCAGCGGCGTCGCCTGGACCATCTCCTTCACCGAGATCCCGCTGGTGCTCGGCCTGCTGGTGGCCCCGTTCGAGATCGTCCTCGCCGCGCACGTAGTCGCGGGCGTGGGCACGCTGCTGGGCAGGCGGATCCTGGACCGCGCCGTCTACAACGCGGGCCTGATGTTCATGGAGATCTCCATCGCGTTCGCCGCGGCGGCCGTGGTGAACCGGGTGGTCGGCGAGGGCGGGCCGTTCTGGGCGGGCGCGTTCGTCGGCACGATCACGGTGCCGCTGCTCGCGAGCGTCCTGGGCCTCTGCGCCCTGCGGCTCATGGGCAAGTCGATGCGGGTGGGCAACAGCCTCCGCCTCGTGCTCCAGACGCTCGTCGTGGCGCTGCTCAACACCTCGGCCGGCCTCGTCGGCTACCAGATCGTCTCGACCACGCAGTGGGGCGGCCTGCTGATCGTCCTGGTGCTCGCCGGGATCATCGCCACCTACCTCGCCTACTCCGGGCTGCTGCGCGAACAGCGCGACCTGGAGGCGCTGAGCGAGGTCAGCCTCCGCGTCGCGCGGTCGGGCCAGCACGGCACCGGCCCGCGCCAGCCCGACGACGACCTCACCGCGAACGTCGAAGAGGACGAGTGGCAGCTCATCGCGGAACGCATCCGCGAGCAGCTCAACGCCAACCGGGTCGTGCTGCGCCTGCGCACCGACCCGCAGGAAGCCATGATCACCCTCGTCGCCGGCGAACCGCTGCCGGAGGAGATGACCACCACGGACCCGCGGGCCGTGCGCGAGGACCCGGTCCTGCAGTTGCCCGGCACGCACGTCCGCTACTACCGCGTGGCCGACGCGACCGAGGACGTCACCGAGGCCCTGCTGCGCCGCGACGTGCAGGAAGCGCTGGTGGTGCCGTTGCGCGGCGCGACCCAGCTGCTCGGCGCGGTCGAGGCGCACGACCGGCTCTCCCGGTGGCGCGGCTTCGGCAAGGCCGACATCCAGCTGCTGCGCACCCTCGCCTCCCACCTCGCGACCGCCGTGGACAACCGGCGGCTGCTCGCCCGCCTGCGCCACGACGCCTACCACGACCCGCTGACCGGCCTGCTCAACCGCGCGGGCTTCCGCGAGGCCTGCGCCGAACCGCTGCGCGAGTCGAAGAGGGGCGTGGTGCTGCGCATCGACCTCGACGTCCTGTCGACGGTCTCCGACGCGCTCGGCCAGGCCTGGGGCAACCGCATGGTCGTCGCCGCCGGGCGCAGGCTGCGCGACGCGCTGGGCGCCGACGTGCCGCTGGCCCGACTGGAGGGCGGCGCGTTCGCGGCGTTCTTCGACGACGAGCGGGCGGCCACGGCCCACGAGATCGCCGACCGGCTCCGCGCGGGCCTGTCCGTGCCGTACCCCGTCGACCGGCTGACCGTCGAGGCCTCCGCCGTCGTGGGCTACGCGTCCAAAGCGGACTCCGAGACCGAGGACCCCGACCCCGACGCGTTGCTGCAGCGGGCGGACGTCGCCGTGCGCGCCACGACGGAGGGAACGCCGGTGCGGGCCTACGCACCGAGCATGGGCCAGATCTTCCTGCGCCGCTTCCAGCTCGTGACGCAGTTCCGCCAGGCCGTCGAGACCGGGCAGATCTCCGTGCACTACCAGCCGAAGGTCGCCCTGCCCTCACGCCAGGTCGTGGGCGCGGAGGCGCTGGTGCGCTGGACGCACCCCGAGTTCGGCCGCGTCGACCCGGACGAGTTCGTGCCGGCCGTCGAGGCCACCGGCCTGGTGGACGTGCTGACGGACTTCGTGATGGACCGCGCCCTGGAACGGGTGCGCCGCTGGCTCGACCGCGGGCTGCGGATGTCCATCGCGGTCAACCTGTCCGTGCGGACGCTGGGCGACGAGGACTTCCCCAACCGCGTGGCGGCCGCGCTGGAACGCCACGACGTGCCCTCCGGCCTGCTGACCTTCGAGCTCACCGAGTCCGGCGTCATGGCCGACCCCGAGCGCGCCCTGCCGGTGCTGCGGCGCCTGCACGCGATCGGCGTCGTGCTGGCGGTCGACGACTTCGGCACCGGCTACTCCTCGCTGGCCTACCTGCGCCAGCTGCCGGTGGACGAGGTGAAGATCGACAAGTCGTTCGTGCTCGGCATGGGCACCGACCTCGGCGACATGGCCGTGGTGCGCTCGATCGTCGAGCTCGGTCACTCGCTCGGTCTCGTCGTGGTCGCCGAGGGCGTGGAGGACGACGCCGCACGTGACCAGCTGGTCGGCATGGGCTGTGACGTCGCGCAGGGGTACCTGATCTCCCGGCCGCTCTCCGAAGATCGCTTCGAGGCGTGGCTGCGGGCACGAACGGTGCAGGTCAGGGGTGCTCGCGATGAGACGGTGCTCACCTTGGTCCACTGAAGGGACCCCCGGATTTCGTTCTTGGTGGACGGGTGTTGTAGAGTTCTCCTCGCTCGGCAAGAACGAAAGAGCAAGCCCCTTTAGCTCAGTCGGCAGAGCGTCTCCATGGTAAGGAGAAGGTCTACGGTTCGATTCCGTAAAGGGGCTCCACTACTGGCCGCGGTGCTGAGCATCGCGGCTGTGGTGTGTTAAAGCGGTGTAGCTCAGTTGGTAGAGCAAGCGGCTCATAATCGCTGTGTCGCCGGTTCAAGTCCGGCCACCGCTACGTGAGTGGGTGAGGTGTGCTGGCGGAGAGCGCCAGCCGTCCTCACTCCGCCATGATTTTGGGGGCCGAGCCCCCAGACCCCCGGGCAGCACCCTCGCTGCCCATCCCCGCCAGGCGGTAAGCCCGCACTGGGTTGTCCGGGGTTCGCGTGCTCTCAGGAAGGCAAGGACCGTGGCTGCAACCGACGTACGCCCGAAGATCACCCTCGCGTGCGAGGAGTGCAAGCACCGGAACTACATCACCAGGAAGAACCGGCGCAACGACCCGGACCGCCTGGAGGTCAAGAAGTTCTGCCCGAACTGCAAGACGCACCGCGCGCACAAGGAAACCCGCTGAGCGCGTAGCGAGTCTTTCGGCGAGGCCCGTCCCACACCGTGGGGCGGGCCTCGCCGCATATAGGCTCATTCGGTGCCTCTGGACCCCGCCTTCATCGGACGTAGTTATCCGCCGTCGCAGCCGTACGACGTGAGCCGCGAGAAGATCCGCGAGTTCGCCGACGCGATCGGTGCCGACAGCCCGGCTCATCGCGACGCGGAAGCGGCGAAGGCGCTGGGGTACGGGGACGTCATCGCGCCGCCGACGTTCGCGATCGTGGTGTCGATGAAGACCAACGAGACGGTCATGTTCGACCCGGAGCTGCAGCTCGACTACAGCCGGGTCGTGCACGGCGACCAGAACTTCGTCCACCACCGGCCCATCACCGCGGGCGACCAGCTCGTGTGCGTGGCGCACATCGACGGCATCGTGGCCCGCATGGGCAACGACATGGTGACCGTCCGGACCGAGATCAGCACGGCCGAGGGCGAGCCGGTCACCACCGCCAGGTCGATGCTCGTCGTGAGGGGAGAAGACGCGTGAGCCACGAAGTCGGGACCGTGCTGCCGGCCCTGTCCGTCCGCCTCACGCGCGCCGACCTGGTGCGCTACGCGGGCGCCTCGCTGGACTTCAACCCCATCCACTGGAACGAGAAGACCGCGAAGGACGTCGGCCTGCCCGACGTCATCGCCCACGGCATGCTCACGATGGCCGTGGCGTCGCGGATCGTCGCGGAGTGGATCGGCGACCCCGGTGCGATCGTCGAGTACGGCTGCCGCTTCGGCCGGCCGGTCGTGGTGCCCAACGACGACGAGGGTGCGCTGGTCGAGGTGACCGCGAAGGTCACCAAGGACCTCGGCGACGGAACTGTGAAGGTCAACATCAACGCGGCTTTTGACGGCAAGTCGGTGTTGACGGGCGCGTTCGCTCGCGTGCGCGTGGGCTGACGATGTGATCAACGACACCGCCGGGCCACCCGGTCCGGCGGTGTTTGCCGTGCTCACGGGAGGTTCTGGTCACACCGCCGCCGCGGTTGCCCGACCCTGATTCGTCTTCTCGGCACTCGTGTGGGTAGGGTGTGCGACAGGCCGCTCGACAGATGCTTGGGCGGTCTGGTTGGAATGGACGGGGCAGGCTCCCGTACACTTCCTGCGTGGCCAGGGGATCTCTCGCAGATCCCGAAGGGGCGTAGCTCAACTGGCAGAGCAGCGGTCTCCAAAACCGCAGGTTGCAGGTTCAAGTCCTGTCGCCCCTGCTGTCGAAGCGTCATGGGTGGAGTGGAGGACGGCATGAGCGAGGGCCGCGAGCAGGACCAGCCGGAGGAGCGCGAAGGCGCTGTCCGGCCGTCCACTGCTGCGGCGCGGCGTGAACGTCGTGCCTCCTCTCGCCCGGCCGCCCGCAAGGACGGCAGCAGCGCTGAGTCGAAGAAGAGCGCCGTCAAGTCCGACGACTCGGACGACGACGCCAAGAAGGGTCGCCCGACGAAGACCCGTGATGGACAGGAGAAGGGCCCCTCGCTGATCGGGCGGTTCTTCCGCTACATCCGCGAGGTCATCAGCGAACTCCGCAAGGTGATCTGGCCGACGCGCAAGCAGCTCGTCACGTACACCGGCGTAGTCCTGGTGTTCGTGGTCGTGATGGTCGCGCTGGTGTGGGCTCTCGACCTCGGCTTCGGCGCGGCTGTTTTCGAGTTGTTCGGCTGAGCCGGACAGCTGCCGCTGCAACCAGGAAGCGAGATCCACAGTGAGCTCCGACAACGGCGTTGACGCCCAGGAGAAGACCGACCTCATCGACGACGAGGTGTCCGAGGACACCGCGGCCGACGAGACGGTCGAGTCGGAGGCTGTGGACTCCGAGGACGCCGCTGACGCCGACGTCGCGGACGAGGCCGACGAAGACGAGGCCGAGGACGTCGACGTCCTCGCCATCGACGAGACCCCGATCGACGAAGAGATCGCCGACCCCGCCGAAGAGCTGCGCCAGGCCCTGCGCCACGCGCCCGGCGACTGGTACGTCGTGCACTCGTACGCCGGTTACGAGAACAAGGTCAAGGCCAACCTCGAGACCCGCATCCACACGCTCGACATGGAGGACTACATCTTCCAGGTCGAGGTGCCGACCGAAGAGGTCACCGAGATCAAGAACGGCCAGCGCAAGCTGGTGCAGCGCAAGGTGCTGCCCGGCTACATCCTGGTCCGCATGGAGCTCACCGACGCGTCCTGGAGCGCCGTCCGCAACACGCCGGGCGTGACCGGGTTCGTCGGGGCCACCTCCAAGCCCTCGCCCCTCACGATCGACGAGGTGCTGAAGTTCCTGCTCCCGCAGGGCGAGCAGAAGCCGGCAGAGGGCAAGAAGGCCGCCTCCACCACCGCGCCGAAGCCGACCATCGAGGTCGACTTCGAGGTGGGCGAGTCGGTCACCGTCATGGACGGCCCGTTCGCCACGCTGCCCGCCACGATCAGCGAGGTCAACGCGGACGGCCAGAAGCTGAAGGTCCTGGTGTCGATCTTCGGCCGGGAGACGCCGGTCGAGCTGTCGTTCAGCCAGGTCTCCAAGATCTGAGCGGTTCCCTCGAAAGAGGAACCAATCGGCCACGCTGCGGCTGGCAGGGCCGCGCGCGGACACCGCAATAACAGGAAGTACGGACATGCCACCCAAGAAGAAGAAGCTGTCAGCGATCATCAAGCTGCAGATCAAGGCTGGTGCCGCCAACCCGGCGCCGCCCGTCGGTCCCGCGCTTGGTCAGCACGGCGTCAACATCATGGAGTTCTGCAAGGCCTACAACGCCGCGACCGAGTCGCAGCGCGGTCAGGTCGTGCCGGTCGAGATCTCGGTCTACGAAGACCGCTCGTTCGACTTCAAGCTGAAGACCCCGCCGGCCGCGCGCCTCATCCTCGCCGCCGCCGGCGTCGACAAGGGATCGGGCGAGCCGCACCGCGTCAAGGTCGCCAAGGTGACCATGGAGCAGGTGCGCCAGATCGCGCAGACCAAGATGGTCGACCTGAACGCGAACGACGTCGACCAGGCCGCGAAGATCATCGCCGGCACCGCCCGTTCCATGGGCATCACGGTCGAAGGCTGATCTTTCTCTTTCGCAAGCGTGGGAGAGCCGAGCGCGGCTCATTCACCACGACTGATCCACGGTTAGGACAGAGTCATGAAGCGCAGCAAGGCCTACAAGGCCGCAGCCGAGCTGGTGGACCGGGAGCGGCTGTACTCGCCGCTGGAGGCCGCCAAGCTCGCCAAGGAAACGTCCAAGGTGAAGCTGGACTCGACCGTCGAGGTCGCGATTCGCCTCGGCGTCGACCCCCGCAAGGCCGACCAGATGGTCCGCGGCACCGTGAACCTGCCGCACGGTACGGGCAAGACCGCCCGCGTGATCGTCTTCGCAACCGGTGACAAGGCCGCAGAGGCCGAGGCCGCCGGTGCGGACGCCGTCGGCGCCGAAGACCTCATCGAGCGCATCCAGGGTGGCTGGCTCGACTTCGACGCCGCGATCGCGACCCCCGACCAGATGGCGAAGGTCGGCCGCATCGCCCGCATCCTCGGCCCGCGTGGCCTGATGCCGAACCCCAAGACCGGCACCGTGACCCCCGAGGTCGCGAAGGCGGTGAACGACATCAAGGGCGGTAAGATCAACTTCCGCGTCGACAAGCAGGCCAACCTGCACTTCGTGATCGGCAAGGTGTCGTTCGACCCCGAGAAGCTGGTCGAGAACTACGCCGCGGCTCTGGACGAGGTGCTCCGCGCCAAGCCGTCCGCGGCCAAGGGCCGGTACGTCAAGAAGGTCACCGTCTCCACGACGATGGGCCCCGGCATCCCGGTCGACCCGAACCGCACCCGCAACATGCTGGTGGACGAGGCCTGAGCCTCGCGGTTCTGAAGCACCCGTGAAAGGCCCCCGGCGCACGCCCTTGGGTTCTAGGGATCGTTGCAACACCTGAAGTTGTTCAGGGGTTGCAGTGTTCGAGATCCGTGAGGACCGGTCGCCGCAGGGAGCGAAGAAGC
>NZ_JBEZBX010000035.1:0-23999 GCF_040647275.1 Lentzea sp. NPDC042327
GTGTGCCGATGGGATGCGTCAGACACATCCACTCCGCCCGGAGGTCCTCCCATGTTCAACCCGACACGCCGTCAACAACCTGATTAGTCACTACAACTAGAGCGACAACGGCCTGCGGAAGCCGCGGACCGCGAAGAACGCTCCGATGGCGGCGATCACGCCGCTCGTGACCAGTGCGCCGGCCACGCCCGTGACGGGGTGGGCGAGTGCGAGGCTGCGGGCGGCGTCGACCGCGTAGGTCAGCGGGTTGATCTTGGCGACCGCCTGCAACCAGCCCGGCAGGCCGTTGATCGGCACGAACGCGCTGGACGCGAACATCAGCGGGAACATTGCGAGGAAGCCGACGGTCTGCATCAGCTCGGCCTTGCGCACCCACGCCGCGATCGCGATGAACACCCAGCTCAGCGCCCATCCCACGACCAGGGCGAGCCCCAGCGCCGCGAGCGTGCCGAGCACACCGCCATCGGGCCGGAACCCGAACACCAGCACGCCGAACGCGATCATCAGCACGAGCTGGAACGCGGTCCGCACGGCATCGGAGAGGTTGCGTGCCAACAGAACCGTGCTGGGCCTGATGGGCAGCGAACGGAACCGTGCGAGCACACCGTTCGACATGTCCTGCACGAGCCCGATGCCGGACGCGAGAGAGGACTGCATCGCGGTGTTCACGAGGATCGCGGGCAGCAGGAAGTTGATGTAGCTCATGCCCGGCGGGAAGTTCGCCGTCGAGGTGATGCTGCTGAAGATCTGGCTGAACAGCGTCAGCATGATCAACGGCTGCAGGATGCTGAAGAACACCAGCGCGGGCGTGCGCAGCAGTGCGCGCAGCGAACGGCCGGTCAGCACGAGAACCTGTGTCGGGTAGCTGCTGCCGTGCCAGGTCAATGTCGCCATGATTTCCCCCTAGTTCGCGGCGAGCGTGAGGTAGACGTCGTCCAAAGTGGGCTCTTTGAGGCCGATCTCGTGTGCCTCCAAGCCGTTGTCGTCCAACGCGCGCACGACCGTCGCAAGGTCGCGTGAGGCGCTGACGGGAGTGGTGAGCGTGAGGCCTTCTGCGACCGGGTGGAGGCCGACCGAGGTGATCGCCCGCACTGCGGTGTCCACATCGGACGCCGAGTCGAGCGTCACGGTCACCGTGCGCTGGCCGACCTGGGCCTTGAGCTCCGCGGACGTGCCGGACGCGACGACCTTGCCGTGGGACAGCACGGTGATCGAGTGGGCGAGCCGGTCGGCCTCGTCCAGGTACTGCGTCGTGAGCAGCACGGTCGTGCCGTCCGCGACGAGCTTCTCGACGATCTCCCACATCGCGAGGCGGCTGGCCGGGTCGAGACCGGTGGTCGGCTCGTCCAGGAACAGCACCTCGGGGCGGCCGACCAGCGACGCGGCCAGGTCGAGGCGGCGCCGCATGCCGCCGGAGTAGGTCTTGGCGTTGCGCCTGGCCGCGTCGGTGAGGTCGAACTGCTCCAGCAGCTCGTCCGCGCGCTGGTGGGCCTGCCGTCCGCTGGCACCGAGCAGGCGTGCGATCAGCACGAGGTTGTCGTGGCCGCTCAGCTGTTCGTCGACGGCGGCGAACTGGCCGGTGAGGCCGATCCGGCTGCGCACCTCGTGGCCCTGCTTCACGACGTCGAAGCCGGCGACCCGCGCGTCGCCACCGGTGGGCGGCAGCATGGTCGTGAGGATGTTGACCAGCGTGGTCTTGCCGGCGCCGTTGTGGCCGAGCAGGCCCAGCACGGTGCCCTTCCTGGCGGTGACGCTCACGCCGTCGAGCGCGGTCACGTCACCGAACTTCTTGCTGACCTCGTGGGCCTCGATCATGAGCTCACTCATCTGTTCCCCCTTTGAGCGCGCCGTGCAGGAAGAGCTCGACGATGGCGGCGGGTTCGGCTTCTGTCTCGCCGAAGCCCGCGCCC
Source organism: Lentzea sp. NPDC042327 (assembly GCF_040647275.1). Taxonomy (NCBI): domain Bacteria; kingdom Bacillati; phylum Actinomycetota; class Actinomycetes; order Pseudonocardiales; family Pseudonocardiaceae; genus Lentzea; species Lentzea sp. NPDC042327. Next base: position 1,911 of record NZ_JBEZBX010000035.1, read on the forward strand.
ATGCGGTTGGTGAAGACGGCGCCGAGCAGCATCCGCCCGGCGAGGTCGGGGCTGACGCGCAAATCCGCGTCGCCGAAGAGCTCCGCGACCGCGTCCGACAGCTGCTGCATGCCGATGGGCGGTCCCTTGTGCTTCTTGTGGTCTTCGTCGTGCGGTCGGTAACCCGTCTCGCGCAACGTGCCGATGAGGCCCCACATGCGGTCCAGGTAGCCGCTGAACGTGGCGACCCCCGCGGTCAGGCGTTCCTCCAGCGGTGCGTCCGCCGGGATCGCCGCGAGCCGGGCGACCTCCTCGTCGGAGTGCAACGCGCGCTGGACGCACGCGTCCAGCAGCTCCGCCTTGTCCCTGAAGACGCGGAACACCGTGCCCTCCGCGATCCCGGCCGCGGCGGCGATCTGGCTGGTGGTGACGTTCGCGCCGGCCTTGACGACGAGCGGCAGCGTCGCCTGGACGATCGCTTCGCGGCGGTCTTCCGGGCTCATCGCGGGGGCACGGCGGCGGCGTGGTTCCTCTGGCACGTCCGCCACTGTATGAGTGAGTACTCACTCATGTCAATGAGTGGGCACTCACTCACTCGCGCGGGTCGAGTGGCGCACTAGCACACGGGGCCGACAATTCCCCGGTCCGAGGCGGTTCAAGATCCCGACCTGTCCACAACCCGCGAGTAGTCCACAGATCCCCGTCCACGCCACCACCCCGCCCCGCCGCCGGAGCAACCTGGACCCGCAACCCCTCGACCTGGAGGCGAGTCCCATGGCCTGGAATTCCACCGTGATCACCGTTGTTGGCACCGTGGTCGGCGACGTCAGCCACCGCGTCGGCGAGGACGGCAGGAGCAACGCCTTCTTCCGCATCGCCTCGACCGAGCGCCGGTACAACACCGCGATCGGCGACTGGGAGGACGGCGAGACCCTGACGCTCGGGGTCACGTGCTGGCGCAAGCTCGCCGACACCGTGCGCACCGCGGTCGGCAAGGGCGATCCCGTGGTGGTCCAGGGCCGGCTCCGGACACGGGTCTACGAGAAGGACGACCAGAAGAAGACCGTGCTGAACGTGGACGCGAGCACCATCGGGCTCGACCTCAGCCGGGTCCAGTCCCTGGGCGCCGCCACCGTCGTAGAACCGCGAGTGAGCGAAGATCTCGCGGGGAACCCGGCCGTGGCGACCGCACCGTTCTGATCTTGCGCCGATCGGGGCAACTCGTACCGGAGTTCGGGAACCCGCACGATCCGGCGGCACCGCCGGAGATGATGTACGCACTGCGATCCGAGAAGGAGGGAAGCTCGTAGACCGGGCCGACGAGGACCGATCGCCGAGGGTCGTTCACGTTCGAATGGAATGAGCTGGTCACCGTCTCGCGTGCCGCTCGATCCGGACCTGGACACCTGCTTGTCGGCGACCGAGGTCAACGGCCTCCGGGCACCGCTCTACGATCGCCGCCATGGCCGAGTTCATCTACACCATGAAAAAGGTGCGCAAGGCGCACGGTGACAAGGTCATCCTCGATGACGTCACGATCATGTTCTACCCCGGCGCGAAGATCGGTGTGGTCGGTCCCAACGGCGCCGGCAAGTCGAGCGTGCTCAAGATCATGGCGGGGTTGGACACGCCCAATAACGGCGAGGCGTACCTGTCGCCCGGCTACACCGTGGGCATCCTCCAGCAGGAGCCGCCGCTCAACGAGGAGAAGACCGTCCTCGGCAACGTCCAGGAGGGCCTGGGCGAGATCAAGGTGAAGCTCGACCGCTTCAACGAGATCGCCGAGCTGATGGCGACCGACTACTCCGACGAGCTGATGGAGGAGATGGGCAAGCTCCAGGAGGAGCTCGACCACGCCGACGCGTGGGACCTCGACTCCCAGCTGGAGCAGGCGATGGACGCCCTGCGCTGCCCGCCCCCGGACGCCGACGTCACCAAGCTCTCCGGTGGTGAGCGCCGCCGCGTCGCGCTGTGCAAGCTGCTGCTGAGCAAGCCCGACCTGCTGCTGCTCGACGAGCCCACCAACCACCTGGACGCGGAGAGCGTCCTGTGGCTGGAGCAGCACCTCGCGCAGTACGCCGGCGCCGTGCTCGCCGTGACCCACGACCGGTACTTCCTGGACAACCTGGCCGAGTGGATCCTCGAGATCGACCGCGGCCGGACCCACCCGTACGAGGGCAACTACTCCACCTACCTGGAGAAGAAGGCCGAGCGGCTCGCGGTCCAGGGCAAGAAGGACCAGAAGCTGCAGAAGCGCCTCAAGGACGAGCTGGAGTGGGTGCGCTCCGGCGCCAAGGCCCGCCAGGCCAAGTCCAAGGCGCGTCTCGACCGCTACGAGGAGATGGCGGCCGAGGCGGAGAAGACCCGCAAGCTCGACTTCGAGGAGATCCAGATCCCGCCGGGCCCGCGTCTGGGCAGCGTCGTGGTCGAGGTCGACAAGCTGAAGAAGGGCTTCGGCGACCGGGTCCTGATCAACGACCTGTCGTTCACGTTGCCGCGCAACGGCATCGTCGGCGTCATCGGTCCGAACGGCGTCGGCAAGACGACGCTGTTCAAGACCATCGTCGGTCTCGAGGAGCCGGACGCCGGCACCGTGAAGGTCGGCGAGACGGTCCTGCTGTCCTACGTCGACCAGAACCGCGGCGGCATCGACCCGAAGAAGAACGTGTGGGAGGTCGTGTCCGGCGGGCTCGACTACATCCACGTCGGCAACGTCGAGATGCCGTCCCGCGCGTACGTCAGCGCCTTCGGCTTCAAGGGTCCTGACCAGCAGAAGCCCGCGGGTGTGCTGTCCGGCGGTGAGCGCAACCGCCTGAACCTCGCGCTCACGCTCAAGCTCGGCGGCAACCTGATCCTGCTGGACGAGCCGACGAACGACCTGGACGTCGAGACCCTGGGCTCGCTGGAGAACGCGCTTGAGCAGTTCCCCGGCTGCGCCGTGGTCATCTCCCACGACCGGTGGTTCCTCGACCGCGTCGCCACGCACATCCTCGCGTGGGAGGGCACGGACGAGGACCCGTCGAAGTGGTACTGGTTCGAGGGCAACTTCGAGGGGTACGAGAAGAACAAGCTCGAGCGCCTGGGTGCCGACGCCGCGAGGCCGCACCGCGTCACCTACCGCAAGTTGACACGGGACTGAGAGGGCAACGGCGACGTCGTGGCGGCGAGGGGCGAGACGCAGGCGAACGTCGAGGTGAGCACGCTGGCCGTGCCCGCCTGGCGGCTGCGTTGGCGGGCACCGGAGCTCGCTCTGGTGCTGGGTGAGCGCGTGCTGGCGCTCACCTCCGCTCGTCAGGACGACGCCGAGCGGTTGCGGGCCGAGGCGCTCGTGGTCTTCGCGGGCAACCGCGTGGGCCGCGGCGTCCGGGTCGCCGACCGGGCACTCGACGCGCTGAAGGCGGCCGAGGCCGCCGGGGACCAAGAGACGGCGTGGCTGCTGCGGGTCGAGCTGGCGGCGTGCGCGCGTGCCGTGGGCGCGCCGCTGACCGGGTTCGCAGCCGTCATGCCCGTCCTGGAGGCGGCGGACGTGCCCGCGGAGCTGCGGGCGTCCGCTCTCGTGCAGGCCAGCGAGTGCCTGGTCACCGTCGGCCGCGGCGACGAGCCGACCCGCGCGCTCGCCGAGGCCGACCAGCTCTACGTCGCCGACACCGAGCTCGACGAGGACATGCGGCTGGTGCTGCGCGGTCTCATCCGCGCCGTGCAGGCCGCGCAGCACCGCCGGTGGGGCGACATCGCCGCCGCCATCGGTGCCGCACGCGAAGGCCTCGACCTGCTGAGCCGGCTCGCCGACCAGTCAGCGGACAGCGGCCAGGCGCACGGCCGGCTGACGCTGGAGCTGGCGCTCGCGTTGATGGACGCGAACCGCATGCTCGACGCGACCGAGGTCGGCGCCCCACTGCTCGACCGCCCGGTGCGCGCACCGGGCGCCTCCACCGCGGGCTGGCTCCGCCTGGCCCTCGCCACGCGGGTGCACCTGCCCGCCGGCCGGGTCGCCGTGGCCCGCGACATGCTGCGCGACGCCGCGACCAGCGCCGAACGCCACCAGCTCGACACGGTGCTCGCCGAGAGCCTGCTGGCGCTGGCGCACGTGCACGAGGTGGCCGGTGACCTCGCCGACGCGCTCACCAACCTCCGTTCCGCCCACGCCGCGGAACGCCGCCGTGCCCGCGCCGTCTACGCCGTGCGCGCCCGGTTCGCCGCCGAGTTCTCCGGCGTCCACCGCCAGCCCGCCGACCTGCACCGGCAGCTCGCGGACCTGCTCCGCCCGATCGAGGGCATGACCAGGCCCGCCGACGGCCTCCTGCCCGCCGCCCTGAAGCAGCAGCTCCGGCAGTGGCGCCCGGTCCAGGTCCGCAAGGCGGACGGCCTGAAGGTCAAGCGGGCACGCCGGGCTGCCGAAGACATGACCGTGGAGGGTTTGTCCGCGGCACGAGCACACGCCGCCGATCGCTGGCGCTTGGTCCAGCCCTTCGGCGAGCCCGGCGACAAGACGCCGGACCCGGTCGAGCCGCCACCCGTCTCCGAGCGCACGGTTCCCGCGTCCGGTCTCATCGCCTCGGCCGGCGCCATGGTCAGCGGCCGCCGCCGTGCCGCCCGCGTTGCCGCCGGCGAGATCGAGGACACACCTGCCGCCGCCACCGAGGTCATCCCCGTCATCCCCGCGTCGCCCGAGGATGCCCCGTCGGCGAATCCCGCGCCGGCCGAGCCGCAGCTGAGCGCCGACCAGGAGCGCAAGCGCAAGGTCGAGCAGCAGCTCATGGAGTTGCAGCGCGAGGCCCGCCGCCAGATCGAGGCAGAACGCGCGGCGCGCGCCGAGGAGCGCGCCAAGGTCGAACGCGAGGCCCGCCAGGCCGCCGAGGAGGCCGCCCGCCAGGAGGCTGCCCGCCAAGAGGCCGCTCGCCGGGAGGCTCAGCGCCGGGAAGCCGCGCGGCAAGAGGCGGCCCGCCAGCAAGCTGCTCGGGAGGAAGCCGCCCGGCAGGAGGCGGCCCGTCAGGAGGCAGTCCGTCAGGAGGCGGCCCGTCAGGAAGCCGCGCGGGAGGAAGCCGCTCGCCAAGAGGCGGCCCGGCAGGAGGCGGCTCGCCAGGAGGCGGCTCGCCAGGAGGCGGCGCTTCAGGAGGCCGCTCGCGAGGTCGCCGCCCGTGAGGCTGCCCGCGTCGAAGCTGCCCGAGCCCAGGCCGCCCGCGTGGAAGCGGCTCGGCAGGAGGCCGCCCGCCTGGAAGCAGCGCGCCAGGAGGCTGCGCGTCAAGAGGCCGTGCGCGAAGAAGCCGCGCGTCAGGAAGCCCTCCGCGCCTCCGCGGAACGCGAGGAGGCCGCACGGCAGGAGGCTGCGCGCCACGAGGCAGCAAGGCAGGAGGCGGCCCGGCAGGAGGCGGTGCGGCACGAGTCCGCTCGTCACGAGGCTGCGCGGCAGGAGATACCGCGGCAGGAGGCAGCGCGGCAGGAGATACCGCGGCAGGAGGCAGCGCGGCAGGAGATACCGCGGCAGGAGGCAGCGCGGCAGGAGGCAGCGCGCCGGGAAGCGGCCCTTCACCAGGGTTCGCACCAGGAGAGTGCGGGCCAGGAAGCCGCTCTCAAGGGTGCTGCTCGCGCGGCCGCCGACAGCGACACCGCCGGTGGCGACACCGCTTATCCGGACACCGCATCTCCGGACGGCACGGCCTCCGGGGTCGGCGTCGCGGACCCCGACCGCCAGGCCACCCTGCGCACCAGGTCGCCGTTCGCGCAGCCGCCGTTCGTGCCCTCCTCGCAGGAGGAGAGCGTCCTCGACAAGCTCAAGGCGCAGGGCCTGCGCGCCGGTGGTCGCCGCCGTGCCCCCGACGCCACCCGTTCGGCGCCGGTCGAGTCCGAGGCGGACGCCCCGTCGTGGCGCGTCGACCCCCCGAACCGGCTGCGCGACGAGCGCGTTCCCGGCTACTCCGCAGACGCTGCGGACCCCGGTACGTCCCAGTCCTTCTTCGCGGACCTTTCCACGAGTCCGCCCGCGCAAGCGGCCTCCGATGAGCCGTCAGGCCCTCCGGAGACCACCGGCCCGAACCTCTTCGGCGACCCCGACCAGCCGGACCGCACCGCCCGCCCCGGCCTGGCGGCGGCCTTCTCCCGCCCGCCGGCCGCTCCCGACTTCGGTCCGCACGTCGACGACCCGGCCTACCCGCTCTTCACCCCGGCATCAGGCTTCCCGGCGGCCGAGCCGACACCGCCCCCGGCCCCCGAACCGGCTGAGCCGGACCTGGACCCGCAGGACCTGGACCTGCCGGATTTGAGCCTGCCGGACCTGAAGCTGCCCGAGCTCACGCTGCCGGAACTCGACTTCAGCTCCCTCGACCTCGGTGACCTCGCGGCGCGCTCGCAGTCCGCCAAGCCCGACTGGTCGACGTCCTCGATCCCGGACCCGGAGCCCGCCGAGCCGCCCGACCCCTCCCAGCCCCGCCCCACCCCGGAGCACGAGCCGGAGCCGGTGCCGCCCGTCCCGGACCCGGTGCCGTCCGTCCCCGTGCCGGACGAGGTCCCGCGGCCCTCCGAGCCGGACCTGCTGACGAACACGTTCCTGAGCGCTGCCGACGTCGATGACGACCTAGCCGACCTCCCGACCGCTCCCGTCCAGCTCCACCCCGACGCGCACACGGCCCGGACCCCGCGCTCCGCCGGGTTCTCGTCCACAGTTGCCGCACCGTCGGAGCAGAGCTTGGGCGAAACGGCAGGACCGGGCGTCGAGGCCGACCCCGCCGCGGCGACCGAGGCCGTCGGTTCGCCCGCTCCGGTGGAGGACACGCCCGCGAAGCCGTCGAACGGCCGCCCGAGCAGCCGCCGCAAGCCGAGTGACCTGAGCCTGGCCGACCTGCTGGCCGAGGCCCTGGTCGCCTACGAGACCGGTCGCCGCGAGGACGAGGAACAGTTCCAGGCCGCCGACCTGGCCACTGAGGACTGGTCGACCGTGGACGGTGACCAGCCGACGCCCGCAGTGCCGCTCGGCCAGGACGAGCCGCAGCCGGGCCTCCCGTCCACGCAGGACCGGACACCGCCCGCGTTTCCGCTGATCCCGGACCAGCCGCTGGCAGAGGGCTACCCGCTGATCCCGGACCAGCCGACCGGTGCTCCGGCACCGGGTGAGTCCGGCTTGCCGTTCATCCCCGGCCAGCCGCTGCCGCCCGACCTGGCGCTGCCCCAGCTCCCGGTACCGGAACCCTCCCTGGGCCAGGAGCAGCCCCTCCCGTCCGGCGACGGTGCGCCGTTCGGCTCCGGTCAACCGTCGTTCGCCGACCAGCCGTTCGTCCCCGGCCACCTGCTGGGCTCCGGGCAGCAGTTCGGCGCGGAGCCGTCGTTCGGCTCGCCCGCGCCGCAGTTCGGGGCGAACGCGCAGTTCGGTCTGCCCGCGCTGCCCTCGACCGAACACCCCGTCCCGGCCGCGGACACGTCGGGGAACCCGCCCACGACCCCGCCCGGCGGCCTGTCGGTCGAGGCCAGCCGCGAGGAGACCACGGGCCCGATCGTCCCCGTGGGCACCGCGTCGGAGGAAGAGACCACCGGCCCGATCCGTCGTGTTCAGACCGACGGTGTTGGCGGCTGGACCCTGCCGGGTACCTAGGTCCGGCGAGAACAGATCCACTCAGGACTGCCGGGAGGACCCGGCGGTCGGTGGAAGGCCGCGCCGAACAGGTCGGCGGTGGTGCGCCGGCCCGGTTGTGAGAGGTGCGGAATGAGACGGAGGAACGGAGGTGTGGCGAGTGTCGCTCGTGCACGTCGTGGGATTGCGTCCACCATGCGGAATGCCTTGGGATCACTGGTGAAGTGACTCGATTCAGCCCTCGATTCAGTGGTTCGACAGTGCCCCTCCCGTTGCCGGTGACGGCCGCCACCCCATCTAGGGTGGAGGCGGACCCGGCACACAGAGGTGCCGGATAGCGTGGAGTCGCCTGAAGATGACCTCGACTGGAGCCCCGACCCGAACCGACGACGTCTCCGCGGTGACCACCGCGGACGGCGGCAGTCGACCGGCCAGTCCTGAGCAGGTCCGTGACGAGCTGATCGAACGGGCCGCCGCCAATGCCCCCGAACTCGCTGATCTGATCCGCCTGTTCTACCGCCACGTGCCCGCCGAGGAAGTCAACGACGACGACCCGGTGGACCTGGTCGGTGCGGTGCGGTCGAACTACCGGCTGGCCGAGAGCCGCGTGCCCGGGAGGGCAGCGGTCAGGATCTTGAACCCGACCCGCTCGCAGGACGGCTGGCAGTGCCCCGTCACCGTGGTGCAGGTCGTGACCGACGACATGCCGTACCTGGTCGACTCGGTCGCATCCGAGCTCACCCGCGGCGGTCTGCAGGTGCAGCGGGTGGTGCACCCGATCGTCGTGGTGCGCCGCGACCCGGTGACCGGTGAGCGCCTGGAGGTGCTGCCGACCGCGGACCCGGCCGATCCGCCGGCCGACGCGCTCGCCGAGTCGTGGATGAACATCGAGGTCGACCTCATCACCGATGCCGACCGGGCGCGGGAGCTGGAGTCCCGGCTGCTGTCGGTGCTGACCGACGTCCGCGAGGTCGTCGAGGACACCGACCGGATGGCGTCGACGGCGTTGCAGCTGGCCGACGAGCTGGACAAGGGCGCCTCCGACGAGGCGTCCGCGGATGCCGCGAAGCTCCTGCGGTGGCTCGCGGACGGGCACTTCACGTTCATGGGCTACCGGCAGTACGAGCTCGTGCAGGAGGACGACGACCCGGCGTTGCGGGCCGTGCTCGCGAGCGGGCTCGGGGTGTTGCGGCAGGACAGCCTCGCCGCGCGGAGCCTCACCGAGGGGCCGGACAACGGCGCGCAGGCGCTGAGCCCGAACCCGCTGGTGCTGACGCAGGCGAGTGCGCAGAGCAGCGTGCACCGCAGCGTCTACCCGTACTACGTGGGCGTGAAGACGTTCGACGGTGCCGGCAACGTGACCGGGGAGCACCGGTTCCTCGGCATCTTCAGCACCACGGCGTTGCACGAGGACGTGCTGGACATCCCGGTGATCGAGCGCCGGGTGCGCGACGTGATCCACCGCGCGGGCTTCCCGCTGCAGTCCTACTCGGGCCAGCGGATGCTGGAGGTGATCCAGAACTACCCGCGCACCGAGCTGTTCTCGGTGGACGAGGAGTGGCTCTACCAGACCACGACGGGGGTCATCGCCCTCGCGGAACGCCGCCGGCTGCGGCTGTTCCTGCGGCGCGACCCGTACGGCCGGTTCTTCTCCTGCCTGGTCTACCTGCCGCGCGACCGCTACACGACGACGAGCCGGCTGGCGATGCAGGAGGTGCTGCTCGCGGAGCTGGGCGGGCTGAACCTGGAGTACAGCGCGCGCATCGGCGAGTCGGCGCTGGCGCGGGTGCACTTCATGGTGCACACGGACCCGCACCGGACGCTGGAGCCGGACACGCACGCGATCCAGCTGAAGCTGGCCGAGGCCATCCGCAGCTGGGACGACCGCATGGTCGAGGCCGTCGTCGGCGACGACCTGGGCGCCGAGTCGGCCACGGAGCAGGGCCAGCGGTTCGCCGCGGTCTTCCCGGAGGCCTACAAGGAGGACTTCCCCGCCTCCACGGGCCTGGAGGACTACCGGCGCATCGAGGCGCTCGTGCAGGGCGACCTCGACATGGTGTTCTACGTGCCCGAGAACGCCGAGCCGGGGGAGCGGCGCTTCAAGCTGTTCGTGACCGGCGACGGCATCACGCTCTCGGACGTGCTGCCGATGCTGCAGCGCATGGGCGTGATCGTGGTCGACGAACGGCCGTACGAGATCGCGCGCGAGGACGGCGTGCAGTGCTGGATCTACGACTTCGGCCTGCGCATCGACAAGGCCGCGCTGTCGCAGCTGTCCGAGGCCGGCCTCGACAACGTGCGGGTGCGGTTCCAGGACGCGTTCGCCGCCGTCTGGCGCGGCGAGGCCGAGGTCGACCGGTTCAACTCGCTGGTGCTGCAGGCCGGGCTGACCTGGCAGCAGGCCGCGATGCTGCGCGCGTACGCGAAGTACCTGCGGCAGGCGGGCACGCCGTACTCGCAGGACTACATCGAGGACGCGGTGCTCAGCCACACGAGCGTGGCGATCGCGCTGGTCGCGTTGTTCGAGGCGCGGTTCGACCCGCGGCTCGACGACGCCACGCGCACCGACCGCACCGAGACCATGGTCGTCGAGACCGGCAAGCTGATCGACGACGTGACGAGCCTCGACGCGGACCGGATCCTGCGCAGCCTGCTCACGCTGATCAACGCCACGCTGCGGACGAACTACTTCTTCCGCGACGCCGACGGCAACGCCCGGCCGTACCTGTCGGTCAAGCTCGACCCGCAGGCCATCCCGGACCTGCCGGCACCGCGGCCGAAGTTCGAGATCTTCGTGTACTCGCCGCGGGTCGAGGGCGTGCACCTGCGCTTCGGCAGCGTCGCCCGCGGTGGTCTGCGCTGGTCCGACCGCCGCGAGGACTTCCGCACGGAGGTACTCGGCCTGGTCAAGGCGCAGGCCGTGAAGAACGCGGTGATCGTGCCGGTCGGCGCGAAGGGCGGGTTCGTGGTCAAGAAGCCGATCGCCCCGACGGGCGACCCCGGCATCGACCGAGAGAACTTCATGTCCGAGGGCATCGCCTGCTACAAGATGTTCATCTCGGGCCTGCTCGACCTCACCGACAACCTGATCAACAACGAGGTCGTGCCCGCGCCGCAGGTCGTGCGCTACGACGCCGACGACACCTACCTGGTCGTCGCCGCGGACAAGGGCACCGCGACGTTCTCCGACATCGCCAACGGCGTGTCGCAGAGCTACGGCTTCTGGCTCGGTGACGCGTTCGCCTCCGGTGGCTCCATCGGCTACGACCACAAGGCCATGGGCATCACGGCCAAGGGTGCGTGGGAGAGCGTGAAGCGCTCGTTCCGCGAGCTGGGCCTCGACACCCAGACCGAGGAGTTCACGGTCGTCGGCATCGGCGACATGAGCGGTGACGTGTTCGGCAACGGCATGATGCTGTCCGAGCACATCCGGCTCGTGGCCGCGTTCGACCACCGGCACATCTTCATCGACCCGAACCCGGTGGCGGCCACGTCGTTCGCCGAGCGGGTGCGGCTGTTCTCCGTGCCGCGCTCGTCGTGGGACGACTACGACCGCTCGCTGATCAGCGAGGGCGGCGGCGTCTTCCCGCTCACGGCGAAGTCGATCTCGATCTCCGAGCAGGCCCGCGTCGCGCTGGGGCTGCCGGAGGGCGTGCAGAAGCTGTCCCCGCCGGAGCTGAAGAAGGCCATCCTGCTCGCGCCGGTCGACCTGCTGTGGAACGGCGGCATCGGCACGTACGTGAAGGCGTCCATCGAGTCGCACGCCGACGTCGGCGACAAGGCGAACGACTCGATCCGCGTCAACGGCGCCGACCTGCGGGTCAAGGTCATCGGCGAGGGCGGCAACCTGGGGCTGACCCAGCGCGGCCGCATCGAGTTCGCGCGCACCGGCGGCAAGGTCAACACCGACGCGCTCGACAACTCCGCCGGCGTCGACTGCTCCGACCACGAGGTCAACATCAAGATCCTGCTGGACCACCTGGTCCGGGAAGGCTCGCTGGAGCAGCAGCAGCGCAACGAGGTCCTCGCCGAGATGACCGACGAGGTCGGCCGGCTCGTGCTGGCGGACAACTACTCGCAGAACAACGTGCTGGGCGTCAGCCGGGCGCACGCCGCCCCGATGCTGTCGGTGCACGCGCGGCTCACGGCCGACCTGGAGGCCCGCGGCGCGCTGAGCCGCCAGCTGGAGGCGCTGCCGAGCCCGGCGGAGTTCAAGGCGCTGGAGAAGGCGGGCGAGGGCCTCACCTCGCCGGAGCTCGCGACGCTGCTCGCGTTCACGAAGCTCACGCTGAAGGAGGAGCTGCTCGCCAGCGACATCCCGACGATCGACACGTTCACCCGCAAGCTGCCGGACTACTTCCCGAGCCTGCTGCGCGAACGCTTCGGCGCCGCGATCCCGAACCACCCGCTGGCCAGGGAGATCATCACCACCGTCGTGGTCAACGAGGTCGTCGACGGTGGCGGCATCTCCTACGCGTTCCGCCTCGCCGAGGAGACGAGCGCCTCGGCCACGGACGCGGTGCGCGCGTACGCCGTGGTCACCCAGGTCTTCGACCTGCCGTCGATCTGGCGGGAGATCGAGGCGCTGGACACCGCGGTCTCGACGGACGTGCAGGACAGCATGGTCCTGGAGACCCGCCGCCTGCTCGACCGGGCGTCGCGCTGGCTGCTGTCGAACCGCCCGCAGCCGCTCGCGGTGGGCTCGACGATCAGCCGCTTCCGCGGCGTGGTGGAGCAGCTGAGCCCGTCGGCCTTCGACCTGCTGCAGGGCAAGGAGCTGGCGGTCGTCGCGGGCAAGGCCGAGCGGTACGTCGAACAGGGCGTTCCCGCGGAGCTGGCCCGCAAGGTCGCCGCGCTGCTCTACATGTACGGCCTGCTCGACGTCACCGAGATCGCCGAGCTGGCCGAACGCGAGTTCGGCCCGACCGGCGGAGCGGGCCCGGAGCGCACCCACCGGGAGACGGCCGAGCTGTACTTCGCGCTGTCCGACCACCTCGACATCGACCACATGCTGGACTCGGTGACGAGCCTGGAACGCGGCAACCGCTGGCACGCGCTGGCCCGGCTCGCGCTGCGCGACGACTTCTACACGTCGCTGCGGGCCATCTCGGTCGACGTGCTGAGGGCGAGCGACGAGGACGACACGGCGGCCGAGAAGATCGCCAAGTGGGAGCAGGCCAACGCCTCGCGCCTGGCCCGTTCCCGCGGCGCGCTGGAGGAGATCAACCGGGTCCACCAGCTCGACCTGGCCACGCTCTCCGTCGCCGCGCGGCAGGTGCGGAGCATGGTCCGCTAGCAGGCACGGACGACAGGGGCGCCGCGGAGGAGTTCTCTCCGCGGCGCCCTCGCCGTTCCACCCGTTCCGCGAGGGGACTCGCTCGTGATGCGGCCGGGTTTGCTCGGTAGGGTCCGTGCATGGGTGTCTTCGTCACTGGTGTGCGGCCGCGGTGGTCGGACATGGATGCGTTCGGTCACATCAACCACGCGAAGACGGTGACACTGCTGGAAGAAGCCCGCATCGAGCTGCTGTTCACCGAGGCCGCCCGCCACGGGGTCAAGGAGATGGCCGAGGGCATGGTCGTGGCGCGGCTGGTGGTCGACTACCTCGCGCCGATCGTGTTCACCGGCGAGGAGATCGTCGTGGAGATGTCGGTGCGCGAGCTGCGGTCGGCGTCCTTCACCCTCGACTACGTGGTGCGGAGCGGCCGGGAAACGGGTAGCCCGGTGGTCGCCAAGGCGGAGACGCTGATGGCTCCCTACAACTTGACGACTGCGCGCCCGCGTCGTCTGACCGAGGCCGAACGCGACTTCCTCGCGGGTTGGCGTGCCGGAGGTAACGGTGCCTGAGCTGGTGTTGGCCGACGCGGCCGAGAGAGACGACCTCGGCGCGTTCGCCGCGCGCGCGGTGCGGCTGGACGGGCAGACGGTGGTGCGTCTGCGCAACCGCGACGAGGAGCTGCTGGACGCGTGGGTGGCGACGCCGTTCGACACGCTGGCCACGCGGACCGTTGCGGGGCAGGCGAACCCGGCGGACGTCACGGTGGCCGGGTCGGAGCTGCTGACCGGACTCGCGGTGATGCGCGACGAGCGCATCGACCCGGGACCGGCCAAGGACCTGATGTGGCGCTCGGCCCTGCCGCCCGCGGAGGGCTGGCTGCTGGTGGACCGGTTACCGGTCGAGGTCGTCGCGAAGCTCGCGGACGAGGGCGTCGAGGTGGCGCGGGAGAACACCGGCCCGCAGGGCACGCCACCGGCCTCGCTGCTGGACCAGGTCGTGCTGACGGTGACCGGGTCCGGGCTGGACGTGAAGATCCCGCTGCGGTGCCTGTTCGCGTTGTCCGGCATGGGTTTCCTCGGCGAGGACGGCGAGGTGCGAGTGACCGCGACGGACTCGTGGCTGCGGATCGACGCGCGCTACGGGGCCGTGGTGCGGCGCCGGCACTCGATGCTGCCGCTGATCGTCTGACCCGCTACCGGCGGTCGAGGGCGACCTCCGGCCGGGCGGGCAACGCCAGCAACGACAGCCCGCCGAGCACCAGCAGCCCGCCGGCGACCGTGGCCGCGGTGATCTCCTCACCCAGCACCAGCACTCCCAGCGCGGTCGCCACGACCGGCTCGGCGAGCGTCAGCGTGGCCACGGTCGCGGCGGGCAGCACCTTGAGCCCGGCACCGAACAGCAGGTACGCCACCACCGTGGGCACCAGCGCCAGGTACAGGGCGATGCTGATGCCGCCGGTGGAGTCGAGGCCGCCCGGCCACCGCCAGATGAGCATCGGCACCAACACCAGCGCACCCACGCCGAACATGAGCCCCATCGCGCCGTGGGAACGCTGGCCGTGCGCGATCAACCGCGACCCGGCCACCGTGTAGACGCCGTACCCGAGCCCGGCCAGCAACGACGCCGCCACCCCGAGCCACGACACACCGGTGCCGCCGCCGGTCAGCACCGCCACGCCCGCGACCGCCAGCGCCGTGGCGGCCAGCCAGCGCGCCGACGGCGTCCTGCGCGTGCTCAGCCACTCGACGATGCCCGCCCACACGGGCCCGGAGCCCAGCGCCACGACCGTGCCGACCGCGACCCCGCTCAGCCGCACACCGGTGAAGAACCCGATCTGGAAGGCGACGACCCCGACCGCTCCCGCGACCACGACGGGCCACGAGAAGCGGGTGCCGCGGTAAGCGCCCGACACCTGGGCGACGGCGAACAGGACCGCCCCGGCGAGCACGACGCGGGCAGCGCCCACCGCGAGCGGGTCGAGGCCACCGGGACCGAGCTCCTGCGCGGTCCCGGTCGTGCCGAACAGGACGGCGGCGGCGAGGACGGCGAGGACTCCACGGGAACGCACGCCCGCCATCCTCACCGGCCCCGCCGCCGCGGTCGAACGAATTGCGGTGTCAGACCAGCCACACGGCGGTGTCCGGCGGCAGCTGGTCGCCGTCCATCGGACCGGACGACAGCAGCACCCGGCCAGGGGGCAGCGGCACGGACGCGCCCGAGGTGTTCAGCGCGCAGATCAGCCCGCCGCCCTTGCGCCGGAACGCGAAGCAGCCCGCCGGGGCGCCGTACCACTCGAGCTCGTTGCCACCGAACGCCGGCGACGTCTTGCGGTGCTCCAGGGCCTCCCGGTACAGCGAGAGCATCGAGCCGGGGTCCTCCAGCTGCGCCTCCGCGGTGAGGTGGTCCCACTCGTTCGGCTGCGGCAGCCAGGTGTTGACCGCGGTCGAGAAGCCGAACGGCGGGGCGGTGCCCTCCCACGGGATCGGCACCCGGCAGCCGTCGCGGCCGCGTTCGGTGTGGCCGGAGCGCTCCCAGGTCGGGTCCTGCAGGGCCCAGTCCGGCAGCTCGACGTTGGGCAGGCCCAGCTCTTCGCCGTTGTACAGGTAGATCACGCCGGGCAGGGCCAGCTCGACCAGCGTCATCGCCCGCGCGCGCTGCTCGCCCAGCGCACCGCCGCCGTAGCGGGTCACGTGCCGCACCACGTCGTGGTTGGACAGCGTCCACGCCGCGGGCGTGCCGCTCAGGGCCACCGCGGCCAGCGTGTGCTCGATCGCCGAACGGACGGCGTCGGCGTCGAAGCCGGCCTCGACCAGGCGGAAGTTGAAGCCCAGGTGCAGCTCGTCGGGGCGGACGTAGGCGGCGAAGCGCTCGTCGTCCTTCACCCAGATCTCGCCGACGGCCATGGTGCCGGGGTAGCCGTCCATGACCTTGCGGATCATGCGGTGGATCTCGTGCACGCCCTCGTTGTCGAACCGCGGGTCGTGCGCGTCGTCGCTCAGCACGCCCGGCGCCTGCGGGCGGATGTCCATGTCCGGCAGGCCCTCCGGCTTGGCCATGCCGTGCGCCACGTCGATGCGGAAGCCGTCGACACCGCGGTCGAGCCAGAACCGCAGCGTCTGCTCCAGGTCGGCGCGGACCTCCGGGTGCTCCCAGTTCAGGTCGGGCTGCTCGGGCGCGAACAGGTGCAGGTACCACTGGCCGTCCGGCACGCGGGTCCACGCGGGACCACCGAAGACCGACGTCCAGTTGTTCGGCGGCTGCGAGCCGTCGAAGCCGCGGCCCTCGCGGAAGATGTAGCGGGTGCGCTCCATGCTGCCTGGACCGGCCTGCAGGGCCTCCTGGAACCACTCGTGCAGGTCGCTCGTGTGGTTCGGCACCAGGTCGACGGTCACCCGGATGTTGTGCTCGTGCGCGTCCGCCACCAGCCGGTCGAACGCGGCCAGGTCGCCGAACAACGGGTCCACGTCGCGCGGGTCGGCCACGTCGTAGCCGTGGTCGGCCATGGGGGAGCGGTAGAACGGGGTGAGCCACAGGGCGTCGACACCGAGCAGTTCGAGGTAGCCCAGGCGGGACCGGATGCCGTCGAGGTCGCCGACGCCGTCGCCGTTGGAGTCGGCGAAGGAACGCACGTAGACCTGGTAGAAGACGGCGTCACGCCACCAACCGGACTCTTCGGCGATCTCGGGGCTGAGGTCGGAGGATCGTCGCACGGGGGGTCATCCTGCCATTCGTGTCGCTGCGTAAGGACCCGATCGGGTGATGGGCGATCAAGACCAGCTGTTCATCAGGCTGTTCGCGGCCATCTCCAGGTAGTCCCAGAGCTGCTTGCGGTGGGCCTCGTCGAGTCCGGCCTCGTCGACGGCGACCCTCATGCAGCGCAGCCACGCGTCCCGCTCGACCGGTCCGATCGTGAACGGCACGTGCCGCATTCGCAGCCGGGGGTGTCCCCGGTTCTCCGAGTACGTGTGCGGGCCGCCCCAGTACTGCATCAGGAACAGCCGCAGGCGCTCCTCCGCAGGTCCGAGGTCCTCCTCCGGGTAGAGGGGGAGCAGGACGTCGTCGGACTTCACCTCGTGGTAGAAGCGCGCGACGATGCGGCGGAACGTCTCCTCGCCGCCGACCTGTTCGAAGAAGCTGACCGGGTTGCCCACACACCCATCCTGACTCACGCGCGTGCGCGCGTGCAGGGCGCCCCGCCTGTTGTCTCGGTCATAGGCCTGTGAACTGGTACGACACCGGGTGATCACCGTCTCGAATGCGTGTTCTACCTCACCCGGCATCCAGGTTTGAACCCGGGCCCGCCTACTTCGCGGTGAAGCCGGCTTCCTCCAGCGCGGGCATGAGCTGCGCGCGCAGGTTGCGCTGGACCGCCCACTGGCGGCCGGGGCGCGTCTTCACGGTGACCCGCAGGGTGATGCCCTCCGGCGTGAACTTCTCGACGCCGAGCACGTCCGGTTTGGCCGTGATGTCGTTCTTCAACGGCTCCTTGTCGGCCGCGTCGGCGGCTCGGCGCTCCAGCACCTTGGTCGCCTCGGCGAGGTTGGCGCCGTAGCTCAGCGGCAGGTCGACGACCGCGACCGCGAAGCCCTGCGACGAGTTGCCGACGCGCAGGATCTCGCCGTTGCGGACGTACCAGACGGTGCCACCTGTGTCGCGGATCGTGGTGGTGCGCAGGGCGACCGCCTCGACGGTGCCGGTGATGGACGGGCCGAGGTCGACGACGTCGCCGACGCCGTACTGGTCCTCCATCAGCATGAACATGCCGGACAGGAAGTCCTTGACGAGGTTCTGGGCGCCGAAGCCGATCGCGACGCCCAGGATGCCCGCCGAGGTCAGCACGGGCGTGATGTCGAGCGTCAGCACGATCATGATCTCGAGGAACGCGATTCCGAAGACCAGGATCGTGACGACGGACTTCAGCACGGAGCCGATCGTCTTCGCCCGCTGCTCGCGGCGCTCGGAGATCAGGTTCCCGAGCGCCTGCGGAGCACGTTCGCGCAGCGGCTTGAGCAGGCCGGGCTTCTTGCCCTCCTTGCCCGGCGTGGTGATCCGGTCGATGACCTTGCGCAGCAGGGCCCTGATCACGAACGCGGCGATCAGGATCACGAGGATCTTGACCGCGCCCGCGATGATGTCCGGCCCGTACCTGTCGAAGAACTCAACCGCCTCCGCGGTCTTGTTCGCGGCGTCATCCACCGGATTCGTCGCCAACACGTGGTCGTGCCCTCCTACAACTCCATGCCCGTGGCATTCGCGAGAAACGTCAGCTGGTCCACGGCGAGAGCCACCGTCCGGCTGACCGACCGGCCCGCGTGACCGACCTCGGTCTCGCGGCGGATCAGCACCGGGTGCTTGGTCGGATCGCTGGACGAAGCGTGCTGCAGTGCCGCGCACATCTTCCTGGCGTGGTTGGGGTCCACACGAGAATCCGACTCGAACACCGTGAACAAGACGGAAGGGTACTCAACGTCCGTTACCACTTGGTGATAAGGCGAGTAGGAGAGCAGCCAGCCCAGTTCCTCGGACACGCTCGCGCTGCCGTACTCGTCCGCCCACAGCCGCCCGAGCAGGAACTTCTCGTAGCGCACCATGTCGAGCAGTGGTGCTGAGCACACCACGGCCGCGTACAGGTCGGGCCGCTGGGTCAGCGCGGCGCCCACGAGCAGACCGCCGTTGCTGCCGCCCATGACCGACAGCTGCTGCGGGGTGGTCCACCCGGTGCGCACGAGGTGCTCGGCCGCGGCGTGGAAGTCGTCGAAGACGTTCTGCTTGTTCTGCCGCATGCCGTCGACGTGCCACTCCTCGCCCTCCTCGTCGCCGCCGCGCAACGACACGTGCACCCACACGCCGCCGGCCTCGACCCACGCGAGGGTGGTGGCGCTGTAGCCGGGGCCGCGGCCGATCGCGAAGCCGCCGTAGCCGGTCAGCAGCGCCGGGCGGGGCAGGTCGGGCTTCTGCTCGCCGCTGACGACGAACATCCGCACCGTCGTGCCGTCCTTGGACGTGTACGCGACCTGCTGCGTCGTCACCGCGGGCAGCTCGACGCGACCGGGAGCGGCCTCGTGCAGCACCGTCTGGCCGGTGGCGGCGGAGTAGCGGAACACCGAGGCGGGCGTGACGAAGTCCGTCCACCCGAACCACAGCGCGTCCTCGTCGTGGCCGGTCAGGGCGTCCACGACGGACAGACCGTGCACGGAGCCGGTGCCGGGCATGGGGACGACCTGCAGGTGCGCGCCGGTCTCGGCGTTGTGCAGGTGCAGCTCGGACACCGCGTGCCGGGTGCGCAGGACGACCAGGTCGCCGTTCAGCCAGCGCACGCCGTCGAGCACCGAGTCCGGCTCCTCGCTGATGAGCTCGGTCCACTCGGCCGGGTTCGCCGGGTCGGCCACGCACAGCCGCTGCCGGGGCGCGCCGAGGTTGGTGTGCAGGTAGAGCCGTCCGTCACGGGCGACGAACGCCGAGCACTGCGCGCCGGCGTCGGACAGGAGCACCGGGTTCAGCACCGCGTCGCCGTGCAGGTCGGCGATCCACACCGAGTCGTGCTTCAACGTGCTGGGCGCACCGCTCACGACCAGCCAGCGGCCGTCCTGCGAGACGGTGAGCGAGTAGTAGAACGTGTGCTCCAGGCCGTCGCCGTGCACGTTGAGGTCGGTCTCCGGGTCGGTGCCGACCCGGTGGCGCCACACGCGGCGGTGGAAGAGCTTCTCGTCCTCCGGCAGCAGCGCCGGGTCGAGCTGGCGGACGTAGTAGAACTCCTCGCCGCCGGGCAGCCAGCCGACGGAGGAGTAGCGGCACCGGTCGATCGGGCCCTCGACCAGCTCACCGGTGTCCACGTCGAGCACGTGCAGCAGCGAGTGCTCGTTGCCGCCGACCGACACCTGGTAGGCCAGGCGCGTGCCTTCGAGGCTCGGGGACCAGCGGTCCAGGGTGGTCCTGCCGGACGGGTCGAGCACGCTCACGTCCAACAGCACGCGCTCGGTGCCGTCGGTCTCGCGCACGACGACGACCGGGTGGTCCTGCTCGGGGCCGCGGCGGGTGAAGAACGCGCGGCCGGCGCGCCAGGTCGGCGTGGACACCGAACCCGTGCGCATCAGCTCCCTCAGGCGCTCGCCCAGGCGGTCGCGGCCGGGCATCGCGTCCAGCCAGGAGCGGGCCAGCCCGTCCTGCGCCTGCGACCACGCCTCGGTGCGGGGGTCCGCGGTGTCCTCGAGCCAGCGGTAGGGGTCGGCGACCTCTCGCCCGTGGAGCTGCTCGACGAGGTTCAGCCGCTCGGCGATCGGGTACGTGATCGTCGCAGGCAGTGGTGTGGAAGGGGCTTCTGTCACCTTGGCAAGGGTAGCGGCTGTTGAAAACGATCCCCGATAGGGCGCTGGTTCACCCCGGGTTCGATCACACATCCGTGACGCGTCACTTATCACACGTGATTTTTTCCTGGTAAGTGTGGTCTCCTAGGGCTGAACCGGTGGAGGTGGTCGCGTGCCAGACCGACAACCGACCCCTATCGGCGCCTCGCCACCAGGCGAGACGGCGCCGACGGTCCCCCCATGCCGAAATCAGCCCGAGCTGCGGGCAGTGCCCGACGGGGGCCGCGACGGGGGAGGTTCCGGTCCGACGCCGGCGGTGTTCCCCTGGGGCAGACGCAAGGTCCTGCTGCTCAACGCCACGTTCGAGCCGCTCACGGCGCTGTCGCTGCGCCGGGCGGTGGTCCTGGTGGTGTGCGGGAAAGCCGAGGTCGTGCACGGTGACGCCTCCGGGCTCGTGCTGCACTCGTCGAAGTCCGAGGTGCTCGTGCCCTCGGTCATCCGGCTGAGCACCTACGTTCGCGTGCCCTACCGCGGCCGCGTGCCGATGACCCGTGCCGGGCTCATGCACCGCGACCGCTACCGCTGTGCTTACTGCGGCGGACGGGCGGAGACGATCGACCACGTCGTGCCGCGTTCGCGTGGCGGACCTCACACCTGGACGAACTGCGTCGCGTGCTGCGCGAAGTGCAACCACCGCAAGGCGGACAAGCTGCTGTCCGAACTGGGCTGGCGGTTGCGCGTCGTGCCGGCCGCGCCCCGCGGTCCGCACTGGAGACTGCTCGCGGGTGTCGCCGAGGCCGACCCGCAGTGGTTGCAGTACCTGGGTGAACCCGCGGCCTGAGCTGCCGCCCCCTGGTGGTTCAGGCCGCGAGGGTGAGCTCGTCGCGACGGGCCGTGATGCGGACCGAGTCGTCGTCGCACGCCGTGATGCGGACGGAGTCGTCGGTCGCGGTGATGCGCACCGAGTCGTCCGTGGCAGTAATCCGGACCGAGTCGTCCGTGGCCGTGATGCGCACCGAGTCGTCCGTGGCCGTGATCCTGACCGAATCGCTCGCTGTGATGCGCACGGAGTCGGTCATCGTGATACGCACCGAGTCCCCGGCCGTGATGCGCACGGAATCGGCCGCGGTGATCCGAACGGAGTCGTTCGCCGTGATGCGAACGGAGTCACTTGCGGTGATACGCACGGAATCGTCCTTGTAGCTCGGAAGAGTGACGGACAGAGCCTGGGGGCGGGTCATCGTTGACATTTCGTGTCCTCCAGGACGCTCGGGGCGGGTGCGCAAGACCCGTATAGGTGAAAAGCTAGGAGGTGGGTGTTCCGGGAACAAGACCCCAAACCGGCACCCGTTCGCCGCCGACCGGGTGAGGACTGACCGGGTGTAACCGCTGCGCCGCACGAGAGTGCTCATTGGCTCTACTGGTCGGTACGCACACGCTCCGTGACGTGAAATTCGGTCTGAAGTGATGTGCGTCATAGTGCAAACGGAGTGCTCAGGCGGAAAAATCGGGACGTTTTCCGGTGCTGTGTCACAGGAACGGCACTCGCGGGTGGTTTTGATCGGGCCCGAACGGTCCGAATCCGGTCGCCACGCCGGTGACGGTGATCGCGCCGGTGCGGTCGTACCGCTGGTCGTCCCGCATGTGGACGCGCGAGAGGACGGGACGCGGTCGTCCGGTGAGTCGTTCGTGGGATGTGGGGGTGACCGGAATGCTCGCCGAGAGGTGCAACTCGTTTGGGGCCTGACAACGTCGTCACTGCTGGTTGTCGTCGCAACAACAGCAGTGCTCTACTCCAACCAGGTCTTCCTCAAGGGCGAACCGGGTGGTTCACGGGCTCGTCCGGTGCGCGGTGCTCCCGGCTCTGCTAGCTGTAGTGACTAATCAGGTTGTTGACGGCGTGTCGGGTTGAACATGGGAGGACCTCCGGGCGGAGTGGATGTGTCTGACGCATCCCATCGGCACAC
>NZ_JBEZBX010000036.1:0-5675 GCF_040647275.1 Lentzea sp. NPDC042327
CGTTGATCAGATTGGCGCAGAAATCGCAGCTTCCGCCGGACCGCACAGCGGCTTCCTCGTCGCGGCAGAGGCGAGTC
Source organism: Lentzea sp. NPDC042327 (assembly GCF_040647275.1). Lineage (NCBI taxonomy): Bacteria > Bacillati > Actinomycetota > Actinomycetes > Pseudonocardiales > Pseudonocardiaceae > Lentzea > Lentzea sp. NPDC042327. Next base: position 78 of record NZ_JBEZBX010000036.1, read on the forward strand.
ATGGCTGTCACAGCCCGCCGTTGGCCACGTCGATCGTGAACCGCTTCACCACGGCCGCGTCCCGCGCCTGCAGCGAGTCGGGCAGGCCGAATCGGTCGCGGCCGAGGGAGGTCACGGCGTCAGCGCTTCGACGGAGGACACCGCCGGCGCCGGTCCGGTTCCGTTGAGTGGCCGGTCGCCCCAGCCGGTGATGCCGAGGAGGGCGTTGTTGCGGCGCCGGATGGCGGCGGGGACGGTGGTGTTGTAGACGGTGATGAAGTCGATTTCGTCGTCGGCGGCGCTGGCTTCGTCGAAGGTGTGCAGAACGGTGAACCAGACGTTGAGCAGGCCGCTGAAGTGAACGGTGAGCCAGGTCAGCTCGACGAGCATGCCGGTGGCGTAGGCGTTGTGGTAGGCGGGGGTGCCGGTGCCGGGGTACTGGTCGAGGCCGTGGGCGGTGATGGCGGCGGGGGCGTGGTCGCGCAGGACGCGGTGGGTGTCGCGGACCTGGTCGTCGGTGATGGCGTGGGGGTCGGCCCGGGTGGCGGCGGCCAGTCGCAGGCACGCCAGGTGCAGGTCGGTGTAGGGCGGAGCGCCGGGGCGGTCGAAGGCGGGGTTGCCGTGGTCGTCGACCAGGTGCAGCAGCATTGCCTCGGCCTGCTCGGCGCGGGTGTCGGGGTCGGGGTGGGGGAGAAGTTCGGACAGGGTGTTGTAGCCGATGACGGTGTGGTGGGTCATGGAGTAGCGGCTGCGGTTGAGCAGGCTGACGACGTTGATGACCAGTTCCTTGGTGACCCGGTCGAGGAAGCCCGAGGTCGGGTAGCGGACGGTGCCGCCCTGTGCGGTGTCGGGGTTGGGGATCTCGGTGAGCACGCCGGCGTCGAAGATGACCGAGTTGGCGTACGGGACCTCGGTGATGGCCAGCGCGGGGTGGTGGGCCATGGTGCGGAACAGGTTGCTGGGGATGCCCCAGGTGGCGATGCTCAGCTCGTAGGCCGCTTCCACCTCGGCGTTCATGCCGGCGCGGGGCAGTGGCGGCACGCGGGTGCCGGTGGTGGGCAGGACGAGTTCGTCGGCCATCGGTTCAGTCCTCCGAAGTCTTGGGACGCAGGCGTCTCTCGGGCGCAACCGGTGGGGACTCGTGGTCACGGGAACGTGAGCCGGACCAACTGGGGGTCGTGGTCGCTGACCTGGTCGGCGAACTCGGCGTTGACGTGGACGATGTCGTAGTCGTAGCCGCCCGCGACCAGGCTCGGGCTGAGCAGGACGTGGTCGAGGACTTGGGCGTTGCCCTGGTGGATGTAGGTGTAGCGCTCCGCTTCGGGCAGGGTGGCGGGCAGGTCGGTCAGACCGAGGTCCTGCAGCGCCCGTAGCGGTGGCGAGAACTCGGTGTCGTTGAAGTCGCCCGCGAGCACCAGTCGTGCGTTCGGGTTGCCGTCCAGCAGCCGGCGGGCGAACTCGCCCAGCAGGGCGGTCTGCTCGCCGCGCGGGACGCGGCTGGGTGTGCGGGGCGGCTGGAAGCGGCCGAAGGTGGGGTCGTCGCCGCGCTGGGAACTCAGGTGGTTGGCCACGATGATCAGGCGGGTGCCGCGGAAGGTGAACTCCCCGGCCAGCGACTTGCGGGTGTCGGTGAAGGCGGGGTGCTCGGGCTGGATGCGGCCGGGGCTGACGGTGAGCGTGCCGTCCGGCGCGACCTGGACCGGTGTGGTCGCGGTGCCGCCGGGGCGGTCGACGAAGGACAGCCCGAGGTCGGTGCGGAAGAGGAACCCGACCCGGATGTTGCCACCCGGCACGCCGCCGTCGACGTGGTCGAGCGGGTCGATCTGCCGGAAGGCGTAGCGCGGGCCGCCGGCGGCGGTGATCGCGTCCACGAGGTTTTGCCAGGTGCGCCCGGCGGTGGTGACGCCGGTGTCGGCCGGCCCGTCGTCGTCCTGGACCTCCTCGACGACGACCACCGCGGGCGAGGCGAGGTGGGTCGTGATGGTGCGCGCGAGCTCGGCGAACTTCTCGGGCGGCGACACCACCGAAAGGTTCTCGACGTTGAACGTCGCGATCGTCAGCTCGTCGGCCACCGCGGGCCGCGCGGTCTCCCGGGCCAGGCCCGCTGGGTGGCGGGTCGAAGAGCACGTGGCCACGATCTCGTAGGCGCCGTAACGGTAGTCCAGGACACCGCAGGCCCGGGAGAGCCGGTCGCCGACGTCGATGCCCGCGGGGATGGCGTCGGACACGGGCCCGGAGACCAGGCCGAGCCGTTCCGGGTTGGGGTCGTGCTCCCGCACGGGCAGCGCGCCTCGATCGGCCAGGATCGAGGCGTCCACGCCGTCGTCGGCCACGACGGTGACCCGCCTGCCACCGGAGAACTCCAGTGCCGGGGACACCGCGACCGGCTCGTCCACCCGCACGGGCATGCCCTCCAGCGACTCGTAGAAGTCCAAGCCCTGGGTGTCGGGGTCGAACGCGGCGCTGTGCTCGACGTCGCCGACCACGTCGTCCTTGACCACCTCCCGCGGGGGAACCCGGCCGGACCCGCCCAGCAGGACGGGTGCGGGCACCGGGTGACGGCCCACCACGACCACCGCTGCCGGACCGCCGATGCGAGTCACCGACAGGTTCGCGTTGGCGGGGATGTCGCCGCCGTCGCGGTGCTCCTGCACGACGCCGGAGACCCGCACCAGGTCACCGGCACGCGGGACGGGTGTGTCGACGGCGACCTGGACCGCCTCGGAGGTGGCCGGATCGGCGTCGGGGGTGAGCGAGTGCAGCCAGAACAGCCCGCGTCGGGCGTCGCCGGCCACGACCACGCCCCGCCTGACGGTCACCCGCTGTCCTGTCAGCGGCGACCGGTGCCCGCCGCCCTGCACGTCGTGCACGTCCACCACCGGTGCCCGCAGCGGAGCTGCCGAAGCCCCGACGAAGGCCGAGGCCGGGGCCGGGCACAGCAGCACCACAACCGCGCCGAGAACGAGCGCCGGCGTTCTCACCGTGTCGCCTGAGCGGTGGACTCGAGCGGCTCGCGCGGCAGCACCAACTCCGGCAGCGTGCCGTACGGCCACGCCACCTCTGCGCGCGCCCGCACGGGCGCAGTCGCGCCGTCCAGCATCGCCCGCGCCCGCGCGGTGGCGTCGAGGACCTCGTAACCGGGCAGGGTCTGCTGTTCGGTCTCGGCGAGGCTGAACGGGCGGCCGTCGAAGAACCCGGCCATCTCCTCACCGACACCGTAGGCGGGGTCACCGCGGCGGGCCTGGTTGAGGCGGTGGTGGATGTTCCACTCGTCGTGGGCGCCCAGGCTGAACGCGGTGCTCACCCGAGTGCCGTAGTAGACCAGGAACCTCCGGCGCCGCGCCTCGTAGACCACCGCGTCCTGGGGCTGGCTCGGATCCAGCGGGCGGCGCCCGCCTGTGCCGTCGTCGACGGTGGCGAAGTCGAGGTAGAACTGCGGATCGGTGGCGTAGCGGCGGGCGAAGTAGCCCTCCATCCGGTCAGTGAGCGATTCACCGCCGCTGCGCAACGAGAAGAACTCCCGCGCGTCGGTGGGGCCGAGGAAGTAGTAGGCGTCGAACGCGCCGCCGAGCTTGAGGTCCCTGCGGGCCGAGTCGGCCAGGTAGTCGTCCTCGATCAGCACACGGGACCACATGCGCATGTAGTCCCCGCCCGTCGGATGGGTCTGGGCCAGCAGTTGTTCCAGGGTCAGGCCGGGGTACTTGTCCTGCAAGGCCGCGATGTGGCGGGTGATCAGACCTGTGCCCTGGCGGGACTCCAGCTGGTAGGCGGCCGGGTTGAGGAAGAAGAACCGTTCGCCCCACTGCTCGGTGAGCCTGCGGGCGGTGTGGTTGGCGATGTCGACGTTGGTGGCGAAGTACCCGCCGCCGCGGGAGCTGATCGGGCAGCTGAGGTAGACCACCACGCGGCCCTCGGCCTGGGCGCGCGCCAGGTCGGACTTGATCAACGCGGTGTGCAGCTCGAACACGTCGAACCACGCGCCGGTGTGCCAGGTGAACTTCATGATCGGCCGCTCCGGCACCGGATACCCGGTCTCGGTCTCGGGCTCCGCGGTGCCGTCCTGGGCACGCAGCAGCGACGCGGGGGTCGTGGTTCCGGTCACGGCGCCGCCACCTCCTCGACAGGACGCTCGCCGTCACCGAGGTCGGCCTGGCGCAGCACCGCGGTCAGGGTGCCGCTTCCGGGGATCCGCGGCTGCACCGGCGTCAACCGGCCGTAGGGGTCGGCCCAGAACACCGACGTGATGTCGGGGAAGTTCTGCCGCAGCCGGGCCACGGCCTCGTCCACACCGTCGACCGACCGCATCTTCTCCGGCAGGCACACGTAGCCGCCCTGCTCGGGGGGAACGAGACCGCGCACGAGTTGGCGCATCATCACCTGGTCGCGTCGCGAGGCCACCGGATCGTCCTCGGCGGGCGGCTGGGAGGGGTCGAGCAGGATCGCCGACCCGCCGCCGCGCGTGGACACCTGGTCGATCTCGGGCACCAGTCGCCACAGCTGCTGAGCCTGGTGGCTCTGCAACGACCCGGCCAGGTTGGCCTCGACCCCGCGGTAGTGGCAGTAGTCGACGAAGAACCTGATGTCCTCCAACGGCAGGATGCCCTTGCGCACCAAGGCCTCCGGCCCGGTGCCGGTGACGTCGTACCGGTTGAAGTCCACAATGGAGGAAACGTCTGCCCCGGTGGGCTCGGTGGTGTCGACCAGGCCGACCCTGGCCACCTTGAACAGGATGCTGGTGTCGAGCATGATGCCGTCGGCCCCGGCGTCCGCGGTCGCGTCGACCATGTTCTTGATCGCTTCCCGGTCGGTCCGCTCGGCCGGGGTGATGCCGAACTCCGAGTGCGGGAACGGCTCGTTGATCTTCACCCTGGTGGTGTCCGACCACTCCGGCAGCACACCGGCCTCGATCAGCTGCTCCAGGTCGGGCCGTTGCGGGAACAGCGGCCCGCCGTCGGGACCGGTCAGGTACTGGTGGTAGTCGAGCAGGTCGATCGTGCCCTCGACCGGTGAGTCCGCCGTGACGGGGGAGAACTCCCGCAGTGCCACCAGTTCGCGCACCACCAGCGGGTTGTCCCGGCGTTCCCGCCACAGCACCAGGTCCTGTGCGAACAGCACCGACATCACCTGGCTGTGGCTGAACTGCTCGGTGCGGTTGAGCGTGCGCACCACCTCGGTCAGCACGTCCTTGAGGACCGGCAGGTGCATCCCGTCCAGGCCCACCTTGATGATGTTGCACGGGTGCACCCTGGTGCCCATCGACACCGCTACCCCCAGCGCCGCCTGGGACGCCTTGCCCGCGATCTCGTACGGCGACTTCTCCACCGCATGCCCGCTGTCGGTGCGCCGGAACAGCAGCTGGTCCTCGCCGATGTTGGTGCTCAGCTGCACCTCCTGATCACGCGTGTAGTTCAGCACCGCGTCGGAGATGTCCATGATGGCCTGCGGCTTGATGTTGCCCAGCGCGCTGCGCGGATCCTCGCTGTCCACGATCCGCGCACCGCCCAACACCGCCTCCCGCGCCTCCTGCGGATCGAACACGCTGACCAACAACTTCCTGTTGTGCTGCCGATCATGTGCGTTGTCCTGCTTCGCGTTCACCATCGTCGAACACGCCTCCAG
>NZ_JBEZBX010000036.1:5772-23666 GCF_040647275.1 Lentzea sp. NPDC042327
GGCATCGGACCGGCCATGCCTTCGTGTCCCGGAATCCTTCTGGAGACACCGGCGCCGCCACGGGCGGTAAGCCGGCTTCGGACCGGTTCACCTGCCTGCGGATCGAACACGCTGACCAACAACTTCCTGTTGTGCTGCCGATCATGTGCGTTGTCCTGCTTCGCGTTCACCATCGTCGAACACGCCTCCATCCGAATCGGACCTCGATCTGATGCAAGCAACCGCCACCGTCGAATCCAATACGGCATCGGACCGGCCATGCCTTCGTGTCCCGGAATCCTTCTGGAGACACCGGCGCCGCCACGGGCGGTAAGCCGGCTTCGGACCGGTTCACCTGCCAGAGCGCATCGCACGCCGGTGGGATGATGTGAGGGGCCACCAAGCCTTGGAAACGACCGCCGCGGCTGCCGATGCCGCGGTCAGGGGGTTCGCTGGGACGGGGTGGCGAGCACGGTGCGCTGGATGGCCACGGCGGCGGCGCCGCGGGCCCAGAGCGTCGGGTCGTCGTTGATGAACCGCAGGTCGATCGGTGAGGCTTCGGCGTGGCGGGCTTGGGCGATGCCCGCGCGTACGCGCGACTCGGCGACCTGGGCGAGGCGGATGCCCTCGCCGGTGAGGATGACCCGCTCGGGCTGGGCGATGTTGGCGACGGCCGCGATCAGCGTGCCGAACGCGTGCGCGGCCCGGCCGACGATCTGGTCGGCGACCGGGTTGCCGGCTTCGGCGAGGTCGAGGACCTCGTCGTAGGTGACGGGCCGGCCCAGGGTCAGGGCGGCCTGCGACCGGATGGCGTCCGTGGTGAGCAGGGCCTTCACGCAGCCGCGGTGCCCTTCCGGGCAGGACGGGCCGAGCGGGTCGACGGGGAAGTGCCCGAGCAGGCCCAGCCCGGAGTCCGGGCCGCTGACGAGGTGGTCGTGGATCACGAGCCCGCCTCCGACACCGGCGCCGATGGTGAGCACGGCGAAGCTCCGCACGTCCTTGCCGTCGCCGAACCAGTGTTCGGCCTCCAGCAGGGCGTCCAGGTCGTTGGACACCACGGTCGGCCTGCCGGTGGCCGCGGCGACCGCCGCGCCGAGGTCGACCTCACCCCAGTGCAGGAACACCGCCCGCTGCACGTGGGTGAAGTCGCGGACGACGGCGCCGATGCCGATGCCGATCGCGGTGACCGGGCGTGCCGGGTCGTCCAGTGCGGCGACCAGTTCGGCGATCTTGGCCACGACCGCTTCCGGGCTGTGGTCGGTGATCTCGACGGCGGCGCTGTCGAGGATGTCCGCGCGCAGGTTCGTCAGCACGCCGTAGGCGCGGAAGCCCGCGAGCTTGATGCCGATGAACCGCTGCACGTCCGGGTCGACGTCGAGGGGTTGCAGCGGTCGTCCGCCGCCGCGCAGGTTCGGTGTCTCCACCTCGCGCAGCAGGCCGACGTCCATCAACGGCTTGGTCAGCCGCGTCAGGCTCGCCGTCGACAGGCCCAGCCGGTCCGCCAGCTCCGAGCGGGCCAGTGGGCCGTGGAGCAGCACCTCCAGCGTCACGCGGCGGGCGGAGGGCAACAGGGGTGCCCAGGGCGATGCGGCGTCGAGCACCGTGCGCTCCTCGTCGGGGGTCGGGGGTAACCGAGCCGCAATAGTATCGCCGCAAAACTCCCTGACAAGACCTCCTGCGTGACAAAAACGTGACTAGCTGCGGGTTGACGGGTTACAGTCAGGTCGCCCTTAATGTTGCGACAAAGAAAACCCCGGTAGGCGACGCCGCCGTCGCGACTCTGGAGGATCGAGATGCGCAAGCACCCCTTGAGGCTGGTCACCGCAGTGGCCACCGCCTTGGCGCTGGTGATGACCGGGTGTTCGAGCGGGGGTGACTCCGGTGACCCGAGCACGCTCAAGGTGTGGTGGTGGGAGACCGACGACAGCGCGCTGTCGATGGCCTGGAAGCAGGCCGTCTCGATCTTCGAGAGGGAGCACCCCGGCGTCACCGTCAAGCAGGAGCTCAAGACCTACGAGCAGATGCAGCAGTCCGGGCAGCTCATCCTCGACTCGAACGACACCCCCGACGTGCTGGAGTACCTCAAGGGCAACGCCACCGCCGGTGTCGTGGCCAAGGCGGGCCTGCTCACCGACCTGACCGAGGTCTCCCAGACCCGGGGCTGGAAGCTGGACAACTCCGCCCAGGACGTCGGCCTCTACGACGACAACGGGTTGATGGGCTCGGGCAAGCGCTACGGCATCACGAACTACGGCGAGTACGTCGGCGTCTGGTACAACCAGGACCTGTTCGCCCAGCACGACGTGCAGGTGCCGACGAACATGGCCGAGTTCGAGAAGGCGCTGAAGACCTTCGCCGACAAGGGCGTCACGCCGCTCGCGCTCGGCTCGGCCGACTACCCCGGCCCGCACCTGCTGTACTCGCTCGCGCTCTCGCACATGAACGAGCAGTCCCTGGCTGCCTACCAGCGGTTCAAGGGTGAGGTCGACTGGTCGGCCTGGGAGAAGGCCGCCACCACCATGCGCCAGTGGGTGGACAAGAAGTACATCAGCACCGACTCCACCGGCATCCCCGCGCAGGACGCGGGCAACGCGTTCATCGCCGGCCAGTACCCCATGTTCGTCTCCGGCACCTGGTGGGCCGGGCAGATCGCCGAGCAGCCCAAGTTCAAGACCGGCCAGTTCCTGTTCCCGGGCAACAAGCTGCACCCCGGCTCCGGGGGCAACCTGTGGGTCGTGCCCGCGAAGGCGAAGAACAAGGACCTCGCCTACGACTTCCTGCAGATCACGCAGCGGCCCGAGGTGCAGAACCTGCTGGCCGACAAGGGTGGCGTGCCGGTCGCCGCCGAGCCGGGGGCGGCGAGCTCGGCGATGGGTCTGCTCGTCGGCGACCGGTTCACCGAGCTGCTCTCCGGCGACGACGGCGGGCTGGCCCTGTACCCGGACTTCCCCGTGGCCGGGCTCAACGACGTCCTGGTCGCCAACACCACCAACCTCGTCGGCGGTGACGCCAGTCCGCAGCAGGTGGTCCAGGCGATCAAGGCCGCCTACGACGCCGGCAAGCCGGCCGCCTAGAAACCGGCCGGGCCGAAAGGATCGCCATGTCCACGCACATCAGCGCGCCCCGCCGGGCACGCAAGGCAACGTCCGAACGCCGGGGCGGCTACTGGTGGTACGTCCTGCCGGGTGCGGCCGGGTTCCTGGCCGTCGTCGCCGTGCCGTTCGGGATGAACCTCTGGTACAGCCTCACCTCCTTCCGAGGCGTCGGCGACCCGGTGTTCATCGGGTTCGAGAACTACCAGCGGCTGCTGGGCGACCCGCTGTTCTGGGCGTCTTTCCGGCACAGCGTGGCGTTCATCGTGGCCATGGCGATCCTCCCGACCGCCATCGGCGTGCTGGTCGCGGCGGTGCTGTTCAACTACATCTCACCGAAGTTCGGGACGAAGGTGGCGAGCTTCCTGCGCGCCACCTACTACCTGCCGCAGATCCTGCCGATCGCGGTCGCGGGCGTGCTGTGGAAGTGGATGTACCAACCGCAGTACGGGATCATCAACACCACCCTGCGCGACCTCGGCCTCGGCGGCCTGGCGCACAACTGGCTCGGCGACTCCGGCCTCGCCCTCTACGCCGTGATGAACGTGCTGGTCTGGTTGCAGGTCGGCTACACGGTCGTGGTGTTCATGGCCGGGCTCTCCCGCGTCGACCCCGCGCTGTACGAGGCCGCCGAGCTCGACGGAGCGACCTGGCTGCAGCAGTTCCGCACCATCACGCTCAACCAGCTGCGCCCGGAGATCGCGGTCGTGCTGATCACCACCTCGGTGGCGGCGCTCAAGGTGTTCGCGCCGATCTACGTGCTCACCCGCGGTGGACCCGGCACCAGCACGATCGTGCCCGCCTACTTCTCGTTCTCCAACTTCTTCACCACCACCAAGGTCGGCTACGGCGCCGCGGTGGCATCCGTGCTGGCGCTGATGATCTCGGTCGTCGCGGTCGCGCTGTTGCGCTACCAGACCCGCAACTCCGAAGGGTTCGAAGATGGCCGTCGATAGCCTGGAAAAGCCGGCCGCCGTGACCATGACGATCCCGCCCGCGCCACCGGTGCGCCGCCGGGTCAAGCGCCGCAAGCGCGGCGTCAGCGGCTGGGTGGTGCTCGCCCTGGTCGCCGGGATCGGCCTGCTGATGCTGTTCCCGTTCTGGATCGCGATCATCAACGCGTTCAAACCCGCACCCGACTACATCGCCAACGGGCCGGTCTCGCTGCCCACCGAACTGGACTTCTCCGCCCTGGTCGACTTCTGGGGCGGTGTGGACTTCAACCGCAAGCTGCTCAACAGCGTCGTGATCAGCGGCAGCGTGGCCCTGATCGCGGTGACGCTGAGCCTGCTGTCCGCGTTCGCCATCGGCATCGGCCGCATCCGCGGCCGGGTGTGGATCCTCGCGCTGTTCATGCTCGCGTTCACCATCCCGCAGGAAGCCCTGGTCTACCCGCTGTTCGTGCTCACCCGCGACCTCGGGCTCTACGACACGATGGCCGGCGTCGTCATCATCCTGGCCGTGCTGCAGAGCGCGTTCGGCACCTACATGCTGTCCTCGGTGCTGGGCACCTTCCCGCCCGAGGTGCTCGAAGCAGCCCGGCTCGACGGCGCCACCCGCCTGCAGGTGCTCCGGCTCGTGGTGCTGCCGCTGACCAGGCCGACGATGGCGGTGCTGATGACGTTCTTCTTCATCTGGACCTGGAACGACTTCTTCCTGCCCCTGGTGCTGCTGCCCTCCGCGGACAACCAGACCGTGTCGGTCGCGCTCGGCGCGCTCAGCGGCCAGTACACCAGCGACCCCACCGCCCTGGCCGCCGCGTCACTGGCGGGCATCCTGCCCGCGCTGGTGTTCTTCCTGCTCTTCCAACGCACGCTCATGCGCGGAGTGAACCTCGGCGCGGTCAAATGAACACCCCACGAAGGACGTCCATGACTCTCGACCAGACGGTCACCCCCACCCTGGCCACCGCACCGTGGTGGACCTCGGCCGTGGTCTACCAGGTCTACCCGCGCAGCTTCGCCGACTCCAACGGCGACGGCATCGGCGATCTGCCCGGCCTGATCACCCGGCTCGACCACCTGCACCGGCTCGGCGTCGACGTGGTCTGGCTGTCCCCGGTGTACGCCTCGCCGCACGCCGACAACGGCTACGACATCTCCGACTACCAGGCGATCGACCCGGCGTTCGGCACGCTGGAGGACTTCGACCGCCTGCTCGCCGAAGTGCACGCGCGGGACATGAAGCTGGTGATGGACCTGGTGGTCAACCACACCTCCGACGAGCATCCCTGGTTCGTGGAGTCCCGCTCTTCCCAGGACAACCCGAAACGTGACTGGTACTGGTGGCGTCCGCCGCGTGAGGGTTTCGACGCCGGGCAGCCGGGAGCCGAACCCACCAACTGGGAGTCGTTCTTCTCCGGACCGACCTGGACACTCGACGAGGGCACCGGCGAGTACTACCTGCACCTGTTCGCCCCCAAGCAGCCCGACCTCAACTGGGAGAACCCCGAGGTCCGCCAGGCCGTGTACGAGATGATGCGCTGGTGGCTGGACCGGGGCGTGGACGGCTTCCGCATGGACGTCATCAACCTGATCTCCAAGGACCCCGCCCTGCCCGACGGTGCCACCACCGGCACCAGCGGACGCGGGGACGGATTTCCCCATTACGGCACGGGACCGCGCATCCACGAGTTCCTCCAGGAGATGCACCGCGAGGTCTTCGAGGGCCGGACGAACCAGCTGCTGACCGTGGGGGAGATGCCCGGCGTCACCTGGAAGGACGCCCGGCTGTTCACCGACCAGCGACGGCGCGAGCTCGACATGGTGTTCCAGTTCGAGCACGTCTCCCTCGACCACGGCCCCGGTGGGAAGTTCGACCCCAAGCCGCTGGACCTGCGCGACCTCAAAGCCTCGCTGGGCCGCTGGCAGACCGCGCTGGGCGAGGTCGGCTGGAACAGCCTGTACTGGAACAACCACGACCAGCCCCGCGTGGTGTCCCGCTTCGGCGACGACGACAGGTACTGGCGCGAATCGGCCACCGCGCTCGCGACCGTGCTGCACCTGCACCGCGGCACGCCGTTCATCTACCAGGGCGAAGAGCTGGGCATGACCAACGCGCCGTTCGCCGGCGTGCACGAGATGCGCGATGTCGAGTCGCTCAACCACTACGCCGAGACCGTCGCCGCAGGCGGCGAACCGGAATCGGTGTTGCGCGGCCTGCGCGCGATGGGTCGCGACAACGCCCGCACCCCCATGCAGTGGGACCCGACTGCCCAGGCCGGGTTCACCACCGGTGAACCGTGGATCACGGTCAACCCCAACCACACCTGGCTCAACGCCCGAGCCCAGTACGACGACCCGGACTCCGTCTTCCACCACTACCGCCGGCTCATCGAGCTGCGCCACTCGCTCCCGGTCGTGGCCCTGGGCGACTTCCGGATGCTCCTGGCCGACGAGCCCCACCTCTACGCCTATGAACGTTCCCTCCACGACGACCGCCTGCTCGTCGTGGCCAACCTCAGCGGCACACCGCAAACCGCCACCCTGAACGACGAATGGTCCGCCGCCGACCTGGTGCTGTCCAACGTCGCAGAACCATCCGTCATCAATGGCCGGGTCGCCATGGAGCCGTGGTCCGCGCACGTTTTCCTGCGCTCATTCCCTGAAGGACGACGAGTCATGTCCGGCGTGAATTCTTTTATTGACAAGGAAAACGCGGGACCACTAGCCTGAAAAGGAAGCGCTTCGCGCGCACTGCGCCTGAAACCTCCGGACTTCTTGTTCTGTGACGTCTGCGCTTCTGCGTCACCGGTGAATCCGGAATGACGTGCCCCTTCCCAACGATGAGAAGAGGAATTCGCCATGCCCGCAGCAAGAATGAGCCGACCGGTGGCATTTGCCGCCGGTCTGGTGCTCGCCCTGATCGGCGTCGTCGCGCCGACCGGGGCGAGCGCGGGGACGCCCCCGGCCCAGGCCGCCGCCGTCTCCACCGCCGACAGCGAGCAGCTCAAGACGTGGTGGCACGACAACCACGAGTTCAACACCAGCAGCCCGGTGGCCGGTGACAAGGTCAGGCGCTCGTCGTTCTACGACGTCCAGGTCGCCACCGCCGTGGCGCCCGCGACCAAGTACGACTCGTTCCCGTACATGAGCATCGCGCGCAGCGGGAAGGGCAAGATCGGCTACACCAAGGAAGACGGCGCCGAGTTCTCCTCGGCGGCGAACCTGACGATGAGCTGGTCGTCCTTCCAGTACGCCACCGACGTGTGGGTCGACGTCTCCCTGCGTACGGGCCAGACCATCTCCTCAGCCGACCAGGTCAAGATCAAGCCGAGCAGCCTGGACTTCGCCAAGCAGCTCGTCGACAGCGACACCGTGCGCATCAAGGTCCCCTACAGCACGGCGGGTCACCGCTTCTCCGTCGAGTTCGATCCGCAGCTGTACACCGCGTACAACGACATGTCGGGGCCGGCCACCGACGCCGGCAAGCTCACCACCGAGTCCGGTGGCGGCAACCGCGCCATCCACACCGAGCCCCGCAACTCCATGATGATCTTCGCCGAGCCGGCACCCGCCGGGGCGGAGCGGGACCGGCTGATCCCCACCGCGGCCTCGGGGAGCACCTACTACCCGCCGCAGGGGCAGGTCACGAACCTGAACACGATCAGCGAGGAGATCGTGTACTTCCGGCCCGGCACCTACTACATGACCTCGAAGTACCACGCGCTGCTGCCCAAGCAGGTCAAGTGGGTCTACCTGGCGCCGGGGGCCTACGTGAAGGGCGCCATCCGCTTCCCCGACGACAGCCAGGGCCTGTACAAGGTGACCGGCTACGGCGTGCTCTCCGGTGAGCAGTACGTCTACGAGGCCGACACCGCCAACAACTACGACCACCTCTCGGGTGCGTCCAACTGCCACTCCACCTGCGTGAAGATGCTGCAGTTCGCCTCGGCGCAGGGGCGGCAGCAACACCTGGACCTGCAGGGCGTGACCATCAACGAGCCGCCCTACCACTCGTTCGTCGTGTACGGGGACGAGCAGACCTTCAGCATGCGGGTCGAGAACTACAAGCAGGTCGGCTCCTGGTACTGGCAGACCGACGGCATCGAGCTCTACCGCGGCAGCACCATGAAGAACACGTTCTTCAACGCCAACGACGACGTGCTGAAGATGTACCACAGCGACGTCACCATCGATAACACCGTCATCTGGAAGAACGAGAACGGCCCCGTCATCCAGTGGGGATGGACTCCGCGCAACATCGACAACGTCCGGGTCAGCAACACCCACGTCATCCACAACCGGATGTACTGGAAGGACGTCAAGTACAACACCTGCATCCTCAACTCGTCCTCGCACTGGGAGAACATGGGCTCGACCACCACGGCTGACCCCGGCACATCGGTGAAGAACATGACCTTCGAGAACATCACCGTCGAAGGCATGACCAACTGCGCGATCCGCGTCTTCGCCCTGTCGAGCACCGAGAACATCCACATCAAGAACCTCAAGATCGGCGCCTGGAGCCAGCTGGACCCCTCCTCCCAGGTCAGCCTGCTCAAGCGGTACAGCAACAGCAGCGGGCAGAAGGTCACCCTGGGCAACGAGGCGCGCGACAGCCGCGGCCTGAAGCTGGAGAACTACACCGTCGGCGGCACCGTCATCGACAAGGCCGGCTCCAACTGGGCCGCGGACAAGCTCGGCCGGATCGGCTTCGACGCCGAGACCTGGGACAACTGGAACGCCTGGGGCCCCGGCGGCAACAACCCGGGCCCGGATCCGGTCACCGGCGGCAGGATCGTCAACGGAGCGACCGCCCAGTGCATCGACCGCGCGGGCGGAGGCACCGCGAACGGCACCGCCATCCAGCAGTGGACCTGCGCTGACACGCTCACCATGGCCTGGGTGATCGAGGGGCAGCAGCTGAAGTCCGGCGGCAAGTGCCTGGACGTCGAAGGCGGCGCCACCGCCAACGGCACCAAGGCCCACCTGTGGGACTGCGGCACCTGGGACAGCCAGAAGTGGGCCTTCCAGTCAGGCGGCACGCTGAAGAACCTCAAGTCCGGTCGCTGCCTCGACATTGAGGGCCAGAGCACGGCCAACGGCGCCCGCCTGCACCTCTGGGACTGCGGCACCTGGAACAGCCAGAAATGGACTCTCACCACCTGACGATCCGCACGGTGGTCGCCGGCACACCAGTCCGGTGGCCACCGCCCTGTTCCGCACACTCGACAAGCGATCCGTCCCTGATTGGAGGATCGCCGAGTGAGCGTGCCTGGAACAACGCTTCCCTCGGAAAGCTCAGAAAAGAACATCGACAGTGGACTGATCGGGCAGTTTCATATTCGATGTTGACAGCAAAAAGATCGTTTAACTAACCTGAAGAAGCCGCCGCCACGGTGTTTCGGCCCCGGCGGGACACATTTCCCCCGGGTGTTTCCTTCCGATTCTGACGGAGGCACACCCATGAAGAAGTCGGCCAAGACGGCGTTGTCCGCAACCGGGGCCGCCGGCCTCGCGTTGTCCGTGGCGTTCGTCGTGTCCTCGCTGTCCGCGAGCGCGAACGCCGTCGCCGTCACGTCCCCCGTGAGCGCGGGACCGGCGGCCCACGGTCAGCAGTACCCGGATGGTCCCTCCTCCGTGGACGGCTCACCCCTGGAGCGGTGCCGCCGCGGCACGGACTACGCCGTACCGAGCCGCAACCCGGTCCTGGACGAGCCGCTCAACACCGCCTTCACGAGCAACGTCGGCCTGTCGGTCAAGGTGCAGCTCGAAGGCGGCACCTCCTACGGCAGCCGCAAGCTGATCTTCACCAACACCGGCAACGCGCCCGTGCACACCGACTGCCTGGTGCTGAAGTTCCGCGCTCCCTCGGGCTCCGTCGACCACCACTACCGGGCGTCCATCCAGTACGGACACCCGCAGCAGGACTACGTCGAGGTTCCCCGCGGCAACGGCGAGTCGCACTACATCATCCGGTTCGGCTTCCACGACGTGCCGCTGGCCGACCGCACCATCCCGGTCGGGCAGACGTGGACCTACGAGCTGGCCGGCTCCAACCAGGGCTCCATGAGCCTGGAGGCGACGCGTGACTCCGTCGAGGTGCTGGCGGACATGAACGTCGGCGGCAACGACTGGATCTCCCGGTACGGCACCAAGCGCCTGGGCAACTGACGCCAGGCGGGGGAGCGGTCCCGCAACGGTGCGGGGCCGCTGCCCGGCCACCCCGGGAGGATCCACATGAGAACCCTTGTCTGCCTTGCCCTGACCGTCGCGGCCGCTGCCGGATGCGCGCCCGGCGGACCCGACCACTCACACCACCACCAGCACCACGCGATGACGGCGCAGGACGTCGCGCTGCTGCGCGGGGTCGCCACCACCTACCTCGGCTTGCTCTCGGGCGGCGACCCGGCCAAGGCCTGGGACATGTGGACCGCCGAAGCACAGCAGCGCGATCCCCGTGACGTGTTCGTCGACCGGCTCGCGCACTGCGAGCTCGGAGTTCCCCACGAGGTGCTCGGTGTCGTGGCCGACGGGCCCGACGTCGTCCGGGTCTCCTGGCGGCGCGGCCAGCGCACCGGCGAGCACTGGCTGCGCTCCCGCGAGGGGCAATGGCGCGTCGACCCCGCCGACACCAGCACCTGCGGTGCGCCGTGATCACCCGCGCGGTGACGCTGCTGCGCGGCTCGCTCGGCCTGGTGTTCGTGTGGTTCGGCGCGCTCAAGGTCGCCGACGTGACACCGGTCGCCGACCTGGTCGCCCGCACCGTGCCCTGGCTGGACCGCGACCTGCTGCTGTTCTCACTGGGATCGGCGGAGATCGTGCTCGGCGCGGCCCTGTGGCTCGGCCGCCGGCTGCGGTGGGTCGCGGGAGTGGCGCTGGCCCACCTGCTCGGCACGTTCCTGGTGCTGGTCGTCCAGCCGCAGGCGGCGTTCCAGGCGGGCAACCCGTTGCTGCTCACCACCGAAGGCGAGTTCGTGGTCAAGAACCTCGTCTTGATCACCGCGTGCCTGGTGCTCATGTCCGCGGCTCAACCACAACCGTCCGAACCTTTGATCGGCGCACGGAAATAGACCACGACGAGGTGGCACGTGCGACCCGCTGGCGTGAGGGCCTACCGGTTCGTGGTGATCGCACGCGAGCCAGCTCGTGGTTGCAGTCCGGCACACCTGCCTGAAGCAACGAGGACACCCTGCCGGGCCCGAACCGCGCAGGGGTGAGCGGGGTCGTCGGTGGCGGCCTGCGACCCCGCTCCGCAAGAGCGGTGGCGTCGTCACGGACAACCGTGCACGACGCCACCGTGGGCGGCCCTGCCGCCTGCTCACCAGCCGTTCGCACCTTCCCGCGACGGCGCTCACCGCAGAAGGGAACCACCGTGGAACTGACGGCCGACCACCGGCAGCTGGCACTGAGTCTGTTCAGGTTCGTCGTGGGGCTGCTCTTCGCCTGTCACGGCGCGGCCACTCTCTTCGGCGTGCTGGGTGGACCGCACGGAGGCCGGACACCCGGCTTCGCGCACTGGCCGAGCTGGTGGGCCGCGGTCATCCAGCTCGTGGGCGGCGCACTGGTGCTGCTCGGGCTGGTCACCCGCGCCGCCGCGGTCGTGTGCTCCGGCTCCATGGCCTACGCCTACTTCACCGCGCACCAGCCCCACGGCCTGTTCCCGATCGAGAACGGCGGCGAGCCGGCCGCGCTGTTCAGCTGGGCGTTCCTGCTCCTCGCGGTTCTGGGCCCCGGCCGGTGGGCGCTGTCCGAGCTGCTCGCGCGCCCGCAGACCGGCGCACGCCAAGGGAGGTGATCGCCACAGCACACGCCCCGGTGGGAGCAACACACATCGACTACACGGAGGACTGACCCATGCACGTCACCCTTTCGGCGCCCCGACGCCGGACAGCCCTGCACATCGCCGTGCTGCTGTCCGTCGTCGCCTCGCTCATGACCTTCCAGCCGACCCGCGCCTCGGCGCACGGCACGGTCATCGACCCGCCGACCCGCAACTACGGCTGCGCCACCCGCTGGTCCGGCCCCGACGCTCCGGGCATGCAGGAGCAAGACCCCATGTGCCACATCGCGTGGCACCAGAGCCCGGACGCGATGTACAACTGGAACGCCCTGTACGCCAACAACCTGGGCGAGGACCTCGAGCGCGTCGTTCCCAACGGCCAGATCTGCAGCGCCGGTCGCGCGGAGATGGGCCGGTACGGCCCGATGGACAACCCGGGACCGTGGCGGATGACCAAGGTCGACAGCACGTTCACCGTCCACGTCCAGGACGTGGCCCGGCACGGCGCCGACTACCTGAAGATCTACGTCACCAAGCAGGGCTTCGACCCGGCCACGTCGACGATCAGCTGGAACAACCTCGACTTCGTCAAGCAGACCGGCAGGTATCCGGGCCAGCTCGACTACAGGACCGAGGTGAACACCTCCGGCTACACCGGGCGCCACGTCGTCGTCACGATCTGGAAGGCCTCGCACATGGACCAGAAGTACTTCCTGTGCAGTGACGTCGACTTCGGCTGATCTCTTCCCTCCAGGAACCGCGGCCCTTGAGGACACCCGTTCTCGAGGGCCGCGGCCGACCTGCCCACCACTGCGGTCACGCACCGGTTGACCACCTATGCCATTGGCTTGATCGTCAAGCTTGGCGGCAACCTGAGGGGGAGATGCGCTGGCGTGCTGCCGTGACGACTTGTCGAGCGGCACAGGTCGACATCCGATCCGGCGCGGATTCAGTCCCGCCCGTACCCGCGCTTCGACGGCCGACACCCGCCGACTCCGGCGTGCTGGTGCTGCGGTCAGGGGCGCAGCAGGTAACCGAGCATCGCGCGGCGCTCGGCGACGTTGTCCGGCTTGGGGTTGAACACCGCGTCGAGCAGGGGCAGCACCCGGTCACGGGCTTCGCGGGTGCGCATGACTCGCTTCCACAACAGCAGGTTGAGGTTGTAGCGCCACTTCGAGGTGGTCGCGAGACTGAGGATGTTCACGACGTTGCCGCGCGTTTTGGGCGGCAACGCATCCACGTCCTCGGGGGTGGCGAGCAGGGATTCGGGCAGCACGTCGAGGCCGTGGGCGGTCATGAAGGTGAAGTCGGTGGGCCAGGCTGCTGCCCACAGGTAGTCGACCATCCGGCACCAGCCGCGCAGGAAGCTGATCTCCAGGTCGGGCCAGGGAGCGGTGTCGACGTCGGCGAGCACGTCGACCACCACGTCCAGGGATGTCTTGTGCGCCTTCCACAGGGCGAGGCGTGCCGGTTCGGGGTCGGTCAGGTCACCCCGGCTCACGAGGGAGAAGTAGGCGTGCCAGTCCTGCACCGCCGGGGCGAGCTCTTCCGGGACGGTTCGGCCTGTCACGTACCGGAAGCGGGAGTGGGTCGGCGGGTCGGCGACCGGCAGGTCCGGCACCACTCCGGCGGCTGCGGCGCCCAGCCACGGGATGACGCTCAGCGTGTAGTTGCCATAACCCCACGGCGAGTCCGGGTCGATCCGCCCGTTCTGCCGGGTGCCGGCGCCGAGCCGATCCGTGCGGAACTGCCATTGGTGCTGGAACATCAACCCCCACAACGGGTTGTGCCGGTTGTCAGCGCCGAACCGGCCGCCCGCGTTGGTGTTGTCGATCATCATCCGGTAGGCGGCCATCCGCTGCTCGAAGGAGAACGGGTCGAACACCTCCTCCAAGTCCCGCGCCGTTGACCAGACCGAGTAGAGGTCCAACGCCGCCAACTCGTCCGGATGAGCCATGACCGCAATCCTCCACGATGAGCCGGCGGCGAGAGTGCGGCCCGACCTGCCGGAGTGCCAGAGCCTGTACCGACCGAACCCGCGCACGACGTGGCGGGTCTACCGGTCAGCGCCTTGTCATGCTCGGTCCGCCGCGGTGGGCACAGGCGACCGGCCATCGGCTTCCCACCGCTCACGCAGGTCCGCGGGGATGGTGAGGGTGGTGGACTGGCCGTTGGTGAGGTTGCGGACGCTACCTCCGAGGAGGATGGCGCCGGCGCGGTCGAGGATGGTGGTGGCCAGGGCGCTGTTGTCCTCGGCGCGCTCCAGCGCCCGCACCAGGCGGGTACCCGCGCGCACGACACCGGCCCAGCCGCGGGACTTCGGCACCTCCATCCAGTCGGCGACCTCGGGGTTGACGACCTGGCGGATCATGGCGGCGACGATGCCGTCGAAGATCTTTCCGGGGAACAGCTTCTCGTAGAGGTCGAGCAGGTGCCGGGTGAGCACCACGCCCTCCGGCGACGGCCCGTAGACGGACTCGACCAGTGCGGCGCTCAGCTCGCGGGCGTCCTCGATGGACTCCGGCACGGCCTCGGCGGGAATCCCGAGCATGGCGCCCGCGGCACGCCACACGTAGTAGTAGTCCTGCGCCTCCTGCTCGGTGACGGAAATGCCCATGCGGCGCATGCCCTCGATCACCTGGACGGAGAAGATGAGCAAGGCGCCGACCATGTCCTGCTGGCACACCGGAACGCCGTCGGCGGCGACGTCCCAGCGGCCGGAAGCGGTGAGGAAGTGGCGCACGGCGGCGTGGATGAGACGCGTCTTCTGGATGGTGGGCACGAACGACCCGCCAGAGCCGAACGCGTCACGGCCCATCATGTCCATGACGAACTGGGAGGTCTCCGACAGCCGCCGGTGGGGCTGGTTCAGGCCGTGGGTCAGGGTGAGCGCCCGGGACGCGCGGGCGTGGGCGTAGCAGTTGACCATCGCACCGAACGTCAGCACGGAGGCGACGTGCACGCCGTCGTCGACGAAGAAGTCATAGGCCCGCGCCACCCGGTCGGCCTCCACCCACTCCGGCGGGTTGTCCGTCGCGATGAGGAACTCCCGCACCTGCTCGGGCAGCTGCTCGGGGATGGGCTGGTCATTGGCGCGGAAGTGCTCCAGCACCTCGTTGACCACGCCGACGCGGTTCGTGGCGACCAGGTCGGCGATCACCGCATCGGCCAAGGGGTCACCCTGGAACTTCAGGGCCTCGAACGCGGCTGTGTCCATCACAGGACTCCTTCACTGCTGAGTGATCACTACCTCACTCCTAGTACGCGCCGCACACCAGAACACGATCCGGTGAACGCAGCACCGAGAACAGCTACTCGCTGTAGGCACACCACATGACCGGGAGCAGTTCGCCGGTGTCGAAGCTGACCTGGGCTCAGCGCACCGACTGGGGGAATCGCAGCACGTGGTCCGGGTCGTAGCGGCGGGCCACGGCGCGCAGCCGGCGCAGGTTGTGCCGGTACGACGTCTGCGCCCAGTCCTCTTGCAACGGGTCGAGGTAGTTGATGTACGTGCCGGTGCCGATCAGGTCAGCCAACGCCTTCTGCGCCTGGTCCACCTCACGCGTGACCTGGTCGGGCGGCAGGCTGCCGACGGAGCCGAAGGCTTCGACGGACGTCGGTGCGCCGCGGTGCGGATAAGCCGTGTCCGTCGGCGTCCGCCGGTCGATCGCCCCGCCGAGCGCACCCAGGACGAGCAGCGCGCTGTCCATGCCGCGCACCGCGTCCGCCACCGCCGAAGGGGCGTGCCACCTGTCCACGATCCGCGACGACGCACGGAACGCGTTGCGGGCCGGCTGACCACCGGTCATGATCGCCGTCGCGGTCGGGTAGTCGACCTCGCCGTGCTCGACCGGCGCGTTGACGCCGACCGCGTCGAGCAGACGGGCGAGTTCCGCGAGCACCACACCCTCGCGCCCGATCCCGCAGCCGGACACGTCCACCGCGCCGTTCGGCATGACCACGCAAGAGGTGGAGACCTCCTCGGGCAGCACCACGCTCCACGGCTGCCAGCCGCCGAGCACGTCCGCCGCCGACCCGGCAGGGAACCGGACGCGGAACACGGTCAGCACCTCAGGCATCGGCGCGGTGGCGAACTCGAACGAGGTGACGACCCCGAAGTTGCCGCCGCCACCGCCGCGCAACGCCCAGAACAGGTCGGATTCGCGGTCCTCCGACGCGGTGACCACCCGGCTGTCCACCGTGACCGTCGTGGCGGCACGCAGTCTGTCGCACACGAGGCCGTAGGTGCGCTGCGTCCAGCCGAGGCCACCGCCGAGGGTGAACCCCGCGATGCCGACGGACTGGCAGTTGCCCAGTGGCAGGCACCGGCCGGCGGCCGTGAGCGCCGAGTAGACCTGGCCGAGGCGAGCTCCCGCGCCCACCACCGCGGTGCCGTCGGGCCGCACCTCGACCCCGGCCATCGGCGCGAGGTCGACCACCAGGCCGTTGTGCGGGGTGGAGTAGGCGGCATAGCTGTGCCCACCGCCGCGGGCGGCCACCCGGACACCGGATCGGCGTGCTTCCTCCAGGCAGTGCTGCACGTCCTGCGGCCGCACGCACCGGGCGATCGCGGCCGGCCGGTGGTGGTCGAACAGCGAGTTGAACGGCAGCCGCGCGGTGTCGTAACCGTCGTCACCGGGCAGCAGCAGCTCACCGTCCAGGTGAGCGCGCAGCCGAGCCCAGCGCGGGGGGCGTGCGTTCGCGACTGCCCCATCGCCGAGGACCGCCGCAGCCGCCGCTCCCGTCCAGCGCAACACTTCCCGCCGCGAAACCGCCACGCCGTCACCTTCCCGGTTCTGGGTGAATCCAACACGGGATGCAGCCAAGGCAAATCCACTGTTCGGCGGCCGTTGGGATCGAGCACGCCGGCCACCTCCAGCAGCGTCTCCGCGATCCCCGGCGGGTTTCAGCCCGTTGAACCGCTGCGCCATTCGCGCACCACCTGAGCTGAACGGGTGGGATTCCCTCAGTCGGGTAACGACGTCGACTACCGGGACGACTGCCGGTTGACACTCCGTCCGCCGATCGAGGGATGCCCGATGGAGCTGAAGGAACCGGTGGCCACGACCGCGAAGGTCGAGGCCACCAAGGCAAGTGCAGTCAAACAGCCGACTGCCGCGGAGACCAAGGAGCGCGAGGCGTTCCGTGCCGCGCTACCGTCGAAGGCGGAGTTCACCAAGGCGGTGCTCGCCAACCTGGAGAAGGACCTCAAGGCCGCGCTCGCCGCTGACCCCGACCTGAAGGGCGTCAGCAAGGAAGACCTGGCGGCGTGGGTCGCCGCCGACGTCGACGAGGCCTTCGCCGCGATGGCCAAGCCCGGTTGGAGCGAGGCATGACCGCCCTCATCCCGGCCGCGAGCCGCCTCGCGGTGCGCCGGACCGTGTTCGACAGCGTGTGGCTCACGGCGCGCCGGTACCAGCCGATCGTGCTGATCCGCCAGCAGTTCCCGGTGTTGCCCCCGTACGCGTTCGACGAGTTCCGGTCATGGGTCGATGCCAGCAGGCCGATGGTGTTCGCCGAAGGCGTCAGCGCCTGGTTGTCGAGCTGGCTCGCGACCCCGGCCACGCCGGCCCCGACCACCCCGGCGGGTCCTGGCGGCGGACGGCGCCGCGTCAACGCCAAGCACCTGCTGCCGCACGAGGTCAAGCGGTTGCTGGACAACAACGCGGACTACGTGTGCCACCGCACCGACAACGAGGCGGCGGGCACGTGCCGTGAGCCGGTGTACGGCGTCACCGAGCAGCACCTCAAGAAGAACCCGACGGCGCCCGACGGCGTGTGGGCAGTCATCGGTGTGAGGGGCTTCCAGGACTACGGCAGGTACCTCGTCATCTACCCCCGCTACAGCGGAGGCCGCACGTGGCGGCGGATGGACCCTCCCGCCGTCCTCTGCGAGGTCGCGCAGCTCGACCCGGACGACGCCATCGGCTGGTGCACGCAGGAGGACCTCGACGAGGCGCTGACGCTGTGACCAGCCCGAGCCGGCCTTCCGTGCCGAACGGGTAGGACGGCTCCGCAGGCCGCCGAAACGCGGTCGTGGGGGGGGGCGGCGGGCCGGGCGCGGGCGGCCGGCACGCGGAGGCTGAACTATTTTGGTAA
>NZ_JBEZBX010000037.1:0-13795 GCF_040647275.1 Lentzea sp. NPDC042327
GGCCCACCCCACGGGCCGGTACACCCACCCCCGGGGTGGGGGCCGGGCGCTGGCGCTGCCGGTGGGCGGGTGGTTGGCGGGGGGGGGGCCCGCCGGGGGAGCCGCGGCGGGCACGACCTCAGGAACCGCAGGACTCCCTGACCACCAGGCGGGTCGGCAGCACCACGGGGTCCTCCCGGCCGGAGCCGGTGATCATCGCGAGGATCGCCTTGGCCGCCGCGACGCCGAACCCCGGCTTGTCCTGGGCGACCGTCGTCAGCGCCGGTTCGACCAGCGCGGCGACCTCGATGTCGTCGAACCCGACGATCGCCAGGTCGTGCGGCACCCGCAGACCGGCGGCGCGGGCGGCGAGCAGAGCGCCGACCGCCATCTCGTCACTGGCCGCGAACACCGCCGTCGGCGGGTCGTCGAGCGCCAGAAGTCGTTGCATCGCAACCGTTCCGCTGGTGCGGTAGAAGTCGCCGGCGACCACGTACTCGTCGCGCGCCGGCAGACCGGCGTCCTGCAACGCCGTGCGGTAGCCCGCGACCCGGTCCCGCGAGGGCTGGTTGCCGGGCGGACCGGTGATCGTGGCGATCCGGGTGTGGCCGAGCCCGGCGAGGTGACCGGTCGCCATCCGCGCGCCACCCGCGTTGTCCGACGTCACGTAGGTCGCCCTGGGACCGTCGACGGCCACGTCCAGCGCCACGCACGGGACACCCGACTGCGCGAAGGCGGCGAACGCCTCGGCGTCGGACCCGCTGTCGATCAGGACCAGCCCGCCGAGGTGGTGGCGGCGGGTCATGTTCACGTAGCCCACCGGGTCCGCGAGCGACGCGCCGACCTCGCGGGCGTCACCGCTGGTCGCGAGCATCAGCAGGTGGTAGCCGTGCGCGCTGAGCGCCGACTTCAGCCCGATCAGCAGGTCCTGCAGGTACGGGTGCCGCCAGCCGGGCCTGCGGTGGTCGGTGTCCCAGACCAGCCCGATCATCGTGGACTGCTTCGTCGACAACGCCCGCGCGGACTCGTTGGGCTGGTACCCGAGCTCCTTCGCGACCCGCAGCACGCGTTCACGCGTGTCCTCGTTGACCGTTCCCGGCTGGTTGAAGACGCGCGACACCGTCGCCACGGACACACCG
The DNA here is from genome assembly GCF_040647275.1 of Lentzea sp. NPDC042327. Taxonomy (NCBI): domain Bacteria; kingdom Bacillati; phylum Actinomycetota; class Actinomycetes; order Pseudonocardiales; family Pseudonocardiaceae; genus Lentzea; species Lentzea sp. NPDC042327. The sequence goes on from NZ_JBEZBX010000037.1 coordinate 1,119, forward strand.
CAGAGCTGGGCGATCTCACGCCCGGTCGGCATCGTCGGCCTCCGTTTCACCGTAAGCGGTTACATCACCGTACGAGCAGCACTTCTCCTAGTCAAACGGGTGCAGGAGTTGATCTGTTTATCATCTCGTTACTTGACGTACACCGCGTAACCCCGTTGTCATAGGCGCCACACCTCTTCGGCCGGCAGTTCCGCTCAATCGTCGGCCCATCCGCACCGGAACCACTTTTCTCTTCAGCGCGCCCAAAATTCGACGGAGGCCTGTACATGCGCCCCAAAGCACTCGCCCTCGGCTGTGCCGTGCTGGCGACCGCCGTGGTGCTCAGCGGTTGCGGCAGCAGCACCGCGGGCGGTGGCAAGACCAAGCTGTCCATCGGGTTGTTCGGCAACTTCGGTTACGCCGAGCTGCTCAAGGAGTACGCGGCAGCGCACCCGGACGTGGAGATCACCGACCGGACGGCGTCCTACTCCGACCACCACAAGAACCTCGCCGCGCACCTCGCCACCAGCAGCGGCACCGCGGACATCGAGGCCGTGGACACGGGTTACATCAACCAGTTCAAGGCCACGCCGGACAAGTTCGTCGACCTCAACACCAAGGGCGGTGACCAGCTGAAGGACCGCTGGCTGCCGTGGAAGTGGGAGGGCTCGCTGTCCAAGGACGGCAAGCAGATCGGCTACGGCACCGACGTCGGCGGCCTCGCGATCTGCTACCGCCGCGACCTGCTGCAGAACGCCGGGCTTCCCGCCGACCGCGACCAGGTCGCCGCGCTGTGGCCGACCTGGCAGGACTTCATGGCCGCGGGCAAGAGGTTCCAGGAGAAGGCGCCCGAGGGCGTGAAGTGGTTCGACGGCGGGCCGACCGTGCTCAACGCGATCGTCGGCCAGGCGTCGGTGGGCTACTACGACAAGTCCGACAAGATCGTCGTGGGTGAGAACAAAGAAATCAAGGACGCCTGGGACCTCGTCGTCGACGGCGTGAACTCGGGTCTGTCCTCGAAGCTGCTCTTCTCCACCCCCGTCTGGAACACCGGGTTCAAGCAGGGCCAGTTCGCGACCGTGACCTGCCCCGCGTGGCAGATGGCCAAGATCAAGGACCAGGCCGGTCCCGAGGCCGCGGGCAAGTGGGACGTCACGTCCGTTCCCGGCGGTGGCGGCAACTGGGGCGGCTCGTACCTCACGGTGCCGAAGTCGGGCAAGAACGTCGACAAGGCCGTCGAGCTGGCCGCGTGGCTGACCGCGCCCGAGCAGCAGGCGAAGGTGTTCAAGAGCGCCGGGCTGCTGCCGTCGATCCCGAAGCTCTACGACGACCCGTCGATCGTCGACTTCAAGAACCCGTACTTCAACGACGCGCCGATCGGCAAGCTCTTCACCGACGCCGCGAAGAAGCTGAACCCGCAGTACCAGGGCCCGAAGGCCGGTGACATCCAGACCGCCATCGGCAACGCGATGCAACGCGTCGAGCAGGGCAAGCAGAACGGCGAGGAGTCCTGGCGCCAGTTCGTCGGCGACGTCCAGAAGTGACGGGCTGACCCATGACCTCGATGGACCGGACGGCCAGAAGGCACCGGTGGGACACGAAGTTCGCGCCCTACGGGTACGTGGCGCCGTACTTCCTGATCTTCGGTGTCTTCGGGCTGTTCCCCCTGCTCTACACCGTCTGGGTGTCGATGCAGCACCGCAACCTGCTCGACGAGGGCGGCGCGTACGTCGTCTGGTTCGACAACTACGGCAAGCTGCTCGCCGACCCGTACTTCTGGAACTCCATGGGCAACACGCTCAGCCTGTGGCTGCTCACGACCGTGCCGCAGATCCTGTTCGCGTTGTTCATCGCCCAGCTGCTCAACCGCAAGGTCCGCACCCGCACGCTGTTCCGGATGGGCGTGATCCTGCCGAACATCACCTCGGTGGCGGCGGTGACGATCATCTTCGCGCAGCTGTTCGGCCGGGACTTCGGCCTGGTCAACTGGGTGCTGGGGCTGCTGGGCGCCGGTCAGGTCGACTGGCAGGCGGGCACCGCCACCTCGCACATCGCGATCGCGGTGATGGTGGTGTGGCGGTGGACCGGCTACCACGCGCTGATCTTCCTGGCGTCGATGCAGGCGATCCCGTCGTCGCTGTACGAGGCGGCCACGCTGGACGGCGCGAGCGGCCGGCAGCAGTTCTGGCGGATCACGGTGCCGCTGCTGCGGCCGCAGATCATCTTCTCGACGATCATCGCGACCACCGGCAACATGCGCCTGCTCGCCGAGCCGCTGCTGTTCAACCCCGGTGCGGCGGCCGCGACCGGCGGCTCGGACCGGCAGTTCCAGACCGCGGCGCTGTACCTGTACGAGCAGGGTTTCACGAACTACGACTTCGGCTACAGCTCGGCGATCGCGGTCGTGCTGGCCATCGCCACGATCATCGTCGCCGGGATCGGTTACCTGGTGACCAAGCGGATCCGGACGGAGTGACCCCATGACCGCTGTGCTGGAGCGTCCCGCACCGGCGCGCCCCACCGGGCCGTCGGCGCGGGCCCGCCGGCTGGCCCGGCGCGTGGCCGGTCCCTGGACCTACGCCGCGCTGATCGCCGTGCTCGCCGGGTCGGCCTTCCCCGTGTACTGGTCGTTCGTGGTGTCCTCGCAGACACCGGACGCGATCGACAGCGTGCCCCCGGTCCTGGTGCCCGGCGGCCACCTCTTCGAGAACATCGCCCGCGTCTTCGACACCACCGACTTCGCGCTGGCGCTGATGAACTCGATCATCGTCGCCGGCACGGTCACGGTGTCGGTGGTGCTGTTCTCCACGCTGGCCGGGTTCGCGTTCGCCAAGCTGAAGTTCCGCGGCCGCAACGTGTTGCTGCTGCTCATCATCGCCACCCAGGCGATCCCGACCGAGCTCGGCATCATCCCGCTCTACATGATGATGGCCGAGTTCGGCTGGGCGGGCGAGATCCACGCGGTGATCGTGCCGGGCCTGGTGACCGCGTTCGGCGTGTTCTTCATGCGCCAGTACTTCGAGCGCGCGATCCCGAACGAGCTGCTGGAGGCCGGCCGGATGGACGGCTGCCACTCGCTGCGGCTGTTCTGGCACGTCGCGCTGCCCGCGGCCCGCCCGGCGGCGGCGGTGCTGGGGCTGTTCACGTTCATGCAGGCGTGGAACGACTTCTTCTGGCCGCTGGTGGTGCTGGTGCCGGAGAACCCGACGGTGCAGACCGCGCTGTCCACCTTGGCCAGTGGCTACACCACGGACTACACGCTCGTGCTGACCGCCGCCACGATCGGCACGGTCCCCGTGCTGGCCGTGTTCCTGTTGTTCGGCCGCCAGATCGTCGGCGGCATCATGTCGGGCGCCGTCAAGGGCTGACCCCTCGCAGAGGAGACAAGCAGTGAACTTTCCGGCCGGCTTCCGCTGGGGCGTGGCGACCTCGGCCTACCAGATCGAGGGAGCGGCGGCCCTCGACGGCCGCGGTCCGTCCATCTGGGACACCTTCGCCGCGGTACCCGGTGCCGTCGCGAACGGTGACACCGGTGACGTGGCCGCCGACCACTACCACCGGTGGGCAGAGGACGTCCGCCTGCTCGTCGACCTCGGCGTCGACGCGTACCGCTTCTCGGTGTCGTGGTCGCGAATCCTGCCCGAGGGCCGCGGCCGCGTCGAGCAGCGCGGCCTCGACTTCTACCGCAGGCTCGTGGACACGTTGCGGGACAACGGCATCGAACCGTTCGTCACGCTCTACCACTGGGACCTGCCGCAGGCGCTGGAGGACCGCGGCGGCTGGCGGGTCCGCGACACGGCCCTGCGGTTCGCCGACTACTCGGCGATCGTGCACGACGCGCTCGCGGACGTCGTCAGCAAGTGGACCACGCTGAACGAGCCGTACTGCTCGTCGGTCGTGGGCTACGCGGAGGGCCGGCACGCACCTGGTGCCCGCGAGGGCCACGGCGCCCTCGCCGCCGCCCACCACCTGCTGGTGGGGCACGGTCTGGCGGTGGAGGCCATGCGCGCCAACGGCGTGCCCGGCCAGGAGTTCGGCATCGTCCTCAACCAGTCGCCGACCGTGCCGGTGAGCGACTCGCCCGCCGACGTGGCCGCGGCCACCCGGCAGGACGTGCTGCTGCGCCGCCAGTTCACCGACCCGCTCTTCGGCGGCACCTACCCCGAGGAGATGACGGCGATGTACGGCGAGCTCACGGACTTCTCGTTCCGCCACGACGGCGACCTGGCGGTCATCGGGCAGCCGCTGGACTACGTGGGCCTGAACTACTACTACCGGCTGCACGTCGCCGACGCACCGCACCGCGAGCCCGACCCGGCCAAGCGCACCGCGCACGACATCGGCGTCGACACGACCCGGCTGCCGGACGTGCCGCGCACCGGCATGGGCTGGCCGGTCGAACCGGTCGGGATCACGACCGCGCTGAGCGACCTCAGCGCCCGGCACCCGCAGCTGCCGCCGATCTACGTGACGGAGAACGGCTGCGTCTACCCGGACACCGAGGACCTCCAGGACACCGACCGGATCGCGTTCCTGGAGGGCCACATCGCCGCGGCACTGGCCGCCGGCGTGGACCTGCGCGGCTACTTCTGCTGGTCGCTGCTCGACAACTTCGAGTGGGCGCACGGCTACAAGCACCGGTTCGGCCTGGTCCACGTCGACTACGCGACCCAGCAGCGGACCCCGCGCGCCAGCTTCCACTGGTACCGCGACTTCGTCGCACGGGCGCGGGGCTGAGAGCGCCCGGCGGCACACCCGGCTTCCGGGCTGCGATCACGCGGTACTTCGACGAGGTCGTGGACCGGCTCGCACGCAAGGGGGCCGACGCGCGCAGGTCGTGCTGGAACTGTCGCCGACGCACCCGAGGCGCGGTCAGGTCGTGACCGCGCCGGGGTCCGGTGCCGCGCCGGCGCGACGACCTCGGCGGGAGCAACGGCCCGGCCGGGGTCCGGTGAGCCGTCACGGCATGAGGCCGGCGGCGTTCGTGCAGTAGGCCCAGAACGCGGCGATGTCGGCACGCCGTTCGGCCGTGGTCGGCAGGTAGTGCGTGGTCCGCTCGCGCCGGTCGTGCCAGAACCGGCCGGTGCGCGGGACCGGGCTGGTCGCGGCCAGCCACACGACGGTGTCCGCGCCCTCCTCCGCGGTGCGCAGCAACGGCCGGGTCAGCCGGTGGAAACCGGGCAGCGAGCTCGCGACCCCCGGTGTGTCGGCCCAGCCGGGGTGCATGCCGTGCACGCCGATGCCGTCGGCCCGGTACCGCTCGGCCAGCACGGGGACGAGCGCCACCTGCATCCGCTTGGTCCGGGCGTACGCGGTGGCGCCGCGGTACTCGCCGTCGCGGTACTCGGGGTCACCCGCGCGCAGCCGCTGGGTGTACATGCCGCCGGAGGACACGAACACGACCCGCGCGTCCGGTGAGGACACCAGCAGCGAGCGGAGCAGCTCGGTCAGCAGCAACGGCCCGAGGACGTGCGTGGCGAGCGTCAGCTCGTGGCCGTCGACGCTGGTGGTGCGCTTCGCCGGCATGGTCCCGGCGTTGTGCACCAGCACGTCCACGCGGTCGAACTCGCCCAGCAGGTCGCTCGCGAACCGGCGCACCGAGGCCAGGCTCGACACGTCGCACAGCCGCACGAAGACCACGGCGCCGGGAACGGCGGCGATGATCTCGTCCCGCGCGGCCCTGCCCTTGACCTCGTCGCGCACCACGAGCACGACCGCGGCGCCGAGGCGGGCGAGCCCGAGCGCGGTGGCCTTGCCCAGTCCCGTCCCCGCACCGGTCACGACGGCGAGCCCGCCGCGCAGCGCACCGGGTTCGGGGTCGGTCGCGGGCCAGCCGGCGCGGCGCAGCCGGTAACCCCACCGCGAGTAGCCGGGGACCACGAGCCGGTCCATCGCGCTGTCGAGCACGCCGGGCAGTCCGCTCACCGGTTCCTCCTCCGCTGCCGTCCCGTGGTGGTTCGGTGCGCAGGGCCCGTCCGGTTCGGTCAGCCGTGGCGCAACGGCTTGCGCGCGGGCTCGGCGAGCACCCGCGACGCCATCCAGGCCAGGCCGTCGACCGTGGCCGCCGGGCCGCCGGTGGGCTGCACGGCGTGGCTGAGCACGGTCCGGGTGAGCACGTCGATGACGACCCCGGCCTGCTCGCCGGTCAGCGCGGGGCGGTAGGCCTCGACCCGTTCCGCGAGCACCGCTGACCGCCTGTCACGTCCGGGGCCGCTCCGGCGATCTTGTGGAGGAAGGAGGCGTCGTGGCGAAGAAGTCGATCACGGCCCGGGCGGTGTCCGGGCTCGTGCTGGCCGGTGCGGTCCTGGGCCTGGTGCTGCTCGTCCAGTCCGCGACCGAGCAGCGGTCGTGGGCCGGCTCGGAGGGCACCGTCCAGGAACGGCTGAAGTCGGGCAAGAGCGTCTCGGTCAAGGTCGAGTACCCGTTGCCCGACGGCACGAGGCAGGTCGCGACGCTGTCGGAGAACGGCCCGGCCCGCAACCCCGGCGATCGCGTGACGGTCCGTTACGACCTGCGCGACGGCCGGGTCGTCAGCGCCGCGCTGGCCGACAACGACCAGGCGCACTGGGTGGTGGGCGGCATGCTCGGGGTCGTGGTCCTCGGGGCGCTGTTCGCGAACCTGGTCGTGTGGGTGCCGCGCCGGCACGCGTGATCCGGGGGCACGACTCCTGGAGCGGTCCGACCCCTTGAGCACCACACCGTCCACATCGGACTTGTTCGTCGAACGACGTACCGCATTCGTTGGTCACAATCTTGACGACCGTCACCGATCTGAATACCTTCGGGAACCTCCTGGGAGATCCCGAATCTCTGACCGGAGGTCGACGATGACCACACGTGCCACCACGTTCACAGCGCTCGTCAGCGCCCTGATCGCCACAGCCGCGCTCCTGCTCGCGTCCCCGGCGTCCGCCGCGTCGCTGGTGGAGGTGACCGGTTTCGGCGCCAACCCCGGCGGGATGCGCATGCACGTCTACGTGCCGGACAACCGGCCGGCCAAACCGGCGATCGTCGTCGCGATGCACGGCTGTGGCGGCTCGGGTCCCGGTTTCTACTCCGGCAGCGAGTTCGCCTCGCTCGCCGACCGGTACGGCTACGTCGTGATCTACCCGAGCGCGCAGCAGGAAGCCGGGTTCGGCAAGTGCTTCGACACCTGGTCGGACGCGGCGAAGCGGCGCGGCGGCGGCAGCGACCCGGTGTCGATCGTGTCGATGGTGACCTACGTCCAGCAGCGCTACGGCGGGGACCCGAACCGGGTGTTCGCGACCGGTTCGTCGTCGGGCGGCATGATGACCAACCACATGCTCGCGGTGTACCCGGACGTCTTCAAGGCGGGCGCGGCGTTCATGGGCGTCCCGTTCAACTGCTTCGCCAACGCCGCGGACTACCCGCCCGGCGGCAAGTGCACCAACGGCACCATGAACCGCACGCCGCAGCAGTGGGGTGACGCCGTCCGCCAGGCCTACCCCGGCTACACCGGCCCGCGGCCGAAGATGCAGCTGTGGCACGGAACCGCCGACAACCTCGTGCCGTACTCGTTGCTGCAGGAGGAGGTCGACCAGTGGACCAGCGTGTTCGGCCTGAGCCAGACGCCGACGTCCACCGACACGCCGCGACCGGGCTGGAACCGCAGCAGGTTCTCGGACAAGGTCGAGGCGTACAGCATCCAGGGCGCGGGACACAGCCTGCCGTCGGCCGGCATGGCCGCGGTCGCGCTGGAGTTCTTCGGCATCACCGGTGGCAGCGACCCGAACCCGCCGGTGCCGGGACCGTGTGCCGTCAAGGCGAGCGTCACCGCCTGGAACAACGGCCTGACCGAGCGGATCACCATCACCAACACCGGGACCACCGCGGTCAACGGCTGGTCGCTCGCCTTCACGCTGCCCGGTGGTCAGAACATCGCCGGCGGCTGGAACGCCGGCTACTCGCCGACGAGCGGCCAGGTCACGGCGCGCAACGTGAGCCACAACGCCGTGATCGCACCGAACGGGTCCGTCGAGATCGGGTTCCAGGCCACCCACAGCGGTGACGCCGCCGCGGCGTCCTCGTTCTCCCTCAACGGTTCCAGCTGCTCGAACGGCTGAGCGGCGCGGTGGCGGAGGAAGGCCCGGATGCGGCCCCGGCGTGCACCGCGCGCCGGGCCGGGCCCCTCCACTCCCGCTGCTGCGGACTAGCCGAAGTTCACGTCACTGCACCACATGTAGGCCTGGTCGAGGTGGGACGCCTGCCAGATGGTGAAGACGACGTGGTGACCCCGGTAGCCGGAGGTCGAGACGTTGAACTTGATGTCCTTCGCCGGGGCGAACCGGCCGGTCTGCGTGATGAAGTCGAGGTTGCCCCAACCCAGGCTCTGCGTGGTCGGGTCGAACCCGTTCTTGCTCACGTAGACGCGGAAGTAGTCGGCGCCGTGGCTCGCCTGGTCGTACAGGTGCATCGTGAAGTTGCTGCTCACGTTGGTGGTCCGCCAGCGGCCGGGCACGTTCAGCGAGTTGTTGCGTGCCAACCCGTTGCTGCACAGCTGCCCGTTCGGGGTGGCGCCCTGGAAGTTGCCTCCGAGCCCGTCCCGCAGCGCGCTCATCCAGTTCCACATGGTGTCGGCGTTGGCCTGGAAGGCCTGCCAGCACATGGGGTCCTGCTGCTGCATCGCGGGGTTGGTGTGCTGGCTGCCCCACGCCTGCCAGCACTGGTAGGCGCGAGTGGCCGGACTGATGATGGTTCCGTGCGCCTGAGCCGACGGGGCCCACAGGAACGTGCTGATCAGCACGCCGATGAGCACGATGGCGCCCCGCCGTCGGGTGACGGAACCGGAGGTGCTGCGCGTACGCATGTATGAGCCTCCATTAACCGGTGGTCGATCAACAGCGGCGGCGGATTGGGAGCGCTCCCAGAGCATTTACCGTACCGATGACTCTGCGAAATCACAAGGAAACACTACGTGATGATCAGTGATTAGCGGACTCGGTGCAGGTCATGGCGGTGGAAAAGTCACCCGGGAAAGGCGCTACGCCACCAGGCCGTGCCGGAACGCGTAGACCACGGCCTGCACCCGGTCGCGGAGGTCGAGCTTGGTGAGGATGCGCGACACGTACGTCTTGACCGTCTCGTGGCTGATCACCAGCGCGCCGGCGATCTCGCTGTTCGACAGGCCGTCCGCGATCAGCCGCAGCACCTCGAGCTCGCGCGCGGTCAGCGGGACCTCCCGGGGCCCGCCGACCGGCCGGATCCGTTCGGCGTAGCGGCCGACGAGCTGGCGGGTCACCTCGGGCGCGAGCAGCGCCGCACCGGCCGCGACCGTGCGGATGCCGTGCAGCAGCTGCGCCGGCGGGGCGTCCTTGAGCAGGAACCCGCTGGCGCCGGCCCGCAGCGCCTCGTAGACGTACTCGTCGAGGTTGAACGTCGTCACCACCAGCACCCTGGCCGGGCCGGCCACGCCGGCGCCCGCGAGCAGCCGGGTCGCCTCGATGCCGTCGAGCACGGGCATCCGGACGTCCATCACGACCACGTCCGGGTTCAGCCGCGCGGTCAGGTCGACCGCGGCCCGCCCGTCCCCGCACTCGCCGACCACCTGGAGGTCGGGCTGCGCGTCGATGATCGTCGCGAACCCGGTGCGGATCAACGCCTGGTCGTCGCAGACCAGCACGCGCGTCACGGGCGGACCACCGCCGGAATCCGTGCGGTCACCACGAAACCGCCGTCCCTGCGGCCCGCGCTGAACTCGCCGCCGAGCACGCCGACCCGGTCCCGCAGCCCGGCGAGCCCCCGCCCGCTGCCACCCGGTGCCGCGGCGGCCGGCCCCGCGCCGTCCGTTCCGACCTCCACCACGACCTCGCTCTCACCGTGCCGCACGTGCACCGTCGTCCGGTTGCCGTGCGCGTGCTTCAGGGCGTTGGTCAACGCCTCCTGCACCACCCGGTACGCCACCACCTTCGCGCTGCCCGCCACCGGTGCGCCCTCCTCGACGAACTCCACCGGCTGCCCGGCCTGCCGGGTCTGCTCGACGAGCGCGCCCAGGTCGCCCACCGACGGCGCCCGCACGTCCCCGCCGTGGTCCGGGTTCAGCAGCTCCAGCAGCTGCCGCAGGTCCGCGATCGACCGGCGGCCGGTGTCCGTGATCGCGGTCAGCGCCTGCTCCAGCCGTTCGGGGGCGGCGGTCAGGTACCGCGCCGCCTCCGCCTGCACCACCATCGCCGTCACGTGGTGGGTCACCACGTCGTGCAGCTCGCGCGCGATCCGCGTGCGTTCCGCGACCCGCGTCTCGGCCGCGACGTGCCGCCGCCGTTCCTCCTCCGCGTCCTGCGCCAGCCGCAGCCACGCCCCGATCCCCCACGCCAGGGCGAGCGCCAGGTAGAACGTGACGAATCCGGCGACGCCCTCCTGCGACCCGTCCCGGTCGAGCGCGACCGCCAGCGGCACGTACGCCACCGACACCAGAACCGCTGTGGTGCGCCGGAACCGGCGCAGGTGCAGCCCGGTGCTCAGCAGCGCGATCGGCAGCGCCGTGCCGGCGACGGCGTGGTAGCCGAGGAGCTGGTCGGCGGCGAATCCCACGCACACCAGCGCGAGGCAGATGACCGGCCACCGCCTGCGCACGACCAGCGGCAGGCACTCCACCGCGATCACGACCAGCGCCAGCGCGTCCATCGGCCGGGTCGGCAGGTCACCCAGGTGCGTGCCGCGGTTGTGCAGCGCGGGCACGAAGGAGGCGAGCACCAGCGCCAGTGCCAGCGGGGCGTCCCTGACCGTGACGTCCCAGCGGCGCCACAGGTCCGGGACCCGGCGGAGGCTGATCACGCGGCGAGCGTAGTCGCGGTGACCGCGCGCCGGCGACGGGGCACGAGGTTCCCGCGCCGCTTCGCGAGCCACAGGAACACGACGGTCACCACGACCCCGCCCAGCACCGAGTACGCACTCGCCTCCGGCCCGAAGTCACCGCCGCTGAGCAGGTACGGCCCGGACGTGACGCCGTCCAGCAGCCCCTTCGGCGCGTCCGTGCCGGAGACGCTGGTGCTGAAGATGCCGCCCTGCGCGTAGTTCCAGCCGAAGTGCACCCCGATCGGCACCCACAGGGTGCGCGTGGCGGCGTAGACCGCGGCCAGCATGAACCCGGCCTCCACGGCGATGGCCACCGCACCCCACACGGTGGCGTGCTCGTTGAACAGGTGCGCCGCCCCGAACACCACCCCGGTCAGCACCAGCGAGAGCCACGTCCCGAGCCGCTGCTCGACGATGCGGAACAGCACCCCGCGGAACAGCAGCTCCTCCACGACCACCGCGACCGCCGTGAACCCCAGCAGCGCCACCGCACCCGACGCGGACCCGAACCCGCGCACCTCGTACCCGCCGAGCAGGGCGATGTTCAGGATGACCGCCCCGAACATCCCGAGCCCGATCGCCACTCCCCTGCCCAGCGCCCCCGCCGACCCGGCGAGCGCGACCTCGTCCGCCACCCGGTGTTCGGTCCGCCGCACCACCAGCGCGTACACCCACAGCGCCACCCCGGCCGCCACCAGCCCGAACACCAGCGTCAACGGCGTGTTCCACCCCGCCAGCCCGACCACCGCGCTCCCGGCGAAAGCGACCAGCGCCACCGCCCCGAACTGCACCAACAGTCGCATGTCCCGTCCCTCACCAGCCGTCCGCGGCCGTCGTGCCGCGGCTACCGGGAACGCTAGGGACCCGAGCCCCGCAAATCGTCACCACGCAGTGGACATCCGCGGGTAGCTCGCACGGGGGACAGCCCTCCACAGTGGAGCCTTTGCGCGGTCCCGGCACAGCGCCCCCACCCGTCGGCACGCGCTGCCGCCCGTCCGGCGGTTCCTCCTGACCCAACTAAGAGTTCACTTCGTTGGTCGTTGACAAACCGGACAGGCCCTCGACAGGCTGCACTCCCTGTGATCGAAAGGTAGCGCTTGCCATGAAACTCCGTTTGGTCTTACCGCTGCTCGCACTGCTCCTCGGCGCCGTCACCCCCGCCGTCGCGGCCGCGGCCCCCGTGGAGGCGGCCGACGCCTGCTACACCTGGAACCGCACCCTGTCGCAGGGCGCGTCGGGCGAGGACGTCCGCCAGCTGCAGATCAGGGTCGCCGGCTACCCCGGCTACGGCGCCGTGCTCGGCATCGACGGCCAGTTCGGTCCCGCCACCAAGGCCGCCGTCACCCGCTTCCAGCAGGCCTACGGCCTCGGCGCCGACGGCATCGCCGGCGCGGCCACCTTCTCGAAGATCTACGCCCTGCAGGACAACGACTGCACGCCGGTCAACTTCACCTACGACGAGCTCAACAACTGCAACTCCACCTGGGCCGGCGGCAACGTCTCCGCTGCCACCGCCAAGGCCAACGCCCTGGTCTCCATGTGGAAGCTGCAGGCCATGCGCCACGCCATGGGCGACCGCCCCATCGACGTGAACGGCGGCTTCCGCAGCGTCTCCTGCAACAACGCCGTCGGCGGCGCCTCGGGCAGCCGCCACCTCTACGGCGACGCCGTGGACCTCGGCGCCGGCCCGCAGGGCTTCTGCGCCCTCGCCAAGCAGGCCCGCAACCACGGCTTCAACGAGATCCTCGGCCCCGGCTACACCGGCCACAACGACCACGTGCACGTCGCGCACAAGTCGAGCCGCTTCTGGTCCGCACCGAGCTGCGGCATCTGATCCTCCCGGTCGCGTGGTGGTGAGCGAGCAGATAACCACGCGACCGGCCGTC
>NZ_JBEZBX010000037.1:13805-21705 GCF_040647275.1 Lentzea sp. NPDC042327
TGCCCCCCCCCCTGGTCGCCTTTCCCCCCCGCGGGGTCGGGGTGGGGCCCCCCACAGACACCCACCCCCCCCCCGGCCGTCATCACCACCGCCTTCACACGCCGTGGTGCCCGACGGCAGTCCTGATCATGCACCACACAGTGAGAGCGGTGGTCACGGACAGCGATACCCCCTGATCCATTACGTGTGATTTGCTCACGACGAGTACCTTTCTCACCAACCGCGGCGCCGCATCCGCACCGTCGCGCCCACCAGCCTGGTGGTGACCACGATCGACGAGGTGCGGCACCGCGCCGAGCTGTGACCGGACACCGACCCGCACGCGCGGAAACGGTCCCCCGTCACACCGCGTCGAGACGGCACAGGAAGCGGCGGATCACCGGGACGGCCTGCTCGAAATGCGTCTCGAGCAGCCAATGGCCGCCGTCCGTGAGCACCAGCTCCGCCTCCGGGATGTCGCGCAGGTAGGCGCGTGCGGATTCCTCGGGCATGTAGCCGTCCTTCGGCCCCCAGACGATGAGCGTCCGCGGCTGGTGTTCGCGCAAATAGGCCTGATAACGCGGAAACCATTCAAGGTTGTCCTTCAAGCCCTCCATCAGCTTCCGCATGATGTCCCGCCGCTGCGGCGTGTTCATCAACGGCCAGTGGAGCTTCCACAGTTCCGGTGGTATCCGCGCGGCCTGGTCAGCAGGAACCTCGCCGACGAACTCGTCGCGGAAACCCTCTTCGCACACCGCTTCTTCGAGCGCCGCGCGGTTGCTGTCCGACGGATCGCGCCAGTACTCCCGGAGTTGCTCGTACTTGGGTCCGAGCGTGTCCTCGTAGATGTCGCCGTTCTGGATGATGAGGGCGGTCACGCGGTCAGGACGCCGGATGGCCAGCCGCAGGCCGATCTGCGAACCGTAGTCGTGCAGGTACAGGGCATACCGGTCAAGGCCCAGCTCATCGCAGAAGGCTTCGAGGAAGCCCGCGTAAGCGTCGAAGTCGAAGCCGAAGGAATCAGCCGGTGGCGTGTCGCTCAGGCCGAAGCCGGGGTAGTCCGGGGCCACCAGGCGCCACCGGTCCGCCAGTGCCGGCATGAGCCGCCGGTACTGGTACGACGAACACGGATAGCCGTGCGGGAGCAACAGCACAGGCGCGTCACTCGGGCCTGCTTCGCGGTAGAAGACCTGCATTCCCCCGACGTCGACGAAGCGGTGAGCTGTCGCGTTCGCGTCGGCGGTCAGCGGAGAAGCGCCTTGCGCTGGCGTGGAACTGCGCTGGGTCATGCAGCCATGCTGCCCAACGAACCGGACGACCGCAGCTCAAGCGGTCACCGTGAGCCCGGCGGTGACGCCCGCGGGCCGTGCTCGTGGACCGTTCGGCTGGTCACAGGCGCGGCCGGCCGTGAAAAGGCGGTGAACGCACGACATAATGTCGTGCAGGCACCCGCCTCGAGGGGAGGCACGATGGCAGAGGTCGGAGTTCCGCTGATCCGGCTGCGGGCGCTCAACGCGGTCACGGACTCGCCTCTCAAACAGCTCGACCTCGACAAGCTCATGGAGGTCCTGCTGGAGCGCACCCGTGAGCTGCTCGCCGTCGACACCGTCACCGTCCTGCTGGTGGACCGCAGCGGTACGCAGCTGGTCGCCAGGGCCACGTCCGGCTTCGAGGAGGAAGTGTTCCAGGGGGTGCGCGTGCCGGTCGGCAAGGGTTTCGCCGGCGCCGTGGCGCAGCGCCGGGAACCTGTTCAGCTCCAGCGCGTCGACGAGTCGACGGTGGTCAACCCGCTGCTGTGGGAGCACGGGCTGCGGGCGCTGCTGGGCGTGCCGATGATCGCCGAGGGCGAGCTGACCGGGGTCGTGCACGTCGGCAGCACCACGCCCCGCCGGTTCACCGGCGAGGAGGTCGAGGCGCTGCAGCTGGTGGCCGACCGGCTCGCCGTCGGGGTCTACGTGGACCGGACCCGCTCCGAACGCGCCGCGGCCGCGATGCTGCAGGAGAGCCTGCTGCCGTCGAGGCTGCCGAGCACCGAGGGCTGGGAGCTGGCGGCCCGCTACGTCCCCGGCACGGACAGCGGTGTCAGCGGCGACTGGTACGACGTGTTCGAGCTGCCCGGCGCGCGCATCGGCGTGGTGATCGGCGACGTCGCCGGCAACGGGCTGCGGGCCGCCGTCGTGATGGGGCGGCTCAGGAGCGCGTTGCGCGCCTATGCGATGGACTACCCCGACCCCGCGGACGTGCTCGGCAAGCTCGACCGCAAAGCCAGCCACTTCGAGACCGGCACCATGGCCACCGTCGCCTACGCCGTCATCGACACGGCGACCGACCACATGCGCATCGCCGTGGCCGGCCACCTGCCTCCGCTCCTCGCGACGCCCGGTCACGAGACCTGCTTCCTGCCCGCCCACATCGGCCCGCCCATCGGGTTCGACCTCGGGAGCACAGGCCGGCGCAGCATCGACGTCGAGGTGCCGCCGGGAGCCTTGATGATCTTCTACACCGACGGTCTCGTCGAACGCCGGGGTGAGGACCTCGACGACGGCCTGGAGCGGCTGTGCCGCGTCATCTCCGCGGTCGACCCGGAAGCGGCGTGCGCACAGGCCATGGCCACGATGGTCGGCGACCAGCCGGCGACCGACGACATCGCGGTGGTGGCGGTGCGCCACGGCACCTGAGCCGGCCGGGCGTGCACCGAGGCGTGCGGTGTCGCAGCCGTCGCCGGGTGTCGCGCCCCGGTCTCCCGGCGACCTGACAGCGGTGATTTTGACGTGCCCCGATCGGGTACACCGGAGGGACGCCCGTGCACACCGCACCTCCCGGGAGAACCCATGACAGGCGCTTCCGACGGGCATCCAGAGCTGATCTTGGACGTGGACCTGCCGGGAGTCGCGACACCGCCGCTGGGCGAGCTGCGGCGCTCGTTGCGGAAGGCACTGTCGCACCTGGAAACCGACTGCGTGGAGGACGCCGAGCTGCTCGTCACGGAGCTGGTCAGCAACGCCTACGACCACGGTCGGCCGCCGATCGGCTTGCGCGTGTGCCAGCTGCCGGACTCCACACTGCACATCGACGTCGAGGACGGCGACCGGACGACCCTCCCCCGGCTTGGCTCCTCCCGGCTGGGCGAGGACCGGGGCCGCGGCTTGCTCCTGGTGACGCAGCTGTCCCGCGGGTGGGGATGCGTCGTGACCACGACGAGCAAGGTCGTGTGGGCGGAGCTGAGCTGCCGCGCGGCGCAGAACTGAGGCGTCAGCTCGGTTCCGGCTCAGACCTGCCGAAGTCGTCGGCGTGCCGGACGGGGATGAGGGTGTCGGTTGCCGTCATGCGCAGCAGGCGGCTGAGGCGGTCCGGAACGGCGGCCAGCGCCAGGCTGCCGCCACTGGCGTTCGCCTGTGCCCACAGCGCGATGACGACGCTCAGGCCCGACGAGTCGCAGAAGTCGACTTCCGACATGTCGAGCAGCAGGTGCGGAGTTCCCTCAGCGAGCAGGGACAGACCTCGCTCGCGGAGGCGGGGTGCGGTGAGCGGGTCGAGTTCGCCGCTGACGGCGATCAGGGCGTGGCCGGCACCGGCGTGCCGCACTTCGAGGCGGAAAGCTCTGGTCATGGACGGTCGGTGCTCCCGATCGGCACATGGTTCGGCTCGGACGCGGTGACCGACACGGCGGCGGTGGACGACCCGGCGGTCGCCGCGCCGGCACCGGGGGCACCGAGGGCGAGCAGAGCGACGTCGTCATCGGTGCCGTTGGGCAGTCCGGCGAGGAAGGCGACGGTGTCGGCCACGACAGCAGCCGCGGTGCAGGGGCCGGTGCGCGCCGCCAGCATCGCGGCGACACCCTCGGTGTCGAGCAACTGGTCGTCGGCGTCCCGGGCCTCGGTCAGGCCGTCGGTGTAGAGCAGCAGGGCCTGACCCGGTTCGAGGTCGACGGTGGTCGTGACGAAACGCGCACCGGACAGCGCGCCGACCAGCATCGCTCCCGGCAGCTCGACCGGCCGCACCCCCCTGTCGCCACCGCCGTCGTCACCTGCCGAGAGGTGGAACGCCGGAGGATGCCCGCCGCCTGCCAGCCGCACGGTCACGCCACCGTCGTGGGCCGGGCGGAGGGTGCCGTACAGGACGGTGCAGAACCGGATGCCCACGCTCGGGTCGTGCAGCAGGGCCGTGTTGAGGGCGCTGAGCACCGCGACGGGGTCGTCGGGGTCGTGGTGCGCGGCGGCCCGCAGGGTGTAGCGGCTCAGCGAGGTCAGCGCCGCGGCCTCGACGCCCTTGCCGCACACGTCGCCCAGGAAGAAACCCCACGTGTCGTCCGTCAGCGGGAAGACGTCGTAGAAGTCTCCGCCGAGCTGGTCGGGAGAAGCGGTGTGGTAGTGCCCGGCCAGCTCCACGCCGGGCACCGCCGGCAGTGACGGCGGCAGCAGGGTCTGCTGCAGCACCGCCAGCGTCGCGGCCAGTCGTTCCCGGTCGGCCTCGGCCTGCAGCCGGGCCTGCTCGGCCGCGGCGTAGGCCCGTTCGGCTTCCTGCCGGCGACGCAGGAGCTCCTCTTCGTAGGCCCGGCGGTCGGAGGCGTCGAACACCGTGGTGCGGATCAGCAGCGGCTCTCCCCCGTCACCGCGCTTGAGCGTCGACGAGACCAGCACCGGCAACCGCCTGCCACCGGACGCCTTCATCTCCAGGGCGATGCCCCGCAGCTCGCCCTGCATGCGCAGCAACGGCGCGAAGTGCGTCTCGTGGTACAGCTTGCCGCCGACGGTGAGCAGGTCGGCGAACCGCTTCCGGCCGACCACGTCCTCACGGGTCAGGCCCAGCCAGTCCAGCAACGTGGCGTTGATCTTCGCGATGGTGCCGTCCATCATCGTGGACAGGTAGCCGCAGGGCGCCGCGTCGTACAGGTCCTCCGCGCTGTCCTCCAGCAGAGCGGTGAACGCCGCGTCCGTGCTGCCGGTCTGACCCGGGTCCACACCGCTCCCGGTGTGGGCGGGCTCCGGCGCGTCCTCGGCGGACGCGCCGTCCGCGCGGCACATCACGGGCGGGTCCCGAGGAAGTCCAGGATCGCCTCTGCGGTGGCCTCGGGCGCGCTCAGCTGCGGGCAGTGCCCGGTGGCGTCGAGGGTGACCAGGCGCGAGGACGGGATGGCGGCGTGGACGAACGCACCGACCTCACGGGGCGCGATGACGTCCTCAGCGCACTCCAGCACCAGCGTGGGCACCGCGACACCGGCCAGGTCGGCACGGCTGTCGGTCAGGAACGTGGTGCGGGCGAACACCCTGGCGATGTCGGGGTCGGTGGCGCAGAAGCTGTTGGTGAGCTCCTGCCCGAGCTCCGGCCGCTCCGGGTTGCCCATGATCACCGGCGCCATCGCCGAGGACCAGCCCAGGTAGTTCGACTCCAGCGAGACCAGCAGCTCGTCGATGTCCTCGGCGGTGAACCCACCGCGGTAGCCGGCGTCGTCGATGTAGCAGGGCGAGGGCGCCACCATCACCAGCGACCCGATCCGCCGCGGCGCCATCCGCGCGGCCAGCACCCCGACCATGGCGCTGACCGAATGCCCCACCAGCACCGCCTGCTCGATCTCGAGCTCGTCGCAGACGTCCACGACGTCCTGGGCGTACCCCTCCAGGCTCGAATACCGCTCGGTGCTCCACGCCGACAGGTCCGAGCCGCCCGACCCCACGTAGTCGAACAACACCACCCGGTACCGCTGCGACAGCGCGGGGACGATCAGCCGCCACATGTTCTGGTCGCAGCCGAAGCCGTGCGCCAGCACCACGGTCGGGCCGCCGGTCGCGCCGGTGACCGTGACGTTGTTCCGGTGACGGATGTCCATCGCTTCTCCCTCGGACCTGTTCAAGCTGATCAGGGTAAGGCTTGGCGGCATCCGCACCTCCACCGACCGTGCCGCCGCACCTCGGCGACCGTCCGTGCGGGCCGGTGGTGGGAGCGGTTCCAGCACCGGCCGGGTCTGGCCGGTCACCCCGGCAGGTGCTCAGTCAGCGGGGTCCGAACCATGTGCGCCATGAACTGCCGGGACCGCAGTACCCCGTGATCAAAGCTCGACAGGGCGGTGGGTCAGTGCCTCGTCGGCGATCTGCTCCGCACTCATGTTCTCCTCGTGGCGTACGGCAGCACTGCACACACGAGAAGGCTGCTGGTTCGCAGCCTTCTCGTGTTGTCAGCCCGAGCATCGTTCCCGTGAGCGGGTCGACCACCGGCCACCGGCGCGAGATCAGGACGACCGCACCTCCGGTTCGCTGACCGGGCCGGCCCCGACACCGACCGGCGCCGGCCGGCCCGCGCGGCGTTCCCCGGCCCCGCTGCCCAACCGGACCTGCGAGGCAGCGCGGAACTCCCGGCGGACCCACAGCGGCCCGAGCAGGAGCAGCAGCAGTGCGGCGACCGGCATCATCGAGGAGGCCAACTGCTGGCCCGCGGTCATGTCCATCGGCTTCGCCGGGAACTCCGGCACGCCCACCCACCAGAACACCCGCAGCGTGAACACCGCCACGAGCAGCACGGCCACGGCGGACAGGCCGGCCGAGCGCCGTTGCCAGGCCCGCACCACCAGCCACACCAGCAGGGGGACCACGTACACCCAGTGGTGCTCCCAGCTCACCGGCGACACCAGCAGCCCGGTGAGCGCCGCGGCGCAGAAGCCCAGGAAGTCGGAGCCCCGGTGGTGGACGTACCTGGCCACCGCGAGTCCCAGCACACCGACCAGGGCCAGCACGACGATCCACCAGCCGGCGAACACCTCGCTGTGCGACACCCTGGCCATGGCCGCGGCCAGGGACTGGTTGGGGGTGCTGAACACGGCGCCCGCCCGCGACGACTGGAACACCAGGCCGCCCCAGTACTCCAGGGAGTCGGCCGGTGCCACCGCGAAGCCCGCCGCGACCGTGCCCGCGAACGCCAGCACCGCCGTCCGCGCCGCCTTCCACTGGCCGGTGACCAGCAGGTAGGCGATGAAGATCAGCGGCGTCACCTTCAGCCCGGCCGCCACGCCGATGCCCACGCCGCGCCACCGGCCCGCGTCGCGGCGGAAGTCCAGCAGCACCAGCAGCACCAGGAACGCGTTGATCTGGCCGAAGATCAGGTGGATGCGGGTCGGCAGCAGGCAGAACACCAGGGCGAGGCCGACGACGGTCAGCACCAGGCGCGTCCTGGGGGCGCGGACGTCGGCGACACCGAGGGTGATCCACACGATCGCGCCCAGCGCGATCAGCGTCGCGGCGTTCCACAGCAGCCCGGCGGTGCCGAACGACAGGAAGGTCAAGGGGACGAAGAACACCACGGCGGTCAGCGGCGGGTACAGGTACGGCATCGGCCCGTACAGGGGTGACATGATCACCACGTCGTACAGGGACTGGCCGTCGCGCACCGCCTGCCCGCTGGCGATGTAGACCCACAGGTCGGCCATGTAGCGCACACCCCAGTGCGCGTCACGGGTGTAGAGGACCTGGGCGGTCAACGCCAGGGCGAACGCTGTGATGGCAACCGCGGACCAGGTGAGCACCCTGGTCCTGGTGTCAGCGCGAGTGGACACGGTCGTCGACCTTCCTCGTGGGTTCGGTGGCCGGGGGCGGAGCATCTGGGCGGGGGCCGAGCATCAGGTCGTCGTGGGTGGCCAGCCGCACGCGCGCTCCCTCGATCCCGAGGCGGTCCAGGACGCCGACCGCGTCGAACTCGTCGCAGCCGTTGAGCAGGAGGCTGACCGACCCACCGGCCTCGACGACCTCGTCGGTCACGCGCAGCGCGCCCGCGGGCACGCGGGCACCCGCCGGCAGCCGCACCACGGTGGCGATGTCGAACCGGGCACGGCGGCGTGGACCGTCGCGGCGGGTCGCGCGCACCTCGTGCTCCACCGCGGCGGCCAGCAGCCCGGCGGTGCGGTCCCACCGGAAGCCGCCGGCCCAGTCGCGGC
>NZ_JBEZBX010000038.1:0-18118 GCF_040647275.1 Lentzea sp. NPDC042327
AACACGCAGAACCTGCTGCTGGAGGAGTCGCACCTCGGCGCGGTGATCGACCCGGCGGCGGGGTCCTGGTACGTGGAGCAGCTGACCGAGTCGCTTGCGGTGGCGGCGTGGGCGTGGTTCCAGGAGCTCGAACGCGCCGGCGGTATCGGTGAGGCGGGGGAACTGGTCGCGTCGCGGATCGCCGCCACGTGGGAGGCGCGGTCAGCTCGGCTCGCGAACCGGTGCGACCCGATCACGGGCGTCAGCGAGTTCCCGGACCTGGCCGAGAAGCCCGTGGTCCGCGAACCGGCGCCGCTGCCGGACGGTGAGTTGCCGCGGGTGCGTTATGCACAGGCCTTCGAGGAGCTGCGCGACCTCGCCGACGCCCAGCCCGAACGCCCCGTGGTCTTCCTCGCCACCCTGGGCCCGATCGCCGCCCACACCGCCAGGGCCATCTTCGCCGCCAACCTCTTCAACGCCGGCGGCTTCGCCACCCCCGACGCGGGTCCGACCACCACGCCGGCCGAGGTCGCAGACAGGTTCACAGCCTCCGGTGCCAGGATCGCCGTCCTGTGCGGCAGCGACAGCAGCTACGCCGACCAGGCCGAGCAGACCGTCAAGGCCCTGCGTGCGGCCGGTGCCGAGCGGGTGCTCCTGGCGGGCAAGAAGACCGACGCGGACGTGGACGGCTTGGTCTTCGCGGGCTGTCCGGCGCTGGAGATCCTGAACAGCACCTACGACTTCCTGGGAGTGCAGCGATGATCCCCAGCTTCGCGGACGTCGACCTCGGCTCGCTCCCGTCGGCGAAGTACGAGACCGATCTGCCCGTGTGGGAGACGCCGGAGGGCATCGCGGTCAAGCCGGTCTACGGGCCGCAGGACCTCGACGGTCTCGACTTCCTGCGGACCTATCCCGGTGTCGCGCCGTTCCTGCGCGGCCCGTATCCGACGATGTATGTCAACCAGCCGTGGACGGTGCGCCAGTATGCGGGGTTCTCGACGGCGGAGGAGTCGAACGCCTTCTACCGGCGCAACCTCGCGGCCGGGCAGAAGGGCCTGTCGGTGGCGTTCGACCTGGCCACGCACCGCGGGTACGACTCGGATCACCCGCGGGTCGCCGGTGACGTCGGCATGGCCGGTGTCGCGATCGACTCGATCTACGACATGCGCACCCTGTTCGACGGCATCCCGCTGGACAAGATGTCGGTGTCGATGACGATGAACGGCGCGGTGCTGCCGATCCTGGCCCTGTTCGTGGTGGCCGCGGAAGAGCAGGGGGTGCGGCCGGAGCAGCTCACGGGGACCATCCAGAACGACATCCTCAAGGAGTTCATGGTCCGCAACACCTACATCTACCCGCCGCAGCCGTCGATGCGGATCATCTCCGACATCTTCAGCCACACCTCCGAGCACATGCCGAAGTTCAACTCCATCTCGATCTCCGGCTACCACATGCAGGAAGCGGGCGCGACCGCCGACCTGGAACTCGCCTACACCCTCGCCGACGGCGTGGAGTACCTGCGCGCAGGCCAGGCAGCCGGGCTCGACGTCGACAGGTTCGCACCGCGGCTGAGCTTCTTCTGGGCCATCGGCATGAACTTCTTCATGGAGATCGCCAAAATGCGGGCCGCGCGCCTGCTCTGGGCCAAGCTCGTCAACGAGTTCCAGCCGAAGAGCCAGAAGTCGCTCAGCCTGCGCACGCACTGCCAGACATCCGGGTGGTCGCTGACCGCGCAGGACGTGTTCAACAACGTCGCGCGCACCTGCGTCGAAGCGATGGCGGCGACGCAGGGCCACACGCAGTCGTTGCACACCAACGCACTCGACGAAGCGCTCGCACTGCCCACCGACTTCTCCGCCCGCATCGCCCGCAACACGCAGCTGCTGCTGCAGCAGGAGTCGGGTACCACGCGGGTGATCGACCCGTGGGGTGGCAGCGCCTACGTCGAACGGCTCACCAATGAGCTGGCGGCGAAGGCGTGGGGGCACATCAGCGAGGTCGAGAAGGCCGGCGGGATGGCCCGCGCGATCGACGAGGGCATCCCGAAGCTGCGCATCGAGGAAGCCGCCGCGCGCACGCAGGCGCGCATCGACTCCGGCCGCCAACCGGTGATCGGTGTCAACAAGTACCCGGTGACCGGCGACGAGCAGATCGAGGTCCTCAAGGTCGACAACGCCGGCGTACGCGCACAGCAACTGGAGAAACTGCGCAGGCTCCGCGAAGAACGCGACCAGTCCGCCGTGGACAGTGCACTCGAAGCCCTGACGAACGCGGCAGGCGGCGGGGGAAACCTGCTGGAGCTGGCCATCGGCGCCGCCCGCGCCAAAGCCACCGTCGGCGAGATCTCCGAGGCGCTGGGCAAGGTGTGGGGCCGGCACTCCGCGCAGATCCGCACCATTTCCGGTGTCTACCGGCAGGAGGTCGGCCCAGTGTCCAACGTGGACGCCTGCCGCGAGGTCGTCGACACGTTCGCGCGGCAGGAAGGCCGCCGGCCGCGCATCCTGGTCGCCAAGATGGGCCAGGACGGGCACGACCGCGGCCAGAAGGTGATCGCCACGGCGTTCGCCGACCTCGGCTTCGACGTCGACGTCGGCCCGCTGTTCCAGACACCCGACGAAGTCGCCCGCCAAGCCGTCGAGGCCGACGTGCACATCGTCGGCGTCTCCTCCCTCGCCGCCGGGCACCTCACACTCGTGCCCGCACTGCGCGAGGAACTGGCCAACCTCGACCGCGCCGACATCATGATCGTCGTCGGCGGCGTCATCCCGCCACAGGACTTCGACGAACTGCACGCCGCCGGAGCGGCGGCGATCTTCCCACCCGGCACCGTCATCGCCGACGCCGCCAAGGACCTGCTCCAGAAACTGATCGTCCTATGAGAAACCAGAGGGTTCCGATGAACATCCAGATCCAGGCGCTCGACCAAGGCAACCACATCCACGTCGTGCTGGAGGGCGGTCCGGGGAACATCACCATCCCGGAACAGGTCACCGTCGACCGAGGGAAGATCAAGCTGCCGTGCCGCGGCGGTCACGAGCACTTCGAGCGGGTGTCCGAGGACAAGCCCTCGGTCTTCCGCTGGACCATGCGCACCTCGCTCGCCGAGTGAGCAGCGGTCTGAGGAAGTGGCCGTGCAGGGTGGACAAGAGTTGGGATGACCATGGGGTCGAAGATCGGCACGACTGACACGTCGAACCCAGGCGGCGGACCTGCGGGCCCGGGAACAGGTGCGACGCCGCAGCCGGTGGTGAATGCCAGGCTGGTGATCTGGCTGCTGGCCGGCTCGGTGTTCGTGATGATCCTGAACGAGACGATCATGAGCGTCGCGCTGCCGGTGCTGATCGTCCAACTGCAGGTGTCCACGGGCACTGCTCAATGGCTGACCAGTGGTTTCCTGCTGACGATGGCGGTGGTCATCCCGATCACCGGTTTCCTGCTGCGGCGCTTCCCCGCGCGGGCGGTCTACCTGACGGCGATGAGCCTGTTCTCGATCGGGACGCTGCTGGCGGCGCTCGCACCGGGCTTCGGTGTGCTGCTGGCAGCGCGGGTCGTGCAGGCGAGCGGGACGGCGGTGATGACGCCGCTGCTGATGACCACGATCCTGACCCTGGTCCCGGCCGAGCGCCGAGGTCAAACCATGGGCACGCTCACGATCGTGACCGCGGTGGCGCCGGCCGTCGGCCCGACGCTGTCCGGCGTGGTCCTTTCGACTCTGGGCTGGCGCTGGCTGTTCTGGGTCGTGCTGCCGATCGCGCTGGTAGCGCTCGCGGTGGGCGCCATCTGGCTGCGCCTGCGTGACGAGCGCACCGACCCGGTACGCCTCGACGTGCTGTCCGTGCCGCTGTCCGCGGTGGCGTTCGCCGGGCTGGTGCTCGGGCTGTCGCTGATCGGGGAGAGGGCGCACGGTGCGGGAAATGGGATTCCGCCATGGGTGCCACTGGTCCTCGGCGCGGTGTCGATGGTCGCGTTCGTTGCCCGCCAGCTACACCTGCAACGCCGGGGACGGGCGCTGCTGGACCTGCGCCCGTTCTCCGATCGGCGCTTCACGGTGTCGCTGGTGCTGATCATGGTCGGGTTCATGTCGATGTTCGGCATGATCATCCTGCTGCCGCTGTACATCCAGAACGTGCAGGAACGCAGTGCGTTCGTGGCCGGGTTGATGCTCCTGCCGGGGGGCCTGCTGATGGGCGTCCTCGGCCCGATCATCGGGCGTGCTTACGACCGCTACGGCGCCCGGTACCTGGTCGTGTCCGGTGCGGTCCTGCTGAGCGCGGCGCTGTGGACGATGTCGACCCTCGACGCCGAATCCTCGATCTGGGAGGTCGTACTCCTCTACACCGCGGTCACAACCGCCCTGTCCGCGATGTTCACACCGCTGATGACCGACTCGCTGGCCACCCTGCCCGCCGACCTGTACTCCCACGGCAGCGCGATCCTGGCAACGATCCAGCAGGTCGCCGGTGCGGCCGGCACGGCGCTGTTCGTGACCGTGGTGACGCTGTCGTCGGTCACCGGCGGGACACCGGACGTTCCTGGAGTGCAGACAGCGTTCAGGGTCGCCGCAGCAATCTCGGTGGTGGTCGTGCTGGCGTCGTTCCTGACCAGCCCGAAGCCCCGGGTTGATCGCGGAGACGCCGGCCTCTGACCGACAGAACGGTTGTGCGGGATGTCGCTGTGTCCAAACCCCGCTCCAGGAGCTCCGCGGCCATGTCGTGCGGGTCGCTCGTGACCGCGAGCCTGGTGTGACGGTCGAGCAGATCGCCGAAGATTTCGGGGTGCGCCCGACAACGTTGTTCAAGTGGCTGCGCCGAGCTCGGTGCGAGCCGGGCTGGTTCGGCTGAGCTGCGTGAGGCGTGTGCGCCGATCAAACTGCTGGAGCAGGAGAACGAGGTGCTGCGCCGTCGCCGCCCTGTTGGGCGTTGGCCATCCACGTCGTCGTGCTGGTCGCGGAGATCTGCGTGCTGCTCGTCCTCGGGGCTTGAACTCATCGACGCCAGCACATTGTTCTTGCTGGTCGCTGCGACGCTGGGGCCTGCTCGCACCCAAAAAAGCCCACTGAACTGGGCTTTCATCCAGAATCAGCGGGCTGGTTCAGACCGTCGGGACGACAGGATTTGAACCTGCGGCCCCTTGATCCGCAGGGTGGATCGGATTATGTCGTGACCTGCGGATACGTTGAATCGGCAGGTCATGGCGGCACAGTTGGACGCACTTGAGTGCAGCTTGATCCTGTTGCCACGCCTTGACTTCTCCCAATTTGCTCCCATCTTTCCCCATGACGCGTCCGTGTCGACCGCGGTGGCGCGCGGTTGGTGGTCGACCTGATTCCCACGTGCCGCATGGCGCACCGGCCGAGATCACCGTGACGCATGACCTGGCCGGCACGCCCTTGAGGATCGTGCTATCAGCGAGCGTGTCGTAGAACCACTCCGACTGCGGGGGTCGGCCTCAGAGTCATCACCCGTGCTCGTCTTGCGACCTAGCGCGTCATAGGTGTACGGCCAAATCTGTCCTTCGCCCGGTTCGGCGGCAGACGCATCCAGCTCTGGGCAACGAATCCGGTTGGCCGGAACGACGAGAAAAGGTCAGCACTCGCGACAACGTGGACAGCGCCGGCTTGAGGTGGCACCAACGCTCGACGCGAAGCACTCAACCTGGACGCCGAGCTCGACGAGGCGATGGCGTTGTTCTGGTGGCGAGATGCGGTGTCGGCAGGCGTCTGGGACATCGTCACCGCGACCGGCCTCAACCGATCAAGGTCTTCGATGTCCGCGGAGCAGCTGCCGAGCATGAGCAGGTGCGCACCTGCCCGGGAGAGCCGCGGCGCCGCCAGATCCCACAGCACCCGCCGATGTGATCGCTAACATCACGTCGCCGAGCCAGTTCGTCCCCGCTTCAGTTGATCATCAGTTTTCGCAGCTCAACAGTGTTTCGAAACTTGCATGGTCGAAAAATTCGACATCACA
Organism: Lentzea sp. NPDC042327; assembly: GCF_040647275.1. Lineage (NCBI taxonomy): Bacteria > Bacillati > Actinomycetota > Actinomycetes > Pseudonocardiales > Pseudonocardiaceae > Lentzea > Lentzea sp. NPDC042327. Next base: position 5,946 of record NZ_JBEZBX010000038.1, read on the forward strand.
ACTACTGTTAGCGATAACAGAAGGTCTTGTCGACCGTGCCGGTCCTCGATATCGTGCTAAAAGCGCATCCGGAGTTATAGCCCGGAACACGACCGGTGGTGCACTCAGGTTCCCGCTCGCGAGGAGGCGAGGCATGGGCTCACTCCCGCGGACGACTTTCCGGGCTGCCGACGTCCTGGTCCTGCGCAGATCACCACACCGGCACCGGACGTTCTTCCGCTTGCGCTGACACCGCTCGACTCCACCAGCCGAGACCGCGCCGCTCCGGATCGGCAGGAACCCGCGCCGCCGCAACCACTCGCCAGAAATCGAGGACATCGTGGTCTCATCGATGAAACGCGTTCTGATACCCCTGCTGGCTTTGGCCGTCACCGTTGCGGTGACACCGTCCGCGTCGGCGGCCTACCCCGCCCCAGGCCGGGTCACCGGTGACATCGGCGTGCACGACCCGAGTACCGTCAAGCGCTCGGACGGCAGCTACCTGCTCGCGCACACCGGCAACGGAATCGCGCTCAAGACCTCCACCGACCGCACCGCGTTCCGCAACGCCGGCGCCGCCTTCCCCAACGGCACGCCATGGGCCAACACCTACACCGCGAACAGCCGCAACCTCTGGGCGCCGGACATCTCCTACCGCAGCGGCCAGTACTGGATGTACTACTCGGCCTCGACGTTCGGCTCGAACCGATCGGCGATCTTCCTGGCCACCAGCCCCAGCGGCAACTCCGGCACGTGGACCAACCGCGGTCTGGTCGTCGAGTCGCGCACCAGCGACAACTTCAACGCCATCGACCCCGACCTCGTCGTCGACGACCAGGGCCGCTGGTGGCTGAGCTTCGGCTCCTTCTGGTCCGGCATCAAGATGATCGCGCTCAACCCGTCGACCGGTCTGCGTTCCGACTCCACGATCCGCGCGCTCGCCGGTCGCAACGGCGGCGCGATCGAGGCGCCGAACATCGTGAAGCGCGGCAGCTACTACTACCTCTTCGTCTCGTTCGACCGCTGCTGTCAGGGCGCCGCCAGCACCTACCGCGTCACGGTCGGCCGCTCCACCAGTGTCACCGGCCCCTACGTCGACCGCAACGGCACGGCGCTGACCTCCGGCGGCGGCACCGAGGTCCTCGCCGGTCAGGGCAGCATCCACGGTCCGGGGCACCAGGACGTGCTGGCCGACAGCGACAGCGACGTGCTGGTCTACCACTACTACGCGGACAACGGCGCATCCCTGCTCGGCATCAACCTGCTGGCGATCGACTCCGCCGGCTGGCCCTACGTCCGCTGATCGAACGCAACCGACACCCGTGCAGCGGCCCGCAGGGAGAAAAGCATGATCTCGACCATCAGCCGCCGTGAACGACGGCGAACCACCCTCGTCCTGCTCGCCACCACCGCGTTGCTCGGCGGGGTCACCTCCGCCCTGCCACCGGCGGTGTCGGCGGCCACAGTGGACACCAACGCGTCGTACGTGCTGGTCAATCGCAACAGCGGCAAGGCCATGGACGTCTATGACCTCGCTACGAACGACGGCGCCCGGATCGCGCAGTACACGCGCAACGACGGGGCGTGGCAGCAGTGGCAGTTCGTCGACTCCGGCGGCGGCTACTACCGGCTCAAGTCCAGGCACAGCAACAAGGTCCTTCAGTTCTCGGGCGGCTCGACCGCTGACGCCGCTGACCTGGTGCAGTGGACCGACAGCAACGCGACCAGTCAGCAGTTCCGGCTCGCGGACTCGTCCGGTGGGTACGTGCGGCTCCTCAACCGCAACAGCGGCAAGGCCGTGGAGACCTACGAGTGGTCCACCGCCGACGGTGCCAGGGTCGTGCAGTGGCCGGACACCGGGGGCGCGAACCAGCAGTGGCAGCTGGTGAAGCTGGGCGCTCCGGCGGCGGGAACGTTCACCAACCCGATCAAGCGCAACGGCCCTGACCCGTGGCTGCAGTACCACAACGGGTACTACTACCTGGCGACGACGACGTGGAACTCCACGATCACCATGCGGCGGTCGCGCACCCTCGCCGGGCTGTCGAGCGCCGCCGACCAAGTGATCTTCAACCTGGCAGGCCGCCCGAACGGGTGCTGCAACATGTGGGCACCGGAGTTCCACCTGCTGAACGGCCGCTGGTACTTCTACTACGTCGCCGGGCAGAACGTGCCGGACTACAACCCCACCCAACGGCTGCACGTGCTGGAGTCCTCCGGCACCGATCCCATGGGGCCCTACAGCTTCAAGGCCGACCTGGGCAACACCTGGGAGCTGGACCCGAGCATCCTGCAGCACGGCGGCAAGCTGTACCTGATGGGCAGCGCGATGGACGGCACCCAGTCGCTGACCATCACCCCGATGTCGAACCCCTACACGCTCAGCGGCGCGCGGCGCACGATCAGCCAGCCGACGCTGTCCTGGGAACGGCAGACGGGTGCGGTCAACGAGGGCGCGGAGCCGCTGTACCGCGACGGGAAGACGATGATCGTGTACTCGGCCAGCGCGTGCTGGGGTCCCGACTACAAGCTGGGACTGCTCACGCTCACCGGCTCCGACCCGCTCAACCGGTCGCACTGGACGAAGTCGCCGAACCCGGTGTTCCAGCGCAACGACGGCAACGGCGTGTTCGCCCCCGGCCACAACGGGTTCTTCAAGTCGCCCGACGGCACCGAGGACTGGATCGTCTACCACGCCAACGACAGCGCCTCCGGTGGCTGTGACATGAACCGGTCGACGCGTGCCCAGAAATTCACCTGGAACTCCGACGGCACGCCGAACTTCGGCACCCCGGTCCGCCTCGGCACGCAGCTCGCCGCTCCATCCGGCGAACCCGCGGCCTGACCGACCACCCCTCCGATGGCCGGCGGCCCTCGCCGCCGGCCATCCCCCACCGCTCCCGACAGGAGACGTCCGTGCTGCAACGACGCACTTTTCTCGCCGGTGGAGTGGCCTCAGTCGCCCTGGCAGGCGCGAACCGGCTCCCCGCGCTCGCCGCACCGGGTGACACCGCCTACGTGATGGGCTACTTCACCGAGTCGCCCGGCAAGGTCGCCGACCGGTACGCCCTGCACCTGGCGGTGAGCACCGACGGCCTGAACTGGATGCCGCTCAACCAGGGCAACCCGGTGGCCACTCCCACCGCGGGCACCAGGGGCCTGCGGGACCCGTTCATCATGCGCAAGCAGAACGGCGGGTTCGTCGTGCTGGCCACCGACCTGACCGGCACCGACTTCACCCGCCAGAACCAGTACATCCACGCCTGGGACTCGGCCGACCTGCGGTCGTTCACCGGGTACCGGAGGCTGAAGATGCACTCCATGCCGACCCACACGTGGGCACCGGAGGCGTTCTGGGACGCCTCGCGCAACCAGTACGGCATCCTCTATTCCGCCAACAGCGGCGGCCGTGACGCCTTCTACGTCAACTACACCAAGGACTTCGTCAACGTCGGCACCCCGCAGCTGTTCTTCGACCCCGGCTTCAACGTCCTCGACGCCACCGTGCACGTCGGCAACGGGGTCAACTACCTGTACTACAAGAGCTTCAGCGACGGCCGCCTCTACGGCGCCCGGTCCGCCACGCTCACCCCGCGCAGCTTCGACCGGGGCACCTACACCGCCGGCGTGGTGAGCGGCGGAATCGAGGCCCCGATCGTGGTGAAGGCCCACGACCGCAACGAATGGTGGCTGTGGGGCGACTCGTTCTCCCCCGTCAACGGCGAGCTGTACGCCTGGCGCTCTGCCGACATCGCCACCGACTCGTGGTCGCCGCTGACCAAGGCCCAGTACACCCAGCCGCTCAATGCCAAGCACCCCACCATCTGCGGCATCACCGCGACCGAGTACAACGGCCTGGTCAACCGCTGGGGTGCGCCCGCCTGGAACCGGATCAAGTCCTACAACTTCTCCGATCACCTCATCCGGCACTCCGGTAACGCCGCCCGCATCGACCCCTATCCGTTCGACCCGTACCAGGACGCGATGTGGCAGCTCGTCCCGGGCCTGGCGGCCTCGGCCGGCATCTCGTTCCGCTCGGTCAACTACCCGGACCGCTACCTGCGCCACGCCGACTACGCGCTCGTCCTGGCGGCGAACGACGGCAGCGCGACCTTCGCCGCCGACGCCACCTTCCACCGGGTCGCGGGACTCGCCGACCCGGCGTGGACCTCGTTCCGCTCCCACAACTTCCCCGACCGCCACATCCGGCACTCCGGGTACGTCCTGCGCATCGACCCGATCTCGACCGGGTCGGCGGCGGCCGACCGCCAGGACGCCACCTTCCGCGTCGGCTACTGACCGCCGGTGAGGCGGACGGCGGTCCAGGACCTGGGCGGCAGGACCACGTGCAGGGCGCCGTCGGCGACGTCGGCTTGCCGCGGTCGTGGGACGACACGGTCAGGATCGGCCTCGGTGTTGGTCGCCGCACCGTCCTCGTCGTGCACGGACCACGCCTCGGCCACCGCCACCTCCCCGAACGCCGACAGGTCCGCACGGAGCTCCACCGGTTCGGTCTGGTGCCGGTTGACCGCGAACACCACCGTGTCGCCCGTTCCTGGGTCGTGCGTCGCGACCGCGTCCACGACGGGGACGTCACCGAAGCGCTTGGTCGAGTACACCGGCGAGGACGTCTCCACCCGCAGCACCTGCCCGCGCGCCAGCCGCGAGGTCAACGCGAACGGGTGGAAGATCGTCTGCCGCCACGCCGGCCCGCCCGGCTCGCTGCGGATCGGCGCGATCACGTTGACCAGCTGTGCCTGGCACGCCACGGCCACCCGGTCGCTGTGCCGCAGCAACGACATCAGCAGGTTGCCGACGACGACCGCGTCGTTCACGTCGTACTGGTCCTCGATGACCCGCGGCGCGACCTCCCACTCGGTGCGCGGCGTGTCGTGGAACCGCTGCATGTACCAGACGTTCCACTCGTCGAACGACAACGTGATCCGCTTGTCGCTCTTCAGCCGCGCGCCGACCGCGTCCGCCGTGGCGACGACCCTGTCGATGAACCGGTCCATGTCCACCGCGGAGGCGAGGAAGCTGTCCACGTCACCGTCCAGCACCTCGTAGTAGGCGTGCAGGGAGATGTGGTCCACCTCCTCGTACGCCAGCTCCAGCACGATGGACTCCCACTCGCCGAAGGTGGGCATGGCCGAGTTCGAGCTGCCGCACGCCACCAGTTCCAGGTCCGGCTCGGCCTGCCGCAACGCACGGGCCGTCTCGGCGGCCAGCCGTCCGTACTCGTGCGCGGTCTTGTGGCCGAGCTGCCACGGACCGTCCAGCTCGTTGCCCAGGCACCACAACTTCACCCCGTGCGGCGCCTCGGACCCGTTCGCCCTGCGCAGCTCCGACAGGTGCGTACCGCCTTCGTGGTTCATGTACTCGTGCACGTCGAGCGCTTCGGCGACACCGCGGGTGCCGAGGTTCACCGCGTACATCACCTCGACATCGGCCTTGCGTGCCCAGCGGACGAACTCGTCGATGCCGACCTCGTTCGTCTCGAGGCTGTGCCACGCGAGCTCGCGGCGCACCGGCCGCCCGGCGACCGGGCCGACGCCGTCCTCCCAGCGGTAGCCGGAGACGAAGTTGCCGCCGGGATACCGGACCAGCTCGACCCCGAGTTCACGGGTCAGTTCCAGCACGTCGCCCCGGAAGCCGTCCTCGTCGGCGGTTGGATGCCCTGGCTCGTAGATGCCGGTGTAGACGCAGCGGCCCATGTGTTCGACGAACGACCCGAAGAGCCGGCGCCGCACCGGCGCGATGACGTAGTGGGGATTGAGGACCAGGGAAGCGTTGAGCACGGTTCTCCTACTTCAGAGCGCCTGCCGCCGCCCCGCTGCGCCAGAAGCGCTGCAACAGGACGAAGGCGATGACGAGCGGGACGATGGCCAGCAGAGAGCCGGTGACGACGAGGTTGAACAGCATCCGGTTCCCGGCGTCCTGCTGCGCGGTGTTGAACCAGGTGGTCAGTCCGACGGTCAGCGGGTACAGGTCGGCGTCGCTGAGCATCACCAGCGGCAGGAAGTAGTTGTTCCACGTCGCGACCAGGGTGAACAGGAAGACGGTGACGAGGGCGGGACGCATCATCGGCAGCACGATCTGCCAGAAGATGCGCAGCTCGCTCGCCCGGTCGATCCGGGCGGCGTCGATCAGCTCCGCCGGCACGCTCTCGTCCACGTAGACGCGGACCAGGTACGCACCGAACGGGCTGAGCAGCGACGGCAGGACGACCGCCCACATGGTGTTGACGAGGTCGAGCTCGGACAGGATCAGGTACGTCGGCAGCACCAGCGCGGTGGCCGGCACCATGATCATGCCGAGCAGCGCGGTCTCGAAGAACCGCTTGCCCAGGAACGTGAACCGCGCCAGCCCGTAGCCCGCGGCGGCGGCGAGCGCGGTCGCGCCCAGAGCGCTGAGCCCCGAGTACAACGCCGTGTTGACCAGCCACCCGCCGTAGACGCCGCCGTCCTCGTGGAACAGCTGCTCGATGTTCTCCAGCAGGTTGAAGTCGGCGAACCACAGCGCCGGGCTGTCGAGCAGGTCCGGCTGGCTCTTGGTGGCCGCGATGACCACCCAGAGCAGTGGCACCAGGAAGTACAGGATGCCCGCGCCCATCAGCACATGTGGAAGCCAGGTCTTCGCCGTCGTGTCGCCGGCTGTGCCGCTGGTCATGAGCGTGCTCCCCGCCTGCGGCTGACGAACACGAACGCGTAGGCCACCACGAACACCAGGAAACCGAGCGCGAACGAGAGTGCGGCCGAGTAGTTGAAGTCCGAGTAGGCGAAGGCCTGGTTGTAGGCGTAGAGGTTCGGCGTGTAGCCGGCCGAGACCTGCGGCGCGAACCGGGCCATGATCTGCGGTTCGGTGAAGAACTGCATGGTGCCGATGACGGTGAAGATCACGGCCAGCGAGATGGCCTGCCTGATCGCGGGAACCTTGACCCGCAACGCGATCTGCACCGGCGTCGCCCCGTCGATGACCGCGGCCTCGTACATCTCGCGCGGCACGCCCTGCAACGCCGAGTACAGGATGATCATGTTGTAACCGGTCCACGCCCAGGTCACGATGTTGCCGAGCGACACCAGCAGCAGCGAGGAGCTGAAGAAGTCGATCGGGTCGCCGCCGACGAGCGTCGGCAGATCCGCGAACGGACCGAACGTGCGGCTGTACAGGAAGCCCCACATGAGCGCGCCGACGACGGCCGGCACGGCGTAGGGCATGAACGCGATGAGCCGGAACGCCAGGGCGAACCTGGTCGTGACGGCGTCGAGCGTCAACGCTCCGGCCAGCGCGATGCCCAGCATGACGGGGATCTGCACCAGTCCGAAGAGGACGACCCGCAGCAGGCCGTCCAGCAGCACCGGATCGGTGAACGCGCGCACGTAGTTGCCGATGCCGGTGAACCGGGTGCCGAGCGCGAGGCTCTTGCTGGACAGGCTGAGCCAGAACGCGTAACCGAGTGGCACGACCAGAAACGCCACGACGACGAGGAAGAACGGCAGTACGAACAGCGCTCCGGCCACCGGGTGCTCGGTGACCCGGCGCGGCTTGCGCCGTGGCCGGTGCTCGACCGGACGGGGAGACGGCGGCAGGTCGTCGGCCGCGGGTGCCGTGATCGGTGATGACCGCGTCACGGGAAACCTCCTGGACTGGGGGTCTGCCGCGACCCGTGGGTCGCGGCAGACCTCGGGTGCACTAACGGCTGACCTTGAAGCCCTGCTTCTCGGCGTACGCGATGACGTTCTTCTGCGTCTCCCCCAGCACCGTGCTCCACCGCCTGCTGCCCGACATCGCCTCGGCGGTGCGGTCGTTCAGGTCCTTGAAGACGAAGTCCTGGAACGGCGTGTACTGGAACTCACCGAGCTTCTGCGACACCGGCACGAAGATCTCGTTCACCTTCTGCCCGTTGAAGAAGTCGTACGCCTTGCCGGTGAACGCCGGGTCGGCCGCGACCTCCTTCGCCAGCGGGTAGAGGAACGCCTTGTTCAGCCCGATGTCCCACGCGGCCTTCGAGCGGCCGAACAGCTCGCGGGCCACCGTGGTCGCTGCCTTCGGGTTCTTGGCCTGCTTGGTCACGGTGAACGTCGAACCGCCCCAGTCGCCCTGCTCGTCGGCGCCCGCGGTCCACTGCGGCATCGGCGCGACCGCCCACTTGCCCGCGGTGTTCTTGAGCGAGCCGGCCACGTATCCGGGTGTCCAGCCGGCCGCGGCCCAGGTCCAGTACTTGCCGGAGTCGAGCGCCGCGGTGGCGTCGGCGGTGAAGAACTTGTCCTGGGCCATCTGCCCCTTGCTCACCAGGTCGCCGTACAGGTTGACGACCTTCTCGCACTCGGGTGCGGTCAGGTTGATCTTCACCTGGTCCTTGGCCTTGGCCTGCGAGTAGCCGTACGGCCGGCAACCCGCCTGCCACATCAGCCCGTTGAGCCAGCCGCCGTCGCTGCCGAAGCTCGCGATGTAGGCGTTCGGATCGACGGCCTTGATCTTCGCGGCCGCGTCGGCGTACTCCTGCCAGGTCGTCGGCACCGGGATGCCGTGCTGGTCGAAGAGGTCTTTGCGGTACATCAGCGCCATCGGTCCGCCGTCCACCGGGATGGCGTAGACCTTGTCGCCGTCGGTGGCCTGGCTCCACGCCCATTCGGCGTAGAGGCTCTTGTCGTCGTTGGCGCCGTGCTGCCCCATGTCCACCAGTGCGTCGAGGATGACGAACGTCGGGATCTGCTGGAACTCGACCATCGCGACGTCCGGCGCGCCCTTGCCGGCGGTGAACGCCGTCTTCAGCTTGGCGTACTGGTCCGGGCCGGTGCCGACGTTGGTCCAGTCGACCTGGATGTCGTCGTGGGAGGCGTTGAACGCGTCGACCACGGCCTTGAACTCCGGGTACCAGGCCCAGACCGACACGCGCACGGGTCCGTCGGCGTCGTCCACGGCACCGCCGCACGCGGCCACGGCGAGCAGGCCGGTGGCGACGAGCCCTGCACGGAGTTTCGCCATCCATCTGGTGCCGAGCATGAGTAGCGCCTTTCCGTCGCGGCATGCGTCAGTGCATGCTCGATCGCCGTCACGGTGAGTGATCGGAAATGCGGTGACCCCGTGAGGCACGAACCGAGGACCGCTGAGGTCGTGAGGTGCTGCACCACGGTTGGCGGGAGGGAGCGGATCGACCGGTACTGCCACCGTGGCGGTTGGGTCTTGCTGCGCTGCAAAGCACTATGTACTGGCTTTTGCCGCGCTGCAAGACCCAATCTGACGTAGTTCGAGCCAGATGCGGATGCGGTCCCACGACACTCGGAAGACCGGGACTTGTCGTGGCGGGGATCGGCAGGCACACTGCGCTGCAGCGCTGCAGCGGTGGGCCGCCGCGCCGGTCTCGACGGAGTGAGTACATGCGCGATGCCACGCTGCGTGACGTTGCTGAGCTGGCTGGTGTGTCCGCACGCACGGTGTCTAACGTGGTCAACGGCTACGCCCCGGTCACCGACCCCACCCGCGAGAAGGTCGAGAAGGCGATCAAGGAGTTGGGCTACCGGCCCAACGTGCTGGCCCGCAACCTGGCGAACGGCCGGTCAGGGCAGATCGCGGTGGTGGTTCCCTTCCTGGACGTGCCCTACTTCTCCGAGCTGCTGCAGGCGATCATCCCGAAGGCCCGTGAGCGGGGCTACCACGTGCTGATCGACCAGACCGACGGCGATCCCACCCACGAGCGAGAACTGATCCGGCGCGGCGCACGGGCGGCCCTGTTCGACGGGATGATCTACAGCCCGCTCGGCCTCGCGCAGGAGGACCTGGCCGAGAGCGACCCGACGTTCCCGCTCGTCCTGCTCGGTGAGCGGTCGTCCAACGCTTTCTTCGACCATGTCGGCATCGACGACGTCGAGGCATCCCGTGCGGCCACAGCGCATCTGATCGGCCTGGGCAGGCGCCGGATCGCCGCGATAGGCGATCAGCCGTACCCGACCGGCGAGGCGGCGCAGTTGCGCACCCTCGGGTACCGGCAGGCCCACGCGGACGCCGGTCTCCCGGTCGACGAGTCGCTGATCGTCCAGACGCGCCGGTTCAACCGCGCCGCCGGTGCGGCCGCCATGCGGGCGTTGCTCGATCGGGACGACCCACCGGACGCCGTTTTCGGCTACAACGACACCGTGGCGCTCGGCGCGTTGCACGAGGTGCTGGAACGCGGGCTGCGCGTGCCCGAGGACATCGCGGTGATCGGCTACGACGACATCGAGGAAGGCCGTTACGCCAACCCGGCGATCAGCACCATCTCGCCGGACAAGGACGCCATCGCCACAACAGCGGTGGAACGGCTGCTCCTGCGCATCGGCAGCACGGATCCACTGCCCGGCATAGAGGTGCGCGCCCCGCACCGGTTGATCGCCCGCCACAGCACGCTGGGGCGCGCACCTCGCGTCAAGTGATGGACGAGCCGTTGCCGGTCGCGAAGCAGCCGTTCGGCACATCGGCGAACGCGGCTCCTGGCCGGAAGGCCTCCGGGAGGTCCGTCTCCAGGAACTCGGCAGCCTCGTGCGGAGTGGCGAACCTCGGCTGGCTCGGTCACGGCGATCCACTGCTCGCACAGGCGCCAGAACGCGTAGAGGAACCGCATCGCGAAGCTGTCGTCGTGGTCCTCGATCTCGCTGCCCAGCGTGTGCTCACCGATCACCCGATCCTCATCGATTCCCAGCTGGTGCCGGGGTCGGCTGTCACGCGCGCGAGACCAAGCCACCCCTGGACGACAGCACCGCTGCTCCGCCTCATCCTTCGGTGGTTCCGAACCGTGCGTGGACACGGCGGAGCCGGGCGGGACACCGCACAGGGCGGCACCGTCCGCTACCCGACCTCGGGCTTCCTCGACCGGGTCACCAAGGAACTGGTCATCAACGTCGTCAGCCTGCTCAACCGCAGCCGCTACTCCATGACCCACCACACCGTCATCGGCTACAACACCCTGTCCGAGCTGCTGCCCCACCCCGACCCCGACACCCGCGCCGAGCAGGCCGAGGCCATGCTGCTGCACCTGGTCGACGACCACGGCAACCCCACCTTCGACCGCCCCGGCGCACCGACCTGCACCGACACCCCCGCCTACCACAACGCCTACGCCACCGGCATGCTCGTCGAGCTGACCTGGCTCACCGTTCACTTCAGCGGCCTGCTCAACGTCTGGTTCACCGTCCTGCACACCTTCGACGAAGCCAGCGCCGCCGACGACGAAATCGACTTCATCACCGTCTACAACACCACCGTCCCCGCCGCCGTCCGGCGCCGCAACAACGCCCTCCTCGGCGCCACGGGCTGGGGCGACCGGCCACTCAACGGAACCGGACCGGCGCCGGCGGTGTCCTCCGTCGAAGCGCTGACGCCGTGATCTTGAGGGCTGTCCGCACTGCCCGGTTCTGTCCCCGCTGCTCTCGGTGATGTCCGAGGCGGCCGTGGTGAAGCTTCACGATCGACGTGGTCAACAGCGGGCTGTGACAGCCATGACTCGCCTCTGCCGCGACGAGGAAGCCGCTGTGCGGTCCGGCGGAAGCTGCGATTTCTGCGCCAATCTGATCAACGCAGGATTGAATCAGCGCCGCAGGGGTATGGAAGGGGCGCCGTAGCACGTGCGCGTGAACACGGTGGGCCGCTTTCGGGCGGGCCGGCCGGCTCCGGCGCGGGGACAGTTGAAACTGTGCAGCTTCCCCGCGCCGGTTCCGGTTCGCTCGCGCGACCCGTTGGCCGCGGTTGTGTCGTGATCATTGCGTACCATGCCCTGACGACGTCAAGCAGCGGCGCCGTAGATCAGTTCCTCTGAGCTACGAGGTGCCACGGCATGGCCGATGAGACGAACGCGTCCGAGACGTCCGCGGCCGGGCCGGGCGACAGTGGTCGTCCTGATGCCCTGAGCAGACTCGACGAGACCGCCGAGGCGGTGACGGTGCTGCGGGACTACTTCACCGACGAGGAGCCTCTCGACAACGCGTTGCAGAGGCTGGCCGACACCGCGAGCAGGGCGATCCCGGATGCCGACTCGGTGACGGTGTCGCTGATGGATCCGGCGCGGCCGCGCACTGCCGCCTCCACGAGCCCCGAGTTGATCGAAGTCGACGAGAAGCAGTACGCCGCTGACCGGGGCCCGTGCCTGGAGTCCGCGCGCACCCTGCGGCCTGTGCGGGCTGTCGTCGGCGAGCACCTCGACGAGTGGCCGGAGTTCGAGG
>NZ_JBEZBX010000039.1:0-17200 GCF_040647275.1 Lentzea sp. NPDC042327
GACGAGCACGGGGCCGCGCAGACCCACGCGGCAGCGCAGTTCGTGGCGCGCCGACGGGGACAGCACGACCGTTGTGCGGCGGTCGCCGGCCCACCGCGCCAGGCGCACCGGCACCGGCAGCCGCTTGCGCCCACCGCGGTGCGACCCCGGCTCCAGCCGCACGACGGGGATGCGCCCGCGCCCGGCCAGCCACGCCGTGGCCACCGCGCCGTCGGTCGCGTCCACCACCGCGTCGAAGCGGTGTGCGTGCCGCAGTACCCACACCACCAGCGAGGCCGGCCGCGCGAAGCGCCGGACCGCCACCCCCGTGACGGCCTCGTGGGCGGGCGTGCCGGTCACCGCCAGCGTGACCCGCGTTCCGCCGGCGGCCCAGCGCCGCACGACCTCGCGCACGTACCGCTCGCCCTCCGCCGCCGGGTCGTAGCCGGACACCACGAGCACCTGTCGCCGGGTGCTCATAGCGCCGCCTTCGCCCGGTACAGGCGCACCAGGTCCGCGAACGCCGCACGGCCGTCGTGCAGGGGGCGGAAGGTGGACCGCTGGTCGTCGGTCCAGGCCACGGGCACCTCGGCGATGCGCCCCCCGGCCAGCCGGATGCGCCGCAGCAGCTCCACGTCGAACGCGAACCCGTCGACCTGGCACCCCGCCAGCGCCCGCTGCACGGCCACCCGTTCGAAGAGCTTGAACCCGCACTGGGTGTCGTGCACCTCGGGCACCAAGCGGCGGGCCAGGGCGCGGAACACCGCGCCGCCGACCCTGCGGCTCAACGGCTGCGGGATCACCAGCTCGGCACCGGGAGCGTGCCTCGACCCGATCGCCGCCGCCGCGCCCGCTTCCAGCTCCGCCACCGCGCGGGTCAGCGTCCGCACCGGGGTGGACAGGTCCGCGTCGAGGAAACCGACGAACCGGGACGTGCTGCTCTCCAGGCCGCGGCGCACGGCCGCGCCCTTGCCGGGGCGGGCACAGCCGATGACCACCACGTCGGGATGACCGGCGACGGCGGTGGCGGTGCCGTCGGTGCTGCCGTTGTCCACCACCACGACCCGCGACCGCCACGGCCGGTCCGCCAGGAACTCGGTCAGCACGGCGAGCGTAGCGGGCAAACGGCCTGCCTCGTTGAACGCGGGCACCACCAGCTCCAGGTCCACTGTGGAGCGCAGCCGGGGGTCGTGGGCGGCGCGCTGCCGGGGCAGGACCACCGGGGGCGCTGTCATGACCGGTCCCCTTGAGCGGCCGCGTCGGCGACCAGCGAGCCGCGCGCGGTCGTGTGCCGGGAGGCGAACAGCTTCGGGTGGTTGGCCCGGATGCCGTCGACCACCACGTCGTACGGGAAGTCGTCGAACTCGCCGTGCTCGCGCAGGAACTCCATGTGCCGGCGGCCGTTCTCGTCGTACGGGTGGTACATGCTGTCGGTGCGGCCGTCGAACTCCAGCGGCTTGATCCGGTAGAGCTTGCACAGCATCTTGTTGAACACCGGGGTGGCGCGCACCCACCTGCCGTCGAGGAAGACGGTGGCGAGGCTGTGGTAGGTGAAGACGTTGCCGCCCATCAGCTCTTCCAGCTGCGGTGACGCGAGGTGGTTGCGCACGTCGCCGTAGTAGAGGCGGCTCGGGATGCCCACGGACCGCACGGCAGCGGCGTACACGATGGACTTGTGGACGCAGAAACCCGTGCCGCGCTGGATGATCGCGCTCGCCTTGAGGCCGTCACGGGTCAGGTCGGCGCCGTAGACCTCGTAGTGGATGCCGTCGCGCACCGCGTAGTAGAGGGCGCAGGCCCGTTCGACGTCGGTCATGCCCTCGCCACCGCCGGGCAGCACCCCGTGCACGAAGTCGCGGACGACGTCGCTGTCGTGGTCGAGGAACTCGGTGACGGCCAGGTTCGGGTGGAGCAGGCCGGTGTTGGCCGCTTGCACAGACATCTTCGGTCACTCTCCTCATAAACCCATCATGGAAGCGATGCGCTGCCGCTGGATGTCCGAGGTTCCGGAGTAGATCGTCCCGGCGACGGCGTTGCGCAGGTCCTTCTCCAGCCCGTACTCCGCGGTGTAGCCGTACCCTCCGAAGAGCTGCACCGCGGACAGGGCCGTGCTGACGTTGGCCTCGCTGGCCTGGAGCTTGGCGATGGCCAGGTCCGCGGTGACGTTCTTGCCGTTCTGGAGCTTCACCGCGGTGTCGTAGAGCCACTTGCGCGCGGTCTCCACCGCGATGCGCATCTCCACGACCCGGTTCGACACCGACTGGAACGACCCGATCTTCTGTCCGAACTGGACCCGCGTGCGGGCGTAGTCCACACAGCGCTCCAGCCGGTGCTGCATCTCGCCGACGTTGATGATGAAGGAGCACAGGATCTCCCACTTCATCACGTGGTCGAGGATGAGGAACCCCGCACCGGGCGAGCCGACGACGTTCGCCGCAGGCACCCGGCAGTCGTCGAAGTACAGCTCGCTCAGGGGCGAGGTGCGCAGCCCCATCTTGGCCACCGGTTTGCCCACGGTCAGACCGGGTGTGTCGCGGTCGACGAGGAACGCGGTGATGGCGGCGGGGCTGCCGCGCTTGCCGGTGCGGGCGTAGACGACGACCACGTCGGCCAGCGGCCCGTTGCTGATGAACGTCTTGCTGCCGTTGAGGACGTAGTGGTCGCCGTCGCGCACCGCGGAGGTGCGCATGGCCATGACGTCCGACCCGCCCTCGGGTTCGGTGATGGCGTGCGCGCCGATGACCGAGCCGTCGCACACCCCGGTGAGGTAGCGGTCCTTCAGCTCCGCTGAGCCGAAGCGCTGCAGCGGCACGCCGGTGCTGACCATGTGCGTGGACACCGAGAAGCTGAACCCGCCGTCGCGGCAGGTGTGGCCGAGGCCCTCCAGCACGTACATGGTGGTCAGCAGGTCCTGGCCGAGACCGCCCCACCGCTCGCCGAACGGCAGGCCGAGCAGCCCCGTCTCGCACAGCACCTTCCAGGCGCCCTCGGCGAACTCGCCGCCGGCGTCGCGCTCGACGTGGCCCTCGCCGAGCACCGGGCCGAGCTCCTCGACCGCCGCGCGCAACGAGCGCTGGTCCTCGTTCCACTCGATCATCACGTCACACCCCTTCCGCGACCGCTGTCCGCCGCGTGCGCAGCGCGGTGCGGTCGACCTTGCCGGTGGAGGTGCGGGGCAGCGCCTCGTCGCCGATCTCGAACGCGCCGGGGATGGCGGTCCTGGGCAGCGCGGCGGCGCAGTGCGCCCGCAGGTGCAGTCCGTTGAGCCGCGAGCCCGGCGCGCGGCGGACCACCGCGCGCAGCACGGTCCCGGCCTCCTCGTCGGGGAGCGGGACCACGGCGGCCTCGACCACCTCGGGGTGGGCGAGCACGACGTTCTCGACCTCCTGGACGTTGGTGCGCACGCCGCGCACCTTCACCTGGTGGTCGGTGCGGCCGGTGAGGTGCACGAGCCCGGTCCCGTCGCGGCGGACCAGGTCGCCGGTGCGGAACCAGCCGTCGTGCCACCGGTCGCGGGTGAGCTCGGGGTCGAGGTAGCCCTCGGCGCGGAACGGGGTGCGCACCACCAGCTCGCCGCTGTCGGCGTCGCGGTCCTCGTCGTCGACGATGCGGAACTCGACACCGTCGATCGGGGTGCCGATCGGCGTCGGCGTGCGGGTCGGGTCGATGCGGTGCACGAAGCTGTCGTTGGTCTCGGTGCAGCCGTAGACGTTCCACAGCCGGGCCTGCGGGAAGGCGGCCGCGACGCCGGTGAGCAGTGCGGGCGGAGCGGCGTCCCCGGTGAGCAGGACCTCCCGCACGGCCGGGAGGACCCGCCCGGTCGCGGTGACCAGCCGGAAGAACAGCGGCACCGCCTGCACCACCGCGGGCGCCCACTCGGCGCACAGATCGGCCAGGTGGTCGCCGTCGGTTGCTCGTTCGGGGTCGACCAGGTCCGTGCGGGCGCCGACGGCCAGTGCCGCCCACAGGTCCAGCAGGCACAGGTCGAAGTTGAGCGGCGCGTAGTTGAGCACCCCGACGCCGGGGCCGATGCCGAACGTGCGGGCGGACCAGGCGAGGAACTCGTCCACGCCCCGTTCGGCGAGCACGACGACCTTGGGCGTGCCGGTGGAGCCGGAGGTGGTCAGCAGCAGACCGGGTCCGGGCAGCACGGCGGCGTCGGCGCCGGTCGTCCGCACGCCCTGCGGGGTGAGCACGTGCGAGCAGCCGACCTGCTCGCACAGCCGCAGCAGGGCGTCGTGGCCCAGCGTCGCGGAGGGCAGCAGCACCCGCCTGTTCTCGCGGAAGCACGCGATGAGCAGGGCGATGGTCTCCGGCGACTTGTGCGCGGGCACGCACACCGGCGCGTCGGCCGGGACGTCGTGCAGCAGCGACGCGGACTCCCGCGCCAGCCGGTCCAGGGAGGCGTAGTCCACCGCGGCCCCGGCCCAGGACAACGCCGGGGCGTGCGGTCGTGCGTCCACCTGCGCGGCGAACGCGGTCACGAACGATGTGGTGGGCATGGTGGTTCCCCAGTCGAGGTCGGGCCGGCTCAGCGGCCGGCGGTCAGCAGTCCGCCACCGGGCACCCGCGCGTCCAGGCCGGTGAGGTCGAGCAGTCGCCACAGGCACGCCTGGTTGGAGGTCACGACCGGCACTCCGAGCCGGCGCTCCAGCTCCTCGACGGCCTCCCAGGAGCGGAAGCCGCTGCCGGGCAGCAGCAGCCCGTCGGCGTGCGCGGGGAAGGCCGCCGCGGCCTGGCGGCACACCTCGGCGGGGTGCACGTCCCAGCGCCCGCCGCGGTCGAAGAGCCGGTGGCGCTCGACGCCGTCCCACCGCTCGCCCAGCCGGAAGGGCACCAGCGCGGCGGGTTCGAACCCGGCGGCCGTCAGGTAGGACTCCGCGGCGGCGAACGTCGGCGCGGTGAACCACGGCGGCGCGAGCACCATGGGACGGCGCACGCCGAGCGTGGTCAGCGCGGCGCGGATGGCCTGCCCGGCGGTGTAGACCGGGGTGCCGCCGGTCAGCTCGGCGGCCGCGGCGGTGAACCCGGTGTCGAACTCCAGGCCGCCGAAGAAGCTGGCCGACCCGAAGCACAGGCAGATCGCCGAGACGCCCAGCTCGCCGAGCTGCACCAGGCCGCGCCGCACGTCCGGGCTGGACACCACGCGTTCCCAGGACTCGCTGGTGTACTCGGCGCCGGTGCTGGTCGGGCTCTCGAAGCGGGCCGTGTGGACGGTGACGCCCGGCGGCGCCATGGCCCACAGCTCCGCCTCGACCACCGGGTCGTTGTGCACGACCAGCACCCCCAGCCGCGCGGTCCAGGCCTGCGCCCTCACGACCGGCTCCCCTCACGCCGGACCGGCCCGAACCAGGCCAGCAGCGCGCCTGCCGCAGCCGCCACGGCGGTGGTCACGAACGCCGCGGCGAACGCGCCGGCGTCGGGCTCACGACCGAGCACCAGCACCAGCACGGCTACGCCGAGGGCGCCCGCCATGTACTGCGAGGTCGTCATCAGCGCGCTTCCGGTGCCCTGGTTGCGGTCCTCGACGTCGGCCGTGCCGGCGATGAACATCGACACGTAGGTCACGCCGTGGGCGAAGCCGGTGATCAGCAGACCCGGCAACAGGTGCACGACGTAGCTGTCGCCGTGCGCCTGGAACGCGAGCAGCAGCAGGCCGGCCGCGTCCGCGACGAACGCCAGCGCGAGCGTGGCCCGCACCCCGATCGCGGCCACGATGCGCGCCGCCACGGAGTTCGCCACCGCGATCGCCACCGCCATCGGCAGGAACGCCAGCCCCGCGGCCAGCGGGTCGTAGCCGCGCAGCTGCTGCACCAGCAGCGTCACCACGAAGAACTGGTTGCCGACGCTGGCCATGTAGAGCGCCGTGGTGCCGCAGCCGACCAGCAGCGAACGGGTGCGCCGCAGCACGGGGTCGACCAGCGGGCGTTCGCTGCGCCGCTCCTGGACCACGAACCAGGCGAGGAGCACCGCGGCCGCGCCGAACGCCGCCAGGGCACCGGGGTCCGTCCAGCTGCCGCCCGCCGTCAGCGTCAGCGCCAGCGCCGCGGACAGCACGGCACCGGTGCACAGCACGGCGCTGGGCACGTTGAGACCGCCGCGGTCAGCGGTGGTGATCTCGTTGCGGGGCAGGAGCTTCGGCGCGGCGAACGCGCAGATCGCCGCCAGTGGCAGGTTGATCAGGAACACCCACCGCCAGGACACCGTGGTCAGCAGGCCACCGATGACCACGCCCGCGGCCAGCCCGGACGCGCCGACCGTTCCCCACACGCCCAGGGCGCGGTTGCGGGCGGGTCCGGCGGGGAAGGAGGTGTTGATCAGGGCGATGACCGCGGGCTGGAGCACCGCGGCCGCGACGCCCTGGGCGGCGCGGGCCACCAGGAGCAGCGGTGCGCTCGGCGCGAGGCCGCCCAGCAGCGAGGCCACGCCGAACAGCAGGGTGCCTGCGATGAACAGGCGGCGCGGGCCGAACCGGTCCGACACCCGGCCGCCGACGACGAGGAACCCGGCGAAGAACACCGCGTAGCCGCTGACCACCCACTGCAGGGAGCTCTCGGTCAGCGCCAGGTCCGCGCCGACGCTGGGCAGTGCGATGTAGACGATGGAGTAGTCGAGTGCGATGAGGAACTGCGCCACGGCGAGGATCGCGAGTGCCGCGTTCGCGGTGCGCCCGCGTGCCGTGGCGTCTTCCGTACTGGTCATGGTGATCACCTCGAAGGGGTGCTGATCGGGAGGAGGACGGTGCCGAGCCCGAGCGCGTCGGCGTGCACGGCACTCGCCCCCGCGGCCAGCAGCTCGTCGGCGGTGGCGACGCCGGTGGCCACGCCCAGGGCGGTCATGCCCGCGGCACGGGCCATGGCCATGTCGTCGACCGCGTCACCGACGACGACGCAGTCGGCCGGGATGACGCCGAGCCGGTCGGCCGCCAGCAGGGCCAGGTCGGGGTGCGGTTTGCCGCGGTCGGCCATGCCGTGGCAGACGAGGACGTCGAAGTGGACCAGCAGACCGGTGGCCGCCAGCAGCTCCACCGCGCTGCGGTGCACCTTGCTGGTGACCGCGGCGACGGGACGGCCGTCCGCGCGCAGGCCGTCGAGCAGCTCGGGCACGCCGGGCAGGACCAGCTCGCGCGCCGACGGGATGACCACCTCGGTGAACAGCTCACGGGCCCGGTCTGCGGCGCGCTCGGCACCGGGGTGTTCGGGCGGGAGGCCGAGCAGCAGCGCCAGGGAGGCGACCAGCGGGCGGCCGACGGTGGCGCGCAGCCGCGCCTCGTCCGCAGAGCCGCCGTTCTCGGCCACCACCTGGCGCAGCACCGCCGTCATCCCGGCCGGCGTGTCGACCAGCGTGCCGTCGACGTCGAACAGAACGGCGGTGCTCACGCCTGCTCCTCCGGGCGGCTGCGCTTGAGCGCCGAGGCGAACCCGGCGGCCAAGGCGCTGGTGGACAGCAGGACCGACCGGTTGGCCTCGCCGGTGCGGCCGCTGGTGGCCTTGCCGACCGCGCTGAGGATGGCCGGCGTCACGTCCTTGCCCTGCACGCCCGCCGCCTCGGTCTCGGCCTGCTTCTCCCGCACCAGCGCGTAGACCTCGTCCGCGGGCAGGGCGTCCTCGGCGTGGATCGGGTGGGTGACGAGGAAGCCACCGGTGTTGCCCACCGCCCAGTGCAGGCGCACCGCGGCCGCCAGCTCGTCGAGGTCGTCCACGCGGCGCGGGTTGCGCTCGCCGCTGGAGACGCTGTAGTAGGCCGGGAAGTCGTCGCAGCGGTAGCCCACCACCGGAACGCCCTGGGTTTCCAGGTACTCCAGGGTGAGCGCCGGGTCCAGCAGCGACTTGGCACCCGCGCAGACCACGGCCACCCGGTGCCGGGTGAACTCCACCAGGTCCGCTGAGATGTCGAAGCTGCGCTGCGCTCCGAAGTGGACACCGCCGATGCCGGCGACCGCGAACACCTCGATGCCGGCCCTGGCGGCGGCGACCAGGGCCGCGGAGACCGTCGTGCCGCCGTGCCCACCGCCGGCCAGCACGGGACCGAGGTCGCGGGCCCCGACCTTCGGCACGGTCGGCGTGGTGGCGAACAGCTCCACCTGCTCGTCGGACATGCCCACCACGAGCCGGCCGGACACGATGCCGGTGCGGGCGGGCACAGCGCCTTCGGCGCGGATGGCCTTGTCCATGTCGAGCGCGGTCTGGAGGTTCAGCGGGTGCGGCAGGCCCTGCACCACACCGGAAGACTCCAGCGCCACCACCGGCCGGCCCTCGGCCAGCGCGTCGGCGACCTCCTCGGACACCGAGAAGAACTCGTCGCGTGCGGACACCGTGAACTCCTTCGCGTCGTGTCTTGGGGTCGGCCGGTGGCGTGGAAGCGGGAGCGCTCCCACGCCACCGGTCGCCGGTCAGTACTGGGAGAACTCGTCCGTGTCGAAGTTGTGCCGCTCGTCTCCGCGCAGCGGCGGGTTGAAGACGCTGATCAGCTCCAGGTCCTGTTCGGGGGAGGCGATCAGGAAGTGCCGGTCGTGCCGGTCCAGCGCGTACATCACGCCCGGCTCGATCTCGTGCGTCGTGCCGTCCTCGTCGATCACCTGTCCGCGCCCCGCGATGCAGTAGCACGCCTCCAGGTGGTTGCGGTACTCCAGCGGGGACTTCGACCCCGCCTTCACGACGGTGTGAGCGATCGTGAAGCCCATGTTGTCCTTCTGGACCAAGAGCCGGTAGCTGAGCCCGTTCCCCCAGTCGATGCCGTCGATGCCGGCCTTGTCGCGCACGATCATGTGCGTGAGCCCTCCCTCTCCTCGGTCTTTCAGACGTAGGTGTGTGCGTCCGCGATGAAGGCCGTGATGGCCTCCACCGAGCTGAACTGGGCCGGGGAGACGTCGCGCTCCTCGACCGGGATCTCGTAGCGCTCGCCCACCCAGGCGATGAGGCGGAGCAGGCCCAGGCTGTCCACCACCCCGTTGTCCAGCAGGTCGTAGTCGGACGGGAGCTGGTCGGGTGTGACGTCCTGGGCGAAGGTGGTCACGATGAACCGCTTGACCTCGTTCTCGATCGACACTCGTGGTCCTCCTCCTGGGTTTGTCCGTGCTGCCGTTGTTCGGTCAGCAGGTCGACGAGCAGCACGTGGTCCGCACCGGTGCGGCCGGCGCGCTCGCCGGTGACGACCTGCCGCAGGTCCGCCTCGACGGGACGGCCCTGCGGGCACGCCGCGCTCAGCAGCGCCAGGTCGTCGACGAACCGGCCGTCCACCGCGCCGGTCAGCGCCGCGGGCAGCTCGCCGCCGCTGGCGTTGACCAGCAACGCCCCGCGGGGCAGGTGCGTGGGCCACGTGTCGAGGCCGGCGCCGGAGGTGACGACCACGAGGTTCGCCCCGAACACCGCCTCAGCCGCCGTGGCGGCCACGTGCAACCCGATGCCGGTCCGGTGGAGCCCGTCCACCAGGTCGCGGTCCAGCGGCGCGCCGTCGAGCACGCGGACCGCGACGTGGGTCAGGTCCGGCACGGAACGGGTCAGCGACTCCAGCTGAGCCCGCACCGCCTGGCCCGTGCCCACCACCGACGCGGTGACCACGCCGGGTGCGAGCAGGTACCGGGCGGCCAGCGCGGTGAGCACCGCGGTGTGGTGCTCCTGCGCTACCGCCGACCGCAGCGCACCCGTCACGGCCGCACCGGTCATGAGCCGCTCGACCACGGCGTCCACGAGATCGGGCGCCAGGTGTCGCCTGGAGCCCACCTGGGAACAGTTCACGTGCGCTGCCCTCCGTGGTCGCCGCAGCAGGTACGGGAACAACGGTGCGGGGCGGCGCTGTCGATGCGCTTTCCGCCCGCTATCGGTTGCGGGCCAGGTGCTGTGAGCGCGGGGAAGGCGCGTCGAAGGCGGGAGCGGGTCTGCTGGTCGCACCGAGCCAGAACGGCACGGACGGAAGGAGAATCCGGTGCTGAAGTCCCTGCTCACCGCGGTCGTGGTCGGTGTGTCCGTCATCGCGGGCCCTGCGGCGGCCGTCCTCGCGGACTCGACGGCCACGGCGGCCGTGCAGTGCCCGCCGGACACCCACTGGAGTGACAAGCTGCAGATGTGCGTGGACGACACGCACTGGTGAGCGGATCGACCGACGCAACGGCCCGGCCGGCAGCACCCGCCGCCGGGCCGTCACGCGGAAAGCCCGCTCACCCCACGACGGACCCGCACGCCAGCCGCTCGCGCAACCGCGCCACGAGCTCGACCGCCTCGGCGGACTCGATGCCGTACAGGAGCACGAGGGCCTGCTCGACCCGCTCCCGCGACTCCGCGCCGTCGAAGTGCTCCGCCAGCAACGCGAGCGCCTTGGCCTGCCACAGCGCCGATCCGAGCTCGTCGAAGAGCCGCAGGGCCTCCTCCAGGTGCGCCGCGCCCCCGTCCACGTCGCCACGGGCGAGCGCGATCTCGCCGAGCGAGTACCGGGACCTGGCTTCGATCAACCGCTCCCCCACCCGCCGGGCCAGCTGCAGCGCGTTCACCAGCGTCGTGTCGGCGTTGTCCAGCCGCCCCTCGCGCTGCCGGAGCAGTCCCAGGCCGTGCACGGCGTAGACCTCGCCGATCCGGTCACCGTTGTCGCGCACGATGCGCAGCACGCGGTGCAACGCGTCCCTGGCGGCGTCGAGCTGACCGGTGGCCAGGTGGAGCTCGGCGAACCTGTGCTCCACCTGCGCCTCGACCCGCAGGCAGCCGGTCTCCCTGGTGATCGTCAGCGCCTGGTCCAGCAGGCGGGCCGCGCTCTCGGTGTCCCCCTCGTCGACCCGGTGCTTGGCGATGCTGCGCAGGACGTGCGCCTCGCCGATCCGGTCGCCCACCGCCCGCAGCACCGCCAGCGCTTCGAGGTACTTGGCCATCATCGCGGCGGTGTCGCCGCGGAGTCCGTGGACGTGCGCGTAGTTCCGCAGCACCAGCGCCCTGCCGTGCTCGTTCCCCACCGCGTCGAACAGCTCCAGCGCGACCGTGAAGCACCTCTCCGCGTCGTCGAGCCGGGCCTGGAACACGTGGAGCGTTCCGAGGGAGTACTGCGTCGCGGCCATCCCGAGCCGGTTGCCCGCCTGCCGAGCCGCCTCGTGGGCGAGCCCGGAGCACTCCAGCCAGTCGTCGAAGTACCCCTTGGCCTCGAACAGCGTGACGGAGGTCAGGGCGAGGTCCCAGCACAGCTCGTCCAACCCGGCCTCTGCGGCCTGCCGGACCGCCGCCACCAGGGCCCTGCGCTCCGCCTCCCACCAGTGCGCGGGTTCGCCGAGGTGGTCGTCGAGCTCGGCGGCGCCGGGGTGCCACCGGCGCGCGGTGCCGTGCAGGACGGTGTAGTCGCCGCCGTACTCGCGCCGGTGCGCCTCCTCGGCCAGCGCCAGCCAGCCGCCCAGCACCCGCCCGAGCGCGTCGGTCCGCTCCTCCTCCGTGGTGTCCTGCTGCAACCGTTCGGCGGCGTAGACCCGGATCAGGTCGTGCAGCCGGTAGCGCGGTGACGCCTCCCCGTACTGGACGATGTCCACCAGCTGGGCGTCGACCAGGCTCTCCAGCACCTCCTCGGCCTCCGCCGCGGTGGTGTCCAGCAGTGCGGCGGCCGTCCACCCCGGGAAGTCGGGCGCCGTGACCAGCGAGCACAGCCGGAACAGCCGCCGGGCCTGCTCGCCCAGCACCCGGTGGGTGATCTCGAACGTCGACCGCAGCTCCAACCCGTGGTGGGCGAACTCGTCCAGCCGCCGCGCCTCGTCGTGCAGCCGCCGGACCAGCCCGCTCAACCGCCAGTGCGGCCGGGACACCAGCCGCGCGCCCGCGATGCGCAGGGCGAGCGGCAGTCCGCCGCACAACCGGACCAGCTCCACCGCGGCGTCCGGCTCGGCCCCGGCCCGCGCCGGGCCGATGATCCGGTTCAGCAGTTCCAGCGACTTCGCCACGCCGAACACGCCGACGTCGAGCTGCCGGACCCCCGGCAGCCCGCTCAGGCGGACCCGGCTCGTCACGATCACCGCACACGACGGGCTGCCCGGCAGCAGCGGCCGCACCTGCGACTCGTCGGACACACCGTCCAGCACGAGCAGCACCCGCTTGCCGGACAGCTTGCTGCGGTACAGCTCGGTCCGTTCCTCCACGTCCTCCGGCACCGCCGAGCCGGCCACGCCCAGCGCCCGCAGGAACCGCGCGAGCAGCTTGGCCGTGTGGTCGTTGTCGCCGGCCGCCCCCATGTCGGCGTACAGCTGGCCGTCCGGGTAGCGGCTGCTCAGCTGGTGGGCCGCGCGGGCCGCGAGCGTGGACTTCCCGACGCCCCCCTTGCCGGAGATGGCGATGATCGGCATGCTCCAGCGCTTGTCCTCGTCCACGTCCAGCAACCGCATGATCTCGTCCAGCTGCTCCTCGCGGCCGGTGAAGTCCGCGATGCTGGCCGGCAGCTGCCGCGGCACCACGCCCAGGGCCGGCCGGTCACCGGCGGCGGGCGCGGGCGGGGCCGGCGGACCGAGCGGCAGCGGTGACTCCGGCACACCGAGTGCCGCGTCCCCGCGCAGGATCGCCTGCTCCAGGTCCCGCAGCTCCTGACCGGGTTCCAGCCCCACCTCCTCGATGAGGAGCGCGCGGGCGCGCCGTCCCACCTCCAGCGCCTCGGCCTGGCGCCCGGTCCGGTACAACGCGAGCATCAGCAGCCCGTACAGCCCCTCCCGCAGCGGGTGCCCGTCCACCAGCGCCCGCAGCTCGACGACCACCTCGCGGTGCCGCCCGAGCCCCAGGTCGAGCCGGATGCGGGCCTCGATCGCGGCCAGCCGCTGCTCCTCCAGCACGGTGGCGCTGCGCTGCACCAGGTCACTGGGCAGGTCCGCCAGCGCGGGCCCCCGCCACAACCCCAGTGCCTCGCGCAACGTCGCCGCCGCGTCCACGGGTTTCCCGCTCTCGGCCAGCTCCCGCGACGCCGCCACGAGCTCACCGAACCGGAGGCTGTCCACCTCCCCGGCACCGAGCCGCAGCACGTACCCCGGTGGGCGGGTCACGATCACGTCCGACCGGCCGGCGTCGGCGAACAGCTTGCGCAGCAACGAGATGGAGATCTGGACCTGTCCCCGCGCCGTCGACGGCGGAGCCGTGCCCCACACGGCGTCGATCAGCTGCTCGACCGGCACCACCCGGTTGGCGTTGAGGCCGAGGACCGCCAGCACGACCCGCTGCCGCGGGCCCCCCAGCTCCACCGACCGGCCGTCCAGGACCAACTCGACCGGCCCGAGCAGCCCAAGCCCCATGTCAAGCTCCCGTTCCCCCGTCACGGTGGCTCGATCGCCACGGCACGCCGACGTGCACGACGCCGCACGCCGCGGGCGACGTTGGATCTTCGCCGAGGCTACCCCAGGCGTGGGAGCGTTTTCTTCACAAAAATAGTGGTCCCGTGGAATACACCCGAACAGCCCAAAGGGCGAGTTTCTTCAGCATTGGGCCGAATTGCTCGGGAACCGAGCGATGAGCGTTCTGCGCACTCCGCAACCGCATAGCCCGTCTGGAGCAGTCGCGCAATACCGAACCCCATCCCCTGAAACCGCCTGCGGCATCAGACATCTCAATGGCCGGGCACGTTCCCCATCACAGTGCGCATGGGAGCACGTCTCGCCCTCGACCTCGCCGGTGCAGGTGAGAGACCTCCACCTCCCACAGAGACCGCGCGGGTGTCGGCAACGGGCTCGCGGGCAACTTCGACGACCTCGAAGCCTTTGTGGCGATGACCGCGACCGGCTCGTGCTTGAGCTGCACGCCCCCATGGCCGTGCGCATTGATGCCGCCGCAGCGCTCACCGTCCAGAGCCTGCCGCCAGGCCGTGAACCGAATTTCAGAATCGCCACGCCTCCCCTGCCAAACCCCGGAGACGGCCAGGGCCACCCTTGATTGGAATGGCCGCAATACAACCACATGAGGTGAAGAACCTCCAGTTCACCCATTCGGTTCGCCGAACGTTGACGCAGGTGGAACGCCTGGATGATAGGTTCACGCCAGATCGGCGACGGATTTCCGCACCCGCAATAGCCTGATCTTCGATCACCGTGGATCACCACCAAGATATGCCACTCGCGTTCCCATCTGCGAAAGCGATCGAACATGTCTCGCAGTCCCGAATGGCAGGCGCACCGCACGCTGCCGAGCAACCTCATGACCGCCCGGCCGAGGATGACCGTCCACGTCCAGGCCGTGTTGCGACTGCTGCTGTCCGACCCGGCCGCGGAGCACTTCGGGCTGGAGATCGCCAAGTCGGCCGGCATGATGCCCGGCACCGCTTATCCGATCCTGGCTCGCCTGGTGCGGCTGGGCTGGCTCGAGACCCGCTGGGAGAACGTCGATCCCCGCGCGGCGGGCCGACCCAGGCGCCGGTTCTACCGGCTCACCGAGACCGGTGTGATCGCCGCGCGGCCGGCGCTGGCCAAGGCGGGGTCTTCGCGGCCGCTCGGCTGAAGCGGCCACCACTCGTCGACCCTCCACGCTCCACCGCTCACGGCGCAGCCGACGTGCACCGAACGGCAGGCGGCCGAACGAGTGACGTCCTCACCCCGGCGGGATGACGCCGTTGCGTCCGCACTGAAATCCTGTTGATCAACTCAGCCGAAGGAGTGGCTCCGCGTCCGGCCGAATGGCGGACATCGAACCGCACACCCCGGCGACGCCGTACAACCACACAGAGGACGTAGAGCGAGCGGTGAGCACGTTGCGCAGGAGCAAGAGCACGGTGGGACGAAGATGACCGAACGCGCGGAGTCGCCCGAACGTCCTCCCCACCCGTTGGCCGTCGGCGACCTCCCGATCGCCTGCGGCTACCTGCGGAGGGGAGAAGGCAAGCGGGTCTCCGTGCCGCAGCTGCAAGAACGGATCATGACGCACGCCAGGGAGCTCGGCTTCGCGCTCTACCACCCGATCTTCGTCGACCTGCGCCCCGGAAGCCCGCTGGAACGCAACGCGTTCAGGGTCCTGCTCGACGTCGTGTGGGAGCTGCACATCACCACCGTGATCACGCCGAGCACCTGGCACCTCTCCCAGGACGAGGCCGAGGCCGACGAGGTGCACCGGCGGCTGACCTCCTACGGCTGCCGGGTGATCTTCATGCGTTAGCCGTCCAGCTCCCGGGCCATGCCCGTCATGAGCGCGGCGCGCAGGCGCCGGCTCAGGTCGAGCGCGTGGGACCGGAGCCGGTCGAGCTCCTCGAACCTGAGCGAGTGCGGAGGCTGTTCGTGCCGCGGCCACACCCGGCGGTGCATCCGAAGCACGTCACGGTTCAGCAGGTACACCCGTTCCCTGGTGTCGAGCAGTTCGGCAGCGAGCTCACGAGCGGCCCTGAAGTGCTTGCTCTCCGTCGCGAGCAGCCGCTGCGCCATCACCAGGGCGGGCACGTTGTGCGCGGCACGGCGGTTCTGCAGGCGTGAGATCCCCACGGCGTGGAGGAGGTCGAAGGTCGTGCTGCGCCTCCCGTCGGGCGCCAGCACCATGACCAGGTGCTGCGCCAACCGCAGCTCGTTGCCCCTGAAGCGACTGGCGCGGAGGTACCGGAAGCGCGTCCAGCTCAGCTCGACCCAGTTCTTCGGCGCCGTGAGGAACAGGTCGGTGAGGAACGTCTTGCGACGCTGCCCGCTCAGCTCGTTGAGCTGCGCCTGCATCTGTTCGAGCCACACGGGCACGTAGTGCTCCGGCATGCCGATCGCGACGAAGGTCAGCACCCAGTGACGCGTCTCGGCGTGGAGGTCGCGCACGTAGAGCCATGACCACAGGGCCAGCGCGGCGCCGCCCCACATCACCATGGCGCCCAACCCCACGACCAGCGAGGTCAGGAGCGAGAGTTCGAGAACCTGGCTCAGGGTGGTCCCGAGTGGAAGCGCTGCGAGAAGCGCCAGCCAGAAGCAGCGCTCGCCCGGCTCTTTCAAGCACTCCTCCGTTTGTCGGGAGTGCGGCGCACCCTCCAGCTCACCCCGGTATTCTCACCGAGATCATCCCGTGATGCTCTCGTTATCAGGCGACACCACTCCATCAGGGCTTCCCCTCACAGCGCCGCACCGCCGGCGGCAGGCCTCCCGACTCCTCGTCGCCTTTGGCCAGGCGTGCCAGCTCGGTCACGCGGGCGAAGGGCTCGTGCCTCTTGGAGAACACGGCCAAGAACACCCCGCTGACCGTGACCAGCGCGATGAACAGGAGCCCGGCCACTAACCAGGACATCCAGGAGGCGAGGAAGACGCTCGCGAGAGAGCCTCCGCCACCCAGTACTGCAGCCACAGGGGTGACGCGCCTGCGGCGGCCGGCCCGCTGGACAGGCGTGCGCCGAGGACGGTGCTGCGGGGACATTGAACGAAGTACCTCACGTGAAAGCCGACCGGGGAGAACGGATCAGGGCATGCGCAGGGCGCCCGCCGCAGCAAGGCGCTCACAATTGTCAGGGGTGTGCGGTAAGCCTTGAGCGGGACAACGCGCGGGACGAACGGGGGCACGCGGGCATGGACCTGTCGGCCAGGTCGGCGATGGCGGTGCGGACTCGCCGCAGCTGCGCCATGGGCAGAACCTACACCCCTATAATGATCTCTATATAGGGTCAGCGCCTCAACCACCCGATCGTGTACTGGTCGGCGTGACCACTCAACGACGCGCTGGGAATGGACGTCTACGTCTGATGGCCCGATCGCGCCGTCCGAGTGCACGTAAGGGTGTTTCCACGCACATGGCCCTGCGGCGGCTCCACAACTCGATATAGGGTGCCTCGTTGTGGGAGCACTGCGGATGACCGTCCAGACGCAGGCCGTTTTGCACGCTCTTCTGGCTGATCCGACCGCCGAGCTGTACGGCCTGGAGATCGCCGACCGCACCCACCTGATGCCCGGCACGACCTACCCGATCCTGGTTCGCCTGCTCACGGCAGGCTGGATCACCGATCGCTGGGAGGACGTCGACCCGCACGAGGAAGAACGGCCGCGGCGGCGCTACTTCAAGCTCACCGAGGACGGCGCCGAGAAAGCCCGTGAAGCGCTCCGCACCGCGGCCACGAAGGGTTTCGCGCAGTCCTTCCAGCAGGGACGCCTCGCGAACGGCCTGAGCTAGGGCCTGTGTCGAAGTCCGTGTTCGCGACAGCCGGGCCTGAGGCGGCCCCCAGGGGCACGGGTGGACAGCCCACATACAACACCGGTATGCGGGCTGTTCGCCCGCACCGCCAGGAACCACCTCAGGCGCGACTCTCATCGAACGGGACCTCGACACAGGCCCTAGGCCGCCCC
>NZ_JBEZBX010000040.1:0-4986 GCF_040647275.1 Lentzea sp. NPDC042327
GCTGACGGCGGACCGCGCGTTCTCGATCTTGCTCGACAACGCGGCGAGCGCCGGGCAGGTGCGCCCGCTGCTGCCCGCGTCGGCCGGCTGCGTGGCTGGGCCACCAGCGGCTCGTCCGCCCCGGCCTTCGGGTCCTCCGGCTTGGTGACCAGCACGGCGATCACGATCGGCGCGCGGCCGGGCGGCCAGGCGATGCCGACGTCGTTGGTGGTGCCGTAGCTGCCGGTGCCGGTCTTGTCGCCGAGCCGCCACTCACCGGGCAGGCCGGCCCGGATGCGGTTGGCGCCGGTGGTGTTGGCGAGCAGCCAGTCGGTCAGCTGGCGGGCGTCCGGCCGTTCGAGCGCGTGGCCGACGGTCAGGCGGGCGTAGGACTGGCCGATCGCCCGCGGCGAGGTCGTGTCGAGCTCCTGCCACGGTTCGGCGGAGTTGAGCTCGGGCTCCCAGCGGTCCAGGCGCGTGACCGGGTCGCCGATCGAACGGCAGAACCGGGTGACGGCGCTCGGGCCGCCCAGCTCGCGCAGCAGGAGGTTGGCCGCGGCGTTGTCGCTGTAGGTGATGGTGGCCTCGCACAGGGCCCTGACGGTCATGCCGTTCGCGAGGTTCTCCGGCTTGCCGGTGATGGGCCCGTAGCCGGACTTCTCGACCTCCGCGGAGGTGTAGCGGACGACCTTCCCGAGCAGTGCGCCGTCCTGGTCGCGCCGCAGCACCGCCCCCGCGACGAGCGTCTTGAACACCGAG
This sequence comes from Lentzea sp. NPDC042327, assembly GCF_040647275.1. NCBI lineage: Bacteria > Bacillati > Actinomycetota > Actinomycetes > Pseudonocardiales > Pseudonocardiaceae > Lentzea > Lentzea sp. NPDC042327. The sequence continues at coordinate 739 of NZ_JBEZBX010000040.1, forward strand.
CAGATCGGGAAGCGCTCGTTCGACCGGTGCAGGACCGTCCTGCCGGTTCCCGTGTCGCTCGCGAAGACGCCCAGCCGGGCACCGTGCTGCCGTTCCAGGTCCCGCAGCCGGCCGGTGATCGGTGAGGCCTGCGCCTGCGCGGGCACCGCGACGGCCAGTGCGGCCCCCGCCCCCAACGCCAGCGCTACCCGACGGTTGACTCCCAACGCATTGTCCCCTTTCCACGTAACCCCTCGCCCACCAGGACGCGCTGGAGATCAACTGGTTGCCCGGCGGTCAGCAGACGCGCCGCCAGCAGGCCAGGAACGCGAGCGCCGCCGCGACCGACCCGGCCGACGCGAGCGACCCCGCGCCCAGGTAGATCACCCACTCGTCCGCGCCGAGCCCCTCCCTGGCCAGCGGCACCGCCCACAGGAACACGCCGAGCACGAGCGACACCAGGCCGCCCAGCGCCCAGAACACGATCAGCACCACACGTGGTTTCTTGCTGGGCCCCTCATACCGTTCGAGTGCTCCCCTGCGGGCGAGCCACCAGGACGCCAGCGCCGCGACCGCCAGCGCGATCGCGTCCGCGGCCAGCGTGTCGCTGAGCCGGTGCCACTTCGCGACCAGCGTGTACTGCCCGATGCCGACCGCCCACGGCAGGACGAAGAACAGCATCACGCCCCGCCACCGGTACGGCACCACGATCACCGCCGCGAACAGCACCGTCATGGCGATCGTCGTGTGCCCGCTGGGCAGGCTGTTGTGCGCGTAGTCGCCGGTGACCTGCACCAGCGCCGGCCTCGGCAGCACGAACCGCTTGAGCACCTGCACCACGGCCTGCCCGGCGACGATCACCCCGACGGCGGCGACGGCCAGGTCCCAGCGCTTGCGCAGGACCCCGACGAGCGCCACGGCCACGACGGCCGCCGCGAGCGAGTAGACGGTGATGTCCCCCAGCGCCTGCCAGGCGGCGTCCGTTTCGGACACGTCGTCCTGGTCGGCGCCGCGCAGGGCGGCGTTCTCGATGGTCTGACCGGCTCTGGTCAGCACGGCGAGCACGTAGACGACCGCCGCCACCACGAAACCTGAGACCGCCACCACCGGCCAGCGTCGAGAGTTCACGCGCAGGAGTCTGCTGCTGTTCTGATCAACTCGCCTGTCGAAGATCGGCGATGCGGTCGAGCACGGCCGTGACGGCGAGCATCACGCCGTAGTCGAACTCGGCGCGCCGGTCGAACCGCGCGAGCTGCGGGGCGAGCGCCGCCACGGCGGGCAGACCGGAGCCGGCGAGCACCTCCGCGCGGGAGCCGTCCGGGTCGCCGAACGCCGGGGCCGCTGCCACCTCGCGCAGCAGGGTGCCGACCAGCGTCGCGAGCAGCATCCGCAGCAGGTGGACGGCCTCCGCGGCCGGTGCGCCGGCGTCGAGCAGCACGGTCAGCACCGCGTCGACCGGGGCGAGGCCCTCCAGCGAGCCGAGCTGGCGGGTCAGCACGAGGGGCGCGGCCTGCGGGTGCTCCAGGGCCCGCGTGCGGAAGCTGTCGGCGATGGCGTGCAGGTCGTGGCGGGGGTCGCCGGTGCGTGCGGGCAGTGCGAGACCGGCCAGCAGGTGCTCGGCGACCGCGTCGAGGAGGTCGTCCTTGCCGGCCACGTGGTTGTAGAGGCTCTTCGGGTCGACCCCGAGGACGCGCGCGACCGACCGCATGCCCACGGCCGCCGTCCCCTCCGCGTCCAGGACCTGCAACGTCGCCGCCACGACCGCCGCGCGCGACAGCACGGCGGCGCCCTTGGGCGGCCTGCCCCGACGGGTCATGCCCACCACCCCTTGCTCGAACCCACGCCGTGGACCTACTTTAACCCACACCGTGGGTAAATGGAGGAGAGACATGCGATCGCGGTTCGACATGCCCGGTGAAGAGGTCCTGAAGGCGCGCGAGAAGCTCGTGCTCGACCACTTCCACGACGAGGTGGTGCACGACTGGGACGCGACCCTCTCGACGTTCCCGCACCCGCACTACGAGCTCATCGCGCAGATGGTCGTGCACGACGGCGACGAGGACGTGCGGCGGTACTACGCCGACACGCGCACGGCGTTCCCCGACCAGGACCACGAGCTGATCGCGTTGCGGCACAGCCACGACGCGGTGATCGTCGAGTTCTGGCTGCTGGGCACGCACCTCGGGCCGCTGGGCAAGATCCCGCCGACGGGCGGGAGGCACCGCACGCGCATGACGGCGTACTTCGTGTTCGACGAGGACGAGAACCTGGTCACCGAACGCGTCTACTTCGACCAGCTGACCGTCCTCAAACAGGTGATCAGCGGCATCGACCGGCGCTCACCGCGCGGGCTCGCGAAGCTGTTCAAGGTGGTGAGGGGCATGCTCGCGATGTCCGGCGGCAAACCCGACCCGCGCCTCACCGCCACCACCCCACCCGCACTCTGACCACCCCTGCTTCTGCCTGGGCAAGCAGGGGGGTTAGAGGCGGATCAGTTTGCGTTCCACGGCGGTCGTCACGGCCGCCGTGCGCGTCTCCACGCCGAGCTTGTCGAAGATCCGCACCAGGTGGGTCTTCACGGTGGCCTCGCTGATGAACAACGCCCTGGCGATCTCCCGGTTCGACAGGCCCTTGGCCAGGTGCTCCAGGATCTGCACCTCACGGCGGCTGAGCTTCGGCGCCGGACGGCGGACCTGGCTCAGCAGCCGTTGCGCGATGTCGGGCGACAGCACGGTCTGGCCGCTCGCCGCGGTGCGCACGGCGGCGGCGAGGTCCCCTGGCGCGCAGTCCTTGAGCAGGTAGCCGATCGCGCCGGCCTCGACAGCGCGCACGATGTCGGCGTCCGAGTCGTACGTCGTGAGCACCACGACCTGCGGCGGCGACGGCAGCGCGCGAATTCTCGTGGTGGCCTCGACACCGTCGATGCCCTTGCCCAGCTGGAGGTCCATCAGCACGACCTCCACAGTGGACGCGAGCTCGACGGCACGTTCACCGGTCGGTGCCTCCACCACCTCGAAGTCGCGCGACAGCAGTCCGACCAGTCCGAACCGGACCACCGGGTGGTCGTCGACCACCAGCACCCTCACGGCGTCGGCACCGTCACGGCCACGGCGGTTCCCTCCCCCGGCGCGCTCTCCACGGACACCGTGCCACCCAGCTCGGTGATGCGCCCGCGGATCGAGGCCAGGCCGTAGCCGCGGCCCTCCACCGGCACGACCGCGGCCGGGTCGAACCCGCGGCCGTCGTCCACCACGTCCAGCGTCACCGCGTCCCCCAGGTACGACAGCGTGATCGCCACCCGCGCGGCACGGGCGTGCTCGGCGGCGTTGGCCACGGCGCCCTGCGCGACCCGCAGCAGCGCCACCTCGGTCTGCACGCTCAACGGGTACGGCTCGCCGTCGACCTCGACGTGCGGGCACAGCCGGTGCAGCGCGTCGACCAGCGTGCCGCGGATCGGCGCGAGGTCGCGGACGAACCGGCGCGCCTCGGCGAGGCTGTCCCTGGCGACGGTGGCCGCGCGGTCGTGCTCTCCCAGCTCCAGCAGCAGGGTGATGCTGGAGAACCCCTGCGCCAGCGTGTCGTGGATCTCGCGGGCGACCCGCTGGCGTTCCTGCAGCGCCCCCGCCTCGCGCAGCAGCCGCGCCCGGTCGAAGAACACCGCCGCCGTCAGCACCGCCACCCCGATCGGCCCGAGCACGAGGCTGAGGTCGAACGCCGCCGCCAGCCGGATCTGCGCCAGCACCACCGCGCACGTCAGCACGCCCGCGATCGGCAGCGCGACCCGCGGCCGCAGCTGCCGCAGGCACTGGAAGAACAGCGGGATCGCGCACCACCCGAAGCTCGGCGCGACCCACACGAGCACCAGCCACACCGCGAGCACGACCGGCAACGCCCGCGTCCACCGCACCCCCGCCGGGTACGCGAGCCCCAGCGCCGCGGTCAGGCCGAGCACCAGCACGCCGGCGCCGTGGTACGTCGCGTACCGCGCCGCCGACGCCGTCAACAGCACGTAGAAGCCCGCGTGCATCGCCCGGTGCAGCCACACGTCGGCGACTGTAGGCGAGCGGTGCCGGTGCGCGGGTCAACCGATGGGTTGAACGCCGGTTCAACCGTCACCACCAGGTTCCCGCTGCTCCCGTTCGCGATCGTGGAGCACATGGACATCAAGAAGATCGGAGATCCAGTTGCCCTCCGGCTGCATCCCGATGATCTCGGAGTGCGCGTGCTGGGCGATCTGCCTGATCAACGTCTTGCGGTAGCCGTCGGGCA
>NZ_JBEZBX010000041.1:0-4127 GCF_040647275.1 Lentzea sp. NPDC042327
GGCCTCTGCCAGCGCGATCCGCACGGCCGGTGTGGCGTCGCGGGCGCGCAGCGCCTCGATCGCCGCCAGCAGCGATGTCCTCGTGTTACCGCCGGTGGCCGTGACCGTCACGTGAAGTCCTCGTACAGCTCGACGACACCGGGCCGGCAGACGGCGAGCAACCGGCCGTTCGCCGAGATGGTGGCGGTGGTCGCGTTGGGCCACAGTACCTGCGGCTCCCCGTCGCGCCAGTAGGCGTACCCACCGTCCGGATCGGACACGATGAACCGGCCGGGCACCCCGCAGGTGCCGATCAGCGAGTGGCCCGCGGGGAAGACGTGGTCGCGCACCTGCCGGTCCGCCGCGTCGACCAGCCACGTCTCGGTTCCGGCCGCCGTCTCGACCAGCAGCGTGCACTGGCCGGCAGCCGAGCCGGGCAACAGCCCGCGCGCACCGGGTCGCGGTTCGCCCACGCCGATCGAGCCGTCCAGCCGCAGACTCGTCAGCGCCTCACCGGTGAGCAGGACCAGCCGGGTGCCCGCGTAGGCGAGATCGGTCACGAAGCCGACCGCCGGCATGTTGGCGACGCGGCGGTTGTCGGAGTAGATGGCGAGCCCGCCGGACAGGTCGGCGACGGCGAACCGGTCACGGGCGTCGGCCGCCGCGATGCGGTGCACCCCGGCCTTGACCTCAAGCAGCTCGTGGCGCCGGCCGTCCGGCGCGAACAGCCACAGGTGCTGCTTCCACGACCCCGCGACCAGGTTGTCACCGACGAAGCACAGGTCGCCGACCGCGCCGTCCATCCGCGCGGTGACCACGGGAGCCCCGTCGGCGAAGCAGCGCACCGCTCCGTCCCAGCCGCCGACGGCCAGCCGTCCATCCGGTCCGCGGGCCACCCGGCGCACCACGACCGCACAGCTGTCCCGCCAGACCGTGTGCTCGCCCTCCCGGACGACCAGGGTGTCGGTGCCGCGTTCCCACACCACCAGCCGGCCGTCGCCGAGGGGCCAGGCCGCCCGGCTCTCGATCCGGCACGTCTCCACCAGCTGCGTGGCCCGGCCGTCCCGCCGCGGGGCCGTTCGCGTCGAGCCGCGGAAACGCCGGTACACCGAACCGAGGCTGTCCTCGGACGGCAGGTCGCGGCACGCGTCGCGGAGGATCCGGCAGGCCCGCACCGCGGTCGTGCAGGACGCCAGCCGCTCGGCGAGCGGACCGTCCACCAGTGCGGCGAGCGCGCTCAGGTCCTCGGCCCTGGTCGTGGTCCTCGGCCGGCCCGGACACAGCGCCACGGTGCCCAGCGCACCGACGACCACGTTGGCGAGCACGACATCACCGTGCACGACCGGCGGATCCGCCTCGTGCAGTCCGCGCAGCACCTCCGCGACGCCCAGCGCCAGCTCGCAGGCGGCGCGGGGTGGCAGCTCCCGCACGTGCTCGACCAGGTTCTCGGCCCAGATACCGTCGATCGCGGGCATCGCGAGGTAGTGCAGCCGGCGACCGGCGATCACGAGGTCGCCGCCGTCGTCGGGCGCCAGGACGCCGCCCCGCCGCCCGTTCGCGAACCGGGCGACGTGCTGGCGGAAGGCGCGTTCGTCGGCCGGTGGCGGTTCGACGAGGACGACCGTCATCGGCTTGTCACGGCTCGTGTCGTGCGCGCCGTAGAGCGGTCCGAGCGTGGTGCGCCCCAGCGCGGGGCCGCGCAGCAGGTAGTCGGTGCCGGGCAACCGCCGGGTTCCGTCCTCACCGGCGGGCAGGACGTCCCAGGCCGCCACCTGTTCGTCCGGCCGGTGCCAGTCGGGGAACACCCACTGCGTCAGCATCGCCAGGGTCTTGAGCGGGGACTCGATCGTCTCCGCCGTCACGGCCGGCCCGTCGACGTAGCCGGGTACGACCTGCCGTCCGTAGCCCTCCATGGTCGCCAGCGCGTCCCGGATCTCGGCCGGCAGGCTCCGCCGCATCATCAGGCGGTCGGTGATCCAGCCGAACTCCGCGTGCCCTGGAATTTCGCCGACTTCCTGGCGGTACAAATACTGGCACAGTTCACGATAGGCCCGGTACGCCTCGAACAACGCTCGTTCCGGTTGGTCGACGTGACCGAACGGGGTAGCGCAGATCTGCCCGAGCGCGTCTTTCCCCGGACTCGTCGGCTCCACCCTCCGGCGAATTCTTCTGGTGACGAGCAGGTACTGCTGGTCGTAGTCGTGGCGCCGGTTGGTCAGGTCGCAGATGGTCAGCTGGCTCAGGTACGACGGCACCTTCATCGTCAGCGGCCGGAAGATCGCCGGAATCGTTCGCACCTCCCGCGCGCCGGGATCTCGCGCAAGGCTGATGTGCAGCTCAGCCTTGGTCCAGTCGCGTCCGAGGTAGGCGTCGGACAGGCAGACGATCATGTGCGCCGACTGCGCGATCCCGTCCGCCAGCTGTTCCATGACGGGAACGCCGCCCGCCATCTGCTCGTAGTCGATCCAGACCTGGAACCCATCCCTTTTGAGAGCCGTGACAAAAGGTTTGACCAAGTCCTCGTCGGCGATCGCGTAACTGATGAACACGTCGAAAACGGGGGACAGGTCGTCCCGGTCAGCCAACTCGAAATCCTCCGTCCGCGACCTTGTCGGTCACCCCCCGGATTCCGGCAGGTTATCAGCGCGGGGTGCGGCGTCAGTGGCCAAAAAGAGGACAAATAGAGGCCAGAACGCGCAGTCGAAACCCGTGTTCGGCCTTGCCGGACAACCGGGACACCGACGCGTGTGCACGCTCTCGGCAGTTTCGGTGCGGCGAGAAGCGTTCGCGATCTTCGCTGCGGCCTGCTGGCTCACTCGAACGGCGCATCTCCACCGGCAAAGGCTCACTGCGGGCGTCGAGACCGCGCAGATCATGCACCGAAAGGGTGAGAGGAACGGCTCCAGCTGATCTCTTTAGTGTGAAGCAGCGCCCCTATATAGAGTACAAGAAACCCAGGTCACGGTACTGTCCCGCCATGTTCTGGCGACGGCGGCGTCACGCCGGTCGCGTGCTGCGGGCCCTGACAGCACGACCCGACCTCGAGCTCGACACGGCAGCACTTGCGGAGGCGGCTGCCCTCAGTCCAGCGCGGTTGTACCCCGTCCTGGTGCGCCTGCGCCGGCTGAACCAGGTCGCCACCCGCTGGGCCGCGACCCCTGGGCGCTCGGGGCGCCAGCTGCACCGGGCAACGGTCTACGGGCGGTGGGTCTCCGCCGAGCACCGTCCGCGGTTCGTCCCCTCGTGGCCCGCCGATGGGAAGACCGCCGAGTGAACACCGTCTGGCTGCCGATCGCTGATGGCGGCTATGACAGAGCGGCTGCGCTCTACGCGGTGCTGATCGAAGGCGGCGACCACGCGTCGCAGGTTCCCGCCGGCGCCGGCGCTGTGGCCGGCGTGGTCGCCGTGCTCTACGCGGTGCGCTACTGCCTTGTCGTCCGGTCGCTGTCGGTGCAGCCGCGTGAGGTGGCCTGGCTCCTCCTGATCGCACCGCTGCTGCCGCTCGGCGAGGCCCGCGCGTGGATCGCGGACTTCGAAGGACAGCTCGCTGATCTCCCGCCGCGGCAACGTGATGCGGTGCGTTCACACATCGGGATGTCGTTCCTGGTGTTGCTGCGCGCGACATGGGCGGCGTGGGTGGCGAAGAAGCTCGACGTCCTGCGCGAGCTGTCCAGCTGGCTCACCGCCGTGTGGATGTTGCCCCGCATCGGCCGGGTGAACGCGCTGCTGCGCTCCAGGATGCCGGTCTGGCCGAAGCACGAGGAGCAGCTCCACCAGCTCCAGAGGCAGCTGAGGAAGCTCCGGCTGTGGGGGTGGTTGCTGGCGCGCGGCGTGAGCGAGCGGCACCACCCGAAGATCGTCACCAACGCCGCGTGGCTGGCGAGGAGCTGCACCGGTCTCCTCGCGGAGCAGGAGCGGCCTGACCGGGCTCGCCCGCAGGACCGCCTGCCGTCCCCGCTGGAGGTCGCCTACCTGCTGGAGATCAACCACACGACGCTGGTGATCACGCAGCTCGTCGAGCGGCTGGCAACGTCACGGCGTGGCTGGAAGCGTGAGGTGGGCGGGGCGGCCTAGGGCCTGTGTCGAGGTCCCGTTCGATGAGAGTCGCGCCTGAGGTGGTTCCTGGCGGTGCGGGCGAACAGCCCGCA
>NZ_JBEZBX010000042.1:0-3954 GCF_040647275.1 Lentzea sp. NPDC042327
CATACCGCCGGCGGCCCCCCGCCCTTACCGTGTCGCTCCGGCGCCCCCCCCGCGTGACGGCAAAAGCAAACGGGCGTGCACCCCCGTTGTGGGTGCACGCCCGTTTCAAGCGGCTGAACGCCAAGCCCCCGAGGGGGCCCGGATCACTTGAGGGTGATCTTGGCGCCGGCGGCCTCGAGCTTCTCCTTGGCGGCGTCCGCGACGTCCTTCGCGACACCCTCGAGGATCGGCTTCGGAGCGGACTCGACCAGCTCCTTGGCCTCCTTCAGGCCCAGGCCCGAGACGACCTCGCGGACGACCTTGATGACCTGGATCTTCTTGTCACCGGCGGACTCGAGGACGACGTCGAACTCGTCCTTCTCCTCGACCTCGGCGGCGGCGGGGCCGGCCGGGCCGGCGGCAGCGACGGCGACCGGAGCCGCGGCGGTGACCTCGAAGGTCTCCTCGAACTGCTTCACGAACGCCGACAGCTCCAGGAGGGTCATCTCCTTGAACGCGTCGAGCAGCTCTTCGGTGCTGAGCTTCGCCATGATCGGCGGTCCTTTCTAATTTCCCGCGCGAAAGCGTCGGGTGTGTCTTCGGGTGATCAGCTTTCGGCGGGAGCGTCGGCTTCGGCGGCGGGAGCCGACTCGGCCTTCTTCTCCTGCAGGGCAGCAGCCAGGCGAGCGACCTGGGAAGCCGGGGCGTTGAACAGACCCGCGGCCTTGGCCAGGTTGCCCTTCATCGCGCCCGCGAGCTTCGCGAGCAGCACCTCACGGCTTTCGAGGTCGGCGATAGCCGTGACCTCGTCGACCGAGAGCGGGCGGCCATCCATGAAGCCGCCCTTGATGATCAGGGCCTTGTTGTCCTTCGCGAAGTCGCGGATCGCCTTGGCGGCGTCGACGGGCTCGCCCTCGACGAACGCGATGGCGGTCGGACCGGACAGGAGAGCCTCGAGGCCCTCGATGCCGGCGTCCGCGGCGGCCAGCTTGACCAGCGTGTTCTTCGCGACGGTGTACTTGGTGCCCGCGCCGAGAGCGCGACGCAGCGTCGTGAGCTGCGCCATGGAGAGGCCACGGTACTCGGTGACAACCGCTGCCGAGCTGCTGCGGAACTGGTCCGCGAGCTCAGCGACCGCCGTAACCTTGCTGGGCTTCGCCATGATCGCCTCCTCTCTGGGCTGGGTGACCGCCGGTTCGAGAAGGCTCCGAAACAACAAAAACGCCCACGCGCACAAGCAGCACGGGGCGTCACGACAAGCTGAGCCTCGTCCTCCCTGCGCGGGCCGCCCGTGTTGCAACGGGGCCTTCGTTCTCCTCGCGGAGAAAACCAGCGGTCTTCGGTAGAACCAGGAAAAGAGTACTCGACTGTGTACGGCCACTCCAAATCGGCATGATGTGACCTGTGACGGACGAGCCCGGCAAGGACCTCGCACCCCGGCAGCCCCCGCAGCCGCCGCAGCCCCCGATGGACCCCGAACAGCTCCGGCAGTTCCAGGAGTTCCAGCGCTTCCAGGAGTTCCAGCGCTACCAGGAGGCCACCGGCCAAGCGCCGCAGGCACCCAGGCCGGGCCCCGGCAACCGGCTGCGGTGGGTGCTGTTCATCCTCGGCAGCGCGCTCTTCTGGCGCGTGCTGACGTTCCTCGTCGTGCTGGGCTCGGCGATCTGGGCCTACAACCACTTCTTCGGCACCGACGACCCCGGCGACATCGCGCAGGACAGCGGCGGCGTGACCGGTGCGGCACAGGGACTGTCCGCACCCGCGGGCCTGCAGGGCACCGTCGGCATGTTCTACAAGCACGTGTCCTTCGCCGACACGACCCGCGCCTGCACGCTGATCCTGCGCGACGACACCCGCCAGAAGTTCGCGAACGCCCAGGGCGCAAGCGATTGCGCCGCCGCGGTGAAGGGGCTGCGGGCGCAGGTCACCAACGTCGACCGGTACCAGCAGGTCATGTTCCCGCCCGAGATGCTGAAGACCCCGACCTCCACCAAGGTCACCATCGACTCCTGCGCGCTGACCGTCGAGGGCGGCCCGCGGCTGGGCACGTTCGTCGTCGAGAAGGTCGGCTCCGGCTGGGTCATCACCGACTGGAACCCGAGCACCTGCGGTTGAGCAGGGCGGCTCGCCCGGTGTTCCTGCTGTCAGCCCGCACGCCGGGGTGAGCCGCCGAGGGACTCGACGGCGCGGGCCAGGCTCTCCGCGCCCCGCCCTTCGGCGACCTGCCGGTCGACCAGCGCCTTGACGGCGTCGAGCCCCGCGAACGGCACGCCCTGCGCCTCGGCGGCGCGGATCAGCGTGGCCAGCCCGCTCTGGTTCATCGCGAGGCTCGACTCCCCGCCGGCGTAGGCGGCCGAGTCGACCTCCTCGGCGAACGCGACCAGCGCGGGGTGCAGGTCCACCAGCCACGACAACAACATCGGCGTGAGCTCGGTGGCCTTGATACCACCGGCCCGCGCCAGCGCCGCCGCGTGCAGGAACCCGCCGATCAGCCCGTACATCCCGGCCAGGACCGCCACGTCGTACCCAGACGCGCGCCCGGCGTCGGCGCCGAGGAACGTGACCTTCCCGAGCAGCCCCAACCGCTCCCGCCACCGCTCGTGCACCGCGGCGGAACCGCTGCAGTTGATCGACGACGCCGCGGTCCCGATCGTCTGCGGCACCGCGTAGACCGCGCCGTGCAGGTACTCCGCGCCGTTCTCCCCGGCCCACCGCGCCACCGCGCGCGCCTCGTCCGGCGTGCCGGAGGTGAGGTTCACCAACACCCGCCCCCGCACGTCCACCCCGTGCAGCACCTCCCGCACCGCCCGCTGGTCGAGCACGGCCACGACCACGAGCTCACCCGCCGCGACCGCCTCCCCGACGGTGGCCGCCGCGGTCGCACCACCCTCCACGAGCGCCAAAGCCTTTGCGGCAGAACGGTTCCACACCGTCGTGGGGTGCCCGCCCCGCAGGAACGCCTCCGCCACGGCACGTCCGAGGTTGCCCAGCCCCAGCACCGTGATCGCCTCAGTCGTCATGGCTCCAGCTTCGCCACCGGTGATCACCGCAACCAGTGACCGGAATGCCCCCGTCCACCAAATTCCTGCCATAGGCTGGGTCGCATGACCGCCGGCTCCGTCGCCCTGGTCGTGCCCGACGACTTCGGCGTCCTGGACCTCTACGAACTGGGCATCCCCGCGGCCGTCTTCGGCACGCCGCACCCCGACCCTCGCACGAGCGGACACCGTCATCGTCCCGTGGGTGCCGGAGGAGGTCATCGAGGACAATGCCCCGGTCCCACCCGCCCTGGTCTCCGCCCTCCGCGGGGCCCACGAGGCCGGCGCCCGCATCGTTTCCCTCTGCGTCGGCGCCTTCGCACTGGCCGAAGCGGGCCTCCTCGACGGCCGCAGAGCAACGGCCCACTGGATGCACACCGCACTGCTCGCCGAGCGCTACCCCGCGGTGCGGGTCGACGACTCGGTCCTCCACGTCGACGACGGCAACGTCCTCACGAGCGCGGGCATGACCGCGGCCCTCGACTGGGCCCGCGAACGCCTGGACGAACCGCTGACCATCGACGCCCTGGCCCGCCGCGCCGCCGTGAGCCCGCGGACGTTCTACCGCCGCCTGCACGCGGCCACCGGAACCATGCCGTTGCAGTGGCTGCTCAACGAACGCATCGCCAGCGCGCAGGCGCTGCTGGAGTCGACCGACCTGCCGGTGGAGAAGATCGCGGCGTTGAGCGGCATCGGCACGGCGAACAACCTGCGGCACCACTTCCTGAAGCAGGTCGGGGTGTCGCCCAGCGACTACCGGCAGGCGTGGCAGCCGGAGCGGCGGAAGCGGGCCTCACCGCCCGTCGAGCAGCACTGAGCGACACAGGCAAAAGGCCCCCGGCGGCGAATTCCAGGGGTCGTTGCAACACAGGTGATCAACTGGCTTTGGTCAGGAGTTTAGTCAAGCGCTCGGCTGGGGTGTCCCAGCCGAGCGTTT
>NZ_JBEZBX010000044.1:0-1294 GCF_040647275.1 Lentzea sp. NPDC042327
GGCGAATTCCAGGGGTCGTTGCAACACAGGTGATCAACTGGCTTTGGTCAGGAGTTTAGTCAAGCGCTCGGCTGGGGTGTCCCAGCCGAGCGTTTTGCGTGGGCGGCGGTTGAGCTGGGCCGCGACAGCGGCCAGCTCGTCGGCGCTGTGAGCGGACAGGTCGCTGCCTTTGGGGAAGTACTGACGCAGCAGGCCGTTGGTGTTCTCGTTGGAACCGCGCTGCCAGGGGCTGTGGGGGTCGCAGAAGTAGACGGGCATGCCGGTGGCGACGCTGAACTCGTGGTGGCGGCCCATCTCGGAGCCTTGGTCCCAGGTCAGGGATTGCCGCAGGTGAGCGGGCAGGGTGGAGATCGTGTGGATGAGGCCGTCGCGGACGGTCTCGGCGTCGTGGCGTGCGGGCAGATGCACGAGCAGGACATAGCGGGTGGCGCGTTCGACCAGGGTGCCGATCGCCGAGGTGCCGCCGCCACCGATGATCAGGTCTCCTTCCCAGTGCCCGGGAACGGCGCGGTCCTCGGCCTCGGCGGGCCGGTCGCTGATCATGATCATCGGGTGGGTGAACCGGGGCTGGCGGGCTTCGCCGGTGCGGCGGGGTTTGCGCACGGTGCGGCCGGTGCGCAGCGCGCGGGCCAGTTCGCGGCGCAGCTCGCCCCGGCCTTGCAGATAGAGGGTCTGATAGATCGTCTCGTGGGTCACGTGCAGCTCCGGCCGGTCGGGATGATCACGGCGCAGCCGGCGGCTGATCTGCTCGGGGCTGAACCGGTCCTCCAGCATGCCCTGCACCAGAGCGTGCAGTTCGGGGCAGGCGGCGATCTTGCCCGTCTTCGGGCGCGGCCGACGCTGGTCGGCCCGGTCCTGGGCCGCGTGCGGCCGATAGTCACCCGAACCGGGATGGGCGTTGCGCTTGATCTCCCGGCTGATCGTGGACGGCGGCCGGCCCACCTCCGCCGCGATCCACCGGAGTGAGCGGCCTGCTCTCAGTCCATCGGCGATCACGATCCGCTCATCGGCCGACAGGAACCTGCCCGAAGACGGCTCAGGCCGGGCGGGAGGCAGGTTTGCCTTCCGCCCGGCCTGAGCTGCTCGTCCATACCGCCACCGGTGCCCGGTCCGCCGGTTGATCCCGACCATCCGGCACGCCTGCGCGGTGCCCACACCCCTCGCCACAAGATCAAGATATTGGCGACGTTCCGCCACCAGCTTCTTCGCTCCCTGCGGCGACCGGTCCTCACGGATCTCGAACACTGCAACCCCTGAACAACTTCAGGTGTTGCAACGATCCCTAGAACCCAAG
>NZ_JBEZBX010000045.1:0-1237 GCF_040647275.1 Lentzea sp. NPDC042327
GGCGAAGCTGAGAACTTAAGCGCCAGTAAACGGCGGTGGTAACTATAACCATCCTAAGGTAGCGAAATTCCTTGTCGGGTAAGTTCCGACCTGCACGAATGGCGTAACGACTTCTCGACTGTCTCAACCGCAGGCCCGGCGAAATTGCATTACGAGTAAAGATGCTCGTTACGCGCGGCAGGACGGAAAGACCCCGGGACCTTTACTATAGCTTGGTATTGGTGTTCGATTCGGCTTGTGTAGGATAGGTGGGAGACTGTGAAGCGGCCACGCCAGTGGTTGTGGAGTCATCGTTGAAATACCACTCTGGTCGTATTGGATGTCTAACCTCGGTCCGTGATCCGGATCAGGGACAGTGCCTGGTGGGTAGTTTAACTGGGGCGGTTGCCTCCCAAAGAGTAACGGAGGCGCTCAAAGGTTCCCTCAGCCTGGTTGGCAATCAGGTGTCGAGTGCAAGTGCACAAGGGAGCTTGACTGTGAGACTGACGGGTCGAGCAGGGACGAAAGTCGGAACTAGTGATCCGGCCATGGCTTGTGGAAGCGTGGTCGCTCAACGGATAAAAGGTACCCCGGGGATAACAGGCTGATCTTGCCCAAGAGTCCATATCGACGGCATGGTTTGGCACCTCGATGTCGGCTCGTCGCATCCTGGGGCTGGAGTAGGTCCCAAGGGTTGGGCTGTTCGCCCATTAAAGCGGTACGCGAGCTGGGTTTAGAACGTCGTGAGACAGTTCGGTCCCTATCCGCCGCGCGCGTAGGATACTTGAGGAAGGCTGTCCCTAGTACGAGAGGACCGGGACGGACGGACCGCTGGTGTGCCAGTTGTTCTGCCAAGAGCATTGCTGGTTGGCTACGTTCGGAAGGGATAACCGCTGAAGGCATCTAAGCGGGAAGCTCGTTCCAAGATGAGGTATCCCACCCTTTGTGGGTTAAGGCCCCCAGCTAGACCACTGGGTTGATAGGCCAGAGGTGGAAGACCGGTAACGGTTGGAGCTGACTGGTACTAATAGGCCGAGGACTTGTTACGAAGACGCTACGCATCCACTGTGCGGTTCTGGAAGAACAACCAGAACCGATCGCGACCCTTGCGGGGTTGCTGGTTGTAATTTCATAGTGTTTCGGTGGTTATAGCGTTGGGGAAACACCCGGTCCCATTCCGAACCCGGTAGTTAAGCCCTTCTGCGCCGATGGTACTGCACTGGTTACGGTGTGGGAGAGTAGGTCGCCGCCGAACTTA